>NZ_JABVCQ010000001.1 GCF_014145225.1 Thiospirillum jenense
AATAAGTGAATACGAATCACAAGAAAAAGAACGGGAATTTTCTTTATCCATTAAATGGTCAAGAAACTTAAAGCGTCGTTTTGCCAAGAATCTGAAAGAGCCATTTAACGAGAATCTTATTCTAAAAGCAGCTTATCGCCCTTACTCGTCTTTATATTTGTACAACTCCAATTTATTTATTGACGAAAGTGGATCAAACAATGCTATTTTTCCTCCACAAAAATCAAATAAGACTATTTGTTTTAGTAACATTGGTGCCCGCACAAATTATGTAGTGTTGGCGGTGAAAGAAATTGCCGATTTACATTTTGGATCATCAGTAGATACTTACCAACAATTACCATTTTATTACTTTGATGAATCCGGCACTCGCTCCGACAACATCACCGATTGGGCGCTAGAACAATTCACCACCCGTTATCAAACTGAATTAACCCGCACCGCCCGCGCCCTTGATAAACCCGCCATTTTTCATTATTGCTACGCCGTTTTACACGATCCAATTTACCGTGACAAATACGCGCTTAATTTGAAACGTGACTTCCCGCGCATTCCATTCTATTCGGAGTTTTGGCGCTGGGTTGATTGGGGCGCGGCATTACTTGATTTGCATCTCAATTATGAACAGACCGCGCCATTTCCATTCACCCGCATTGACACGCCCGACGACCGCGCCCGCGCTGCCGGCGTCAATCCCAAAGTGGTATTACGCGCTGATGTGAATAATGGCAGCATTCGGATTGATAGCGAAACCACGCTGTGTGATATTCCCGCTATTGCCTGGACATATCAACTCGGCAACCGCTGTGCGATTGAATGGATACTCGACCAATACAAAGAAAAAACGCCGAAAGACCCGACGATCCGCGCTCGGTTTAATACCTACCGCTTTGCCGATTATAAAGAAACAGTAATTGAGTTAATTGCACGGGTGACGACCGTCAGTATTGAAACGATGCAGATCGTCAATGCAATGCGGGAATTGGGGCGGGACTAATTGATCGTTCCCACACTCTCTAGCGTAAGAACGATCAAATAGATTAGACTGCAGTTTAATGGCTACTCAATTGATAATGCTTCATCCCCAGCGGCAATCTTCTCTTGCCATGCTTGCACCCGTGTTAATAATGAATCCATTGCCAACGTGGTCACTGCTCCATCGCGCACCACCTGCCGTCCATTAATCCACACCTGCCGCACTTGATGACTGGACGCGGCATAGACTAATTGAGAACTGGGATGATACAGCGGTTGCGTATGTGGATCACGCAAATCAATTGCCACCACGTCAGCCGCTTTACTAATTTCTAATGAACCGGTATTCGCGCTAATGCCGAGCGCCTGCGCTGCGTTAATTGTCGCCATACGCAACGCTTGCGGCGCGGGTAATGCAGCCGCATCGCCACTCACGCCTTTTGCTAATAACGCGGCGGTGCGCAATTCACCCAACATATTCAAATCATTATTACTCGCAGCGCCATCCGTGCCTAATGCCACATTCACCCCGGCGCGTTGCAATTTCATCACTGGACAAAAGCCGCTGGCTAATTTCAAATTGGATTCCGGGCAATGAATCACATGCGCGCCGGTCGCGGCAAGGCGCACAATTTCGTGATCGTCTAATTGCGTCATGTGAACTGCCATTAAATGCGGATTTAATAAACCCATTTGATCTAAACACGCCAGCGGTCTTTTACCCTGTGTTTTTAATGCTTGCGTGATTTCATCGCTCGTTTCGTGCAAATGAATATGAATTGGCACGTCTAATTTATTCGCCAAATCCCGCACTCGCATTAACGCTGTATCTGACACGGTATAGGGTGAATGCGGCGCAAACGCGGTGGTCACTAATGAATGACCGCGATACTGTTCATGCAATTCTAATCCACGTTGTAAATAACAGTCGGCATCGGCGGCATAGCGCGTGGGGAAATCAACCACAATCATGCCCGCCACCAGTCTCATTCCCGCTTCAGCCGCGACTTGCGCGGTGATTTCGGGAAAAAAGTACATGTCATTAAAACAAGTCACCCCGCCGCGCAGCATTTCGGCAATGGCTAATTGCGTGCCATCCGCCACAAATGACGGATCAACCCAGCGCTGTTCCGCCGGCCAAATGTGTTGATTTAGCCACGTCATTAATGGCAAATCATCCGCCAAGCCGCGCAATAATGACATGGCCGCGTGGGTGTGCGCGTTAATTAAACCGGGAATTAACACATGTCCGGGCAATTCCACCACCGTTGCGGCATTCAATTGTGCAACGGCATCTTGACGCGGTAATACTGCAATGATCCGCCCGTCATTAATGGCGAGGCTGTGATTAACTAGGGTGCGATTATCCGCATCAACGGGAATGATCCAATCGGCATGAATGAGTAATTCAACGTGCATTTGCAATCTCCTATTCGGTCATTGCAATTGCGATGAATTGCAACGCCGGTGTTTAATATGTCATCATCAGATGACTAGCGAATCAGCGCAAAACGGGCTATTCTCCCGCCCGATTGAATTGTCGGGGGGACGGTGCCGCGGCGCCGTTGATGTTTTACCACGCCTCACGCGCTAGGTTTTCACCTTCACCATGCCGGATTTGCATCTCAGTCGCGCCAGCGCCCCCGCCGCCAGTCACAGCGGCGCGGAGTATTTGATCCGTCATACCACGCTGCGGCAGTTGCAATTATTTGACGCCATCGTGCGGCACGGCAGTTTCACGCGGGCGGCTGAGGAATTGTTTTTGACCCAGCCGACGGTCTCGATGCAGGTGAAAAAATTGGCGGACACGCTCGGCACGCCGCTGTTACAACACAACGGGCGGCTGATTGAACCGACCGACGCCGGCCGAGCGGTGCATCAAGCGTGCCGGGTCATTCTCAACCACTTGGCGACGTTGGATACGCAATTGGCGGATTTACACGCGCTGCGGCGCGGGCGGTTGCGATTGGGCGTGATGACCACCGCCGCGTATGTCGCCCCGGAAATTCTCGGCGCCTTTTGTGCTAAATATCCGGGCTTGGAGGTCGCGCTCAACGTCACCAACCGCGATCAGTTACTCGAACGCCTCACCGCGCAGGATGATGATTTGTACGTCATGGGGCAGCCGGATGAGAGTTTGTTGCACGACATCACCGCCACGCCCTTTGCGCCCAATCCGCTGGTGATGGTCGCCCGTAGCGATCACCCGCTCGCCCGCGAGCGCAGCATTCCACTGGCGCGGTTGGCAGAGGAGAATTTGCTGCTGCGCGAGCCGGGCTCGGGCGTGCGCGCCGCGGTGTTAAAACATTTCACCGCCGCCGGGGTGACGCCGAACGTGCGAATGCAGTTAGGCAGCACCGAAACCATCAAACACGCCATCGTCGGCGGATTGGGCATTTCGGCACTGTCATTGCATTCACTGCGGCTGGAAAGCAGCGGCGGCAAATTGGCGTTACTCGACGTGGTCGGCTTTCCCATCATCCGCCGCTGGCATTTGGTCTATTCCCGCGGCCGCGACTTGTCACTGGCGGCCAAAACTTTTCTCGACTTCGCCGTCGCCAGTGAACCCGAGATTCGCGGCCAACTCGGTGAAGCCATGACAGCGTTCGAGCGCCTGCGGTCGAGTGTGTAATTCCTATGTGATCTCAACGAGAACCATCGCCATGCCCGCCAGATCAACCGCCGCCCCGGCACCCGACCGCTACCCCTATCCTGTCGCCCGCATCGGCATCATCGGCGGCGGGCAACTGGGGCGGATGCTGGTGCGGGCGGCCAAACAATTGGGTTGCACCTGCGTCGTGCTGGATCCCACGCCCAATTCACCCGCCGCGCAAGTTGCCGGGCAGCAGATCGTCGCCCACTGTCACGACGCCACCGCGCTGCGCCAATTGGCGGAAATGTGCGATCTGACCACCTTTGATCTGGAAAATATTGACAGCGCCATCCTGCGCCAGCTCAGTGACGAGGGCTGCCCGATTTTCCCGTCACCGGACGTGTTGGCCGTGATTCAGGACAAATTGCGGCAAAAAGAATTGCTGGCCGCGGCCGGCATTCCAACTGCCGAATTCGTGGCGCTGGATCAACCCGATGCGGCGCGCTGTGCGGAATTCGGCTACCCGCTGGTGCAAAAAGCGCGAGTCGGCGGCTATGACGGGCATGGCGTGGTAGTGATGCACACAGCGGCCGATTTCGCCAAGCATCTGCCAGTGCCGGCGTTGATTGAACGGTTTATCAAGGCTGACAAGGAGTTAGCTGTGATGGTGGCACGCGGGCGGTGTGGTGAAACGCGCTGTTATCCGGTGGTGGAAATGCAAATGCACCGCGCCACCAACATGCTCGACCTGTTGCTGGCGCCGGCGCGGGTGACGGATGCGATTGCCGCCGCGGCCACGCAATTGGCAGTGCGCACGGTTGAAGCACTCGACGGCGTGGGCGTGTTTGGCATCGAATTATTTTTGACCCACGACGGGCAGTTGCTGGTCAACGAGGTCGCGCCGCGCACCCACAACTCGGGTCACTACACCATCGAGGCGTGTTTTACCGATCAATTTGAACAGCACCTGCGGGCGATCACCGGGCTGCCGCTCGGCGCCACTGACCTGCTGATGCCGGCCGCGATGATTAATTTACTCGGCGCGGCAGATCACAGCGGGCGGCCGGTGGTCAACGGTTTGCGAGCGGCGCTGGCGCTGCCCGGCGTGGCGGTGCATTTGTACGGCAAGGCAGACACCCGTCCCGGGCGTAAAATGGGACATGTCACCGTATTACATCCCGATCTCGAACAGGCGCGCCAGCTCGCTGAACAGGTGCGCACCCTGATGACCATCACTGGTGAGAATGCGTTGTGAAACCAAGACCCTTGACTGCGATTCAACCCCAAGTGCCGCCCCCGGCCGCCGCTGCCGTTAGCATCATCATGGGCAGCGATTCGGATTTACCTGTCATGCAAGCCGCCGCCGACATTTTGGCGGAATTCGATATTCCATTTGAATTAACGCTGGTTTCTGCGCACCGCACACCGCAACGTTTATTTGATTATGCCCGCACCGCCGCGGCGCGGGGAATTAAAGTCATCATTGCTGGCGCGGGTGGCGCGGCGCATTTACCCGGCATGACGGCGGCATTAACTCCATTACCCGTCATTGGCGTTCCCGTCTGCGCCACGTTATTAAATGGACAGGATGCGCTCTTATCCATTGTGCAAATGCCGGCCGGCGTCCCCGTCGCAACAGTGGCAATTAACGGCGCCCGCAATGCCGGCATATTAGCCGCGCAAATCTTGGGGGTGAATGATGCGGCAATTCAAGCGCGCATTGAGACCTTTAAACGCGCATTAGAAAACGAAGTATTGCGCAAAGTCGAACAGGTAGCGAGTGGTCAACTCACCGCCGCCACTGTCATTGCGCAACGCAGTCCAGTTAAATAAACAGCGGAGCATGTCATTATGGACATCGCCGAATTACTCGCCTTTAGCGTTAAAAACAAAGCCTCCGATTTACATTTATCCGCTGGCTTGCCGCCCATGATTCGCGTGGATGGCGACATGCGGCGTATTAACGTCCCGCCATTAGATCATCGCGCTGTACACGGGCTGGTCTATGACATTATGAATGATAAACAACGCAAGGATTATGATGAGTTTTTAGAAACCGACTTTTCATTTGAAATCCCCGGCGTCGCCCGCTTTCGTGTTAATGCCTATAATCAAAAACGCGGCGCGGCGGGCGTGTTTCGTACCATTCCGTCTAAAGTATTGACGCTGGAAGAATTAAATGCGCCCGCCATTTTCAAACAAATTGTCGAAGTGGCGCGGGGGTTAATTCTAGTCACGGGGCCGACCGGGTCGGGTAAATCAACCACGCTGGCGGCAATGGTGGATTATTTAAATGACAACCGCTACGAACACATTCTCACCATTGAAGACCCAATTGAATTTGTCCACACCAGCAAAAAATGTTTAATTAACCAACGTGAAGTGCATCGTGATACACTGGGGTTTAGTGAAGCCTTGCGCTCGGCATTACGGCAAGACCCCGATATTATTCTAGTCGGTGAAATGCGCGATTTAGAAACCATTCGATTGGCATTAACTGCGGCAGAAACGGGGCATTTAGTTTTTGGTACTTTGCACACCAGTTCAGCGGCAAAAACGATTGATCGTATTGTGGACGTATTCCCCGCGGCCGAAAAAACAATGGTGCGGTCAATGCTATCCGAATCATTACGCTCGGTTATTTCGCAAACGCTATTGAAAAAATCCACCGGCGGGCGGGTGGCGGCGCATGAAATTATGATTGGGACGCCTGCCATTCGTAATTTAATTCGAGAAGACAAGATTGCACAAATGTATTCTTCTATTCAAACCGGGCAGGCGCATGGAATGCAAACGCTCGATCAGTGTTTAACTGAGTTATTGCGCACCGGGCAAATTAAAAAAGCCGATGCGCGCAGTAAAGCACATAACAAGGATACGTTTAATTAACCGGGTTATTATTGGCAGATGATTAAAATTACTCACCGCGTTGTGCTAACCACCGCTGCCACCAACGCCGCCGTTGTTGAGTCATCATGGCGGGTAAATCCACTGGTGCTAATTGACTAATAATCCAACCCGGCAATGGCGGATTATCACTATACCCGCACACCACACCGAGATTATTCGGATCATAAATTTTAATAAAACGCGGCTCAGTCAATGAATCAACATAGACAATCCCGCAAAAGTCTTCTTGATGTTCACGGCGTAATAGCGCATCTATTTCTATAATAAACGCGCCGATTGCCGCAGCCGAACTGGGTGCAATTGGCGGCGGCTCACCAACCGCATAGATATACCAACCAGCATCCGCGCACTCACGCAGCCGTTGCCATACATCATCTAATTGCGACCAACGCAAAGCAGCAGTAAAACTACCGCGCAATGCTATTAAAAATGGGGAATCTGGTAAAGGAGAATGTGTCATGGTGAATATCGTTAACTCGCTTTATTACGGTGATTAATCATAGCATCACCGGTTATAGTCCATTGCAGATATTATTTGCTGCAATCGTACCATTATTATTGCTGCTTTACTTGATCTATCCAGCATGAATACACCACTTTATCAATCTAACTTAAAACAATTCCCGCTCATCAATCGCGGCAAGGTGCGCGACCTCTATGCGGTAGATGACGAACATTTACTCATTATTGCCAGCGACCGCTTGTCGGCATTTGATGTCGTATTACCGCAACCCATTCCCAGCAAAGGCGAAATTCTCACGCGCTTATCCAATTTTTGGTTTGCACGCACCCGCCATTTAATTCCCAATCATCTCAGCACATTAAATGCCGAAGAGATTTTAATTGATGCCAATGATCGGCAACGACTGGGTGAACGCGCAACCGTCGTGCGCCGCTTGCAACCCTTGCCAATTGAAGCAATTGTACGCGGTTATTTAATTGGCTCCGGCTGGAATGATTATCGGCGTACCGGCAGGGTCTGCGGGATTTCATTACCGCGAGGCTTATTACAGGCCGCGCAATTACCCGAACCGATTTATACGCCATCCACGAAAGCCGCCGCCGGCAGCCACGACGCCAATGTCGCATTTGAATACACGGCCAATTTAATTGGCAATGAACTCGCAACGCAAATACGCGACATGAGTTTAGCCATGTATATTGAAGCCGCACAGTATGCCTATGAACGCGGGATTTTAATTGCAGATACCAAATTCGAATTTGGCGTTGATAATGACGGACGCCTGCATCTCATTGATGAAGTATTAACGCCGGATTCATCACGTTTTTGGCCAGTAGATCATTACCGCCCCGGCAGTAGTCCACCCAGTTTTGATAAACAATATGTGCGCGATTATTTGGAAACATTGGATTGGAATAAAACCGCGCCGGGACCAACCTTACCCATCACCGTCATTGCACAAACCGCCGCACGCTATGCCGAAGCGGAGCGGCGCTTGACTGGTCGAGCGGATGCGTTGTATTGCGCAACTAATACCAATAATGATGATTAAGATTACGCACCATTCATTACTAAACAACTGCTATGCGAATAAAAAAACTGCAAAAATCAAATTAAAAACGAACTTTTTTGATGGAGATCTGGATACGATGCTAACCACGTTTTTATTCACGACAGTTGAGATTTTTCCAGCCATTCACACAAATCAGCAATGATACAGTTGGCACATTGTGGACGGCGGGCGGTGCAAATATAACGCCCATGAAGAATTAACCAGTGATGTGCTGACTGTAAGAATAGCACTGGAACTGCTTTTAATAACTGCTGTTCAACCGCCAATGGTGTCGTCCCTCGTGCTAATCCTGTACGATTGGCTACGCGAAAAATATGTGTATCCACCGCAATGGTTGGTTCATTAAAGAGCGTATTTAATAAAACATTCGCCGTCTTTCGCCCCACGCCCGGCAGTGCTTCTAATGCGTCACGAGTGCGTGGCACTTCCCCGTCATGTTCGGCAATTAACTGCGCGCAGGTGGCGAGAATATGACGCGCTTTACTATTAAATAAACCAATGCTACGAATTGCCGCAACTAATCCCGCCTCACCCAATGCCAAGATCGCCTGTGGTGTATTCGCCAGCGCAAATAACTGCGCCGTGACTAAATTGACACGTTTATCAGTTGATTGCGCTGACAGCATCACAGCAATTAACAACTCAAATGGCGTGGTATAGCGCAATTCAGTCGTTGGCTGGGGATTTGCGGCTGCTAGACGTTGAAATAATTCGGTGCATTGCGACTGTGTCATTAACACGTCATCCTATTCATTCATTGCATTTGGCGAATTAAAATAATTCAATTTTAAGGCCAGCACTCGCTTGATCTAATTGATCGGCGAGAGGTTCTGTATTTTGATCTAACACCGATAGATGACAGGTTTCTTCTTGAAGATAACGCTCACGCAATTGGCGCAAGGACTCTGGCAGGCTGAATGCTTCATGGCTCTCTGAGGGCAGGGTATTCATCCAAACTGATATGATTGCATTTCGTTCAGCAAGGGTGCGCTGCATTCGCCCGAGGCGTTGGCTGGCGACATCTTGATATTGCAATTGACCTAAGACGTCGGCGATATGTTCAATCAAGGTTGCATGATGCTGAATCACTGCATTAGACAGCGTTTTATAGGCTTGACTCATTTCGGTATAGCTATCGCGCAGATGTTGAATTGCATCAATTGCACTCGCGGTTTGATCAATTTGTTCAGTCAAATCACCCACGAAATTTAAACTCAGACTTTGATCCACGGCTTTTAATGCCTGACTTAATCCAATTTCAATCGTATTTGCCGCCGCTGTTGCGCGGTTAGCCAATTGACGTACTTCATTAGCAACAACCGAAAATCCCCGCCCCGCTTCACCAGCGCGGGCTGCTTCAATTGCCGCGTTTAATGCCAACAAGTTTGTTTGTTTGCTAATATCTTTAATAGTAACTGCCAAAATTTCTAGTTGCCGAATCTCCGCAACCGTATCACGAATTGCCGTCATATCGTGATTTAATTTATCGGGCAATTCTTGGACAAATTGGCCAATTTCACTAACACTGTTAATACCACGATGAATTTCTTCTTCAAGGTTATCAGTCGTTTGAGTCGCGGTATTGAGATAATTCAATAGCGTCATTACCACTTGATTTAACTCAGACACTCGCGTAATGACATTTAAAGTTGCCGTTTCACTATCTTGAATAGCGATGGTTAATTGTGTTTGAAAAGCATGATCCAGTATTAAACTTTCTTCAAGGTAACAACCCTGCGCCCGCGCTTCAGCACAGGCACTATTGGCACAAACAGTAGACACTGCCTCACGCAATTCACCAGTTGTGCGGAAATACCAGCGAAAAAACAACATCCCGGCGGACCATTGCACAATAGCAAAAAATAGTACAACCACTAAAGGAACAGCCATTCCCCATTCAATAAACTGTTTAATTAACCAACTATGTCCAAGCCAAATAAGGATAGAAACAATCACGGTTCCAATAAGCGTTGATGCAGTAAAAATGCGTCGCAGCGTCCGCGATTGTATTAAAAGTATTTGTGAAAACGGCGATACGCCAACCGTTCCAGTCGAGATGTATCCATCTAGCGACATTAGGCACCCGGTACAACCTGTTTAATCACTTTTAATAAATCAACACCACTCACTGGCTTGACTAACCAACCAGTTGCCCCTAATTTTTTCGCTTCATCGCGTTTATTTTGCTGACTTTCAGTGGTCAAAACTAGAATAGGTATAAACCGTAATCCGGGCAAAGCGCGGGCGGCACGAATAAAGTCTAAGCCGCCCATATTTGGCATGTTAATATCGGTTAGAATTAAATCCGGTTTAAATCCACCGTTTAGTTTATTTAAAGCCTGCACGCCATCATTGGCGGTTTCTACTTTAAATCCAGCCAATTCTAAACTGGTTTTAAGGCTCATCACCATCGTGGCTGAATCATCAACAACAAAAATATTTTTCGACATGATCTTATTTCCAAAGTGGTTAATAGAAAAATCGTGATTATCACGGTGCTAAAAAATATACAAAAAGAGTACCAGCATTATTAACGGAATCACTGAATACATAAGACAATGCAAATGCTAGAGACTATATACAGCCTAAAACTATATCAAAAATCTGCGGGCGTCTCTATTAAAATTTCGTACCAGAATCAGGATTCAGGTGAACAAATCATTCGGTCAATTTCACGCCTAAAAAGGATTACTGACCGCCACATTAGTATTGACTTTCAATGCCACTTGTAACCATGCTGCCAGATCAGCGGCGGGTGGCCATGCAATAAACGTTGGTTGTGCTGCCATTAAAACTTGCAATGTCGCGCTATGCAAATGCGTACAGCCGCTTAAATCAACTTTGCCATGCGGATGCTGCTGTAGCCAAACTAATAATGGCTCGGCATCTTCAACTGCTAAAACATCTGTCACAATTGCTGTGTTGTTTGTTAATTCGAGCATGAAACCAATTCCTGCAAATCTAAAACTAATAACACCGAACCATCGCCTAATAGGGCAGAACCGGCATAGCCTTTGAGCGGCGCCAAAATCCCATTCAGGGGTTTTAAGATAATATCAACTGTCTCACGAAAATCATCGACCAAAATGCCTAAATGTTCATTGCCAATGCGCACAACTAGCGTTGCATACGCATCATCATCATTGGCATGTGGCGGCTCGGATAATCCGAGTAAGTTATTAAGCGCAACTAATGGGACTAACCGCCCGCGTAATACTACCGTTTGTCGATGTTTCACAATAGAAATGCTATTGCGGGGGACGCGCACCGTTTCGACTACAGCGTCCATTGGAATACCAAAACGGCGTTCGTGGGCGCGGACAATCATTACATTGGTTACAGCCATTGATAGTGGTAATGATAGTTTTAATCGTGTGCCTTTGCCACGTTCACTGGTTAGTTCAATATGTCCATTAACTTTTGCAATGGCGGTGCGCACCACATCCATACCAACACCGCGTCCAGAGACATCGGTAATTTGTTCAGCCGTTGAAAACCCAGGTAAAAACACTAGGTTAATTGCTTCATGATCGGTTAAGCGTTCTAATTGCACCTCGTCAATGAGCCCGCGTTCATAGGCTTTGTGGCGAATAACTTGCGCATCAATTCCACGCCCGTCATCAATAATTTCAATCACGACGCGATCAGAAACCGTCGTTGCGCGAATAATCAAATGACCGGTAGTGGATTTACCAACGGCGCGACGTTGTTCGGAGGTTTCTAATCCATGATCGAGGCTATTACGCACACAATGTACTAATGGATCAGCTAAGGCTTCAATGATATTTTTATCTGCTTCTGTGTCTTCACCTTCCATGGTTAATTGCACATCTTTATTCAGTTTTCGGGCCAAATCGCGGACTAAACGTGGGAAGCGTTGTAAAACAAAAGACACCGGCATCATGCGCACTTGCATAATCGCATCTTGCATATCTTCGGCAATTCGGTTAATCACCGCATATTGCGCTTTTATTTCCCGAGCTAATTCCCGCACCCCAAATAAATTTTCAGCACGACCCGCTAAATAAGGCAACGCATTTTTTGCAACCACCATTTCGCCAATTAAGTTCATTAAGCGATCAACTTTGCCCTGATCCACTTTGAGTGTGCGTGGCGCGGGTAAATTATCCTCAGCGCGCCGCCCAAATTTGGCATCGTCGTCTGCTGCCACCGCGCTCGAATGTTGACCATTACGCGCCGCTGGCAGCGAATGTGTTCCGTTACTGATTGGCGAAATCTGCGGGGCAGGCGCGGTGATGGTCTCCGTAAGTACTTGAATTGACGTTGACTGGGCAGCGAGCCACGCTTGCATTGGCGTCGCAGTTCCAGTCATAAGTGATTGTTCTAACGCAATTTTTAAAGTTTCCACCGCTGTTGGCTGGTCCAAACTGGTGAACAACCCCGCAAGCCCACTCGCCAGAGCGTGCATTCGACCCGCCCAGTGTGGCGGGGTGTCGGTCAACTCAGCGATGGTGCGCGCTGCGGTCAAAATGTCTTGCTGGACAGCAAAGCACAGCGGATCAAGCGCGGCAGTTGTATTGATCGCTGCCGCTGGCGGCGTGGCATTTTGGTCACTCAATGTGTAAGAAGGCGCGATACTGGCAAGTAATGCGTGGTGAATAGTGTGGGCAAGCGGTGTTATTTCAGTGGTTAATAATAACCAGCGTAACGCCGATGCAATGCGTGATTCGGGGGCGGTTAATTCTAATAACGTTCGGACAGCGTGTCGTAATCCAGTTAAATCATTTGTGGCAAGTCGTGTTTGCGCTGTGCGAATAAAATCATCTAATGCAATTCCGGCCTTTTCAATACCAACAAGTGGCCAAATTAAATCATTAAGTACAATTTGTTCAATGATAACTTGCTCGGGTATGTAACGAAAGTGTTCAAATAATTCGTCAATTGGCGCGGTGACAATTAACTCAAATTCTAGGTTACAACGATAGGCGTCTAATTCAAATAATGCTGGCCAGGATTCACGGCTACTGACCCGCCGCCAAGAGGGTGTGGGTAATTGCGTGATTAAAAAAAAGGGGTCTTCACCTTTATAAAAACATTCTTCTTCTGGTTGATAACGTACCCAGCAGTTTGTCATGCCTGCTGCAAGCTGCCGGTAATACGTCATGCGCTCACTTTCGGGTAATATTGCGAGGGTTTTTAATAAAGATTGATGTGTTGGTGTATTTCGAGATAACAACGAATTGGCTGGTGCCCCCGATTGAATTTCAATAGGCGGGGGCGTAGTTTCTGAATGCACATCTGACGAATGACGCAGGGTGCGTAATGCAGTGATTAATGTTTGTGCTTCAGTAGCACGTTCTGCTGTATAGCATCCTTGTGTTTGAATTTCATCCAGCAAAATACTAATAAAATCAGCTGCTGCTAATAAATGATCCGCTAAGGTTTGAGTATAGGTAATCTGTTCGTTGCGAACGGCATCCATTAAATCTTCGGCACTGTGCAATACTTTAGTCAGGTCTGGAAAATCAAATAACCCACTATTGCCTTTTAGGGTATGCACCAACCGAAACAATTCGTTGATTCGTGCAGCATCATGCGGTGCGGTTTCCAAACCAATCAATTGATCGCCAACTGCTTCTAATATTTCGCGGGCTTCGGTCAAAAATTGTTGTAATAAAGAAATCATCCATTGCTCCGCAAAAAACATCAATTGAACTTAAACAAGCACACGCTCTCAATGCAAGATGCCTAGTGAATAGTTAGCGATCATCGTTAATGATTTGTATTGTGACAACCGACCAAGTAATATCGCTGTGCAATCTAATAGATAATCTGGTTTGACAGGTTTAATGATGTAAAGATTTGCGCCGGCTTGATAGGCTAATAAACGATCCCGACCAGCTGCTTCAGTGGAAACCATAATTGCGGGCGCTTGTGGCATATCACGGGTGCGCAATTCACGCAATAAACCGTAGCCATCTAATTTGGGCATGTTAATATCAACTAGGTATAAATCGAATGATTCATAGGCGACTTTTTCTAGTGCTTCAATGCCGTTGACTGCTTCTTCAATCATATAACCCGCGGGTTCGAGAATAGACCGATGATAGCGGCGCACCGTGGCAGCATCGTCAACAACGAGGATACGTTTCATAGCAAATTATCTCCCCCATGGCTTTTGATAAACAATGGCTTCTGGAAATTTTCGCACTCGGAATAAGGAAGAAATGCGGCTCATGGATTCAGAATGACCTAAACAAATAAAACCGCCAGGCGCGAGTGCATCATAAAAAGATTCAGCCGCTTGTTTGCGTGACAAATCATCAAAATAAATCAATAGATTTCGGCAAAAAATCACATCAATACCGCGATACAGACGCATTTCAGCCGGCTCCATAACATTCACACGCGTAAACGCAACGGCGTCGCGGAGCATTTGACTAATGTAATAACTATCGCCTTCACGCCGAAAATATTTATTTAACAAATGTGCCGGTAAGTTTTGCACGGCCCGCTGACTATAATGGCCACGCTGGGCTTGATATAAAATTTGTGTGTCAATATCAGAAGAAATAATTTCTACATCCCATGACACCAAACTTGGCCAATTTTCTAAAAGATAAATTGCAATTCCATAGGGTTCTTCACCTGATGAAGATGGAATTGACCAAATGCGTAGTGGCTGGTAACTATCACGACGCGCAATTAGTTCTGGCAACATTGAATTGACTAAACAGGCAAATTGATAGTCCTCACGAAAGAAATAGGTTTCATTGACGGTCATGACATTAACAAGCGCCTGTAATTCTTCACCAGAGGCTTGAAAACGGAGCATCATAAAATAGGTATTAAAGGTGTCACAGTCATTTGCTTCCATGCGTTCTAGCAACCGCTTATCTACAAAATAACGCTTAGAGTTTTCAAATAGAATGCCCGTTTTACGATAGAAGAATTCTCGAAACTTGAGAAAATCTTCATCGCTAATACTTGTCACAGACATTCAGTGGCACCCCGTACCAATACGCTTGAGCGCAAGATCAGTGGCAAATTGAATAAAGGGTTCATTAGGAAAACGTGCTTTTAATTCATGCAATGCGCTACAGGCACGACTACTTCCCACCTCGCCGAGCAAATCTACTGCAGTGGCGCAGACATTGATATGGGCATCTGATGCAATGACTTTAATTAACCAGTCTTCTACATGTGGATGGCGTAGCGATTCTAATACATTCACAGCAAAAATACGCACATCTGATTCCGGGTCATTTAAAAGGCGCTCCATTAAAGGTGCAATGGCATTAGGCATTTGTTTTAAGGCTTCAATTGCTTGATTACGCAACCAAACATTTTCACTGCGTAAGCAATTAATTAACCCTGAGACTGCAATGTCATCTCCTAGATGTGTCAGTGTTGTTAAAATCACTTCATTTACACTGGGGTCGGTTTCATGGTCAAGTTGTTCAATTAATGCGGCGGCGGCGGTTGGGTATTGGATTAAATCTCGCGCCGACCAGCGCCGCACCAATGGATTAGGGTCGTTGAGCGCTGTTAATAAACCCGCCAGGTCACGCGGTATTCGACGTTCATCCACTGGTGTCGCAGTGGGGGTTAGACTCTTTTTTAATGCCATAGAGTTTATTTAATCACTCATTTTAATTAGCCAATGGTGTCATATTCATAATAGATGACGTTCCAAAATATCTTGCCAAAGTTATCTAACCCATTTAATAATCTGATTGGCAATACGTTCTGATGGTAATACAACTGTCGCACCATCACGCGCAATGAGTTCGGCGGGCATTCCGAATACAACGGCAGTCTGTTCTGATTCGGCAATGGTGCGCGCTCCTCGTTTTTTTAATTCTGCAAACGCTCGTGCACCGTCATACCCCATGCCGGTTAATAAGACAGCTATCACTAATTCTGGATCGCAGGTTTCTAATGCGGACTGCCCTAATAAATCAACCGACGGATGCCATAAAAACCCCGGTTGTTCTGGCCGAGTAATCGCAGTTAATCGTCCTGCCCGTTCAGTTAAGACCATATCGGCACCGCCCCGGGCGATATAAATATTCCCCGGTTCTAATGGTGTTGGGCGACTTACTTCCGATACCATCAATGCACACAAACCATTCATCCGTTCGGCGAATGGCCGTGTGAAACTCGGCGGCATATGTTGAGCAACTAATACCGGCCAGGGAAAAGTTTCGGGTAATAACGGTAAAATATCTTCTAATGTACGCGGTCCGCCGGTGGAAACACCAATCAAAACTACCCCGTGACGTTTAATGCCAAAACGTTGAATGGAGTGTGTCGCGGCTACTTTCTCATTCGCTTGATTAGCGGCACGCATTCGTGCAGTTAAACCACGCGCATTGTTAATTTTTGCCTGTGCTGCCGCCCGCACTTTGTTAATCACTTCGGTCTGAATTTTTTCTATTGATAACGAAATAGTGCCATCGGGTTTTGGCACATAATCTATTGCACCAAGGTTCAGTGCTTCTAGTGTCGCCAGCGCACCTTTTTCTGTTAATGATGAAATCATCACTACCGCCACCGGCCGCTCTGCCATTAACAATGATAATGCAGTTAAGCCATCCATTTCTGGCATGTTAATATCAAGGGTAATGACATCGGGTGTAAATGCTATATTTTCTTCGACCGCTTCACGGCCATTACGGGCGGTGCGGACATCAAAATCACCCTCGTTTTGAAATAGGGTAGATAGTTGCCGGCGCATTAGTGCAGAATCATCAACAATTAAAAGTTTAATCGGTTTTGCCATAATAGAATGTGCGTTTTTTAATTCACTGCGAAGATGATTGGTCGTGATGTCAAGCGTCAGAGACGTTGCGGTTTTTAATCAACAAGCGTTCTACGAGTTACATCACGACCAAATGATTAGTTTGCCAGATTTACCAATTGACTACGATCTTCTTCTGCAATGAGGCATGATGGATCAATCAATTGAATGAGACGCTGTTGTTTTTCCAGATTAGCAACGCGGGCAATTAAGCGTGCCTGTTCCGTAGAGAGTTGTGGCGCTGGCTCAATGACTGACTTGTGGATTTTTAACACTTCGGCAACCGAATCAACAATAAAACCAGTGCGAATACCACCGAGTAAAAATACCATAATACGTTGGCGGTCACTACGGGCGACTGTGGGTAAACCTAAGCGTCGCCTTTGATCCACAACGGGTAATACTGCCCCGCGCAAGTTAATGACACCTTCAACAAAATCAGGCGCTCTGGGAATATGTGTTAATTCATCTGGGACGCGCACAATTTCTTGTACACTTTCAATCGGTACGCCAAATTCTTCCTTGTCTAAACGAAATACGACGACCTGCTCTTCATCATCGGTTAATTCATCATCGTGGTCTTCAATCAGGTTTGCGCTCTGTGCTGCTTGCATTTCTGTCACCGTCGTTAAGGCTTCACGAATTGTGGAATGACGAAATAAACGGTCTGTGGCAATAATAGATACCAAACGCTGACCATTGTTCAAACGACAAATGGCTTCTAAATCAGACAACGCATCATCGCGTGCTAATAACGATGGAATATCATCGACCGCCGAACGGGGTACGCGCAATACTTCATTCACGCTATCGGTCACGACGCCGACGGCTGAATTACCTAATGCAATGACAACAATACGGCTGTGTTCATCAATGGCGCGAACACTAAGATCAAATAAACACCGTAGTGAAACAAGCGGTAATAACCGATTGCGCAATGTCATTACCCCTAATACATGGCTCTGGGCGCGGGGAACATGAACAATTTGCTCGGGGATTTGCACAATTTCTTGTACATTTTCAATTGCAATGGCATACTCTTGATCGTCCACTTCAAAGCTGACTAATTGCAATTCATCGCTATTATCATCGTCATCTGTGGTATTAGTGGTTGTAATACCCCCACCCCCACTGCTATGACCTGGTGTATTGGTGAGTGTTGCAATTGCTGCAAATTCATTACTAATGATCCGCGCAAAATCTAATACCATGACCATTGGGAAACTGCCAACATCCTTGAGCAATCCCGAAAGTAACTCGGTATTAACTGTTGCGCGCAATGCACCGACATCAGCAATTCGGCTATTTTCAATTCCAACGACACTGCTGACACGATCAACAACAAAGCCAAGTGGTTGTCCTTGATCAATGACAACGGCACGACTTGAATCATCATTATCGCGCTCAGGTAAATTAAAAATGCGCCGCAAGCTAATAATGGGCAGCACTTTACCGCGCAAATTCGCTAACCCTTCTAATGTCGGCGGGGCTAATGGAACGCGCACCACATCGGGAACACGAATGATTTCCTGTACTGGCACCATATCAACCGCAAATACTTCATCGCCGCAAATAAAAATCACGAATTGACGCACATCAGAATCATGCTGGTCTTGTTCATCATCAGCGGTTAAACTCATTGCGATTGCTGGCGCACCATCATTCACATTTGCCAGTGGTGCGGGGCGGGGTGTATCGTCATTATTATCACGCATGATAAATCTCTAGGCAGCTAAAAATGACTGGATTAAACACTTTGTAATTCATCCGCGAGTGAAGCGATTTCTTCAATAGCGGCGGCTAATTCTTCAGCCCCCTGACTTTGTTGTTTAGCTGCTGCTGCTGCTTCAGTTGATGCTTTTTCAGCTTCTTGTGCCGCCGCTGAAATTTGGTCTACACCGGTTTTAATTTGCCCAACTGCACTGGCGATTTCATTTGCAGCTGACAAAATATCTTGGGTACCAGTATTGACAATAGCAATGTCAGTTTCAATGGTGACTAATGCGGCAGTGACGAGCTTGGCTTTTTCAGTTTCTGTAATTGCCGAAGCAATGATTTCTTCTAGATCACGCCCGACTATGCCGATTTGATCTTGCACGGCTTTTACTAAGTCTTTAATGCGATCGGCATTTTCAGCTGAATCATGGGCAAGATTACGAATATCGGTAGCCACCACCACAAATCCTTTACCGAATTCACCAGCGCGGGCGGCTTCAATTGAACCATTCACTGCCAGCATATTGGTTTGAATTGATACGGTGGTGATCGCATCAACAATTTTATCAATACGGCGCGAAACCAATTCCAAGTCTTTGACTTGTTTTAAACTAAGACGTGAGGATTCACCCGAATTGAGTACGCCCTGTACTAATGCGTTTACACTATTCTTATTTGATGTCAGCAGAGCGGTAATTGCTTCTACTTTATTACCAGCTTGATTTGCACGTTGTTGGGCGATTTCAATGCCTTTTTCAATTTGGCTAATTGCCGCTGCTGATTCTTCGGTCGCCGATGATTGCACTTGAGCGCTTTTACGAATCTGCTCAACTGCTGCCATAATTTGCACACCGGAGCGATTGATTTCTTGCACTGCTGAAGATAATTGTTCCGCCGCTGATGCAACATCTTCTGCGCTTTTACTAATATCAGTGGAGTTTTTTAATTCCTCGGCCAATTCAGACAAATTTTGCGCGGCTTGTTCACATTCAGATAAGGCTTGACCCTGTTCAGCAACGGTTTTTGCTGCTTCTTCAGATGCGGCGGATTGTTCTTCGGCGGCGGCGGCGATTTCTTCTGTGCCCTTTAATGCTTGCTGTGATGCGATATTGGATTGTTGCGCACCAACGGCAATCTCTTGAATACCGCGAGTAATTTCGAGTGCATCTAAACGGATTTGTTCTAATTGCGTATTAATGATTTTACTATTCTCTACCTCTTGCTGCACATTTGCCGCTGATGTATTGATTCCTTCCGAAATGAATTTCACTTCTTGTTGAATTTGACCAACGAGGTCTTGGATTTGTTTGGCACTTTTTTCTGAGGTTTCCGCAAGAGTGCGCACTTCATCAGCGACCACCGCAAAGCCTTTGCCGTGTTTGCCAGCGCGGGCGGCTTCAATTGCAGCATTTAATGCTAATAAATTGGTTTGATCGGCAATGCGGGCGACCGCCTTAACGATGTCACCGATATTGGCAGCTTGTTTTTCTAATTCAGCGACCATTTTAACTGAGGCGGTTTGACGTTGTGCTGCCACGCCAACATTCGCAATTAATGCGGTGGTATCAGTGCTAATGCGTCCAATTAATGATTCGCTCGTTTCAATCCTTGTTTGTACAGCACGGACATTTTCTAATTGCCGGGCTAATGCACTGACGACTAATTTGAATGCGGCTAATGATTCTTGAGATGCACCGGAGGCTTCTTCCGCCCCGGTGGCAATTTGATCGGCCGAGCGTTTTAATTCTTCGGCAGCCGAGGCCGCTTCATTAATCCCAGAGGCTAATTGTGCAGTTGCCGCCGCAATTCGTTCGGCGGCCTGTTGTTGTTTCGCTAAGGTGCGCGCCCGTTTGCGTTGAGCATCGGCATCACGATTATTAGGGATTGTATTATTGCCAGTATTTGCTATGCGTCCTTCCGTTGCAGGTGAGTGATATGAACGACCAGTGGTGGAGCCTGAGGTTTTTTTTACAAGTGCCATGAGTGTCTCCTAATAAAATAGAGGTGTATCAATGCTAGAATATTTTCACCAACCATTAGTCAAACCATTGCAACGAGCGTGTGACCCGATTGCAAAATGGTTGGGGTTAATATGCAATGTGTCGCAGAATTAGGAAATGAGAGTCGCGTTTTTTAATTAGGTATAACACTGTTCAATCAGTGCTAACGATGACAGAAAAGGGCATTTTAGGCGTGTATTCTTGCCCAACGTTTTTGGGAGTGAATGAAAGGGTTGGTCGCATAATAACAATCAATATGCGGCGCCGTTACCAGGTAATTAGTCCAGTCAATGCGGTGAACAAAACGAGGACACCAAAGCCAATGCGATACCATGCAAATATGACAAAATCGTGGTTAGCAACATAATGCAACAGCGTTTTAATGGTTAAGGCGGCGCTGATAAACGCTGCAATAAAGCCGACGGCGAATAACGGGATAGCATCGCTGGTTAATAAGTCACGCGCTTGGAAAACATCATAAGCCGTTGCGGCCAACATGGTGGGAATGGCGAGAAAAAATGATAATTCGGTGGCGACTTGACGCGATAATCCGAATACTACGCCGCCCATAATGGTGGCACCTGCCCGAGAGACACCGGGGAATAAGGCTAATGTTTGGGCTAATCCGACTTTAAATGCGATGGCGGTGCTTAAATCATCAATATGACGCACCCGCCGCCGGGGTGGTTGGTGTTCAATATACAAGATCACGAATCCACCAATAATCAATGCGCCTGCGACAGTTAACGGCGAAAAGAGATAAGTTTTAATCACGTCGTGAAATAAAACGCCGGCGACCATCGCCGGTAGAAATGCAATGATGATGTTGAATGCAAAGCGCCGTTCGGTTGGTCGGGTGCGTATTCCCCGCGCTACCCGGATTAATCGCGCTCGGTAAAACCAGCATACAGCAAGAATTGCGCCCAATTGAATAACAATTTTGAATACCTTATCCTGTTCAGCACCGCCGCCGCCGAGGACTTGGTCAAGGAGGTCGCCGACGATAATCAGGTGACCGGTGGAGGAAATCGGCAAAAATTCCGTCAAACCTTCGACGATGCCGAGGATGAGTGCTTTAATAAATGGGATAAAATCGGTCACGCGATGGGCCTCGCACTGGTGCGTATTAGCAAAAATCGGTATTCTAATTGACCGCCTCACTCAAGACACTCAGCGGTCGGGTGCTAGAAATCAGGTTGAGCGCGCCAATCTGCGGTATCCTAGCGCAATGTCGAACATATCATAGCGGCACTTTGGGTAGTCACTCCACCAGTTCCGCACGATCACGCTGGTCGAAGGCGGCGGTCATGTGAACGCCAACTGACCCCGGCTTTGGAGTAACGACTGGGCGGCGGCAACGTCGCTCGCTATCCCCCACGCGCAACCGTGGGATTTTCTCGCGGAGGAACCTTAATGAATCAGTTTTACTACGACGCAGTGACAACCATGGAACAAAAGGGCGTCGATGATGAGTACATTCAAGGCTGGCAATGCGGCTTTTTACAAAATCCCAAGCGTGAGGAACAGCGCTTAACCGAGGCTTATGAAGCCGGTTACGCTGACGGCGAAGAAAAAAATACTGATAACTTTGCCAATTGGGTTAATACTTAAAATTGCATTGTGCCACTGTCATTTGTAATGACACCGCCCCGCCCTGTGCGGGGTTAATTGTCTATTTTAAGTCACGTTTAATACGTTTATCTCAACGGTTTACTGTGCAATATTGAATTACTGTAAATCGTTTGATCGCCTCACAATTGGCTATTGTTATGCGATCAATTCCATCGTTTCTGCACTCGCAAAACGAGGTATCTCATGCCACTATCCTCGGCGCAACTCACCATTTTATTTGACAATATCCCCGGCGTTGCGAATACGCGACCATTATGGGGGTTTGCCGCGCAACTGCGCACCAGTAATGGTCAAATCTTATTATTCGACACGGGCAGCAACGGGCGCGTTTTATTAAAAAATATGACCGCACTCAACTGCGATCCTCAGGCGTTTCAATGGCTGTTTTTATCCCATCAACATTGGGATCACATTGGCGGGGTTGATTCGATTATTGAATTAAATCCCCAGCTGACTTGCGTGGTTCACGACGGATTTTCCAAACATCTCACTGCCGATCTAGCCGAATTAACTGCCGGTTGTTTAACCATTGATAATTTACCAGTACAATTCGCCCCGCACCTATGGTCAACCGGCATGTTTCATAGCGAACCGCCCGAACATGCGTTAATTATTGAAACCCAAAGCGGGCTGCATTTAATCACCGGCTGCGCCCATCCAGGCATAGTGCAATTGATTAATCACGTTCAAACGGTATTCAAACAACCGGTGCAAACCGTCATTGGGGGTTTTCATCTCGGCGCGGCGGATGAAACTACAATTGCAAATACCGTCACCGCGTTATTAAGCAGCGGTATTCAGCGCATTTTACCCACGCATTGCACCGGTATTGCGGCCATGACAGCACTGAAAACCGCATTTGGTACACGGTGTTTAACCGGCGGCGCGGGTTGTCAAATCCAACTTTAGTTCCATTTTTCAAATCCAACGCTGGTTCTTATTCCATGTCTGTTGATAATTAACGCCAATGTTAATAGCGCCTCGCTATCAAGTAATTGTGATTGGCGGTGGTCATGCCGGCGCCGAAGCCGCATTAGCCGCCGCCCGTTGTGGTGTGCGCACCTTATTATTAACCCATTCAATTGAAACACTCGGACAAATGAGTTGCAATCCCGCTATTGGCGGCATTGGCAAAGGGCATTTGGTGAAAGAAATTGATGCGCTCGGCGGGTTAATGGCAATAGCCGCAGATCGCGCCGGTATTCAATTCCGTATTTTGAATAGCCGTAAAGGTCCCGCCGTGCGCGCCACTCGCGCCCAAGCTGACCGTCAATTATATCGCACCGCTGTCCGACAAGCATTAGAATGCCAATCATCACTCGATGTTTTTCAACAAGCGGTGGATGATTTAATTGTTCACGGCGACCGCGTCATTGGCATTCGCACCCAAATTGGTTTGGAATATCACGCCGATTGCGTTGTATTAACAGCCGGTACTTTTTTAGATGGGCGTATTCACGTTGGATTAGCCAGTTATCGCGGTGGACGCGCCGGTGATCCACCAGCGCGAGCATTAGCAGCGCGGTTGCGTGAATTACCGCTGCGGCCGGCGCGATTAAAAACTGGCACCCCGCCGCGCATTGCAGCGAAATCAATTGATTACAGTCAATTATTAGAACAGCCCGGGGATACGCCGACGCCGGTGTTTTCTTATTTAGGTAGCGTTGCGGATCATCCGCGCCAAGTCAATTGCCATATTGCGCGCACCACTGAACGGACGCATGACATCATTCGCAGCGGTTTATCCCGCTCGCCATTATTCAGCGGGTTAATTGAAGGCATCGGCCCGCGTTATTGCCCGTCAATTGAAGATAAAATCGTCCGCTTTGCTGATAAAAATTCACACCAGATTTTTATTGAACCGGAAGGATTAGACAGCGGCGAAATCTATCCCAATGGTATTTCAACCAGTTTGCCGTTTGATATTCAACAGGCGCTGGTACGGTCAATGGCGGGATTTGAAAACGCGCATTTAACGCGGCCGGGCTATGCCATTGAATACGACTTTTTTGATCCGCGTGATTTGCAACCATCATTAGAAACCAAAGTGATTCAAGGGCTGTTTTTTGCCGGACAAATCAATGGTACGACCGGGTATGAAGAGGCCGCCGCGCAGGGGTTATTAGCCGGTGTTAATGCGGCTCGTCAAGCATTATCATTAGACCCCTGGTATCCACGCCGCGATGAAGCCTATTTGGGCGTGATGATTGATGATTTAATGACAACGGGTACGAATGAGCCGTATCGGATGTTCACCAGTCGCGCCGAATATCGCTTGTTATTACGCGAAGATAATGCTGATTTGCGATTAACGCCAATTGGCCGTGAATTGGGTTTAGTGAATGATGAACGCTGGCGGTTATTTGAAATTAAACGCGAAGCAATTGAAATTGAGCGGCAGCGATTAAATGATATTTGGGTGCGGCCGGCGACGGCGACGGCGACGCCGGCGTTGACGGCGCTGTTGGGCGAGCCGCTGCGCCGCGAGGCGCGGGCGTTGGAGTTGTTGGCGCGCCCGCAAGTGAGTTACGCCGCGTTAATGGAGTGTACTGGATTTTCGGTTGCGACGGTTGACGCGGCGGTGGCGGAACAGATTGAAATTCAAAGTAAATATGCCGGTTACATCACGCGGCAGCAGGCAGAAATTGATCGTCAGCGGGCGCAGGATCAGCAGCCGTTGCCGGCAGATTTTGATTTCGATCAGGTGCGCGGGTTGTCGTGCGAGGTGTTGGAAAAACTCAAGCGCACTCGTCCGGCCACGCTCGGTCAGGCGGCGCGCATTCCCGGGGTGACGCCGGCGGCGGTGTCATTATTGTTAATTCATTTGCGGCGCTATCGGGCAATGGCGGGCGCGGCAGTGGATTCAATTCCAACTGGCGACTCTTGATTGCATGTTTTTATTTGGTTGATGATAGATTAAACCACGATTTATTTCACGGTTCATTATTAAGAGTGTATTATGGCTTATCAACATATTCAAATCCCAGCGCACGGTGAAACAATTCAAGTTGATGCAGATTATCGCCTGCATGTTCCGAATCATCCCATCATTCCTTTTATTGAAGGCGACGGGATTGGAATTGATATTACACCGGTGATGCGGCGGGTACTTGATGCGGCAGTTGAGCGCGCTTATGGCAATGAACGGTCATTGGTGTGGATGGAAGTTTATGCGGGTGAAAAGGCGACGCGGGTGTATGGTGCGAATGAATGGTTGCCGGCTGAAACCCTGGCTGCGGTGCGCGAATTTCCCGTTTCAATTAAAGGGCCATTAACCACGCCGGTCGGTGGTGGTATTCGGTCATTAAATGTTACGCTGCGTCAAGAATTGGATTTATATGTGTGTTTGCGGCCGGTGCGTTATTTCGCGGGGACGCCGAGTCCATTGCGTGAACCGCAACATACCAATATGGTGATCTTTCGTGAGAATTCGGAAGATATTTATGCGGGAATTGAATGGGCGGCTGGCTCGCCGGAAGTGCGCAAGTTAATTGACTTTTTGCAAAACGAAATGGGCGTGACTAAGATTCGTTTTCCCGCGACCTCGGGTGTAGGAATTAAACCGGTGTCCGCTGATGGCACTAAACGGTTGGTGCGTAAAGCAATTCAATATGCCATTGATAATCACCGTCATTCCGTGACGCTGGTGCATAAGGGCAATATTATGAAATTCACCGAGGGCGCATTTAAGCAATGGGGCTATGAATTAGCGCAGGATGAATTTGGCGCAACTTTAATTGATGGCGGCCCCTGGTGCCGCATGACTAATCCCAATACTGGGACAGACATTATTATTAAAGATGTGATTGCCGATGCGTTTTTGCAGCAAATCTTATTACGCCCGCGTGAATATGATGTAATTGCCACGCTGAATTTAAATGGCGATTATATTTCGGACGCATTGGCGGCGCAGGTGGGTGGAATTGGCATGGCGCCGGGGGCTAATTTATCGGATAGCGTGGCGATGTTTGAAGCGACGCACGGCACCGCGCCGAAATACGCCGGTAAAGATCAAGTGAATCCCGGTTCAATTATTTTATCGGGTGAAATGCTATTGCGGCATTTAGGTTGGGTTGAGGCGGCGGATTTAATTATTAAAGGGTTGGCGGGTGCAATTCAAGCGAAAACCGTGACCTATGATTTAGAGCGGTTATTACCAGGCGCGACGCTTTTGAGTTGTTCGGCGTTTGGTGAGGCAATGATTGCACAAATGTAGGCGGGGTTTTAATTATTAGTGCAATGCTAAAAAACGATGCGTCGCACGACCGACGCATCACAACCAATCAATTTAATCCAACCAATGCGGCATCATCACCGGCATCAGTTTATCATTCGTATTACACAGCACGTTGCACATGGGCGGCGTGTAATCCTTTCGGCCCCTGCGTAATTTCAAATTCCACCTTTTGCCCTTCACGCAAGGTTTTATAACCCTCCATGTGAATTGACGAAAAGTGAACAAACACATCAGCATCTTGATCGTCTGGTTTCACAAATCCATAGCCCTTGACATTGTTAAACCATTTCACAATTCCAGTCGTCATCATTGCACTTCTCCGTTGCGACGTGGGTCGCTATTTCATACTTTGATGGTGTGGTAGTTATTGCGATGATGTATGTATATTTAAATAAAACGGCGGAGTTATCTAACATCAATGCTATGTCAACCAGCGCCTACTTTATTAAAAATTGCATCACCTTTATTATTCACTCAATCACAGTGCGCACCACTTAGCACCGTTATCACGATGGTTAACCGTGCCATCGTGACTGCTAAGTATAATAGATTTAGCGCGGATGTAACGGCCGAATGCAAAAAGGGTGTTGAATATCACACGATCCCCCGCTCGCCCGCGCTATTTTGTTGTCAGGGCGACTCAAGTTTGACGCACCCCTGCCGTTAGCCCCTGTGACTCCTCCGTATAAACATCGCACGCCTGTCCGCAGCGGCGATTTGACTAGGTGACAAAACAATGATGCTCAACCGCGCCACATCCCTCAATACTAATGCACTCGCCAAAAGTCATTTCACACGACACAGCACTGATGCCGAAGTTGCGCTGGCATTAACGGCGGGATTTTTACCCGCATTTCGCCATGATGAATCCGGTGAAGTGCGCCTTTGTCAATTGGCCGACGGGCGCATTGCCTGTTTGCATTTATTAGATTCATTACCCGAAGCGTGGGTCGCGGAGCGCGATCATCAAGGTCGCCCGGTGGCGTTAATTGATAAGGTGCGCGCTGGTTATTGGCGGGGGAGTGAATTCTGGACGCTGAGTGATTTAGTGCATCCGCATTTGGATAGTTAATGCGGTATTTGAATTAAAAGCGTCTCCGTGTCAGCATCATTGATCCCGCGCCCCTGTGCTGCCTGTCTAAGGCAGTTAGGGGGTGTTGAATTAAATGCCATAGCGACATGTAATAATTCAAGAGTCTGTTATACAGAGACTTTGCTACCAACAATGACGGCAAACTGCTAAAGCGGTTTAATGAGTGAGTGTGTGGTTGACACCAACCAGTTAAATATTCAAATTGTTTAGGAAGAAGCTAACGACTGTGCGCTGAGTTGCAGTCTAATATCCACTCCAACAAGAATTGAAAAGCGCCTTTTTCTGTGCTAGTTTTTAAACCAGTCAAATCCAAAAAACGCACCGCTATTTCCATCAGGTTTTTATTAAAAAGTGTTGGTTTTTATTGGCATAGTGGTTATAAAAGAATTGCTATCACCGGGATGCTGGCAAGTGTCGTATTAACAACTTTATTGTGTGGCGCTATCTTAACTGACTTCAGCACTTTAGGAGTTGGTTTCTGTTTGGTGATAGTTGCATTGTCAGCAATGCTTGATACATTGGGGTTAATACTGATTGTTACCTATTTTATCTTTTTCCGTTCTTATATTCCCGAGTCACTTCTGACTGTTGATGTTCGCCCCCGCATTGACCATATCGCCCTGTTGTTTTCTTATCCAATCATTGCCAGCTTTATTATCAATCGTGTCAGCACATTTTCTATGGCAAAACTATTCGGATACCCGTTTCCGGAGCGGGATTAAATCAAATGTTGGGTTTTTATAATTGGTGAAGACCGCTGGTATCCGAATAGTTAGCGATTGTTCACTGCCTATTAAATTGGTTAAACAATCACGCATAGCGCCCCGCCTCGAATGGCGCCATTTGAATATCAACCAGCGTTCCAATTGTCACTGCATTAAATACCGCAATTAAATCATGGCTGTGCATCCGAATACAGCCATGTGAATGCGCTACGCCCAACGGCGCATTTTCTGGGCAGCCGTGAATATAAATAAACCGCCGCAACGTATCCACTTCCCCACCGCGATTGCGCCCGCTTTCTAAACCCGTTAGCCATAAAATCCGCGTTAAAATCCAATCACGTTCTGGATAAAGCGCCGCCAATTCCGCGCTATACATCTCACCCGTTGGACGGCGGCCGCGAAATACCGTGCCAATTGGACAGCCTTCCCCAATTTTAATACGCACCCGGTGACGCCCCCGCGGGGTACAGCCGCTGTTGCGCTGCTCACCAGCACCATTCGCCGCCGTAGAAATAGCGTAAAAATCAAGTACTTGACCATTTGCGCACACCGCCAGCCTCTGCGCCCGCAGCGAAATGTGTAAATAATCCACTGACATCGCCCGCAATTCCATAAAAGTCTATCCTCATCACACCCACGCCAGTAGTGAAAACGCGGCGCTTTGGGGTATTATTCTTTGTCTGCTCATCATCACCTGGATTGAGAAAATCTGCAACCAGAGCAATTGTTTGAATTGGTTTATATGCATTAAAATACATCGCTAATAATTCGGTTTTTTATTCATTATCTTCAAATCACACATCAGGAACAGATAATGGTCAAAGTTGAAATGTATAGTACAGCTTGGTGTCCCTATTGCATCCGCGCCCGCCATTTATTAAAACAAAAAGGCGTGGATTATACAGAAATTCGCATTGATCTCAATCCAGAACAACACGCCATGATGATTCAACGCAGCACCTGCTTTACTGTACCACAAATTTTTATTAATGATCGCCCGATTGGTGGCTATGATGACCTCACACAGTTGGACGCACTGGGGCAATTAAATCAATTATTACAAGCAGCGGAATCAGGCACACTATGAGTAAATCAACACCAATAGAACAGCGCCAAACTATATTAACAGAGCAACGTTTAGATAAATGGTTATGGGTCGCTCGCTTTTTCAAAACTCGTCAATTAGCCATCGCTGCAATTAACGGCGGCAAAATAAAAGTAGATGAACAACGCTGTAAACCAAGCCGTTTAGTGCGCCCCGGCAGTCGAATACAGATTCAAAAAGGCATATTGACTTGGCAGATTGAAGTATTAACCTTGCCGACTCAACGCCGGCCGGCTGCTGAAGCAATACAATGCTATTGTGAAGCTCCAGCCAGTCAAGAAGCGCGTCAAGCGTTAATTCAATCGCAACGAGACACGGGTCATTACCCGCATATCACAGGACAGGGGCGGCCAACAAAACGCGATCGGCGGCAACTGGATGCCTTAATTGATTCGACTATTACCCAATGAACCAACCCCGATTATTGCGGTCATTATGGTTGCTACCGTCGCTGGTCATCATTGCAGGAATTGCACTCACCCTATTGAGTTGGCAGCAATTTCAGGTGAATGAACAACGCCTAGTTAACATATGTCAAGTGCAATTAAATGCCATTGCTCATCAAATAAAACAACCAATCTGCGCACAACCACACCATGCTGTGCTGTCCTTATTGGGAGTAACTGACTTATTTCAACAATCGTATTCGTTAAATCAATCATTATTTAACTATACTGATATTGCAGAATCACTGCCACTCATCACACATGTTGGGATTCAAACACTGGATGTTTTTAGCAATGACAATCGCAATGTGCGAATACCATTGTACGATGTCAAATATCAAGCAAATTACATTGTGGTGTTGGGTATTTTGATTACTTTATTCTTGGCAATGCTGACATGGTTTTTATTACGGCGCTGGGCGTTTATTCAGGCATCTATTGCACACTTGCAAAGCAAACTCGCTGAAAACAACGAGCATTATTGCCAAATATTTGAATTAAGCAGCGCAATTCAGTTGGTTATCAACCCACAGAGTAGATGTATTGTTGATGCCAACTCAGCTGCTGTTGCGTTTTATGGCTACACGCACCCGCAATTAACCGCATTAACCATAACTGATATTATTTTATTATCAAACGACGCTTTACAACAGCAATTATCGGCGGTGATTGATGGAACGCAGCGACAATTTCATTGTCAACATCGCCTGGCATCCGGGGAGGTGCGTCAAGTTGAAATTTACTCAGTCCCCATACAAATTGGCAACCAAATTTTATTACACACCATTGTCCACGATATTACTGTGCGTTATGAAATCGAAGCCGCATTACAAGCCTCCGAAGCAAAATTGCGCACCATTTTTGACATCTTACCTATTGGTATTTCTATTACAGACCGCACTGGAAAAGTGATTGATTGCAATGGCGCATCAGAGGGATTGTTAGGATTATCCTGCACCGATCATTTACAGCGTCATTATGACAGTCCGGAGTGGCAAATTGTGCGTCCAGATGGCTCGCCTATGCCGCCCAGAGAATATGCGAGTGTCCGTGCTTTTATTGAAAAACGCCCAATACATAATGTGGAAATGGGCATTGTCAAGCCAAACGGAATGACTTGGATATTAGTCAATGCTATTCCTTCAACACATCCTGATTACGGTGTCATCATTACCTACGCTGATATTACAGCGTATAAACAAACACATTCACATTTGCATGCCTTAACCGAACGTTTGCAATTAGCAACCGATGCGGGTGGTATTGGCGTTTGGGAATGGGATATTGTGAACGATCGCATCATTTGGGATGATCGGATTTATGCGATGTATGGATTAGAACGCGCCGAATTTGAAGGGACTTATGCGGCATGGCTAAACCTTTTACATCCAGATGATGCGGTGTTATTTACACTTGAACAAGCTAAAGATTTTTTTTCTAGTCAATACGATTCTTGTGCCACACAATTCCGCGTCTATTGGCCGGACGGCAGCATCCGTTATCTTGCTACATCCGCCAAAATTTTGCGAGATCACAACAACAATCTTCAGCGTTTAATCGGTGTTAATTGGGATATTACCGAACAGCAACAAGCGCAGTTAGCATTACAAGCCAGTGAAGCGCGAGCGCGTACTATTATTGATGCATCACCCATCCCCTTTGTGTTAATTGATGTTGTTAAACAAACGTTTGTTTATCTTAATCCCGCATTTATTCGCCATTTTGGTTACACTGAAACCGATATTCCCACCGTGACTGCATGGTGGCCATTGGCTTATCCTGATCCAATTTATCGTCAACAAGTACAAGAAACTTGGAAAATTCGTCTTGAACAAACACAATGCGGACAGGCATTTGACCCAATGGAAGTCAATATTCGCTGTAAAGATCAAAGGCAATGCACGGTTATAGTTGTTGCGACACCATTAGAATCACCCTTTACCAACTTATTTCTCGTTTCCTTATATGATGTGACCGAATTACATCGGGCGCGTGAATTAGCCGAACAGGCAGCGCGTATTAAAACCGAATTTTTGGCCAATATGAGCCATGAAATCCGCACTCCCATGACCGCAATTATTGGTTTATCGGAACTTGCACTGCATAAACCATTAGCGCCTTCTATTCGGGCTGATTTAGAAAAAATCCATTATGCAGCCCACAGTTTACTTAGAATTATTAATGATATTTTGGATTATTCTAAAATTGAATCAGGACACTTTTATATTGAGCAACAAGACTTTAGTTTAGATATTTTATTAGAAAATATGCGGCATTTATTTGCGCTGCGCGCTGAAGAAAAAGGGTTGATAATACAATTTTATTTAACACCAGAAATGCCTCGCTGGCTCAAAGGTGATCCGCTGCGTTTACAACAAGTGTTATCTAATTTATTAAGTAACGCAATTAAATTCACAACCGCCGGACAGGTACAATTAAGTATTAGCATAACAGCCAGTTCATCTAAACAAATCAATTTATGCTTTATCATTTGCGATACCGGTATTGGCATGGATAAAGCAACCGTCGGCCGACTTTTTCAACCATTTATGCAGGCCGACGGTTCAATTACCCGTCGTTTTGGTGGCACCGGATTAGGATTGGCGATTAGCCAAAAATTGCTACAACTCATGGGCAGTCAATTAACAGTCAAAAGTGAATTAGGACACGGTAGTTGCTTTAGTTTTGAATTAGTATTCGGGATAGCCACAAGTGAACTAAACAATCAAGCACCCTTATCCGTGTTGAAGCAATCTGCTTGTGATACAGTGCCATCCAATTTAGTAGGAAAACGAATTTTAGTTGCCGAAGATAATTTAATTAATCAGCAGGTTATTCAAGGAATTTTGAATTTATCGGGAATAGATGTTGATGTAGTGAATAATGGTCAAGACGCCTTGAATCGTCTTGAATTAACTTCATATGACGCCGTCTTGATGGATATTCACATGCCAGAAATGGATGGCCTCACAGCCACGCAAAAAATTCGCCAACAAGCGGCCTTTGCCGCACTGCCCATCATTGCTTTAACTGCCAGTGTGACGCTTGAAGAACGCGAACAAGCATTCGCATGTGGTGTGAATGCAATTTTAGCTAAACCGATTAACTTGGAGGAATTGCATACGACATTGCAATACTGGACAATGCCAAATGCAACAGATATGACCCAGCCACCTTATCTATCGCTGACTAACATTGGTGTTAATCAAACTGAGCCGCCGCAATTGCCCTTTGTATTGCCCGGTTTTGATTTACGTTTATTAAACCAAGCGTTGCATAATCCAACACAAATTATTAAATTATTACAGCAATTTGCCACGACAATTCAAGACATTGCCGAGCATATTCAACAAGCATTAGCAGCGGGTGATCGCGTTGCGGCGCAGGCATTAGCGCATCGTTTAAAAGGTGTTGCTGGTAATGTCGGTGCGACCGCTTTGTATTCAGCAGCAATGCAATTGGATTTAGAATTGCAACAGCTTGAGCCAGTGTCTGAAACAACATTGGCGGCCTTTTATCGCGCCCATGCCGACACCCGCGCCGCACTGGAACAATTGAATACACAAGCATCGCCGTCACCAATTAAATTAGGTAATCCTGCGGCATTTTTGGAATTAGCCAATCATGCACGTCAATTATTGACAGCGCGTGATCTATTAACCGATGAACTGTTAACCGCATTAGAAGCAACGGTTTCCAGCAATGACGAAGTGAGCTATACGGCGTTTAAACGTCAAGTACAGCAAATTGATTATCGGTTGGCACTAGCGACATTGGACCAATTATGTCAATGTGCAGAACGTGCATTAGAGAAGTAAATAAACCGAACGGCGATGGGCGGATTTAACTCAAATTGACAGCACCGCCCATCAATCAACAGGTTTAATGTCAGTTGTGCGCTGCTATCAAATGAAGATCATGGCGCCGCACCATCACGCTGGCAATCAACAATAAAACATTAATCACGCCAACCACCACAAACGGGGCGCGGGGATCAACGGCGTCGAATAGATAACCGCCAACCAATGTAATTAACAAGATGCCAATAGCGCCGAAGATATTAAATGCCGCCATAATTGAACCGCGTTTATCTACCGGTGCTTCTTGTCCAATCAGTGATTGCGCGCCCAGAAATACGCTAATCTGTCCAATGCCCAGTAGAATAAAAAAGCCAATGCCGTAGGTCGCTAACGGGTCATCAAGCAATAATAAAACCAAATTACCAACCGCTGATAACCCCATGCAAATCGCTAATGCGGTGACGCGATCAATGCGATCTAATATTGCGCCGAGAATTGGCGCCCAGGCCAGCGCGGCAATTTGCGCAATAATAAAAATAAAGGTGCCGTGTTTAATCGCTTCTGCCGGTTCCATGCCCGCTGCTTTACCAGCCAACGTCCCCCACAGAATTAAAAAGGTGGCGTTAATGGATTGATCGCCGCGTGCAATAAAAGCGGCTGAATAGGCTAATGCAATGCGCGGGTTGCGGATGGCGGTAAACCCGCTTTTGAATAATGTATTTATGGATGGCCGTTCATCGCGTTGAATTGGAATGCCGGGGCGCAAGCCAATCATCACTAATCCCGCCACACCAATACAGGCCGCCGCAACGATGAAATGGGTGTATTGCCCAGCGGTTTCGCCATTCCACCCGGCGTTCATAAATATCTTGGGTAAAGCGCCGCCCAATCCTTGAATAAAAACGATGCCCAAACCCGTTAATACGCCAATTAACGCGACCAATTTACCGCGTGAAATCTCGGCGGGATAATCCACCATAATCGTTGATAAGGCGCCGGCAACTGCGACCACGCCCAAGCCATAAATCAGCCGATACCCGTATAATTCGCCGACCGATTGGGCGAATGGATACAACACATAAGTCAGTGCCAGTAATAAAAAGCCGATGGCGTAAATCGAGCGCCGCCCGAGGCGGTCAATTAAAATCCCGGTTGGGAGAAAAAAGATCAGCGTAATCATTTCGGTTAAAAACACCAAATGGCCGCTGATGCTGCCCTGTTCTGAGGCGGGGATTTTTAAATGCTCATTGAGAATGTACGTCTGGCCGCTGCTAATAAAAATCATCAGGCCAATTGAAAAAAAGCTGATGATTAGAAAGTTGATGGCGTGATAGCGGCTCACGTCCGGCGCTAATAGAATTGGGCCGAGGCGCTGCGGCGGTAATAAAGGATTTATCATAATATCTCCGCCACAGGCTAAATGCTGGGAATGATGCGGTGGTTTGGCCGGTCATAAAAACCAGCGCGGGGTGAATTACGCCATGGCTTTTAAGCGCGCATTTAACCGACTTTTATGCCGCGCTGCTTTATTGGCGTGAATTAAACCTTTGCCAGCGGCATTATCAATGACCGGCACCGCTTGTTGATAAGCCGCCACGGCCGCTGTTTTATCTTCGGCTAAAATGGCTTTTAATACCTTTTTAACAGCGGTGCGAAAGCGGCTGCGTTGTGCGGCATTACGTTGGCGATGCACTTCTGATTGATGCGCACGTTTTTTAGCTTGGGCGCTATTTGCCATACTGATTGTCTCCGAATGCGTAATAATTAAATGAAATGGCGTGGTTGGGTTGACCAATTAAAGAGTGCGCAATGTAAATGATAAGTGCTGATTCGTCAATGGTTATCAAGCACGGCGCGGCAATGAACGTGTTCACCCGGGTTTAACGGCGGTGGCAATGACATAATCCAGCCCGGCGTACACTGTTTGCGCATCAAAGGGTAACGCCAGCCGCACGGCAAACCGCAGCAACGGGTGCAGCCGCGCCAGCACTTCGGGATGGGTGCGCAAATATTGGTGCAGCGGCGGGTACACCTCGTCACGAATTGAGCGCAATTCAACGTGCGCAAACCCCGCGGCGGCGAGGCGTTTGGCGTACTCGGGGGCGGGGTAGGCGTTCGCGCCGGGGATGGCAAAACGGCTGGCGATCAGCGCCCAGTTGAGGCGTTGCAGCAAGCGCCAGCGCCAATCCGTGACCAGCGGCAGCGGGATGATGTCGGCTAACACCAGCCGCCCGCCGGGGCGCAGTACTCGCCACGCTTCGGCAAAAAAACGCTCGCGGGTGCGGAAGTGAAAGGCGCATTCCAACGCCACGACCTTGTCCACCGAGCCGGCGGTTAATTGCATCGCCGTTGCAGAACCGTGCCGTAAATCAATGTGTTTGGTTAAACCGAGGGCGGCGACGCGCTGGCGGGCGACGACCACTTGTGAGGTGGTGATGTTCAAACCAATGATGCGGCGCGGTTGATGATGCTGCCACCAATATAAATCTTGATCGCCAAATCCAAAGCCGACATCGAGTAGGCAATCTTGATGATTTAATTGCGCGGTGTCCGCCACCAATGCGGCCAGTGCATCGCAGGCGGCGTCCACGTCAATTGCTTCCGTCCAATAACCGAGATTGAGATAACGCCCGCGCTGGGTGGGCGATTGATCGGCTAATAAATCATAAATGGCCGCGACTTCCCGATCCTGCAATGGATTAAACAGCCAATCAAGAAAAGACAAATGGGTTTTGAGAGTTTGCCACCGATTCATGGGTTTATTCATCACGCGGATTGAAATAAAAAGTCAAGGTGTGAGGACGGGACGGGCGGTGTTGAATAATTGAAAAAAGTTTGCCCGTGTGACTGCTGCCAATTCATCTACGCGCATTTGTTTTAATTCGGCCAATTGCGCGGCGGTGTATTGGACATATTGCGGTTCATTGCTTTGCCCGCGATGCGGCACGGGGGCCAAATAGGGCGCATCGGTTTCGATCAATAGGCGATCTAACGGCACTTGGCGGGCAACGTCGCGCAATTCATTCGCGGCTTTGAAGGTGATAACGCCGGTGAATGAAATATAAAAACCGAGGTCAAGTGCCTGCTGCGCAATCTCCCAGGTTTCAGAAAAACAGTGCATTACGCCGCCCACTTCATTTGCCCGTTCACGCTTTAAGATGGCCAAGGTGTCATCCGGCGCGGCGCGGGAATGAATAATTAACGGTTTGCCACATTCGCGGGCGGCGGCAATGTGTTGAATAAAACGGCGGTGTTGCCAGGTTAAATCACCGTGGCTGCGGTAATAATCTAAACCGGTTTCACCAATGGCGACCACGCGCTCATCGGCGGCGAATTGTACTAATTCAGCAACGGTCGGCTCATGCGTGACCGTTTCATTCGGATGGACACCGACGCTGCACCAGACATCTGAATACGGGGCAATTAACTGGCGCATGGCTGGGTAATGCGTTAAATCAATCCCGACGCAAAGCATGGCTGACACGTTGGCAATGCGCTGCTGTGCCATGAGGGCGGCAAAATCACCCGCGTAGGGCGTTAAATCGAGGCGGTCTAAATGGCAGTGAGAATCAACGAACATCGCGGTATCATATGGAGTTGGGCGGAACGGGACGCGGGACGGATGCGCGGTTGTCGGGCGGTGATGCGGTGAGTGCGCGAGCGCATTGCCCGAGCGCGGACAGGTCGTCACCCTGTCCACTTTAGCACTACCGTGAAAAGATGCGGTAGTGCTAAAGTTATTTCACAGCCCGACGGGTGGCGGCAGGCGGCAGCCGGCCGAGCGCGTCGGTTGACAGGATCCGCTCGTGCGATTGGTGTTTATTCAATCGCGTTCATTCCATTTTTTCAATTCCAAGTTTAATGATTCCCATGCAAACAACCATTATCTATGCGCAATCCAAGCGTCAAATGAGTTTAACGGTCACGATCCCCGAGGGCGCGACTATTCAAGAGGCGATTGAAAAATCGGGCATTTTGAATCAATGCCCGGAAATTAACCTCGATGAAAATAAGGTCGGTATTTTCGGCAAAATTACACCGTTAACCACCGCGTTGGTCGAAGGCGACCGCGTGGAAATCTACCGCCCATTAACCGTTGATCCGAAAACGGTATTGCGCGGCGGGGCGCATTAACCGTGATAACCCGCGCATCTCATTTGCCCTGCGATGATTAAATCAATATCTATTCGCCCGGCGCTAGTCAAAGGGCGCTAATTTATTCATCCGCAACACGCTCATTTAATAAACAGGTGAATTCGCAACAAACGGCTGAATTCACCACGAATGCGCTAATTAGCGCATACTTGCATTTAGAAAACCGAGTTCTAAGTGCTGATTAAAATTGATCGTTCCCATGCACCCGCGTGGGAATGCACTCTTCCTTAAAAAGTCAATTATCTAAACGGCGTAATTTGTGACGTTTAGAACCCGAATTTTTCAAGCACCGATTAAAATTAACGCCCTAGTTTTCAGGTCAATTCATTTATGGCGACTAGCCAAGTCTGGCGGCGGCGCGGTCTGCCAATTATCATTATGTTAATTGGCATTGCAGGATTTATCATTCTCAAAGCCACCCGCCCCGTGCCGCAAACAGTCACCGCGCACGAGCGCATCTGGCGGGTGCAAGTCATTCCCGCCGCGCCCGCCGCCCATCATCCAGTGTTAGCGCTGTTCGGGCGGGTGGAAGCCCCCGATCAGGTGCGCCTGACCATGCCCGTCACTGCCCGCCTGCAAACGGTGCGCGTCCGCGATGGGCAGCGCGTCAAAGCCAATGCCGTCTTGGCGCAACTGGATTCGCGGGATTTAGAACCGCGCTTGCAACGAGCGCAGGCGGACGTTGACAAAGAACAGTTGAATTATCAACACGATGCCGCCGCGCTGGTGCAGGAACGTGAGCTGCTGCGCTTGGCGGAAGTGGGCGTGACGCGGGCGCAGGCGGTGCAGAATAAAAATCTCGCGTCCATTTCCAGCGTGGACACCGCCCGCGAGCAATTGGCGCGAGCGCGGCTGGCCGTGACCCTGCGCCAGCAGTCAATTGATGCGCATCCGGCGCGACTTGCCGCGTTGGAGGCGACGTTAGCCGAGGCGCAGCGCGATTTTGATCGTGGCACGTTGCGCGCCCCATTTGCCGCCCGCATTGCCAGCGTCACCGCCGCCGCGGGTGAACAATTGCCGATAAATCAAACGGTTATGACGCTCTACCCACTCGACGGGCTGTATTTGCGCGCCAAATTGCCCGGCTGCCACTGCGACGAATTGCGTCAAGCATTGGCGAACGGCGTTGAATTAACCGCGCAGGGGCAGATCGGCGGGCGGGCGATCACGGCGGTACTGGAACGGATCGCCGGTGAAGCCGACGCTCGCGGCGTGGATGCGCTGTTGAAACTCACCGCGCCAGCCGCCGTGCCAATCGGCGCAGTGGTGGACATGCGCTTGCAACGCCCGCTGGTGGATAACAGTTTAGCGTTGCCATTCAGTGCGTTACACGGCGGCGACCGCATTTTCACCGTTGACAACGGGCGGCTGCGCGGCGTCACGATTGAACGCATTGGCGAGCGCGGTGGTGACGGCGATCAACCCGTCGAAGTCCTCGTCCGCGCCGCCCAACTGCCGCCCAATGCCCCGATCATGGTTACACATTTACCCAACGCGATTGACGGGCTGCGGGTGGAGATTGCGCCATGAAACGCGGGTTAATTGCGCTCTTCGTCCGCCACCGTCTGTTGGCTAACCTGTTGATGATCTTGATTTTTGTCCTCGGCGGCGTGTCAGTGATGCGCATGAACGTCCAATTTTTCCCGACCTTCGCACTCGATATTTTGTCAGTGCGCGTGATTTGGAGCGGGGCGTCGGCCGAGGATGTTGAAACCGCGATTTTAATTCCGCTGGAGGAACGCCTGCGCACGGTGGACGGCGTGAAAAAATTGACCGCCACCGCCGCGCAAGGCATCGCCAGTTTGGCGTTGGAATTGCACGAAGGCACTGATCCGATTGAGGCGCTCGATCAGGTGCGCCAGCGCGTGGCCGAGTTCAGCAATTTGCCCAAAGATGCTGAAACGCCGCAAGTGAGCCGCATTTCGCGTTACGAATCAGTGGCGCGGCTGCTGGTCACGGGGCCGAGTTTGGCTGATCTGCGCCCGTGGATTCGCCAATTTGAACGCGATCTGCTGGCGCGGGGCGTAGATCAGGTGCAAATCACCGGGATGCCCGACGAGCGCATCGCCATCGAAATCCCGTCCCGCGCACTGGAAACGCTCGGCTTGTCGCTCGACGGCATTGGTGCGCAAATTGCTAAACAGGCGCAGGATTTGCCAGCTGGAATCGCGGGTGAAGCCGAGGCGGCGCGGGAATTGCGCTCGCTGGAGCAGCGCCGCGAGCCGTTGACCTTTGCCGACTTGACGGTGCGGGCGGATGACCAAACGCACCTGCGGTTGGGGGATGTGGCGACCATCATGCGCGAGCCACGGCCGGCGACCGTCACATTAACCCCGGTGGCGGTCGGATCGAATGCACCGCCATTAGCGTTATTAAATGAAAATGCCGCGCCGCCGGTCACAGTTGAATTAGTGATTCAACGTGCCGAAGATGGCCATTCATTAATTGCCGCGCAGCGATTTGACACCTGGTTAAATGACGTCCGCCCGACCTTACCGCCCACCATTCAATTAACCGTATTCGACGCCAGTTGGCAGCAAATTAAAGAACGGATTGATTTATTAGTGGACAACGGGCTGCAAGGATTCACGCTCGTTTTATTATTGTTATATTTGTTTTTACCCGGGCGCGTGGCAGTGTGGGTGGCAATGGGCATTCCCACCGCGTATTTAGCTGCATTAGCCTTGTTATGGGCATTTGGCGGCACCATTAACATGATTAGTCTATTCGGTTTATTATTAACGCTGGGCGTCATTGATGACGACGCTATTGTGATTGGTGAATACGCCGAAACCCGTTTTCATATGGGGATGAATCCCACCGATGCCGCCATTGCCGGCGCCCGCCGCATGTTTTATCCGGTAGTCGCTTCGGCATTAACCACCGTCGCGGCCTTTTTACCGTTAATGCTGGTCGGCGGCATCATGGGCAATATCTTAGGCGATATTCCATTTGTCGCCATCATGGTGTTAATTGCCTCGTTATTAGAAGTATTTTTAATTATGCCGGCGCATTTACGCAGCGCCTTTAGTCACCACGTCGGCGCCACTATTCCGCAATGGCGGCAGCGGATTGATCGCAAGTTTAATCGCTTTCGCCATTCAGTCTATCGCCCATTAGTCAAGGCCGCAATCAGACGGCGCGGCATTACCATTAGCACAGTATTAGTGTTAATGATCTTGACGGTTGGTTTATTAGTTGGCGGGCGGGTGCAATTCGTCTTTTTCCCCACACCCGAAGGGCAAGCCGTATTCGCCAATGCCAGTTTTGTCGCCGGCACCCCGCGCAGTCACAGCGCCGCCTTTTTAATTGAAATGGAACGCGCATTACGCGCTGCTGAACAACAATTGGGTGGCAATTTAATTGAAGCGGCCGTTGCTCGATTAGGCGGGACGGTCGCGGTTGAAAGTAATAGCGGCTCCAATGGCGATCAATTCGCATCAATTATGGTGCAATTAGTCCCGTCGGAATACCGCGAGGTGCGGAATGAAACATTTTTAGCCGCGTGGCGACAACAGATGAAGATGCCCGCTGGATTAGAAAATCTGGTGATTTCCGCACGGAAAACGGGTCCGCCGGGGCGGGATTTAACTGTGCAGTTAATTGGCGATCATGCCATGCAATTAAAGATGGCGGCATTAGAATTAGCGCAAAGTTTGGAAACAATTCCGGGCGTTTCCGATATGTTGGATGACATGCCATTTGGGCGGGAGCAATTGATTTATCGCTTAACGCCGGCGGGTGAAGCATTAGGCTTAACCACCGAAACACTCGGGCGTCAATTGCGCGCCGCCTTTGATGGTTATTTAGCGCAGCGCGTTCAAGTGGGGCAGGATGAATTAGAAGTGCGCGTGTTATTACCGCGTCACGAGCGCAGTCATTTAGACGCTTTGGAACGGTTGTTAATTCGCACTCCGACTGGTGAATTCGTGCCATTAACCACCGTTGTTCATTGGGAAACGCGGCAAGGATTTGAAACTCTGCGCCATGCTAACGGGCGATTAGCAGTGGAAGTATCTGCTGATATTAACCGCGCTTTAACCACACCCGATATGGTGCGCGCTGCATTGGAAAAAGAATTATTGCCAAAATTAGTCACGCATTATCATATTGATTATAGCTTTGAAGGGCGGGCGGCCGATCAACGTGAAACGCTCGGTGATATGAAACTGGGGTTGATCTTAGGGCTGGGATTTATTTACATCATCTTAGCCGCCGTCTTTTCCAGTTGGGGCTGGCCATTAGTCGTGATGACCGCCATTCCATTAGGATTAATCGGCGCAGTCGTCGGGCATTGGTTATTAGGTTTAGATTTAACGCTATTGTCACTATTTGGGTTATTTGGCTTGTCCGGCATCGTGGTCAATAATGCAATTATTTTAGTTAGCATGTATCACGAATTGCGCGAGGACGGCATGGCGATTGAACCGGCATTAGTTGAAGCGGCCACGTCACGCTTGCGGGCGATGTTATTAACCTCAGCGACAACCGTTGTCGGTTTAGGCCCGCTCATTTTTGAAACCAGTTTGCAAGCGCAGTTTTTAATTCCAATGGCCGTGTCATTAGCTTTTGGCGTCGGGTTTTCCACGATTTTGGTATTGATTTTTACGCCCGCGTTATTAGCCTGGCATGAAAGCGTTGCGCAATGGCTGCATGATTGGTGGTTTGGTGAACCGAATCAAAGCGTGTCAATTGTAAAGTCATCATAAACGGCGGGTTTAATTGCCGAGTAGCGTGAGTGCTTTTATTCAATCGCAAAAGCTGACTAATTGTCCGTCATTATTCACTGTCCAGCGACTGCCATCGCTGGCGGGAATACCTATTTCATTTCGCCAGCGCTCTGGTAATGGACGTGGAATCGCTAATAATCCACCGCTGGCGGTTAGCATAAACGTGAATTCTAATCGCCCCGTGACTGCTCCACTCAGCACGACTCGCGCTCGCCAACAGCCATTCCATTCACGATAGAATTCATAGGTTAATTCCGGTTCAATGCCAAATAATTCAGTGAGCATGTCATGAATTAACGCTCGAGCGGCGGTGGCACGGTGAGAGAAATCCGTTAGCGGAATTGGTGCAGATAATGTCATAAGGATCAATTGATTCAATTAAAGTGTGTGCGACAGTTAACAAGCGCATTGTACTCGCTGAATTGTAGCACTTATTGCGCATCATTTTAATCAATTTATGCTTGATTCTCAAGTATTTTTCCATTCGCTCGTTCGCCATTCATCAAATATGTTTTAATCAATAGGTGATTTATGATGCACGCCATTGTCATGCACACCCCGGGTGATCCTAGCGTATTACAATACGTTGAATTACCCAAACCGCAATTAAACTCATCCACCGCATTACTCGTGCAATTAAAAGCCGCTGGCGTCAATCCGGTGGATACGAAAATCCGTGCTAAAGGGCCAATGTTAATTAACACTAATTCACCAACTGTTTTGGGTTGCGATGGTGCGGGCATTGTCACGGCAATTGGAAGTGAAGTGACACGCTTTAATCCCGGCGACGCGGTGTGGTTTTGTTATGGTGGATTAGGTGGATTAACTGGCAATTATGCCGACTACATTTTAATTGATGAAACCATAGCGCAACCCATGCCGCATACGCTCGATTTCATTCACGCCGCCGCGGCGCCATTGGTATTAATTACCGCATGGGAAGCCTTGTATGATCGCGCTCAATTGCATTCTAATCAAACTGTTTTAATTCACGGCGGCGCCGGCGGCGTTGGTCATGTAGCAATTCAATTAGCCTGTTTGCGCGGCGCCCGCGTCGCCACCACCATTAGCAATAATGAAAAGGCCGCGCTCGTGCGTGAATTAGGTGCGGAATGCGTTATCAATTATCGTGACACCGATATGAATACCGCCATTGCCGAATGGACACAGGGGCGCGGTGTAGATGTTGTATTAGACACCATTGGCCCCGAAGTCTTTCGCCAATCTATTCCATTAGTCGCGCCCTATGGCAATTTAGTCACCATTCTTAATCCCGGTGGTGAGTTCGATTGGATTGAAGCGCGGGTTCGCAATTTGCGCATCAGTTTAGAATTGATGTTGACGCCGCAATTGCGCACTTTACCCGATGCTTTATTAGCACAGGGGCGCATTTTACAACACTGCGCACAATGGTTTGATAGCAATCAACTGCGTATTCATATTGCCGCAACTATGCCACTTGCCGAAGCGGCGGCTGCCCATCAGCAATTAGAAGCAGGCGGTATGATGGGTAAATTGGTATTAACCCCGACAATAGCGAATGCGGTTTAATACGCCGTTGTTTGGCGCGCTGGTCTGTTAAGTTCTATTAAACCGACAATCATTTTTAACACCTTCGTCATTCCCACGAAAGCGGGAATGATGGCTGTCTTAACTGAGGAACTTAACAACCCTGCACGCTGGAGCGTAAGAAAAATTAAAAACACTTTATTACTGTTCATTCTCATCTATTAGATATTCATCATTTAGAATGGAACGCAATCCTCTTTTTAAACCAGACATGAACCCAGATGAATCACTATTAGAGCGCACCATTCGTCCGCGCCGTTTAGCCGAATACATTGGGCAAATGCGGGTGCGTGAACAATTGGAAATTTTCATTAGTGCAGCGCGGCAGCGTAATGAACCACTCGATCACACACTTATTTTTGGCCCACCGGGGTTAGGTAAAACGACATTAGCGCATATTTTAGCGCATGAAATGGGCAGTCAATTACGCCAAACCTCCGGTCCGGTATTAGAAAAAGCGGGTGATTTAGCGGCGTTATTAACCAATCTCAATGCTGGTGATTTATTGTTCATTGATGAAATTCACCGTCTCAATCCAGTGGTTGAGGAAATTCTTTATCCAGCATTAGAGGATTTTCAACTCGATATTATCATTGGTGATGGCCCGGCGGCGCGATCCATTAAATTAGATTTGCCACCGTTCACATTGATCGGCGCCACCACCCGCGCTGGTTTATTAACTTCACCATTGCGTGATCGCTTTGGGATTGTGCAGCGTTTGGAATACTACAATACGGCAGAGTTAATTGATATTGTGCAGCGCTCGGCGGGGATTTTTAATATTCCAGCCGATTTAAATGGGATTAAAGAAATTGCACGGCGTTCGCGTGGCACCCCGCGCATTGCCAATCGTTTATTACGGCGAGTGCGGGATTATGCCCAAGTGCGCGCTGCGGGTCATATTGATTATCATGTCGCAGCCGCGGCGTTATTATTATTAAATGTTGATGATTGCGGATTCGATCACATGGATCAACGCCTGCTTCACATCATTATTCACCAATTTGCCGGTGGTCCAGTGGGAATTGATAGTCTTGCCGCAGCATTGGGTGAAGAACGCGGCACAATCGAAGATGTCATTGAACCGTTTTTAATTCAACAGGGTTACATTATGCGCACCCCGCGTGGGCGGGTGGCAACGGCGGCAACTTATCAACATTTTGGTTTAACTCCGCCTAATGCAACAATCAACTCAAGCACTGAATCATTATTAAATCTGTGAAAACTGCTGTGTTATTTTTAACAGAACAGTTCGCATCATCTATTAAAAAAACTGCCATCCCATTCTACAATTGCGCCGTCACTTAACACAACCCGCACTCATCCGCTTGGTGGCAGTTTTATTAACATGCAAAACAAATACCTCACGTTACCAATACGATTATTACTCGCTGTCATTACTATTAATTTAGTCACTGCCATTGTCTTTACCACCTACACCTATACCAGTCAAGCGCAACAAATTATGCGTGGTATTGATGCTAAATTATTAACAACGGCGGCTGGAGTAAAATTGGTCATGGATGAATTTCACCAACAGTTCGCAATAAATCACACCGTGACGCCAGATGAATATCAACACTGCATGGATGAATTATCCATGTTTGCTAATGAAGCGCAGGTGGAATATGTCTATACAATAATTAGTCAAGAACAGCATATTGTATTTACCGCATCCAGCTATACTGAAAAAGAAAAAGCGGAGAGCAACTTTACTGAATTTCTCAGTGTGTATGATGATGCGAGTGACAGCATTGCGATTGCAATTGAAACGCAGCAAATTCAATACGACGAATACAGTGATAAATGGGGAACATTTCGGTCGGTATTTGTGCCAGCACAGACCGCAAACGGCTATCGCTATGTCATTGGTGTTGATATTTCGCTGGCCGATATTACCGCCACTCTTAATCAGGTACTTGTGAATTGCATTTTAATTGCATTGGGCGTATTTGTGATGGGGATTTTGGTTTCGTTGTTTTTAATGCGTTTTATTAATAATACCCTCGAATCTTTTGCTGCCGCTGTCAACGAAATTGCCAATGGTCATTTGAATATCACGGTTAGCTATCCCGCCACAGATCAACTTGGCATATTAGCAATTGACATCAATCGCATGGCCGATAATTTGCGTTTGTTAATTAACACCATGCAACAATCAGCCGATCAAGTGGCGACAACGGCAGAACAATTGAGTGCTACTTCCGAGCAAATTTCCAATGGTACAAATCAAGTTGCTGGACATTTAACTAGCGTTGCGGCCGCGACTGAACAAATGAGCGCCACTGCGGCTGAAATTGCCCAGAATTGCATTACAGCGGCGAATGAAGCGCGGCACGCAAGCCTTTCAGCAAATAGCGGTGTTGCCATTGTAATTGAAACAATTGATGCAATGCACTGTATTGCCGATCATGTTAAACAGACAGCGGAACAATTAACTGAACTCAATATCCGTTCTAATGAAATTGGCAAAATTAGCGCACTGATTACAAGCATTGCCCGTCAAACCAATTTATTAGCATTGAATGCGGCAATTGAAGCAGCAAACGCGGGGCAATATGGTAAAGGATTTGCAGTGGTGGCCGATGAAGTGCGCACTTTGGCTGATCAAACCACGCAAGCGGCGGCAAATATTATTCAAATCATTGCGACGATTCAGGGGGGAACCCAGGCGGCGGTCAGTGCAATTGATGCTGGATTAAAAAATGTCGCGCAGGGGACAGCAAGTGCAAGTCATTCCAGCACGGCATTGCAAATGATTTTAGAACAAATTGATACAGTGACGGCACAAGTAGATCAAATTAGCGCGGCAGCAGAAGAACAAACTGTGACTACTGTGAGTATTAGTCAAGACATTCATTATATTGCAGAAGTGGTGCAGCAAACTGCGCTGGATTCTCAATGCACTTCACAAGCAACACAACAGCTTGCTGAATTAGCGGGGCATTTACGCCAATAGCAGTCAGGAGTTATGCAGTTGGCAGAGCATACAATAATCTGACAGCATTACGGATGATTTTATTTTTCGCTTCTATAAAACTAATTCCGGTACGACAAAAGAAGCGTTCTAATCCGATAAAGCTCTAATTGCCAAACCAATGTGATTGCGTTGTGCAATTGCTAAACGAGACGCTAAAAACGCCGCCGCGAATGTCTCGCAGGCGTAAGCGTTATCCATAACGACAACACAATTAGCTGGTAATTTTGGCAATAAATCCTGAGTTATCCATAAAAGAAAAATCTGGGAATTAATTGAACCAACAAATAATACGACTGTAATTAAACAAAAATTGACTATAGCTCCAATGGCATTTACTTGTCCTTTTTCATGCCAATTGCGTTTATCTGAACATTTTTTCCAATAGCGGCATGTCAAACGATTAACTGACACTCATTCTTCGTCATTCCCGCTGTCGCGGAAATGACGATTGAGTTTGTGGATTAATTGCCGTGTTGAATTAAATTATTTTAGATTGACTATGGTATAGACACAACCGCCGTTGTATTTATGACGGTCAGCGCCGCTATTTTTACCAGTGAGGTAGTCGTCAATTAAGAAGCGTGACTCATCGGCGAGATGAAATAGGCGCTTGGGCTATTTGATGGCGTGGCTTTGTCTAAAATAAATTAACGGCGCCGCCGTGCTAATAAACCAACTAATCCGGCGCTAATTAACCAGAGGGTGCCGGGCAATGGAATGCCGTTGTTGCGAGCGGCTCATCGCACTCATGTAGATAAATCCGGTGCGGGCATCGAATGGCATAGTGAAGCTCCCAATTGAATTAATGACGGGGGAATTTTAACAAATCTAGGAGTGGCACACTTAGAGAGTTAAGCCATTAAATGCTATTTAAAAGAACGTTATTTTAACTCGGCGCGAAAATACGATTTGTTGTGAGCAGTTAGTTTTTTAACCTTTAAACCGTTTAACTTCCGAGTGAATAACAACATGAGTTATAATAATAATTTGCCATGAACTGTGCCGATCATTATCAATGATGCCGGTCACGCTTTGATTGTGCGTACCGTTTTCCACACCATTATTTCAATTCAACCGTATTATTAACATGACCGATTCACCAACACTTCTCACCACCCGCGCCCACACACTCGGGCAACAATTGATCGCTCGCCACTGGCAATTAGTCACGGCTGAATCCTGCACCGGCGGGTGGATTGCAAAGGTATTAACCGACAGTGCCGGCAGTAGCGCGTGGTTTGATCGCGGCTTTGTCACCTATAGCAACGCGGCGAAAACTGACATGCTCGGGGTGCCGGCGGCGTTAATTGCCCGCGACGGCGCGGTCAGTCCAGCAGTGGTGCGGGCGATGGCAATTGGCGCTTTGCACGCCAGCCACGCCCAAATGAGCGTTGCAGTTAGCGGAATTGCCGGCCCCGGCGGCGGGAGTGCCACCAAACCGGTCGGGATGGTGTGTTTGGCGTGGGGGATGCGGGCGGCGGCGGCGTCTGATGCACCGATTCAGGTGATGACGCGCACGGTGCAGTTGCGTGGTGATCGGGCGCAAATTCGCGCGGCCACCGTGCGATTGGCGCTGGCGCGGTTGCTGATCCTATTGAAAAATGAGGATGTGGCAAATGAATCGCCGCTCTGTAGTTGAATTACTCACCCAAAGTAAACCTGAATTGCAAGCACGTTTTGGCGTGACTCATCTTGCATTATGAAGATTTATTCGGTTGCCCGATTGATTTAGTGACAGAACAAGCACTGCAATCTGAATTGCGACCTTATGTAGAACGGGAAAAAGTCAATGTCTAAAATGCTGACATCGGTTAATTGTGCATCAGTTGCGAAGCCAATCACGCGCCCGTCAGTCAATTCAATATCAACCATGCAATCAATTGTCCAAACGCGCAGGGCGACGGGTTCGCTATTCACGTTGATGGCATTCATGGTATTATACCAAATACGATCAACCAGCCATACGATTCATGTACACCACGGTATTTAATGATGCACCGTCAAATGACCATTACGCTTGATGAAACTGTGTATGACGCATTGCACCGCACCATGAGTGAACAGCAGATGCGTCAGTTCATTAAAGAGTTAATTCGTGCGCATGTTTTCACGAATACGTTAGATACCGGTTATCAAGCGATGGCTGCTGACAATGAACGTGAAGCAGCAATTGCATTCAGCGTCATGGGAATGCAGCAGGCATTGCGTGGTATGGAAGATGAACCCGACCTGTACACGCTTGCTGATCTCAAGGAGCGGTGGCAATGAAGGAAGCGGGGCAAATCGTATTGGTGTCATTTCCGTATTCCGATCTGTCTAACGCAAAACTGCGTCCAGTGCTGCTTATTCGACCGGCATCTATTCGATTTAATGATTGGCTCGTCTGCATGGTGTCCTCTCAAATCCACCAAGCGGATAGTCATCTTGATGAAATTTTATTATCAAGCGACGCTGAATTTGCGGCAACTGGATTGAAAGTCCCGAGTGTGTTGCGTTTATCTCGACTTGCTGTATTGGATGATTCATTGCTCATTGGATGTTTAGGATCAATTAGCAAGGATCGGTTGTGGCGTATTCGTCAACGACTCGCCGCATGGCTGATGGCAGACAATTGAAGAATACGCTTATTTCCCCGCCCCTTCCACAATCGCAATTTCATCAGGCGTCAATTCGTACAGGGCATACACCAATTGATCTATTTCCCGTTCTAATGCGCTGGTGTCGGCTTTGGGATTATTAGATTTGGCAGCGAGGATTTGGTCAACTAATAATTCAATTGATTGTTGTTGCTCGGCAGTTTTAGGTATGACAAAAGGCAATGCTTCAAGCGTTGTTTTATTAATAGCCATGTAGCCGCCTGCCAAGTGCTTATCTTTAAATTTTATGTTCATGTAATATGATAAATACTTGCTATTAAGCACGGCCAATAAAAATTTAGGATCAAATCCTCCATAGTCGTGAATAGCATAAACGCCCACGCCCAAGGCTAATGGCGCTTCCCAATAAACAGCCTCAATTACTTTCGTCATTCCCGCAATTACAATTTTTTCTCGTGTCCAGAACTCCCATTTCGTCGCTGCTATCTTGTTATATCTCTTGATAAATGCTTTTTTATAGGTTTTACCCATGTACCTTACGTTATTAAATTTGATTGAATACCGGTCAATAGAACCACTCACAACAAACGGTATACGATCCTCGTCGGGCATATCTCCAATGTAGGGAACTAATTGTTGCGCTTGAAAACCAGTTGTACCTGATGCAAATTTAATATGATTATCACGAAAGGTTTTAAATTCTTTCATCTTTTTCCTAGCAATTAAACGGTTGTAGCGCAGGTCTTCTAATTTTTCAATTTCGTATTCAGCAAATGAATTTGAAGTTTTGTTGCCAACAAAAATAATTGGATACACTGCGGCGTTTTCAAATACGTCATGCTGAGAAACATCAATCACCGCTTGCAGTCCATGTTGTTTCAAATGGTTGATGACTGCTTCTGAATATATCGAAACGCAAACTTTGTTGGGAATAATCCAACTAAAAGCGCTTGTCTTGCTGCCAATAATTACCCCCTTTAACAAAAAGAGCGTGTAAATGTCAAACGCACCTTTTACAAGCGGATATTCTTTTCGATACGTTTTCCGCAATGATTCGTCTGTTTTTGCATGAGCTACAGCCGATATGTACGGCGGATTCCCAATCACCACATCAAACCCACCTTTAGATTGAAACACCTCCGAAAAATACAATTCAAAATCAAACGCCGCCTTGCCATTCGTTAATTGGTGAATAATCGCCTCAATCTCCCGCCGATACTGCGCCTTTTTATCACGATCTGATTCATCAAAATAGCGCGGTTTTAATTGTTCAAGTTGCCGAAACAACGCCTCGTTAAATAAATCTTTACTCACCCCCAACAGCGAATTGCCCACCACAATTTTATAATCCAAATTCGGCAACGGTTTAATCTGCTCCACCTCTTCTTCATCCACCACCAATGACAACCACAACCGCAATTTCGCAATCTCTACTGCGCCCGGATCAATATCAACCCCGTATAAACAGTGTTGAATTGCATGACGTTTAAATAAATACGCCGAGCGCGGCTGCGCGGTATTAAAATACGGCATTAATGCTAACCGCACCCGCACTATTTCCATCATCATTCCCACCGGAAATGCGCCTGATCCGACCGCTGGATCACACACGGTCATTGCCGCCAACGCCTCATCAATTAACTTCGCCTGACGTTGAATCGCCGCCGGCATTTCCCGCCCGGCGTAATGTGTTTTGACAGATTCATAATTCAGCAATTGCTCACCCGACCGCACCAGCGTTTCCAAATCTGCTCGCGGCACTGCTGTCAATTCAGGCGTGTTTAATTGCGTCTCTAAATAGTTAATTAAACTTTCCTGACACATGTAATGCACAATTTCACGCGGCGTATAATACGCGCCCAACCCTTTGCGGCGATTATCTTCAATTAAGTTTTCAAACACCTTGCCCAACATTTCGGGATCAATTGCCACATCCTTCTCTAATGGCTCCGCTTCATTCACGGTAAAATTGTAGCGATCAAAGACATCAAAAATCCCCGTGCCAATATCGCCCGCCGCCGTGCGTTCATTATTGGTGAATAATTCATTTGGTAATAAAACGTCCACCTCGCGCCAATGGTAATTGCCCAGCGGTTCAAATAACCCGCCATTCAAAAACGGCAGCCGACAATTGAATTGCGCACACCACGCGGCATGACCGCGATCCGTCGCCAACGTGTCATACAACAGCGGCTCTAATACGTCATTAAATAAATTGGTGTATTGACCATGCGCACCATTGGTTAATTGCCGTAAAAAATCCCGCGCACCACTGCCCCAATTGCCATCTTGTTTAACACCGAGCCAACCTTTCTTTTGCAAAAAATACAAAAACACCAACTGCCCTAATAACTTTTTAATAAACTCAACGGGATTGATCTGCGCCCGCGTGAATTCCGCCGCCAGCGCCGCATCATTTGCCACCAATTCAGTCAATGCCGCCTCGCATTGATTAAATAACTGGACGTATTGTTTGAAAAACTCTTTAGTAACGGATTCAACGCTAAACGCCTCTTCAATCTCCGTTAATGTCGGCGTCCGCCGCACTTCCTGTAATAACCCAATAAACCGCGACTGCGCGGTGTGGCAACTTTCATTTGCCCCGACCAAATAAGAACTGCGCCGCGCTGGCGTTAATTGCGTTTTAATACCAACCGTCCCCGCCGCCGTTTCAATGGCGCTGTATTCCATTTTGACGTATGAAAACCGCCATTGCTGTTCACTCGGTGACACGAAAGCGACCAGCGCCGCATCCTTTTCATTACGCTGTTTAAGATGATCGGCAATAAAATTGCGCAGCGCCGTCCGCGCCCGTTCTAATTGCGCATCATTCGTCAAATGAACAATGAGTACGTCTAATTTATCATCATCTGGCGCGGTGTAAGTGCCGAGCCGTTCATAATGATTGACAAACGGCTTAAACGCATCTTTAATATATTTTTTCGGCCAAACCGTCGCCTTGTTTTCATCAAAATTGTCGTTGAGTAAATTGCGCGTGAATTCCAAAAACTTGACGCGATTGAATGCGTGGGAAAATAGATTAGCAATATAAATGCGGGCTTGTTGTGGGTTCATGGTGATTTAGCTCTTAATTCTCTCTCCCGGCGGGAGAGGGTTAGGGAGAGATGGCTCTTAATTCCCTCTCCCAGCGGGAGAGGGTTAGGGAGAGGGAGAAATTTAGCTCGTTTAATTGCGTCACTTTGAAGGATAATTTGCTGATCGGTTCAGTCACAACCAACAACTATTTTAACACCCCTACTTGGAATATTCGCTCATGTCAAACGCAACGACTTTCAACCATATTATTGAAACTGCATCGCAACTCCCCTTAGAACAACAGGAAATGTTAATTGAAATCCTACACAAACGCGGGATTGAACAGCGGCGCACCGCAATTGCAACTGCGGCACAGCAATCAATTGCGTTATTTCACGCCGGCGAATTGCCAGCGCAGTCAGCCGCAGCAGTCATTGCGATGCTAGGTGGCTCTGAACCGCAGCTCGATGATATTCCCAGACGACAATCACTCATCAAACATAGCAATTAACGGAGATGGTCATGTCACAAATCGTTTTTGATGCACCGGAATTAAAACAACTGCTGAAACAAGTATTGACAGAAACACTCATTGAACAGCGAGCGTTATTGCGTGAAGTGTTCATTGATGCACTAGAAGAAGTGGCATTAGCCGAAGCAATCCGTCAAGGTCAAACAACAACACTCATTGATCGTTCTCAATTCCCTCTCCCGGCGGGAGAGGGTTAGGGAGAGGGAGAAATCTAATGAGTTTAATTGCGTCAAAACAAATAACAATATCACTCACCCCCAATAAGATAAGACGACACAATCACTTCAACCGGCGCGCTTGGGCGGTGAACTGTTTTAGCACGATCTATTTGCAACAACTCCGCTGGAATTAAACGACGCAGCACCGCCAACACGTTCATTGGCAATAGATTCGCTGGGGATTTCAATTCAGCCGCCACTGTTTTAGCCGTCGCTTTGGGCAATAAACCCGCCTCCACCAAACGCAATACATCGTGAATAAACTGCGCATCCGCAGCGGTGAATTGCGGACACCGCCGCACCGTTTTATCTTTTAACCGCTTCACAATGTAATGCTCATGTTGATGATCCCGCGGCGCCGCGGCGGGTTCAATGTCACTGGTCGTCGCAGTGATAAACGCCGTTTTATTTTGCTCCAATAACGCATAAAACCGCTGCGGAATAGGTTGGCGCACTTCATTCAGATCAGCAGGTTTTAATAGCGTCGCCGCAGTCACGAAATCCAATTCAACTGGCGCCGCGCCAGCGCCACTGCTCATCAAAAACTTATCCAATTGCCCCTGCCGAAAATAACTCAATACCGCTGGCATGGTTGACACCGCCGCAATGGGCACTTGTCGCGTCGAGCGCGCTTTATTTGGCAAACGTTTAATGCGTTCAAACAACGCGGGTTGTTGATCGCGCACGGCACGAATTTCAGTTAAAAACGGCAATTCAGAATCAGTATCGCCCGCCTCACCCGTGACCGTTTCTTTAGAATGCCAGCGCGTAAATAAATCATGCGACACGATTTCTTCATCATCAGTTAATAGCCGCGCATCCGCGCCCAGCATTTGAATAAACCCATGAATTTTCGCCTCCGCCGCCTCGCGCAATTTAATTAAATCATTGCCCTCATCAGTCGGGAAAAAATTATAGGTGTGAATGCGCTCAAATGCACTGCCGACGCGATTGACTCGCCCGACGCGCTGAATTAAACGGGTTGGATTCCAGGGAATATCATAATTAACCACGATATTAGCGCGATGCAAATTAACGCCCTCGGCCAAAATGTCCGTTGCCACCAAAATGCGGTAATCATCTTTGGGGCGATGATATTTGGCATCAAAATTGGCGATCACCGCTTGGCGGACACACGGCGCGGTTTCACCCGTCACCAGCAACACCCGTGACTCGACCTGATCGCGGATGTTGGCGGCCAGATAGGCGGCCGTTTCCTGCGATTCGGTGAAAATGATGACTTTAGCGGTGCGCAGCAACGGCGACTGCTGCAACTCAGCGCGAAAGCATTCCCACTTCGGATCGCGGGTCATTAACTGCCACCCGTCGCGCACACCGTGCAACACCGCCAAATCCTGTTCCAAATCCGTCAAAAACGTCGGCATGAAGTCAGCCGCCGCCAATTGTTCCGCCTGATCCGCCTCCAGCAACCGCGCAATGCCGACGTCATCATCCTTGTCCAGCAGGTCAAAAATCTTGCCGCTGTGCCGCTTGCTGATAAACACCCGCCCGTTGTGATACTCAGTAATGACACGCTCATACGTCGTGATAAACCGCGCCAACGTGGCTCGAAAGGCGGCAAAACTGCTCTCCAGCCGCTTGACCAGCAGAATTTTCATCAGCGCGGCCAAATTGCGTTGACTGTGAATGACTTGCGCGTCCGCTTCGCCCCTGCGATACGTCAACTGCATGTAACGGGTGTAGCGAAACCGCTGCGTCAGCGCGTACATCGTGTCATCAAACACCCGCGCCTCGGTCGCGTTGAACTGGTAAAACAGCGGCGTCGGATCAGCCACGTCGGGAAAACGGATGCCCTGCCGCGCCAAATCCGCGCCGTAATACTTGGCAATTTCGGTGCGCGTGCGGCGAATCATCACATATTTCAAGACCTTATTGCGGATGTCACGCGCATTGTCCTGCACCGTGCGCACATACTCGGCGCGATCGCGTTGCCGATCTAAACCGTCAAGCCGCCGCCGCAACTTGGCAAAAAAGGCGTCCAAATTGCGCACATTTGGGATGGTGCTATTGCGGCCGGGCTGGAACAGTTTGATTTGGCTCAAAATATCCTGCGGTGAATTATTCAGCGGCGTGGCCGACACCAGCACGACGCGCTTGCCCGCGCAAATCTGCTGCAATTGGGCGTAACTTTGCGTCGAATCGCTGCGAAAACGGTGCGATTCGTCAATAAAAACCGTCGTGAATTTGCGCAAATCCTGCGTACAGAGCGCCGCTAATTTGCCCACCGATTCGCAGTGATGACCGCGCACACCAAAGTCGCGGAATACGGTTGGCCACGCATTGGGATTATTGCAATCTAATAAATGCGGCGGGGCAATGATTAAACACGGCGTATTTAATTGTTGCGCTAATAACGCCGCCATGTACGTTTTACCCAATCCCACCACGTCCGCTAAAAACACGCCGCCGTATTCATCCAAAATCTTGCGCGCACTCGCCACTGCTTCCGCTTGATATTGCAATTGCTTAAAACCGTCGGGGAAATCAGAACCGACATCATCAATAGTCAAGGTTAATTCGCGCCGGAAATAGACCGCTAATAATTTCAAATATAATTCATACGGTGTGAAGGGTGCGTAAGGCGAGTGTTTAGTAATCGTTTCAACGTAATCTGCACTGACATCCACCGCCTGCGCCCATAATTCATTAAACTTATCCAGCGCGAATTGATAATCAGCGCGGTTTTTTAATTCAACATTGAATTCGAGATTGTCCACCAAACCCGCCGCGGTGAAATTACTCGACCCGGTAATCACCCGCCCGCGATCACGGTCGCCGTCGTGAAATGTCAAAACGTACAATTTGGCGTGCAATTGGTGCGATGGATAAGCGCGAATCGCCAATTTGCCAGATTGAATCCACGCCACGAATTGCGTGACGCCGTTTTCAATTGCGGCGCTGTCTTCGGCGGCGGTTAATTCATTGAGGATGGTGGCGGGCAATTGTTGATGAACACGGGCGCTTGATTCGAGCGGGATTTCCTGCTGCGCCGGTGCCGATTGAATTAACGCGGCCGTCGGGCGATCAGTGTTAATCCCAATCAGAATCCGAATCTGCTCGGTGTTGATTAAGGCGGGGTGGAGTTGATGAAATCCGCTAATAAAAAAATAGCCGACGAGGCAATCAAAACAGCGGGTGTTTTGGGTTAATAAAACTGTGAAACGGTCGCGGAGATGCTGGCCGTGTTCATTGGTGATGAAAGTCAGATCGGTAGGCATGGGTATTAATAATTACCGGGCGGGTGATGACGAACAGATCATCAATAAAAAACCCAGCGCTGTCAATTAACAGAGCTGGGTTTTTTTGATGAGCGTGGCAATTAATCAATCACGATTGTTTAATCCCACGCTGTGAAAAACAGATTAAACCGTCACAATAACAATTGCCGCATGTCGCCCAACAATTGCGTTAATAACGTGGTGAAGCGCACGCCATCCGCGCCGTCCACCACGCGATGGTCATACGATAATGACAGCGGCAATTGCAAGCGCGGCACGAATTGCTTGCTCGTCGCATCCCACACCGGCTGCGTGGTGGCGCGTGACACGCCCAACACCGCGACTTCGGGCGCGTTGACAATCGGTGTGAACGCCGTACCGCCAATGCCGCCCAAACTGGAGATCGAAAACACGCCGCCCTGCAAATCGCTCGGCGCTAATTTGCCGTCCCGCGCTTTGGCACTCAGCGCCGCCAACTCGGTCGCCAGCGCCAGCAGTCCCTTGTGATCCACGTCGCGCACCACCGGCACCACCAGCCCGTTGGGCGTGTCCACCGCGACGCCGATGTGGCAATACTGTTTCAACACTACCTGCTCGCCGTTGTCAATCAGCGACGCTTTCAACAGCGGCATCCGCGCCAGCGCCGTCGCCACCGCTTTCAACACGAACGGCAGCAACGTCAATTTGACCCCGGCGGCAGTGACTTGCTGACTGGTGCGGAACGCCTCCAGATCGGTGATGTCGGCCGCGTCAAACTGCGTGACGTGCGGCACGGTAGTCCAACTGCGGTGCAGGTGCGCGCCACTCACGCGGCGGACTCGCGCCAGCGGCTGCGTTTCCACCGGCCCAAATTTGGCGAAATCAGCAGCGGTCAAAGTCGGCGCAAATCCCCCCTGCCCCCCTTTGTCAAAGGGGGGAGACGCGGGTGCGACTGGTGCCACGGGTGAACTGGTCACGGTAGGCGCAGTTGCGGATGAACTGGTCGCCGCCGCTGGTGCCGCTGCCGTGGCCAAACGCTGTTTAACAAATGTCTGCACATCCTCCTTGACGATGCGCGATTTCGGCCCCGTGCCGGTGACTTGGGTCAAATCCACGCCCAACTCGCGGGCAAAGCGCCGCACACTGGGGCTGGCGTGGGGTAATTGACCCGGGGCGATGGCGGCTAAATCTGCCGGCCGCGGCAGCACTGGTGCTTTGCGCGACTCACCGGCGAGCGCGGCAGTCGTGGGCGGATGCAGCGTTTTGTCATCATGGGCAAATAACGAGTTGACCGGCAGCTCTTCCGTCGCCGTCGGTAGCAGCGTCAACAAGCGGTCGCCGTAGCCGACCTGATCGCCCACCTGCACCCAGACGTGTTGCACTAAACCGGCAAGCGGCGTGGGTACTTCCAGCGTCGTTTTGTCAGTTTCCAAAATCAACAGCGGCTGCTCGGCGTTGACCACATCGCCGGGGCGGATTTGCACCTCGATGATCGGCACTCGTTTAATGTCACCGATGTCGGGCAGGCAAATCTCAATCGGGGCGAGGGGTGAGGCGGGCGCCGCAGTGGGTGCTGGCGCGGCGGGAAATCCCCCCTGCCCAGTTGCGCCGAGAAATCCCCCCTGCCCCCCTTTGTCAAAGGGGGGTGAAGAGATTGGCGCGGCCGGCGGCGTCACGAGTGGCGCAGGTGCGGCGGCAACCCCGTCCGCGGGCGTGGTGCGCATGAGCAAATCGCCTTTGCTCACCCGTTGCCCGGCGGTCACGATCAATTCCTGCACCACCGCCGCAGCGGGGGCGGGAATTTCAATCGTCGCCTTGTCACTTTCCACCACCAGCAGCGGCTGTTCCGCGCTAATGGTGTCGCCCACTTGGACGAGGATTTCCACGATTTCGACATCGGCCACGTCGCCAACGTCGGGTAATACAACATCAATCAGCGTAGTCACGCGCACATATCCTCAAATCAATAATAAAAAAGTGGTCACTATTCGGTCTGTTCATCATTCAGTTAATCCCGTTTATCAATTCAAAAGGGCGTAGCAGATTAGTCAAATTATTTCTCGCTACACTCGATATGACAAATCACAGTTGGGAAATATAATAGGTTACGCCGCGGCCACTCAACCGTCGCGGCTATTCCAACTGCCAATAGCCATGTTGTTTAATTTCTGTGTGCATGGCGTCAGGTGCTAAATCCAGATGTTCTAACCAAGTTAATACACCATCCACAATGGTCACGGCCGCGAATTGCAATGGGTCATGCAATGGTGCGAATACGCCGCGGAAAAATGTTGGCGAACAATAAATCATGCCTTCCACACCATCACGAAAACGTACCCATAAAGAAAACTCTGGCATGACTTTCACATCAACGACATCCCATTCCATGATGTTACTCCAATGGTGCAACTGATTTTGGATGTTGCATGGTTTGACACAATTGCCAGTTTTCTAATAATTCACTCTGATGCAGTTCAGCCCAATCTAACACAAGATTGAGTGCGCGGCGCGGTAGTTTGCCCTCAGTCAATTCCGGTGGGTTAATAGCAATAATTGCTTTGTAGTCGCCGTATTTAACGTGAAAATGCGGTGGGCAATGCTCCCGAAAAAACATCTGAATGACCATTCCATAAAACATGCTAATCGTTGGCATGGATCAATTCCATTTAATAAGAAGTGAATCGTCCCCACGCGCTGCATGAGAACGATTAATCAATCATTACCGCGTCACCGGATGCCCCTGATCCGTCGCAATTTGATAGCGCGCAATGGCATCACTCACCACCGCCGCGTCCAATTGCCCATCATCCGCCAACGCTTTTAATGCCGCGACCACGACATGCCAGCGATCCACCTCGAAAAATTTGCGCAATTGCGAGCGCAAATCGCTGCGCCCGAACCCATCCGTGCCCAGTGTGACATACCGCTGTGACGACGGGAGGTACGGGCGGATTTGGTCGGGATAAGCGCGGATATAATCAGTTGCGGCCACGATTGGCGTCGAACTCGCGCCCAACTGCGCAGTGACATACGCGACCCGCGGCGCCGCTGCGGGATGCAGCCGATTCCACCGCTCCACATCACTCCCATCGCGGCGCAATTCATTAAAACTGGTCACGCTCCACACCGCCGCCGTGATATTAAAATCATTCTGCAATAATTCAGCCGCGGCTAAAACCTCGCGCAAAATCGCACCGCTACCTAATAATTGCACCTGCGCATTTAATTGCGGTTGAATCGCGTACAACCCGCGTTTAATACCCTCTTCTACGCCATCGGGCAATGCCGGTTGCGGGTAGTTTTCATTCATCACGGTAATATAATAAAAACAATTTTCCCGCAATTGATACATCCGCCGCAAACCGTCTTGAATAATCACCGCCAATTCATACGCAAAGGCCGGATCATAACTCACGCAATTGGGAATGGTCGCCGCGTTAATATGACTGTGACCATCTTGGTGTTGCAATCCTTCACCCGCTAATGTCGTGCGCCCGGCCGTGCCACCAATTAAAAACCCACGCGCCCGCATATCACCCGCCGCCCACGCCAAATCACCGACGCGCTGAAAACCAAACATCGAGTAATAGATATAAAACGGAATCATCGCCTGCCCGTGATTGGCATACGCCGTCGCCGCCGCAATCCACGATGACATTGCCCCCGCTTCATTAATACCCTCTTGCAAAATCTGGCCTTTTTTGTCCTCGCGGTAATACATCACCTGATCCGAATCTACCGGTTCGTATAATTGACCGACCGATGAATAAATACCCAATTGGCGGAACATGCCTTCCATGCCAAATGTCCGCGCTTCATCAGGAATAATGGGCACAATCCGCGAGCCAAGTGCCGGATCACGCACCAGAATTGTTAATAACCGCACCAACGCCATCGTGGTTGAGACTTCACGCTCACCACTACTTTCTAATAACGGTTGAAATGCCGTTAATGGCGGCGCATCTAATGCAGGCGCGGTATCCCGCCGCGCTGGTAAATAACCGCCCAATTCCGCCCGCCGCGCTTTCAAATAAGTAATTTCGGGGCTATCATCGGCCGGCCGATAAAAGGGCGCTTCGGCAATGCGATCATCCGAAATTGGGATATTAAACCGATCACGAAATGCTTTTAAGTGATCCTCGCCCATTTTCTTTTGTGAATGCGTAATGTTCATTCCTTCGCCGGCCACGCCCATTCCATAACCTTTCACAGTTTTGGCTAAAATCACCGTTGGTTGACCGCGATGTTGCACCGCAGCAGCATAGGCCGCGTGGATTTTAATAGGATCATGGCCGCCGCGATTTAATCGCCAAATATCCTCATCCGTCATATTCGCCACCATCTCGGCCAATTCGGGATATTTGCCAAAGAAATGCTCGCGGGTATAGGCACCGCCCTTCGCTTTATAGGCCTGATAATCGCCGTCCACGCATTCCTCCATGCGCTTTAATAATAGACCGTTTTTATCCCGTGCTAATAACGGATCCCAATAACTCCCCCAAATGACTTTAATCACATTCCAGCCGGCACCGCGAAACACCGCTTCTAATTCTTGAATGATTTTACCATTACCGCGCACGGGGCCATCTAAGCGCTGTAAATTGCAGTTAATCACAAACACTAAATTGTCTAACCGCTCGCGGGCGGCTAATGAAATGGCGCCGAGTGATTCGGGTTCATCCATTTCACCATCACCTAAAAACGCCCACACGCGGCGGTTATCCGTATTCACCAAGCCGCGATCTGATAGATAGCGCATAAACCGCGCTTGATAAATCGCCATCAATGGCCCCAATCCCATTGATACGGTCGGGAATTGCCAAAAGTCCGGCATTAACCACGGATGCGGATAAGACGATAATCCATTGCCATTCACTTCTTGGCGGAATTGATGTAATTGCGCTTCGCTAATCCGCCCCTCCATAAATGCGCGGGCATAAATCCCGGGCGCTGAATGCCCTTGTGTGAAAATTAAATCGCCGCCGTGATCGGGTGTCGGTGCATGAAAAAAGTGATTAAAACCGACATCATACAGCGTCGCGCTCGATGCAAATGACGCAATATGACCGCCCAATTCAGTGGATAAACGATTGGCTTGCACCACCATTGCCATTGCATTCCAACGAATCAATGAACGAATACGCCGTTCCATTGCGCGTTCACCGGGAAAACGTGGTTGCTGTGGCACCGCAATTGTATTGAGATACGCGGTATTGGCACTGAATGGCAAATACGCGCCAAAGCGGCGGGCGCGTTCAATTAAACGTTCCAATAAATAATGCGCCCGTTCCGTGCCTTCATTTTCTAACACGGCAGTGAGCGCATCGAGCCATTCTTGGGTTTCTTGGGGATCGTGATCGGGAGAATTAAGCATGGTCATTGCAGTTTTTCAATTCAAGTTCATTGATTTAGTGGATGAAGTAATCGCATTTTTTTAATGCTGACACGCGGTTAATTATACGCGATTAACCAATTAGGGCGCGATAAATCGGGCGCTGCCGCTGACATAACTGCGCACCTGACCGGCGGCGTTTTCAATACAAATGCCGCCGTGCGCATCAATCCCGCGATATATCCCATTGATTTGTTGGGCATTATCCGCGTGATCGCCCAACGTCAAGCAAATCGCCTGCCCATTGTACTCGTCAAATTGCCGCCAGCGGGCGCAGCCGCGTGCGCAACCGACCTGCTCGAATTCCGCGCAGGCAATGAGTAATTCATTTAATAGCGCCGCCGCAATCGTATTGCGACCGCCGTTAGGTAATTGCCCGCTCATCACGGTGAATAAATCAACCGCCGGCTGGTCAATTGCGTTTAAGTGCGCCGCTGGTATCTGAACATTAATACCAATGCCAATGATGAGCGTGGTTAGTTTGGGATGAACTCGGCTGGTTTCAATTAACACGCCGCCCAATTTGCGCCGCTGCCAGTGTAGATCATTTGGCCATTTAAGCGCTAATGAGGATGCGCCAAGTGCGGTTAATGCCGTTGCAATGGCCGCGCCAATCACTAAACTCAAGCCGTTTAATTGCGCGAATTGATGGCGGCTGTGCCACAGCAATGAAAAAGCTAATTGCGCACCGCGTGGTGATAGCCATTGTCGGCCATTGCGCCCCCGCCCGGCAAATTGAAATTCAGCAAAACAACAACTGCCGCTGGGTGCGTTATTCTGCCGGGCATGATTCAATAACCAAGTCTGGGTCGAGTCCAGTTCATTAAAAACGTGCAATTCACCGAGTGATGCTTGATGATTGTGCGGCAGTGCGGCGCGAATGAGAGCAGAGTCAAGCGGGAGCAAAATGGCGTCCTGATATTCAGCATGAAGTGTCGTGTCACAGTGTGAAAAATTCACAGTTTTATCTTAATAAATAATTGGAACAGCAAATATGAATCCGACATTTTATTTAATTGTTTTTGCATTGACTGCGTTCGTGTCACAATTGAGTTTCGCTTATGATGAACCAATTGTGATTGGTCACGGGCGTTACCTGTCAACGCCTGAACAACAGGCATTGTTTCGCATGTTAGAGCAATCAAAACCCACCGCAGATAAACAGCAATATATTGAAGCGTATCGCAATTATTCGGCGCATCACGATCAAACAGATCGAATTGCGGTATTACAATTCACCCGATTCAGCGCCGTTGTCAATCCAGACTGGTATCAAAAAACGAAAACGGGTAATGAAATATTAATGATTTGTTTTGGATGTGAAGAGGGCATTCCAATTAAAGAACGTGTGCGGCGCGAAACGCATCCAACACACCTGTATGATATTTGGATTTTTTCAGGCGAGTTCATTCTATTGGATAAGCACCCGCAGTCAGGCGAATGGCATCTATTATACAGTGGGGGAGCAGAATAGACTTTCACAATTTAATCGTTCCCCCGCCCGCGCAGCGGAACGATCAAAAGTTTATTCCACCGCCATCACGCTGTCTAATAACGCCGGGATATTGGCAATTGCTGCATTGCGGGTAATGACATCAGCCGTCACACCTTCTAATACTTCGGTGCCAGCGGTGCGTAATTGCGCTTGCTGCGCGGGTGATAACGCAGTATAAATTATACCGCGTTCATCTTGCGCATCGGCAAATGCCAATCCCACTTGGGTTAAATGGCGGAAGCGCATCATATCATCGGCCGCATTATCATTTGCCCAGCCGCCGTTAATCATCGCAATAATTAACTCATGCCGCGCCGTATTGCCCGCTGCTAATTGCGCTAACCAATAAGTTTTACCTTCGAGATCAGCGGCGCGATTAAAGATATTTTCATACAACGCATCCACCAGCGCTTCATCACCGGCATCCAGTGGATAACGCACCTGCACCAATTCATTATCAAAAAAACTCTGCGCAACCGACGTGGGCGTCCAATGATCATCTAATAATTTATTCACCCAATAACGCAGCCCTTCGCTATCCGGCGCATACCCGAGCGTGGCAATGTAGATTTCGGTGATTTGCCACGCCAGCGCCGCCCGTTCAGACGCCCGCGGTTGGTAGCTGCTGAAGCGGAAATTTTGGTGCGGCTCTGACCAGCGCAGCGTCAAGGCATCACCGGCGAGCGGAAAATTGGTCACGCGCTGTTGCTGTTGGACGCCTAAAATCACGCCCAATCCGCCCGGCGTGGCGACGGTGAAACGGCGAGTTTCAACGGGTAAATCGTTGATATTTAACGTAATCTGATGTTGCCCGTCGGTAAAATCATTCCAGTTAATCGCCAGCGCGTAGCCGTTATGACTGTCACCGCACACCGGTTGCGTGTCTTCGCGCTCGCTGCCGTAGGGCAGGGTGAAGGTCACGACGCCGTCGAGCGTAGCCGTCAACTGCGCCGCGTCACACGCCCAGCCGCGCAACAATGTATTGCCGCTCTCAAAGCCATTCGGCAGCGGACTTTCCCAATTGTGCAAAGTTGCCGTCGCATCCCGCGCTGCGTAGCGCAAGTCAGGCGCCGCGACCTGAGTACTGCCGGTCACGACAAAGTTTTGATGCGGTTCTGACCAGAGCAGATTGGTGCTGATGCCGGCGGCGGGAAAATTCGCAACGGTTGCAGCGGCCGCCGCGCCCTTGAGGTAAGCCGTGCCGAGCGTGACCACGTCAACGGTGACTTGCGTCGTGATCTGACCATCGGCCAGCACCGTCAGCGTGTGTTCACCGTCGCCGTAATCTGCCCAGTTGATCGCCGCCGCAAACCCGTTGGCCGTATCACCACACAGCGCGGCACTGTCGGGACGTTCCGCGCCGTAAGCGGTACTAAATGCTGGAAAATCATCCACTTGCAAACTGACCGTCGTGGCCGCGCACACCCACCCGTCCACAACGCCGATGCCACTTTCGACGCTGCCGTTGAGCGGATTGCTGAGTTGGTACGGATTGGACAGCTCCGCAAAGTTGGCGGTCACTGCCGTGCTGCCGCCGACCGTCACTTGACAATCGGCCGTGCCGGTGCAGGCGCCGCCCCAGCCGAGTAGTTGCCAGCCAAGCGTGGGCGTGGCGGTTAAAATCAGTGTCGTTTCAATCGGATAGGTGACGATGCAACTGCCGGGGCAATCAAGATCGTCCAGGTCACTGGTGACATGCCCGGCACCGCTGATCGTGACTGTCAAAGTCAGGGGTTCAAAGCGGGCGCGGACGGCTTGTGCCGCGTCCATCGTAACGATGCACTCTGGTTCGCTACCAAAACACCCGCCGTCCCAGCCGGTGAACACCGCGCCAGCCGCCGCTTGGGCGGTGAGGGTGACTTGGCTGCCACGCGGGTAGCTGCCGCTGCACACGTCTGGGCAGTCAAGATCGCCCGAATCAGCAGTGACGCGCCCCAAATCCGGCTGGTCGAGAGTGACGCTCAATAACGCGAGCGGTGCCGCAAAAGTGGCCGTGACTGACTGCGCGGCGCTCATGGTGACGGTGCAGGTGGTCGCAGTTCCCGAGCAGGCGCCGCCCCAGCCGGTGAAGGTTGCATTGAGTAGTGGCGTGGCGGTTAAAGTAACGACGGTGTTGGCCGCAAATGTCTCGCTGCAATCCGTTCCGCAGGTGATGCCGGCGGGGTTGCTGGTGACACTGCCGATGCCGTTGACCGAGGTGGTTAACGAGTAAGTGCTTGTATTAGCAGCAAAAGTGGCCGTGACTGACTGCGCGGCGCTCATGGTGACGGTGCAGGTGGTCGCAGTGCCGGAGCAGGCGCCGCCCCAGCCGGTGAAGGTTGCATTGAGTAATGGCGTGGCGGTTAAAGTAACGACCGTGTTGGCCGCAAATGTCTCGCTGCAATCCGTTCCGCAGGTGATGCCGGCGGGGTTACTGGTGACACTGCCGATGCCGTTGACCGAGGTGGTTAACGAGTAAGTGCTTGTATTAGCAGCAAAAGTAGCCGTGACGGAGGTCGTTGCTTGGTTGGCAGTGACGGTGCAGGTGGTCGCAGTTCCCGAGCAAGCGCCGCTCCAACCCGTGAAGGTTGCGCCGGCGACGGGCGTAGCCGTGAGGGTGACGGCGGTATTGGCGGCAACCGCTTCGGTGCAATCGCTGTTGCCACCGCCGCAGTTGATGCCGGCGGGACTGCTCGTCACCTGACCGTTGGCGGATACATTCACCAGCAACATGGGCGTGGTGAAAATCGCCGTGACCGACTGCGCGGCGGTCATGTTGACGGTGCAAGTTGTCGCGCTGCCGCCACAGTTGCCCGCCCAACCGGTGAAGAGCGCACCAGTTGCGGGCGTGGCTGTCAAGATCACTCGCGAAGTCGCGGCAAAGGCTTCGCTGCAATCTGCGCCGCAGTCAATGCCGGCGGGACTACTGGTGATCGAGCCGTTGCCACTGACGGTGGTTGTCAAGGTGTAAGTGTTTGTTACAGCGGTGAAATCTGCCGTGACTGACTGCGCGGCGCTCATGGTAACGGTGCAGGTGGTCGCCGTACCTGAGCAAGCGCCGCCCCAGCCGGTGAAGGTCGCGCCGTTTAATTCAACTGCCGTGAGGGTGACGACTGTATTGGCCGAATAAGCCGATTCACACAAGGTCGCGGTGCTACTGCATTCAATACCGGCTGGATTGCTGGTGACTTTACCATCGCCAGTGCGGGTGACAGTTAATAGATAATTGCTGCTGGCCGTATTATCGCGCACTAGGCGCACGACATTTGCCCCTAAACGAACGCCGCTATCGGTTGTGCCGTCGGCGAAATGAATTTGCCACGACATGGTTTCATAGTCGGCCGATGGCGAACTGCTCCAATAATACGAGTTATGCGTATTCGGAAATACCGTGTCGTTAATTGCCTGATCAATTCGGCAGTTTTCAATTAAACTCGCTAATTCTTTACGATTTGGCAGCCGCCAATCGGTATAGTTTGCCCACGTTGAGGCCTCGGCTAAACTTAACGCATTTGACCAATCAAAGGTCGTGGGTTCACCCGAACAGCCATTGGTTGCGGCATTCCAGGTATTCCCTTCAGTGCATCTTTTCCACATTAAACCAGTGCGGGTATCCAACACCGTGCCATTGGCGTTAATGGTGTAAACATTGTCAGGATTATTAGCAGTTAATCCAGTTATGCAGGTCACGGCTGGCGCGGTTTCAATCCATAACAACGCCATTAAACTGACGATTACATGCAATTGTTTTTTCACCGCCGTTACTCCCCTGCTGACTTTAATCCCGCCGCTTTTTTTTCAAAAAAGCGGCGCCAATATTTCAAGATTTATTGCCAAGTCCCGCGCACTAATCGCACAGCATAGGCGCCATCATAAGAATGACTATAAACATTGCCGTAAGCAAAATCTATTTTCCACGCATCCGTGCCATTAGCATGGCGGGAATTGCTCCAATAGTATTTGGAATACTGATTATCAGCATCGACTGTATTGGGAAAGTAATTGATATCAATGGTGGGATTTGCAGTGCCTAAATTCATAATACTTTCAAGTTCTTGGCGCGTTGGTAATCGCCAATCAGTGTAGTCACATAACGCGGTTGAATTGACTTTATCAATATAGTTTTTGGTATTGCAGGGCACCGCCGTCACGCTGCCGAGTGTATTATTACAAGTGGTGGAATCACCGACCGCGCCAATTGCTATGCCATCTTGGATGGTGTACCAGGTGTAAGTATGATCTTTATCACGCAAAAAAGAATTGTCATTGCTGTCAGTTTTCACTTCCCAGGTTAATCCAGTGACCATGTCATACACACAAGATGTGCTAACGCGAGTAAAACTAAATCCCGCGTAACCATCGGTGCTGGCATTAGTTGCGCTTTGACTATCACGCCCGTATTGCGCGTCTTGACCGCTTGGATCACTCGTTAAACACGCTGTGTTATTACCTGACGCGGCGCCACCGCAGAATTGAATGCCAGTATCATTTAATTGCACGGCATGCAATGGCATGATGACTGTTAATGCTGCAATTCCGAGCCGATATGAATACATGAGTATTTACACCTCATCAATACATTCAATGTCAATCTAATTGATCATTCCCACGCGCCGCGTGGGAACGCTTGCGACAAACACTTGATGAACTTAGTCAATGATAACCTGAGCTACATCGCTCCTAATTTAATACAAAATCATTCGATAGTTGATAATTAAACTAAACCCATTAGTCATCGTCACCATGCCAAGTGGTAGTAGAGCTATCTTCAGTTAATACCCGCCCGCGGCCACTTAAAATAGCTTGCGCTAATTCACCTAAGTTGCGTAGTGCCGCTTGATTGCCGCTTTGATTCACAAATGTACAGGCGGTGGTTAATGGGCTAATCCAGGTTAACCGCAGGCGTTGGCGATCACCCGCTTCATTCGGCCAATCAATTTCAAACCAGGTGCCCAATGGCGTTTCACGCAATTGTTCAATCATCGCCTGCACGGCGAAGGTTTGATTGGATTGATGCACCGTATTGACGGTTGATGATGCAGTTGCCCCATTGGTCAGCGGCGGCGGCGCGGGAGCATCGAGGGTGAGCAACTCAGTTGGCGGTAATTCTTTCAATCCTTGTTGTAATTGAGTTGCATCAAAGGCGTCGGGAGATACCACCGCGGCGGGCATAACACGATTCGCCGCGGCGCTTTGATACTGACGCACCCGCTCGCGCAACGCTCGGGGATTCCCCAGCAGGGCATTGGCGGTAGTGAACACGGCGTGATTGTGGCTACCCAGGCGGGTGATGCCGTTGAAAATCCGCTGGCGCAGGCGCGGCAGGGCTTGAATGCGTTGTTGCAGTTCACTGGGGCTAAGTTGCGGGTCAAACAGCTCTACCAGTTGCGTCGCCGTTGCCACTGCTTCGTGCCACGCTGCACTATCGGGGCCCTCATCTTGCCGCAAGAGGATGTAAGTTAGCAAGTCTTGCCAAGTGCTATCGAGGAACTGACGGATGACATCCGGCAGGGCGTGGTGCGCGGTCAACAGGTGCAGCACTTGACTGGCGCGCTGTTGGGCGTGACGCGACGGTAGATGCCCGCGTACCAGTTGCGCGGCGCGAGGTTCGAGGCGTTCACTCGGGCGGCGCTGCTCGGTCATCTGGCGGCGCAGTTTGCTGCCAAGATGGTCAAATAACGCCACGTCAGCCTCGGCGGTTTGCAGCAGGCGATCAACGATTTTTTGCACCGTCGGGAAAATGCCGTGGGTTAAATTGGATTCATCAACCCACAAACTGCCGGCCTCGATCAGATCAGAGAGCAACTGCCGCGCTGGGTGGCGATGATTGGTCAGCAGCGTCTGGTCACGCAGCGCCAGCGTCAGATACAGCGTGTGCAGGCAACTGAGTTGCGCTTTGACCACCGCCGGCAAAAGCGGGGTGGCTAACATGTCTTCAAACCACGTCCCAACGCTATCAACCACCGCGTGCGCGGTGTCCAGTGAAAAACGACTGGTTGAACGCCGGACGGCGACGGTCTCCATTTCAACCCGCGTACTCAAATCAGTTTCAGTTGCCGCGCCGGCCGGCGGCGGTGTCACCCCCAGCAGCAGCGCCCGCAAACGGACATCCAACGGGGTGGCAGCCGATAGTGCGGTCAACAGGTGACTGGTGGGTGGCGCGGCGGCTGCAACGGCGCCGCGACGCACTGTGACTAATTCGAGGATGCTGGCAAACAGATCGTGATTGGCGGACGCGGGGGTGATTGCCGGCAGCGGCGCAGTTTTACCCGACCGCCGGTGGCGCAGGTTGATCGGATGGGTGCGTTGCAAAATACCGGTGTTGCGTAACAGGTTATTCAGTTCGGCATACAGCACGGCGGCGTGATTGGTGACGTATTTTTGCAGCAGCGCGTAGAGAATGATTTTTACCCCCGCGTCCAGTGCCAGTGGCGCGAGGGCTAACTGAAAACTGCCGACCAATTGCCGAGGGCCACCGGGGATGTCAGCATCCTTGAGTTTGCGCCCGTGATTAATCATCGCCAGCCGCTGACTGAGGGCGTACAGCTCGGGAAAACAGCCGGCATTGGCGGTGATGATGAGATTTTCCGTGGCGAGCATTTCTTCGGCGGCCAGCGGTGCAGGGTCACTGGTCACTGGCTCGGTCACGCTCGGCGGCGCGGTGGCAGTGATCTCCGCCGGCGGTGGGGTTAAGCGCGCTCGGATGCAAAACTGCGCCAACTTGTTGGTCAATTCGGCATCAATGCGCGCCAACATCGCCGCCCGCTGCCCGTTTAGTGTGGCAACCAGCGTAGTCACCCGCGGGATGGCTGGCGCATCGCCGATGTGAACCGCGATGGTCAACAGCGTTGGCTCAACCCGCTCGAACACCTGCGCAAAACTGGGCTGGCAAAAGGTGGCGACACAATTGCCATACTGCTGCATCACCTGCGTGTAACGCTTGAGCAGTTCCGGATCACGTTGCGAAGGTTTAGGCATGGGTTATCGGCAGGTTTGGGTGGCGGTGGGAAATAGTAATCAAATAACGGTGGGGCGCTCAACCGCCGCGTTATTCAATCTTCACCGATCACGCGCTCATCACGCGGCGTGGACAGCAGGCGCTCGGCTTCGGCTTCGGTGGGGGCAAACATCAGGCGGTAGTCGTCACTGACCTCGGCGGGGCGTTCACTGCGTAATTTGCGCACGAGCGCCCGCGCTTCTTTGTAATCACTCGTGGTATTCAAATGCGTTAATTGTCGCGGCTCGGCAATTTGATATACAAAATAGGGCATGATAATTTACCTTTATCATTCAATTATTTGATCGTTCCCACGCGCCAGCGTGGAAACGGTTTAATCAATTAACCCCGTCATTTTTGAATGGGTGACGGCACCGCAGGACCAGCGCCCCGATGTTGGGATTGAATCGCGGCAAATTCAGCGGCCGTCACCTGACCATCTTTATTCTGATCGAATTGATCGAACCCCGGCGCATTCGCTAAACCACGCATTTGATAACCCTGTTGCGAGCGTTCGGCAATTCGTGCAGCGCGGGCCTGTTCAAATTCATCCCGCGTTAATTGCCCATCACCATTCGCATCAAATGTACTGAACGCCGGCATCATCATGCGCCCCATACCCGCGCCGCCACCCGCCGCACCGAATGGTGGTTGCGCATCACTAGACAGTGTCATAAATAATAAACCGCCCACCGCGATGGTGGTAGTCAATTGACGTAATTGACGATTTTGCATAACCAATTCCTCTTTAATTGTGATTGACCACCGCATTCAAAATGCGGTGGATTCGACGTGACGCGCTAGGTTGATAAAATGATGCGGTGCATACGCGCCCCGCATCCGACGGATTTATCATTAAACAGTAATTGATTTAATGTTTTGCGGATGAGCGCCGCGTCACTAATGGTCGCGCATCTGCACGAATACGATCCAGTGTGGTAAATACCCGCCCGCTGCTGTGTTCCAAATCCCCCAGCAATTGTAATAACGCGGTGTAATCCGGCCCCCCAGTTTTTTCCAATGCTGTCAAAATGCGCTGCGTTGACGTATGCACCTGCGCATGGGGTTTTTCTAATTCGGCATAATTGCGGGAATGGGCAAAAAACTGTTTGCCTTCGCCGCGTTCATACCATTGCCCTAAACGGCATTGATGATGGTCAACAAAATTAAAGGCCGGCTGGCCGGTACTAATTGACAAATAGGTATTGACTTTCCAAATCACATGATCGAGTTTTGCCAAACTCATAAATACGCTATCTGACATGGATAACACATCACTACAGGTATCGTCCACATGATTATGTAATTGATTCAAATGCGTTTCAAAGCCGGCCACGGTGCCGTTAATTTCCCGCGCATTATTAACTAACTTGGCCGAGTTGGCTTCAACATTATTAATATTACCCAGCATATTTTGAATCACATCGCGGATTTCACCAATCGCCAATTGGGTTTTATCGGCTAATGCGCGCACTTCACCCGCCACCACTGCAAAGCCGCGTCCTGCCGCCCCCGCCCGCGCTGCTTCAATTGCCGCGTTCAATGCTAATAAATTGGTCTGCTCGGCAATGGTGCGAATTAACGTTAATACCGCGTTAATCCGCGAGGCGTGTACCGATAATTGCCCGACCACCTGATCTGAATCTTGCGCAATCGTTTCTAATGAACGTAAAAATCCGGAAATCTCGGTCACTTCAGCCGCGACTGAATTAAAATTGCCCGACAAATTATCAATTAACGACAAGCTGTGTTTGGCTTCATTCACCGATTCAGCCAGATTGGTTTGAATATCTTGTAAGCCCGTGCGGACGTGTTCATTTTCATACGTCATTAACGCCGAGAGCTGGCTTTGTTGGTCAACCACATGATCGCGCTGCGCGAGGATTTGGCGTAATTCCTCCACTTCGGCCCGCAATTGGGTATTTTCGGCAATTAATAGCGCATGTTGATCATTCCAATGACGCGCTTGTTGTTCATGTTTTGATTTTGCAAACATCATAGTAAGCACTCCTCACTCCTCCAACCGTTTTGTTATATTTTTCGCCAACACGTCCGGTGCAATTGCCATCGCACCAGACGGTAATAATCATAAGCACTTTTGTGCGTCTCGGCAGGGTCAATATGACCCGCCGACGGGTTTAACATTTTAGAATGACGCACTTGCTACGTTTATACCGTCCCACATCCTTCACTCACTCAACCGAGTCACTGCTAAACATGTCACCACCTTTGCTGAAACCAACTCCACCAACCGCCGCGCTCACCAATCAACCGCCGGCGCTGATGCTGCAATTACGCCACGCCACCGCCGGTATTCACACCGCCACGGAAGAATTGCCGCTGATGCGCCAGGTGTTAGCCCCGACGGCCACATTACAAGCGTACGTCCGTTATCTGATCGCGTTGTATCAGGTGTATTTGACCGTTGAACCGCTGCTGTATGCCGTCTGTTCGCGGATTACCCTGACGCAATTGGCGATCTACCCGAAGCTGCCAGCGTTGCAACAGGATTTATTGGCACTGGGGCAGCACGGGGCGTGGTTGCCGCTCGCGGGTTGGTCAAGCCGAATGCGCGAGTTGGTGACGGATGAGGCGACGGCGCTGGGCGGGTTGTATGTGTTGGAAGGGGCGACGCTCGGCGGGCGGGTGATTGCGCGCCAGTTGAAACGCCAGTGGTCAACGTCGCCCGACCCGCTGCCGGTCGCCTTTTTGGAATTTCGCGGTGACAGCGCGATTGCGGCCGGTTGGCAGCAGTTTGGCGCAGGTTTGGATCAGATAGCGCGACAATCGGCGCATCCGCACGAGATGAGCGCGGCGGTGGTGAGCGGGGCGCAGCGGGTGTTTCAAGCATTGCACGCGGCGTTGGGGGAAACGGCGGCGCATTGATTCACATTTAAGCGGCGTCACGCATGGAGAGATTAAAGATGGAGCAATTGGAATGCTGCGACTTATTTAGCGAAATAGAACCGCTCACCATGACAATTGATGAGGCAGCCGCTCGTTTAAAAGTCTCTACTGCCACTATTCGTAATTGGATTAAAACCAATTATTTAAAGCCGGCGGGTAATGGCAAGATCACGTTAGGATCATTGGAGAATTTTGAAAAGGCAATTGCTGGTCAAGAAAAACTCAACCAGCGGGCGAATAAATCGCTAAAAGATTCACACGATCATAATAAAACAACAGCCAACTTGATTGATAAGCTCGCTTCATCTGGTGAAGAATTAGAGAGGATTGGCGATGAATATGAAGCGAGTTTATCAGAATCTTACCGCAATAAAGAGGGGATTTATTATACACCGGCGGCGGTTGTGTGTGATTTATTCGCGCAACCAGCGGATGACATTGAACATGCAACATTCTGTGATCCGTGTTGCGGAACGGGCAACTTTATTGTTCGTGCAATCGCGCTAGGATTTAAGCCAGAGAATATTGCTGGCTATGATGTTGATCCGATTGCGGTTGAAATAACCAGGTCGCGCATTTTTAAATTGACGGGCTGTAAAACTGCGCATATCAAGGTTGCTGATTTTTTAAACATCACAGTCAATAACAGCGCCCCCCAATTTGATTACATCTACACCAACCCGCCCTGGGGGAAAAAAATTGACAAGTCAATAAGAGACGCTATTGGATTGAGACTGGGCGCGGGATCAAGCATAGACACTTGCGCGCTCTTTTTCTTTATGTGTTTGCAATGCCTCAAGGAGAATGGACGTTTAGGATTACTATTACCAGATGCCTTTTTTAATATCGCGGCGTTTGAAAATGCGCGAAACAATGCGCTGCATTGGTCTATTGAACGCTTGATTGATTATGGAAAGGTATTCAAAGGGTTGGTGACAAATGCACAGGCAATTGTGCTTAAAAAGCAGGCATCTGCTCCGGTCGCAACCATTGTGTGTGAGACTAGGCGCAGTAGTTATGAAAGAGTGAAAAGCTCGTTCTCATGTAATCCAAAATCCATATTAAATCTGTACTGCGATGATCGGGATGCGTTGACGTTGCAATACTTGATGTCAATACCACACATCACATTAAAAAATCACGCTGCTTGGGGATTAGGTATTGTCACGGGCAATAATAAAAAGTTTATTCAATCTTCGCCGCAAGACGGGTATATTGCTGTTTATAAGGGCGCGGATATTTTAGATGGGAAATTAAAACCCGCAACCAGTTTCATCCCCGCTGATATGAGTTTTTATCAGCAAGTTGCGCCACGTCACATCTACGATGCAAACGAGAAACTGGTTTATAAATTTATTTCCTCAAGATTGCGTTTCTTTTATGATGATCGGCAGCGCTATTTTTTGAACAGCGCAAATATGTTAATTCCTGATATAGATTTCCCAATTCCCCCCCAAGTGCTGGGGGCGCTGTTGAGTAGTGATTTGATGAATTGGATGTTTTCTAAAGTTTTTAACACCCATAAAATACTGCGTGGTGATTTAGAATTGCTGCCGATTTATAGCCAGTTTCTTTACGGGGCGACGCGCTTTGATGAGGAAACGTATCTCGATCATCTGCAAATCAAGCGGGATGATACTGGCACTTACAGAATTGAAAGATAGATTAGTTGCCGCGTTCAGTGAGATAAGAATTAGTGGGGCGCAGTTGAGTCAGTTGTTGATTGAGCGTTCCCATGCTTTGGCGTGGGAACGATTAAAAAAGTGTCTGTCGTGCATTGCTTTTTAATGACCATCAAATAGGAGATCGCTAATGAACAAACCTCGGATATCATCGTTAATCGTTTGTGCTTGCTTGTGTTTTGCGACGACGGCGTGTGCTAACGATGAAGTGCGTACCTACACAGCGAGTGATTATAAGACAGTCGTTCAGACTGATTCATTTGATGATGGATTGCGCGCCTACATTGCCGGCGATTACGCTAAAGCATTCCAAATCATGCAGCTATTGGCGGAACAGGGCGATGCAAAGGCGCAGTACAACCTAGGCGTGATGTATGAAAAAGGTCGCGGCACCAAGCAAGACTATGCCGAGGCGGTGCGTTGGTATCGCAAAGCGGCTGATCAGGGACATACAGAGGCGCAGTTCAACCTCGGTGTGATGTATGCCGAAGGTCGAGGCGTCACACAAGACGATGCCGAAGCGGTGCGTTGGTATCGTAAAGCGGCTGAACAAGGCTTTGCAGGGGCGCAGCTCAACTTAGGTGTGATGTATTACAAAGGTCGGGGCGTCACACAAGACTATGCCGAGGCGGTGCGTTGGTATCGCAAAGCGGCTGATCAGGGACAGGCAGAGGCGCAGAACAACCTAGGTGTGATGTATGCGGAAGGTCGAGGCGTCACACAAGACTATGCCGAAGCGGCGAGTTGGTTTCGCAAAGCGGCTGATCAGGGGGTTGCAGAGGCGCAGTGCGACCTGGGTTCAAAGTATTACGAAGGTCGGGGTGTTGAGAAAAACCATGCCGAAGCCGTGAGTTGGTATCGCAAAGCGGCTGATCAGAGCTATGCAAAAGCGCAGTTCAATTTAGGTGTGATGTATGAAAAAGGTCAAGGCGTCGCACAAGACTATGCCGAAGCCGTGAGTTGGTTTCGTAAAGCGGCTGAACAGGGCGATGCAAAGGCACAGCACGCCTTGGGTGTGATGTATGAAAAAGGTTTTGGCGTCACACAAGACCATGCAGAAGCGCTGAGTTGGTATCGCAAAGCGGCTGAACAAGGCTTTGCACAGGCGCAGTACAACCTAGGTGTGATGTATGAAAACGGTCGGGGTGTCACACAAGACTATGCCGAAGCGGTGCGTTGGTATCGTAAAGCGGCTGAACAAGGCTTTGCAGAGGCGCAGAACAACCTAGGCGTGATGTATGAAAACGGTCGCGGCACCAAGCAAGACTATGCCGAAGCGGTGCGTTGGTACCGCAAAGCTGCTGATCAGGGGGTTGCACAGGCGCAGAACAACCTAGGTGTGATGTGCAAAAAAGCTCCAGATGGCGCACGAGACTATGCCGAGGCACTGCGCTGGTTTCGCAAAGCGGCTGATCAAGGCAATGCAGACGCGCAGTTCAATTTAGGCGTGAGTTATCTTGCAGGTCACGGCGTTCCACAGAATTATGTTGAAGGCCTTAAATGGTTCATTTTGGCAGAGGCCGCCGGGAACGCGAATGCGACTAAGGTGCGCACTGAGCTGTCTAAGTTGATGACCCCCGAGCAAATTGCCACCGCCCAGCAACGAGCGACGGAATGGACGCAAAAACGGCAAGCTGCCGCGCCGCATTAAACTGTTACCGTTGTCAATTCTGAGCGTTCCCATGCTTTGGCGTGGGAACAATTAAAAAAGTGTCTGTCGTGCATTGCTTTTTAATGACCATCAAATAGGAGATCGCTAATGAACAAACCTCGGATATCATCGTTAATCGTTTGTGCTTGCTTGTGTTTTGCGACGACGGCGTTTGCTGATTCATTTGATGATGGATTGCGCGCCTACATTGCCGGCGATTACGCTAAAGCATTCCAAATCATGCAGCTATTGGCGGAACAAGGCAATGCAAAGGCGCAGAGCAACCTAGGTGTGATGTATGAAAACGGTCGCGGCGTCGCGCAAGACTATGCCGAAGCGGTGCGCTGGTTTCGCAAAGCGGCTGATCAGGGCGATGCAAAGGCGCAGCTCAACTTTGGAGTGAAGTATTTCGAAGGTCGTGGCATCAAGCAAGACTATGCCGAGGCACTGCGCTGGTTTCGCAAAGCGGCTGATCAAGGCTTTGCACAGGCGCAGAGCAACCTAGGTGTGATGTATGCCGAAGGTCAAGGGGTTACACAAGACGATGCCGAAGCTCTTAAATGGTTCAAATTAGCAGAGGCAGCCGGGAACACCGACGCGACTAAGGCGTGTGCTGAGCTATCTAAGTTGATGACCCCCGAGCAAATTGCCACCGCCCAGCAACGAGCGACAGAGTGGATGCAAAAACGGCAAGCGACCGCACCGCAGTAGACTGTTACCTTCCCAAACTAGCCGGGCTGTTAAGTTTCTCATTCACTCAACTGTCATTCTCGCGCCAGCGGGAATCCAGATCGCACAATTGCTGGCTTCCCGCCGTCGCGGGTGAGAAGCGCGATTTTAGTTGTTGATTTATCAGCACTTAACAGCCGTCCCCCCAAACTAGGAACTCAAACCATGCACATCCTCGGTTGCGGCTACATCGGCTGCGCCCTCGCCCGCCGCCTCATCGCCAATCAACACCCCGTCATCGGCGTCGCCCGCAGCGCCAGCAGCTGCGCCGCCATCACCGCCACCGGCGCCACCGCCTGTCAACTCGATCTGGAACACCACCCGCTCGCCGCGCTCCACTGCGCCGATCAACTGGTTTTCCACAGCGCCCCGCCGTCCAGTCACGACGACCAAGATCATCTAACCGCCCGATTAGTCTCACATTTTTTATCCACCGGCAACCCGCGCCGCGTGGTGTACCTCAGCACAACCGGCGTGTACGGCGACTGTCACGGTGACTGGGTGGACGAAACCTGGCCAGTTCGCCCACTCGCCGCCCGTGCCAAACGCCGCGTTGATGCCGAACAGCGCCTGCAAACTTGGGCAGCCGCCAGCGGTGGCGAACTGGTGATTTTGCGCGTCGCGGGCATTTACGCCGCCGACCGCCTGCCGCTGGAACGGTTACGCAACGGCTTACCAGTGGTCGCAGCCGCCGAAGCGCCCTGGTCAAATCGCATTCACGCCGACGATCTAGTCACCATTTGCCTCGCCGCAATGGAACGCGCCCCCGCCGGGGCGATTTACAACGTCTGCGACAATCAACCCAGCACCATGACTGACTATTTTTGTCAGGTCGCCGCCGCCGTCGGCTTACCCGCCCCGCCGCAAATCCCGCTATCCGCCGCCCCCGCGCACCTCTCCCCCGGGTTACTGTCTTACATGCAAGAATCACGGCGGCTGCGCAACGACAAGGTGTTGACCGAACTTGGTGTTACACTGCGCTACCCAACGCTGGCCGACGGCTTGGCTGACCTGCACCCGGTGACGTGATAACTCATGCGCGACTTGACCGATGACTACGCCGCCCTGCCGCATCACGGCACGATGCGCCTGCTCGAACAGGTCAGCGCGTGGGATCAGGCGCAGATTCACTGTTTAACCACCAGTCACCACGCGCCCGACAACCCGCTGCGCGGTGCCGCTCACCTGTCAGCGGTGCAGAGCGTCGAATACGCCGCGCAAGCCGCCGCGTTACACGGGGTACTGCTCGGGCAATTGGCGGGTGACAGCCCGGTATTATTTCTCGGCGCGGTGCAGAATTTAGTGTTACACATCAACTGGTTAGATCAGGTCGCCGCCCCGCTGCACGTCACCGCCCAGCGCGACGCGGCCGTGGGCGTCAATGTGCGCTATCATTTCGCCGTGTTCACCGCTGACCAACCCGTCGCCAGCGGGCAATTAACTTTATTACGCAGCGCCCTCGTCCGCCCATGATTGGCAATGAACTTTAATTCACCGCCCGCCCTTCACCTTTGACAGGATTATTAACGTGACCGCGCAATCTTCCTGCACCCTCGTCATTTTCGGTTCCACTGGCAATTTAGCGCAAATTAAATTATTACCCGCGCTCTATCAATTAGAACGCGCCGGGCAATTAGCGCCATTAACCCGCATTGTCGGCTGCGGGCGACGCGATTGGTCAGATAATGACTGGCGCGATGAAGTGCGACGCATTTTAACCGCCCGTTTTAATCATCAACTCGACAGCGCCGCGCTCGATCAATTATTAACCCGGCTGCATTTTATTAACAGTGATTTGCACGACCCGTCCGGTTTTACGCAATTAACCACGCGCTTTAATACCGAAACCACCTGGCCGACCAATCGCATTTTTTATCTCGCCGTCGCACCTGATTTCTATAGCGTGATTGCCGACCAACTCGCCGCCGTTGGATTAAATAGTGAAGCGCACGGCTGGACGCGCTTGGTAATTGAAAAACCCTTTGGCTATGATTTAGACAGCGCCAAGATTTTAGCGCAACAATTGCAGCGGCATTTCCACGAACACCAACTCTATCGTATTGATCATTATTTGGGTAAAAGCACGGTGCAAAACGTGCTGGTCTTTCGCTTTGCCAATTTATTATTTGAACCGCTGTGGCAGCGCAATACAATTGATCATATTCAAATCACCCACGCCGAATCACAAGGTATTGGCAGCCGCGCTGGATTTTATGATGGCGTCGGTGCATTGCGCGACATGATTCAAAGCCATTTATTACAATTATTAACGCTCGTGGCAATGGAACCGCCGCCCAGTTTAGATGCTGAAGCATTGCGCGATGAAAAGGTGAAAGTCCTGCGTTCTATTCGCCCCATTCCCCGCCAAGCCGTTCACGCCCACGCCTTTCGAGCGCAATACCGCGCTGCTGATGTTAATGGACGTTTATTACCCGGGTATTTAGACGAACCCAATGTTGATCCACACAGCGTCACCGAAACCTATGCCGCATTAAAGCTCTACATTGATAATTGGCGCTGGCGCGGGGTGCCGTTTTATTTGCGCACCGGTAAATGCCTCGCCGCCACGCATTCATTGATCGCCATTCGGTTTCGTCACCCGCCGCAACAATTATTTCAACACACCGCAATTGAACAACTGCGCCCCAATTGGTTATTATTAAACATCCAACCCAACGAGTGCATTCGATTAGAATTACTGGTCAAAAAACCGGGGCTAGAAATGCGCACCCAAATTGAACGTCTTGACGCCAGCACCTGCACTTTTGGCCGCGATCAAATTGATGCGTATGAAGCGTTAATTCTGGATGTGATTGAAGGCGATCATTCGCTCTTTTTACGCTATGATGAAGTTGAATACGCCTGGCGCATTGTGGATCCGGTGATTAAATTGTGGGCAACTGAACGCGCCTTTATTCCCACCTATCCCGCCGGTTCATGGGGGCCGGAAGAAGCCAGTCGTTTATTTGATAAAGACGATCAAGCCTGGCGCAATGGGTTAGACGAATAACCCGTTTACATTAACAGTTTTATTGCCAGTCAATTCACAGTATTATTACGGCACCGCGTATCACGAATCAATCAGGAGTTGTCACATTTATGACGCTAATCAATACCACTCCCGCCTGGCAGGCATTAACCGCACATTGGTCAGAAATGAACACGACGCATCTGCGTACCCTGTTTGCCAATGATCCGGGGCGGGCAGCGCGCATGACATGCACGGCGGCGGGTATTTATCTTGATTATTCAAAAAACCTCATTACCGATCACACGCTTGACTTATTATTTGCATTAGCGCGCACCGCGCAATTAGAACAGCGCCGCGAGCAGTTATTTAATGGCACGGCAATTAACACCACCGAAAATCGCGCCGTGCTGCATACCGCCTTGCGCAATCGCAGCAATACGCCAGTGATGGTTGACGGGCATGATGTCATGCCAGATGTCAATGCTGTTTTAATGCGACTGGAACGCTTTGTTAATCAAGTGCGCAATGGCGAATGGACGGGCTTTACTGGTCAAGCTATTACAGATGTCGTGAATATCGGGATTGGCGGTTCTAATTTGGGGCCGAAAATGGTTTGCCAAGCATTAAAACCCTATCAACGCCCGAGTTTGCGGGTGCATTTTGTTTCTAATATTGATGGCACGCACTTATCAGAAACCATTCGGGATTTGAATCCTAAAACCACGTTGTTTATTGTCGCGTCAAAAACGTTTACGACATTAGAAACCATGACCAATGCCCAAAGTGCGCGGCGCTGGTTAATTGACCAATTGGGTGATGATAGCGCCGTGCGGCATCATTTTGTCGCCGTTTCTACGAATACCGAAAAGGTCACAGCATTTGGAATTGATCCCGCGCAAATGTTTGAATTTTGGGATTGGGTTGGCGGACGTTATTCACTGTGGTCGGCAATTGGATTACCAATTGCATTAGCGATTGGCTATGATAATTTTACCGAATTATTAGCCGGCGCGCATGAAATGGATCAGCATTTTCATAGCGCACCATTAGAAAACAATTTGCCCGTGATTATGGCGTTACTCGGCGTGTGGTACGTTAATTTCATTGGCGCCAGCACCCAAGCCATTCTGCCTTACGATCAATATTTAGAACATTTTGCCGCCTATTTTCAACAGGGCGACATGGAAAGTAATGGCAAACATGTCACGCATGATGGCGAGCGCGTTAATTATGCCACGGGGCCAATTGTATGGGGGCAACCCGGCACCGATGGGCAACATGCTTTTTATCAGTTAATTCACCAGGGTACGACGTTAATTCCCTGCGATTTCATTGCACCGGTGCAAAGTCATAATCCACTGGGCGATCATCATGCCAAGTTAATTGCCAATTGTTTTGCGCAAACTGAAGCGTTAATGCGTGGGCGGACATTAGAAGAAGCGGAGGCGGCGTTATTAGCTGCCGGTCGTTCTGAGGTGGATACCAAACGCCTGGCGCCGCATTGTCAATTTGACGGTAATCGCCCGACTAATACGCTATTGGTGAATGAAGTGACACCGCGTACCCTCGGCGCGTTAATTGCGCTGTATGAACATAAAATCTTTTGTCAGGGCGTGGTGTGGAATGTCAATTCATTTGACCAATGGGGCGTTGAATTGGGCAAACAATTGGCAACTATTATTCTGAAAGAATTGGAATCTGGACGGGTTTTGAACACCGAACATGACAGTTCTACTGCGGCGTTGATGGATTATTTTTTGAAAAATCGTTAATGATGTATTGGTCAAATATGACACGATTTGAATGCCGATTGATTGATGTTGCATGAAGAATGCGTTCTCACCGGTGTGTGGAAACAATCAAAAAAACAACTCACAGGCCATCATAACTCATGTGTGGATTAGCCGGTATTTTCGATACGCGAGAACAGCGCCCCATTGATCCCGATTTATTAACGCGAATGAATGATGCGTTATGGCATCGTGGTCCGGATGCGGGCGGTGAACATCGAGAACCCGGCTTGGGGTTATCACACCGGCGCTTGGCAATTATTGATTTGTCGGGTGGTGCGCAACCGTTATTTAATGAAGATCACTCCGTTGTGGTCGTGTTCAATGGCGAGATTTATAATTTCCAAACGCTGGCAACGGAATTAACTGCGGCAGGACATATCTTTCGTACCCATTGCGATACCGAAGTGATTGTTCATGCGTGGGAGCAATGGGGCGAGCGGTGTGTTGACCGCTTTCGTGGCATGTTTGCATTCGCTTTATGGGATCGGCAACAGCAAACTTTATTTCTTGCGCGTGATCGCCTCGGCGTCAAACCATTGCACTACGCATTACTGGCGGATGGGCGGTTATTATTCGCCTCTGAAATGAAATCATTATTGCTTGATTCCAAATTGCCGCGTGATCTTGACCCCCATGCAATTGAAGAGTATTTCGCCTACGGTTATATCCCTGATCCGCGCAGTATCTTCAAATCTATTCACAAACTGCCGGCCGGTCATACGTTAACAATTCGGCGCGGTCAATCATTACCCGCGCCCCGCGAGTATTGGGATATTCTTTTTCAGCCATCATCAAATAAACTTGATATTCAAACAGCGGCTGACGAATTGATTGAACGGCTGCGTGAATCAATCCGTATTCGGTTAATTTCAGAAGTCCCATTAGGCGCTTTTTTATCTGGCGGCGTGGATTCCAGCGCCGTTGTGGCAATGATGGCGGGTTTATCCGATCAAGCGGTCAATACCTGTTCCATTGGGTTTAATGACCCCAAATATAATGAATCCGCCTTTGCCGAATTAGTGGCAAACCGTTACCATACCAATCATCATTTAGACACAGTTTCACCCGATGATTTTAATTTAATTGGGCAATTGGCCACGCTCTATGATGAACCCTATGCCGATAGTTCCGCTATGCCAACCTATCGCGTATGTGAATTAGCGCGGCGGCGTGTCACCGTCTGTTTATCGGGTGATGGCGGTGATGAAACCTTTGCCGGTTATCGCCGTTATCGTTGGCACATGTATGAAGACAAAGTGCGCCGTTTAATTCCACAATGGTTGCGGGGACCAGTATTTGGCGCGGCGGGTTTTATTTATCCTAAAGCCGATTGGGCGCCGCAAATCTTGCGTGCCAAATCAACTTTACAAGCATTAGCGCGCACATCAATTGACGGTTATTTTGATAGCATCGCTATTCTGAATAATTCGCTGCGTGCCGCGTTATTTTCGCCGCAATTGCGGCGTGAATTGCAAGGCTATCAAGCCGTCGAGGTCTTGCGTCATTACGCAAAACGCGCCCCCGATCATCCCGTTTCACGCGCTCAATACCTTGACTTAAAAACCTATTTGCCAGGCGACATATTAACGAAAGTGGATCGCGCCAGCATGGCTCATGCGTTGGAAGTGCGCGAACCATTACTCGATCATCCATTATTGGAATGGGCTGCGACCTTGCCGCCCGAATGGCAATTGAATGGTCGTGAAGGCAAGTTTTTATTTAAAAAGTCACTCGAACCCTATTTAGATAACGACAATTTGTATCGTCCCAAAATGGGATTTGCGGTGCCATTAGCGGCTTGGTTTCGCGGGCCATTGCGTGAACAATTACGCACTGTGGTATTAGGTGATACCATCGCTGATACCAGTTTATTTAATATGAAACGCCTGCGGTGGATGGTTGATCAGCATCAAGCGGGCATTCGTGACTTTAGCCCTGCGCTCTGGAGTCTTTTAATGTTTGGCGCTTTTCAAAACAATTTATTATCAAATACGCCGTCGGATTAATTGCCATGTCATTCACACTTATTTCGCGTCCACCGGTATTAGGCATTATTGGATTAGGTTACGTTGGATTGCCATTAGCGGTCACCTTTAGCCAAAAATACCCAACATTCGGCTATGATATTAAAGCGGATCGCATTGCCGCATTACGCGCCGGCCATGATAGTTCACTCGAAGTCAGTGATGAAGAATTGCGCGCCGCGACTAATTTAACCTATAGCAATGACGTCACCGATTTACGCCGCTGCAATGTCTTTATTGTCACCGTCCCCACGCCAATTAACGCGCATAAAGAACCCGACCTCACACCATTAGAAAGTGCCAGTCGTTTATTAGGCAGTATTATTAAAGTTGGCGACATTGTTATTTATGAATCAACGGTGTACCCAGGTGCCACTGAAGAGGTCTGTGTTCCATTATTAGAACAGGGCTCGCGGCTCGTTTTTAATCAAGATTTTTTTGTTGGCTATAGCCCGGAACGGATTAACCCCGGCGACCATGAACACCGATTACCGACAATCAAAAAAGTCACCTCCGGCTCTACGCCAGACATTGCGCTTTATATTGATGCGCTCTATGCCAGCATTATTACCGCTGGCACGCATTTAGCGAGTAGTATTCGCGTCGCTGAAGCCGCAAAGGTAATTGAAAACACCCAACGCGATGTCAATATCGCGCTCATTAATGAATTGGCGCTCATTTTTAATCGGCTCGGGATTGATACGGAAGAAGTATTACAAGCAGCAGGGAGTAAATGGAATTTTTTACCATTCCGCCCCGGTTTAGTTGGCGGTCATTGCATTGGCGTTGATCCGTATTATTTGACTCATAAAGCGCAAGCCATTGGTTATCATCCCGAGGTTATTCTTGCTGGACGGCGCTTGAATGACAGCATGGGGGCGTTTATCGCTACCGAAGTGATTAAACGTTTGAGTCAACGTGGTGGCATTTCTACTGCAACACGGGTATTGATTCTGGGATTAACATTTAAAGAAAACTGCCCCGATCTGCGCAACACTCGCGTGGTAGATATTATTAAAGAGCTGAATGAATATGGTATTCAGTGTGCGGTGCATGATCCCTGGGTAGATCGCGCTGAAGCAGCGTCTGAATACGGGTTGCAATTAGTGGAATTGGGAACGCCGGGATTGTATGATGCAATTATTATTGCAGTTGCACATCGGCAATTTATTGCGCTTGGCAGTGCCGCCATTCGCGCATTAGGTAAACCTAATGCGGTGATTTACGATGTCAAATACCTATTTCCTAAATCAGACGTTGATGGGCGATTATAGTGCGGCGCGATTTTTAATTAGCACACAACGGATTTTATTAGCCACCATTGTTTTGTTAATCGCTGTTATTTATTGCAGATGACACCGCGATAATTGCAATTACTATTCAGTCGAATCATCAGATGTATCGCCCAACGCATTACCAGCTGAAGGGTCTTGATTCAGCCACTGTTGCAACGCATCAATAATCGCCTGCGCCTGCGCCCGACTAGAGATATTAAACTTTGATTGCTGGCGATATTCACCATTGCGTTTTTGATAACGACGAATGCTGTAGCGCTCTGGACTGTAAGTTCCTTTAGCACGTTCCCACTCTTGATAACGATACAATACAGTAGTCCAACTTCCTTTAGATAAGACCACCTTATCCAATTCACGGGTAGTTTCAATACCATCTTCGGTATAACTGATTGTGAGGTCTTCTATTTTTTCTGCCATTATAACACCAAGATATTGAGGGTAAATAGCTAATCACTTCGGATGAAATTCAGTCAACAGTGATTAATATTTCGATTTATGCTTGTTAAGCATAGGTGACAGCACTCCCATCGTCAAGAGAGTATAATTTTTGACATAGTGCATCGTCAATCGATTATTTATATTGGTGGCGGCTAGAGTTATTTCAGTGAAGCGCATTTTTATTCACAAAAAATTGGGGGAGTCATGCGATCTGTTCGTGTGTTTCATCACTATATGCGGCTACCCTTATTGCTTCTTGCTGGGGCAGAAGCCGTGCTATTTGCCGCTTGTTACTACATTGGATTTCATACTCGCTGGTTATCAATTAACGCCGGACCCGTTCCTGAATCAGCCAGTCCACTATTATTATCAGGATTAGTTGCCATTGTGTTTGTGATTTGGATGGCAGCAATGGGGCTATATGAAGCACACCTACGGGAAGGATTACATGGCTCATTAATTCGCGTTGTTTTAGCGTTGTTATTAGGGTCTGTGACATTAGCGGCCATTTCTTTTGCAATGCCAGAGTTGCCTTTGTGGCGCAGCACTTTATTATTAGCCGTCATCTTCTCTTTTATTGCAATTTTATTGCTGCGAGGGGGGTTTTATTTTTTTCGTCCAAATTTTTTTAAGCGCCGTATTCTAGTCGTTGGCTCGATTGATCTAACACAAATGGTGATAGATACTGATTCACGCGGAATTGATTTTGTTGGTTTTTTGCCTTTGGAAACAGAAGCAGACGCGCCGTGTTCAGTACCAATTATCCATTGTGATGAACCATTGCCTTTTCTTGCTGCTCGCCTACAAGTAGACGCAATTGTTTTAGCACTTCCTGATTGCCGAGGTAAGTTGCCAATTGAAGAGTTATTAGATTGTAAAGTGAGTGGCATAGATATTCTTGAATTACAATCGTTCTTTGAACGTGAAGTTGGTATTATTAAACTGGATTTGCTGTCACCGAGTTGGCTGGTGTATTCGGATGGGTTTTCACATGGGAGCATTAGTTTAGCTGTTAAACGCCTATTCGATTTAGTCATGGCAACTATTCTGGGTTTGATATTTGCACCCTTTATGTTAGTTGCCGCGCTGGCAATTTTTATTGAAAGTGATTTTCGGTATTCGGTTTTATATCGTCAAGTACGCATTGGCGAAAACGGGATGCCATTTCAAGTCATTAAATTTCGCAGTATGCGTATTGATGCAGAAGCCGACGGACGGCCGCGTTGGGCAACTAAACACGATGATCGAGTTACTCGTGTTGGGCGTTTTATTCGTAAAACCCGGATTGATGAAATGCCGCAAATCTTTAATATCATTAAAGGTGATATGAGTTTTGTTGGACCACGTCCCGAACGCCCCGAATTCGTCACCATGTTAGCCAAGAAGCATATCTATTACGCCAGTCGCCATCGTGTGAAACCCGGTTTAACTGGTTGGGCACAATTATGCTTTCCCTATGGGAATACTGAAGCGGATGCGTTGAGCAAATTAGAATATGACTTGTATTATGTCAAAAATTATAGCTTATTTTTGGATATGTTAATTCTTGTGGAAACAGTTGAAGTTGTGTTATTCGGTAAAGGCGCACTCTAATTTGATTAATTTTGCACACGGTTTATCTAACTGTCACTTGACTAAAAAAACCGCTCACCGCATTAGATTAAAAGTACTGCTTTGGTTTCATAACAACGACTCTTTATTTGTTGTTTATTGTCAAACTGATTTTTCCAACCCCCGCCAGCTACACAAGCGGCTTTATTAACGGAGTAATGATGTGATTAAACCTGTTGGTTCTGACGAATTAAAACCCTGCTTTGTTTATGATCCAGAACAGCATCACGCCTTAATGGCTGAGGCTGCACAACTGCCGTCAATTGTAATTAGCTCCCAAGCAGCCGGCAATGCCGTCATGCTTGGCGGTGGTTATTTCAGCCCATTGCCTGGTTTTATGAATCTTGCGGATGCGTTGAGTGTTGCAAGTGATATGCGCATGACCAATGGTGCATTTTTTCCCGTGCCAATTGTGTGTTTAATTGAAGATACCAGTGCGATTAAACATGCCACCCGCATTGCATTACGCGATCCGAATATGGAAGGCCATCCGGTATTGGCCATTATGGATGTCACAGCAATTGAAACTGTGACCGATGACCAAATGGCGTTAATGACGCAGCAGGTCTATGGCACACAAGATGCCGCTCATCCCGGTGTTGCAGCATTTAATAATCAAGGACGGGTTTTATTATCAGGTGCTATTCAGGTATTAAACTTTTCTTATTTCCAAAGTGATTTTCCTGATACATTCCGCACCGCAGTTGAGATTCGCCATGAAATAGCCGAGCGCGGGTGGCAGCGGGTGGTGGCATTTCAAACGCGCAATCCAATGCACTTGGCGCATGAAGAACTATGCCATATGGCAATGGAGCGTTTGAATTGCGATGGATTAGTGATTCACATGCTATTGGGTAAATTAAAAGAGGGTGATATTCCAGCGCCCGTGCGTGATGCATCTATTCGTAAAATGGTTGAGTTATATTTCAAACCGAATAGCGCAATGGTCACCGGTTATGGCTTTGATATGCTTTATGCGGGGCCGCGTGAGGCGGTGCTTCATGCGTATTTCCGGCAGAATATGGGCGCGACGCATTTCATTATTGGACGCGATCATGCCGGCGTTGGTGATTATTATGGCGCCTTTGATGCGCAAACGATTTTTGATGAAAAGGTGCCTGCCGGGGCATTAGAAATTGAGATTTTCAAAGCCGATCATACCGCGTATTCTAAAAAGTTAAATCGCGTGGTGATGATGTGTGAAGCGCCGGATCATACCAAAGAGGATTTCGTTTTATTATCGGGAACGCGGGTGCGTGAAATGTTGGGAAATGGTATTGCGCCGCCACCGGAATTTTCACGTCCTGAAGTGGCAAAAATTCTAATGGATTATTATCAATCGCTGTAATTTACAGCAGTAGTTGTAAAATTAAGTTGTTAGTTGGTTGGCGCGGTTTGATGACTAAACCGCGCTATTTTTTTTGGACGTTAATTATGCAGCTCAAATGGTTAAGAATCCAACTAAATTATAAGTAGTGTATTAAATATATTTATTGAAATTCTATTTAGCGTAAATGTGTACAAAATGTTTCGTTAACGTATACAAAATGTGTTATAATTACTACGTTTCTAAAAATTCACTAGGCTACACCAGTAGATATTAGCCTTTTATTTGATACGATGTCGAATTAAAATAGACGCTAACGCGGAGCAAACATGAAGCAGTTTACTGTTGCCCAATTATTATATTCGTTGGTTGGTTTTTTATTGGTTTTATTAGTAGCAGTTGCATCGCTTGGTTTGAATACAGCGAAAATAGCGAATAGTGGATTGGAAACAGTTTATAATGATCGCGTAGTGCCGTTGGAACAGCTCAAGATCATTTCTGATATGTACGCAGTCAATATTGTTGATAGCAGCCATAAAACGCGGAATGGTAATATTCGCTGGGAAGTTGCGTACAACAGCGTGGCACAGGCGATCAAAATAATCGCACAAACTTGGAAAAGTTATTTAGCAACCAGTTTGGTACCTGATGAACAGCAGTTAATTCAAGAATTGAAACCACTGATGATTAATGCTGATGCGGCAGTCCAAAAACTTGAACAACTGTTGCAACAACAACAGCAGGATCAATTAGCCCAATTCACGATACAGAAGCTCTATCCTGCCATTGATCCGGTGACTAATAAGATTGCTCAACTGGTCGCTTTACAATTGAATATTGCTCATCAAACATATGCAGAAAGCGAACAGCTATACCACAAGCGCCGCTTTAGCATGATGCTACTTGTTATGATTGGTATCATTCTTGCCGCCACACTGTCTATTATTATGATCCGTAATATCACTAGCCAGCTTGGCGGTGAACCTTATCAAGTCAGACAGATTGCACAGCAGGTTGCAAATGGTGATTTATCAATCTCATTTGCACCATTCAAATATCAAAACAACAGCATTATGGCGGCTATTGAAAAGATGGTGGCAAACCTGCATCAATTGGTGCAACAGGTGTTATCCGCTTCGCAAAACATCGCTGCCGCTGCCGCACAGATGCATCGCACTGCTGACCAGATGACTACCGGATCTAAATCCTTGTCTACCCAAGTGAATTCGCTTGCCACCGCCAGCGAGGAGATGTCAGCCAGCAGCAGCGAAATTAGCCGCAGTTGCCATATTGCCGCTGATAGCATCGGGGTTGCCGCAAATACCACCCAAAATGACTTTTCGACCGTCAAACGCACGGTGGAAGGCATCCGTTTTCGTGGCGAACAAACCCGTGAAAATGCCGCCATGATGGCAAATTTAGGCAAGCGTTCCGAACAGATCGGCGCCATTGCCGACACAATTGGTCAAATTGCCGACCAGACCAACCTGTTGGCACTGAATGCCGCAATTGAAGCGGCACGGGCGGGCGAAATGGGACGCGGGTTTGCTGTTGTTGCCGACGAGGTGCGTGCTTTAGCTGGACGCACGACGAATGCGACCAAAGAAATCAACGAGATGATCCATGCAATCCGGCAGGAAACCCAGGTTGCCGTCACTTCGATGGCAGCGGGAGTGAAGGGCGCCGTACAGGGTGCTGTTGAGGCGGCTGAACTTGAAAGCTCTTTAACGCAAATCCTCAATCAGGTTGACCATGTCGACCTGCAAATCACACAGGTCGCGGCGGCAACTGAAGAGCAAGCGGCCGTGACCCTTGAAATCACGACTAATCTGCAACACGTCAACAATATTGCGTTAACCACAGTACGCGGTGCTGAAGAAACCGCCGTTGCCGCTATTCAGCTTAATAGGCAAACTGAAAATTTACAGCAGTTAATGCAGCAATTTACGCTGTGAAACCTGATTATGATTGCATAGTTGACTGGCGCGGTTGGGCAATAAAACCGCGCCATTTTTGTTGGCGTTAATTGTTCAATCTGAATTGATTAACTGCCGTTTTATTCAATAAAACTTGAATAAACCTTGTGCAATTAACCGCCGCGTTTGCGCCCCGCCACCCGCAAGCGTAACGCATTCAACCGAATAAAACCCGTCGCATCCGCTTGATTATAAGCGCCGGCGTCTTCTTCAAAAGTAGCAATGGCAGTGTCAAATAAACTATCGCTATCAGACTGCCGCCCGACGACCGTGACATTGCCCCGATATAATTTCAAACGCACCACGCCATTCACCACCTGCTGGGTTTGATCTATTGCCGCTTGCAACATGCGCCGCTCGGGACTAAACCAATAACCATTATAAATTAAACTGGCATAGCGCGGCATTAACTCATCTTTCAAATGCGCCGCCTCGCGGTCTAATGTTAATGACTCCATTGCCCGATGTGCTTTTAATAAAATCGTACCGCCGGGCGTTTCATAACAGCCACGAGATTTCATTCCCACTGAGCGATTTTCAACCAGATCAGCGCGCCCAATCCCATGCGTTCCACCAATGCGATTTAATTCAGCCAACGCGATTGCCGGCGTCATCGTTTGACCGTTAATTGCCACCACGTCACCGTGTGCAAAAGTTAATTCCAAATACGCCGGCGTGGCGGGCGCCTGTTCCGGCGCAATTGTCCAGCGCCACATATCCGCCGCCGGTTCTTGCCAGGGGTCTTCTAATTCATTCCCTTCATAGGAAATATGCAATAGATTCGCATCCATTGAATAAGGCGATTGACCACTGGCACGTTTCATTTCCACTGGAATCCCACGCGCTTCAGCATAGGCTAATAACTTTTCGCGTGATAATAAATCCCATTCGCGCCACGGGGCAATGACTTGAATATCGGGTTTCAGCGCATACGCACTCAATTCAAAGCGCACTTGATCGTTGCCTTTACCCGTCGCGCCATGTGCAATTGCATCCGCGCCGGTAATAACCGCTATTTCAACTAATCGTTTCGCAATTAACGGCCGCGCAATTGAAGTGCCAAGTAAGTATTCACCTTCATACAGTGCATTAGCGCGAAACATGGGATAAACGAAATCACGCACGAATTCTTCACGCAAATCATCAATAAAGATTTCGCGCACCCCGGCCGCAATTGCTTTAGCGCGGGCTGGTTCTAATTCTTCACCCTGCCCAATATCAGCGGTAAAGGTCACAACCTCACAGTCATACTGCTCACGCAACCAATGCAAAATCACCGACGTATCCAGCCCGCCTGAATACGCTAATACCACTTTTTTAATGTTTTTTGTCATCACTTCATTCACCTAACAATACAATTCAATTCAATTCTGTTTTATGGCACTAAATATGTTGCGCCATTTCATTATGTCAATTGTCGATACCCATACTCATGTGCAATAGACCGCAAATAGGCGGCGAATTCTGGCCCCAAGTCTGGATGTGCTAATGCCAATTCCACCGTTGCTTGTAAATAACCAATTTTGCTACCGCAATCATAGCGTTTACCAATAAACGGATGCGCAATGACCAACTCATGTTTTAATAATTCGCTAATGGCATCGGTTAATTGAATCTCGCCACCCGCCCCGGGTTGAACACGTTCTAATTCGGTGAAAATGCCCGGCGTCAATAGATACCGCCCAACGACTGCAAGCGTTGAAGGCGCAACTGATGGGTGCGGTTTTTCCACAATTGAGGTCACGCGCAATGAACCATCCGCTTGGCGTTCGGTTTCCACAATTCCGTATTTATTTGTTTCTTCACGCGGTACTTCAACGACGCTTAATACACTGGCACCCGTGCGTTCATACACCGCCGCCATTTGCTCAACCACCCCCGATTCATTACCCGTATCAATTAAATCATCGGCTAAAATCACCGCAAAGGCTTCATCACCCACCACCGGTTTTGCGCATAACACCGCGTGACCTAATCCCAATGCGACGGCTTGGCGTAAATAGATACAACTGGTGCTTTCGGGTAAAATCCGATGTATGATGTTTAATAACTTAGTTTTACCCGCCCGCTCCAGTTCGGATTCAAGTTCATAGGCTTTATCGAAATGATCTTCAATTGACCGCTTGCTGCGCCCGGTAATAAACACCAACTGCGTAATGCCGGCATCTTCCGCCTCTTCGGCTGCATATTGAATGAGCGGTTTATCAACAATGGGCAACATTTCTTTGGGGCTTGCTTTCGTTGCTGGTAAAAAGCGGGTGCCTAATCCTGCGACGGGAAAAACTGCTTTTCTAATACTTGCCATGCGTATGCCTAATCAGGTTAATGGGATTAAATGAAGTGCGTTTTATTAAATGCAATGACTGATTGCGCATTCAATTCAATTCAGATTCAATTGCCGCCAGCGCCGCCAGTGGATCAGGCGCGGCGGTAATTGGGCGACCAATCACCAAATAATCTGCGCCCGCCGCTCGCGCCGCTGCTGGCGTCATCACGCGCTGTTGGTCATCCGTCGCGGCAGTCAGCGGGCGCACCCCGGGCGTGACCAACACCAAACGAGCGCCGCTGTCTGCGCGGATCAGTGCCGCTTCTTGTGGTGAACATACCACGCCGTCGAGGCCGGCGGCGGCAGTCAGTCGTGCCAAATGCAACACCCGTGCTGCTGTCTCACCTGCGCAACCAACGGCCGCCAATTCGGCTTGATCGAAGCTAGTTAACACGGTGACGGCGATCAACAGTGGCGGTTGTGCAACTGTCGCTAATCGCTCACGCGCCGCGATCAACATGCGCGGGCCGCCGCTGGCGTGAACGTTGACCATCCACACGCCCAAATCCGCCGCGGCGGCGACCGCGGCAGCGACCGTGTTGGGAATATCGTGAAATTTCAAGTCTAAAAACACGTCAAAGCCCGCCGCGATCACCTGTTTTACCAGCGCCGGTCCCTCACGGGTGAACAGCTCTTTGCCGATTTTTACTCGACAGCGGCGCGGATCAAGTTGGTGCAATAATGTCCACGCGGCGGCGGCGTTGGGGTAGTCCAGCGCGATAATGAGCGGGCGATCTGTTGTAGATTTGGTCACACTCACCCTCTGTCGTTATTCGGCCAAAAGTTGATGTTTCGGCAGCGGCAGTGCGCCAGTCATCACGCCCGGCTCGACCGCTTTAATGCTGCCCCAATGCTTGCAACTCGGGCATTGCCAGTGCAGCACCCGTGCCGTAAAGCCACAGTGGTCACATTGATACACCGGTTGCGCAGACAACAAATGTTGCACCACCGCCAACAAGATCGCGTCGGTGACAGCGGGCGTTTGCTGCTGTTTGAGGCGCAATTCCAACAGTCGCTCTGCGCCCGCCAAATCCGCCCGTTCGCGCAAATAATCGGTGAGAAAATGTAACGCCGCCGTGCTGCCCTGCTCGCGTTCGAGAGCGTTAGACAGTTCCAACATCAGCGGGGTGCTGGGTTGCGCGTGAAACAATTGCGCCAATTCGGCAGCGACGCTGGTGTAGCCAAGTGCTTGATAACACTCTAATAATCCGGGCAACATGGTTGGTACATAGCGCGGCCCGCGCTCGGCAACGCGACGGTATAACGCGAGCGCAGCGCGGGCGTCACCACCAGTCATTGCCATTTCCGCCTGTAATAAATTGGCACGAATGCAATTACTATCCACCATTTGCGCAGTGCGTAAATGAAAACGCGCCGATTCAGTTTCATTGCTGCGTAAATACTGTTCGGCCAATTCGCAATGAAACTGGGCGATTTCAATCCGCAGCAGTTCATTGCCATCCATCTTTAACTGCTCGGCCATTTCTAAACAGCGCAGCCAATCTTTTTCTTGCTGGTAAATTTCAATTAACGCCCGCAATGCTAATGGGCGTTGCATTTGCATATCAACCAGTTCTTTAAATAAACTTTCGGCGCGATCAAATAGCCCGGCGTGTAAATAATCGCGTCCCAGTTCATACAGCGCAAGACTGCGTTGCGCAATCGGCAATTTCACTCGCGCCACCAAATCTTGATGGACACGAATTGCCCGTTCTACTTCGCCGCGCCGCCGAAATAATGCCCCCAATGCCAAATAAGTTTCGGCCGTTTCACCATCTATTTCGGCGAATTTCAAAAAAACATCTAATGCTTTATCGGGTTGTTCATTCAGCAAATAATTCAAGCCACGAAAAAAAACCGTATCCGCAGCGGCATGATTCGCCCGACGGCGCGGCGTCTCATTCCGCCGCGCCACCCACCAGCCCGATGCCGCCGCGACTGGCAATAAAAGAAATAACCATTCCATCAGCGCCCCCGGTGGCGTCGGTCAGCCGCAACGTGATTGCCCAGCGGCGGTCATACCCACCCGTGCCGCAACCCATCGCGCTGCCAACGTCATTAGAATCGCGGCGCGTCACGGCAATTTTCTGTCGCAGCGCACCGATTAATCACCTGTCAGCGTAACGCGCCTTGCCCTGTGAAACAACTTGTCTGTGTGCGTCGTCACGCGCAAGTTAGATTGTCGGGTATTGAAGAATTTGCTAACGTGACACACTGTTTTAATTCACTCAACGCTAAAACGCAACTCATCTATTCATGTGTAAGTTTATTTTTGTCACTGGTGGCGTCGTGTCATCATTAGGTAAGGGTATTGCATCTGCTTCACTCGGTGCATTATTAGAAGCGCGGGGTTTGCGCGTCACTATGATTAAACTGGATCCGTATATCAATGTGGATCCGGGCACCATGAGTCCATTCCAACATGGCGAGGTTTTTGTCACGGATGACGGCGCCGAAACCGATTTAGATTTGGGACATTATGAACGCTTTTTAAGTATTCAAATGGGGCGCTGTAATAATTTCACCACCGGGCGCATTTATGATAGCGTCATTCGCAAAGAACGGCGCGGTGATTATTTAGGGCGCACCGTGCAAGTCATTCCACACATCACCAATGAAATAAAACAAAGCATTCTCCTTGGCGCCGGTCAAGCCGATATTGCATTAGTTGAAATTGGCGGCACGGTGGGCGATATTGAATCATTACCCTTTTTAGAAGCTATTCGCCAAATGCGCATCGAGCGCGGCCGCGATCATGTGTTATTTATGCACTTGACGCTCGTGCCGTATATGCGCACTGCCGGCGAAATTAAAACCAAACCCACGCAACATTCGGTAAAAGAATTGCGCTCAATTGGGATTCAACCCGACATTCTACTCTGTCGTGCCGAACAACATTTACCCGATGAAGAACGCCGCAAAATTGCATTATTCACCAATGTTCCCGAGGAGGCGGTGATTTCAGCGGTGGACGCCGATAATATTTACCGCATTCCCTTATTACTCCACGCCCAACAATTAGATCAATTAGTAGCGCGGCAATTTCGGATTGAACTACCGCCCGCTGATTTATCGCAATGGCAAGCCGTATTGGCGGGTTTTGATAATCCGCGTGATCGCGTCACCATTGCAATGGTCGGCAAATATATGGGATTAACCGAGGCGTACAAATCATTATCCGAAGCTATTGCTCATGCCGGCGCGCATGTCGGTGCAAAAGTCGATATTCATTACCTCGAAGCCGAAGATATTGAACGCAACGGCCCCGGTTGTTTAATTGGTTTAGATGCCATTTTAGTCCCCGGTGGCTTTGGTGAACGCGGGATTGAAGGCAAAATTGCAACGGCACGATATGCGCGTGAACAGGGCATTCCGTATTTGGGGATTTGTTTAGGAATGCAAGTTGCGGTCATTGAATATGCGCGCCATGTTGCCGGTTTAATTGATGCGCATAGCACCGAGTTTATGCCAACGACACCGCATCCGGTTATTGCGTTAATTACCGAATGGCAGACCGAACAGGGGCAGCGTGAAGTCCGCACTGTCAATACGGATAAAGGCGGTACTATGCGCTTGGGTGGTCAACAATGCCAGCTCGAACCACACAGTTTAGCGCATCAAATTTATCATCAAGATCAAATCCGCGAGCGCCATCGTCATCGCTATGAGTTTAATAAACGCTATTTGACTATTTTACAAACCGCCGGGCTGCGCTGTTCGGGTTGGTCATTAGATAATGAATTATTAGAAATGATTGAAATCGCCGATCATCCCTGGTTTATTGGCTGTCAATTCCATCCTGAATTCACCTCAAAACCGCGTGATGGCCATCCGCTCTTTTGCAGTTTTATTGAAGCAGCACGAGCGCAGCGAATGCGTGTGAATACGCTGGCGCTTGCGGTTTCATAACGTCACTTCGATTAAAAACTGCGGCTTTTTTAAATAAACCAATCAGGTTTGATCGTTCTCGTGTGGGAACGATCAGTCGCCTGTATTAAAACGAGCGTTTCACGATGTCACCGCTGTCTATTTTACTCGATCATTACCGGTCTATTTCACAATCGGAACGCGAAAAAGGCACTTATTTTGAAGAGTTAATGCTGTGTTATTTGCGCACCGAACCCTATTATCAAGATCAATACGCCGCCGTGTGGTTGTATGGTGATTGGGCAGCGACGCAGGGTTTATCGCGGCAAGACACGGGCATTGATTTGGTGGCAATGACTCGCGGCATTGCTGAATACCACGCGATTCAATGTAAGTTTTATTCCCCCGATCATGTCATTAGTAAAGGCAATATTGATAGTTTCTTTACGGCGTCGGGTAAAACCACCTTTAGTCATCGCATTATTATCACCACTACGCCGCATTGGAATACTCATGCGCGGACGGCATTAGAGAATCAACACCCGCCGGTGACGGTGATTGATTTGCCGGCATTGGAGGCGAGTCAAATTGATTGGGCACAGTATCAACCTGAGAATAAAACGGCGGAATTAAAACCGCGTAAAACGCCGCGTGAGCATCAGGTTGCCGCAATTAAAAAGGTGGTGGCGGGATTAAAAACAGCCGAGCGTGGCAAATTGATTATGGCGTGTGGCACGGGCAAAACGTTCACGGCATTGAACATTGCCGAAGCCATTGGCGGCGCGGGTGGGCGGGTGTTGTTTTGTGTGCCGAGTTTGAATCTGTTATCGCAAACGCTGACCGAATGGACGCAGCAGAGTCAATTGCCGTTACATTCATTTGCGGTGTGTTCGGATACTGAAGTTGGTAATCAAAAACCAACTAAAAAGCAGGATCAAGATGCCGATCAGGTGGATTTGCGCGTGTCGGAATTGCAGTATCCGGCCACGACCAATGCCGCGCAGTTGGCAATGAAAATTGCGCAATGCCACGATGCCGAGCATTTAACGGTGGTGTTTAGTACTTATCATTCGATTCATGTGTTGCACGAGGCACAAGTCAATTATCAACTGCCGCCGTTTGATTTAATCATTTGCGATGAAGCGCACCGCACCACTGGCGCGATCTTTAATGATGCCGAGGAGAGCGCGTTTGTACGGGTGCATGATAACGCCTATGTGCGGGCGAATAAACGGCTGTATATGACGGCGACGCCGCGCATTTATGCGAATACGGCCAAAGCGATTGCCGAGCGCGATAACGTGACGCTGTGTTCAATGGATGATGAGCAATTGTATGGTCAAGAATTATTTGTCTTAAACTTTTCAGAGGCGGTGTGGCGCAAGTTATTAGTGGATTATAAAGTGGTGGTATTGACGATTGATGAAGCGCACGTTAGTCGGCGAATTCAAGAATTATTAAAAGATGAAAATAACCAATTAAAAATTGATGATGCGGCGAAAATTGTCGGCTGTTGGAAAGCATTGGCGAAATATGGTTTGACCGAACAATTAACGAATGACGCGACGCCAATGCAGCGGGCGGTGGCGTTTTGTCAGGTGATTGAACCGAATCAAAACCGCAAAACGCACCGTGTCAGTTCTAAACACATTGCGGCGATGTTTCAATTGGTGGTCGAGGCGTATCAACAGCAGGAGCAATTAACAACGGCGGCGGTTGCGCAATTAAAGTGTGAAACGCGGCATGTGGATGGATCAATGGGTGCGAGTGAAAAAGCGGCGCATTTGCAATGGTTGCGCGATGCTCCGCCCGATAATACCTGCCGCATTTTAAGTAATGTGCGCTGTTTATCTGAAGGCGTGGATGTGCCGACATTAGATGCGGTGTTATTTCTCGCGCCGCGCAATTCACAAGTGGATGTGGTGCAGGCGGTGGGGCGGGTAATGCGTATTGCGGAGAATAAAAAACGCGGTTATGTGATTTTACCGGTGGTCATTCCCGCCGGCATGACGCCGCATGAGGCGTTGAATGATAATAAAACCTACGCGGTGGTGTGGGAGGTCTTGCAGGCGTTGCGCTCGCATGATGATCATTTTGATGCGTTTGTGAATAAACTGGAATGGATTGGGCGCGATACGAATAAAATGGAGGTGATTGCCATCACCGATCACATTGGCAAGGCGACGATTAAAAAGGGTGATAAAACGGCGCGGCGGGCGAATAAAAAACGGTCTGGACGGGATGATTTTACGATTGGTGAGGCGGAAATAAACACGCCGACGGTGGCAGATCAGGGGGAATTGACATTTGCAATTGGCGAAATTGAACGCGGGATTTATGCCAAATTGGTGGAGAAATGCGGTAATCGCCATCATTGGGAGGATTGGGCGAATGACATCGCTAAAATTGCGAATACGCACATTGATCGGATCACGGGGATTTTAGCCAATCCGGCGAATACCAATGAGCGGGCGGCGTTTGAGGCGTTTGCGCATGAATTGCGTGATGATGTGAATGATAGTTTGAGTGATGGCGATATTATTGAAATGTTGGCGCAGCATTTAATTACTGAGCCGGTGTTTGCGGCGTTATTTGCCGATTATGAATTCGCTAAATATAACCCGATGTCGCAGGCGATGCAGGCGATTTTAACCCAATTGCATGAGCATCATTTGCATAAAGAAACGGATACGTTGCAGGGCTTTTATGACAGTGTGAAGGTGCGGGCGGCGGGGATTGATAATGCGGCGGGTAAGCAAAAGATTATTGTCGAATTGTATGATAAGTTTTTTAGAAATGCGTTTCCGAAATTGACTGAGCGGTTGGGGATTGTTTATACGCCGGTGGAGGTGGTGGATTTTATTTTGCATAGTGTGAATGAGTTATTAACCAGTGAGTTTCAATTGTCGCTGGGTAGCGCGGGCGTGCATATTCTTGATCCGTTCACTGGCACGGGGACGTTTTTAACGCGGTTATTGCAGAGTGGGTTGATTACGCGGGAGCAATTGCCGTTCAAATATCAATCTGAGATTCACGCCAATGAGATGGTGCTGTTGGCGTATTACATCGCGGCAATTAACATTGAGTCAACTTATCATAGTTTGGTGAGTGGTAGCTATCAACCATTCGCGGGGATGTGTTTAACCGATACGTTCCAGTTGTATGAGAAGGGTGATTTGATGGATGCGTTGTTAATTGAAAATAGCTCGCGGCGGCGGAAGCAAACGCAATTGCCGGTGCAGGTGATTATTGGCAATCCGCCGTATTCAATTGGGCAGGGCAGTCAGAACGACAACAACGCCAATGTTGATTATCCAGGACTTAATAAACGCATTGGTGAAACTTACGCAGCAAAGTCAAAATCTATTAATGCAAAAAGTTTATATGACAGTTATATTCGGGCAATTCGCTGGGCATCAGATCGGATTGGTGATAATGGGATTATTGGGTTTGTATCAGGCAGCGGTTTTATTGAAAAACCAGCAACTGATGGGATGCGTAAATGTTTATTTGAAGAATTCTCTAGTATTCATGTGCTGAATTTACGCGGCGATATTCGTAAAAATATGTTGAGTAAGGGTCGAGCGAAAGAAGGCGAAAACATTTTCGGTAGCGGTAGCATGACGGGTATTGCAATCACCTTTTTTGTTAAAAATCCTGCCGCAACGCAGCAAGGACAAATTTATTATCACGATATTGGCAATGCACTAAAAAGGGCAGATAAACTAGGCAAAATGACTGAACTGGTGAGCATTGCCGGGATTACCGCCGCCAATGGTTGGCAATTGATTACACCGGATGCGCACGGCGATTGGTTGAATCAACGCGACGACAGTTTTAATGATTTTATTGTGTTGGGTGATAAAAAAAGCGGGGCAACGAAACTGTTTGATAATTTCTCATTAGGCGTTGTGACAAATCGGGATACATGGTGCTACAACGCCTCGCGCAATCAGGTTGCGGCGAATATGGAGCGGATGATTGCGTTTTATAATCAGGAAACGGCTCGTTTTCAATTGGCAGTTGCGGGATTAGATAAAAAAATATTAGAGACCAAAGTTGACGAGTTGATTAGCACTGATCCTAGCCAAATTAGTTGGTCACGCGCTTTGAAACAAGAATTGGTGAAAGGACGGCAATTTAGTTTTGCGCAATCCAATTTAATCACTAGCCTGTATCGTCCATTTACCAAACAATGGTTGTATTATGATCGGCGCTTTAATGAAATGGTTTATCAAATGCCCCGCATTTTTCCCGACACGACGGCGGACAATGTGGTGATTTGTGTTACTGGAATTGGCGCCAGAAGTGGTTTTTCAGTATTATTAACTAATTTATTACCTAATTTACACACGCTCGACACTGGGCAATGCTTCCCGCTGTATTTATACGATGACGCCGCCCCCGCCAATGACAATTTATTTGCCACCGAATTAACCCGCACCCGCCGCGACGCCATCACCGACGCCGGCCTCGCGCATATTCAAGCGCACTACCCGAATGAACCGATCAATAAAACCGACCTGTTTTATTACATTTATGGGCTATTGCACTCACCCGACTACCGCGCCCGCTACGCTGACAATTTAAGTAAAGAACAGCCGCGCATTCCGTGTGTTAAAAGCGCCGCTGACTTTTGGGCATTTAGTCAAGCGGGGCGGCAACTCGCTGAATTGCATTTGAATTATGAAACTGTCGCGCCGTATCCCGTCACTATTAAAACCAATAAAGCCGAATTGACCGCAGCCGAGTATCGCGTGATTAAAATGAAATATGGCAAGCCGGGCGTTCCCACGCTGGAGCATGGGAACGATCAAAAACGCGGCAAGGATAAAGATTTAACCACCGTGATTTATAATGACTTCATTACGATTAGCGACATCCCGCTGACCGCGTATGAATACATCGTCAATGGCAAACCGGCATTAGACTGGGTGATGGAACGGCAGGGCGTCAAAACCGACAAAGACAGCGGCATTGTCAATGATGCGAATGATTGGGCAATTGAAACCATGAATAACCCGCGCTATCCACTCGAATTATTCCAGCGCGTCGTGACCGTGAGTGTGGAGACAGTGGGGATTGTGAAACAATTACCGACATTAACATAAACCATGCGGAGAATAACACAATGACAACGATTGAACTGTCTAATGAAATTGAACAGCGGTTAGCACAATTGGCGGTGCGTAGTGGCACAACCACCGCCGCGTTATTAAATGATTTCATCGAACAAGGCATTGCCGACATGGAAGCGGGTTATCACGCTTTGACGGTATTAGAGCGCGTCCACACCGGTCAAGAGTCCATTCACTCGACAGCGGCAGTGAGAATAGCACTTGAATTGGATTGTTGAATACACCACCACCGCGGCGCGGCAATTGCGCAAATTAAAAAGCAACAACAATGATTGAATTACCCTATGCACTTGTGATTGAAGCGACCGCTGAAACTGATTTTTTCACGTTCTTTGCACCCGAATTGCCCGGCTTTACCGGTGTTGCCCAGTCGGTGGAAGATGCAATACAACAAGCACGGCTCGGCATGGCAGAACACCTCGCGCTGTTATTAGAAACCGAGCGCCCAATTCCACCACCGACGAATGATCCGACGATTTTAATTCGCAATGCGCCGAATATAAAACAGGCCGCGTGAATTAAAGATGTGCGCGGCAATTGCATCATGTTTTTTCCACACTTGACGGCGGTCGAGGCATTAAAACCCTATTGTGTGCGCACTCACTGGCACACGGGCGAAGTATTAGAAGTGGATTTAGAAACGCGGTTGCGGCGTTATTCAGCATTAGCACCCATTTTAGACCCCACTGTCTTTGCGCGAGTGCATCTGGGTGAATGGGGTAATAGCATTGAATGGCTGGATAATGAATTCGGCGCTGATAACGTATATGCGTGGGCAAAAGAACAACGCGGTGAAGTCAGCCAAAATGAGATACGGCAAGATGCGCATTTGGTCACACTTTTACGCAAAGTTGCGACCGACGACCATTAACCCCCGCCCAATTGGGTTATTCAAGATTCCGCCGCCCTTGCCGATCTATCCAATAGTCTCCATGCGCCCGCGTTTAATCTGTTTTATTTGCCCAGAGCGCCCCACCTGGCAACAGTTTGCTAAATAACTGCGATTGGGGTCACAAGTTGATTGCAGAAAATGACATACACTCCAACCATGACACCTGACAAATTCTGCCACTTTACTCTGGAACTGCCGCCATGTTTGCACCATTCCCAACCCCAGCGACTGCCGCCAGTCACCACTCTGCCGCCAGCCATTTGCGGGCGGGGCTACCGTGTCCGAGCCAATGGCGACTGACGCCGCTGCTGACGCCACCGCGAGCGGAGCGTGCCACGGATTCATTTTTTACCACCATGCAGCAGGTGCTGACCGCGTTACACCGTGCCAATGACACCCGCGCTCGTCCTGCCGCTCGGTTACAGGCGACGGAAACCTTAGCGCACTGGCTGTGGCCGCGGCTGCTCGACCAGTTGCACCAGTTGACCGTTGACCAGCGCGGTATCGCCGAAACCACCGGGCAGCGCGAGTTTTACGCCCAACTGGAACAGGTGATTGACGCCATGATCGCGGCGTATCGGCTCGTGTTAGCCGACGATTACGGCGATTTACCCACACCCAAGCAGGCGAGTTGGGCGCGGCTGTCACTGGCGGCGCTGCGGATTTTGGAGTGGGTGCAGTGCGCGCAACGTTTGAGTGCGTTGCGCTACCGGCCGCTGGCGCCAGAATTGTGGCGCGTGACCAACTGTGTGTTCAGTGCGATTGCCACCATCGGTGCAGATCACGACGCGCAGCCGCGCTTGACGCCCGGGGTTTTCACCGCGCCTGCCGCCGCGACCGCAACCGTGACCGAGCAATATTTGGCCATTCAAACGCTCGGGTTATTTGATACCTGCTCTTGGTCACGCCACGATCACGAGTTGATCCTGAGTTACTGCGCGACCGTGACGGACGGAGTGCGGGTGGTCAGGGCAGATGCGGCGCCGCTGACCAAATTGGACGACCTGCGCTTCACCAGTGCCGATCACGATGCGCCGCCGTGCTTGACGCAACCGACTGGCGAACACCCGCTGATGATCTTGGATTGTCAACGGCTGGCCGCGGTGGTGCGCCAAGATTATTCCGATCTGTTCAATCCCAACGCGGCGACTGATCTGCACACCTCACCGAGTTTGGCGGTGTTACCCGCGTTACAACGCCGCCCATTTTTGCGGCTGCTGGCGCGGGATTTGGACGAGGGCGCGATCACCGACGAGTCAAGTGCAATCACGTTGCCGACCAGCGGTGAGCCAGTGGCGTTGCATGTCGGCTTCACGCCAGTGCGCGAGCAGTTGCGGCACATTTTCTCCCGCCCGACGGCGGCGGCGACATCGGAATTAGCCAGCGCCGGCAGTGGCTATTCTGGTCAACCGCGCTCGCGTCACGCGGTACCCGCACCCGCGTCACACCTGCGCAGTGCGTGGGCGGTGGTGGATCAACGGGCGCGGCGGTTGTGGATTAGCACCCGTGACCAACGCGCCGGGCATGGTGTGACCGTCGGGACGCTGGCGCTGTATGACATCGGGCGGCACGAGTTGACCAATCCGGTGCTGGGCAAGGTCGCCCGCGTGGCGCAGTTGACCAACGGGGCGCTGGTGGTGGAGCTGCAAATGTTGGCGAGTTTTGCCACGCTGGTGGCGCTGCGTTCCACTGAAGCGGTGGCGCTGGCGCGGGATCAGGACGCAGCGCGGCTGCCGAGTTTGTTGATTTATGACGCGGATTTCGGCTGGGGCGTGATGAGTGCGCCGCAAGTGCAGATCAGCGAGGGCGAGGCGATTGAAATTGGCAGTAAGCGTTTGACGATTGCGTCACGGCTGCGGCGGCTGCGCGAGGCGACGGGTGAGTTTTTGCTGTATCAAATTGATGCTAACGATGCGCGGCTGGGGGTGCCAGCCTATCCTGGGCAACGGGTGGCGCGGCATTCGGCGGCGGTACCGTCCTCGGCGGCGGTGGCTTGACCAGCGCGGTGTAACCGATTGTTTAATTAAGAATTTCTAATCAACAACGAGAGATGATGATGCGTTCAGGGTACGTTTTAGTGTTGTATTACAGCCGCTACGGGGCGACGGCGGAATTGGCGCGGCTGATTGCGCGGGGCGTGGAGGAGGGCGGTATGGAGGCACGGGTGCGCACGGTGCCGGCGGTGTCAACCGTCTGCGAAGCCGTCGAGGCGGATGTGCCAAGTGACGGGGCGCCGTATGTCACGTTGGATGATCTGGAAAAGTGCGCGGGGTTGGCGCTGGGCAGCCCGACGCGGTTTGGCAACATGGCGGCGGCGTTGAAATATTTTCTCGATTCGACCTCGCCGCTGTGGTTGCGCGGCGCATTGATCGGCAAACCGGCGGCGGTGTTCACCTCGACTTCCAGTTTGCACGGCGGGCAGGAGACGACGTTGCTGACGATGCTGGTGCCGCTGCTGCATCACGGCATGATGATTTTAGGGTTGCCCTACAGCGAGCAGGCGCTGTTGCATACCACCGGCGGTGGGACGCCGTATGGCGCATCACATGTCGCGGGAATTGACAACAAGTTGCCGGTGACGGATGAAGAAAAGCAGTTGTGTCAAGCACTTGGACGGCGGCTGGCGCGCACGGCGGCGGCGCTGATGCAGGTGACGCGGTAGGAAATGTTGGGTTGTGTGCCGGGCGGGTCGGTTTATTCGCCATCAATCGCGTGCAGGCACACAACCGCTTGCTTTGATTAAATCCCCCCAACCCCCCTTTTCCAAAAGGGGGCAATAGACTTGTTTTGACGGCGTGAGCAGTATCACTCTGATTTATAAAGTTTTATTTTTGCCACATCCCCAGAAATGTGGGAATTCAGCGTTGCTAACTCCTTGTTTTACAAGTGTTAGAACAAGTCTAATAAAAAACCCGCCTAGCAATTCACATCACGAGGCGGGTTCTCATTCTCATCTCACTCAGATCGTCAAACAGCGGCAACCCAACCGTTGCTGCTACAACAGGCATTGCAGTTCCTCGGTGGTTAATCGTGCCTGCTTGAGTATCTGTGACAGTGTAGAGCGTTTAATCGGCCGATGTGCTGGAACGGTGAGTTTAAGGGTTTCGGCCGCGGTGTGCTTTTGCAGCCGAATATGGCTGCCTTTCTGCCGGACAATGACCCAGCCATCGCGCTGTAGCGCACGAATCAGGCGATCATACGACAAGCTGGGCATGACGCTCATACAATCATGTCAAGCTGTTCAGCATGGACGTACCCGGCCAGATCGTCTTCGCAGACTTCCAAGTAAAGATCAATTGCCTCACGGATATTGGCAATGGCTTCTGCACGGGTATCGCCTTCACTAATACAACCGGGCAGTGCTGGGACAAATGCGGTGAATCCACCTTCATCACTTGCTTCAAGGATAATTTTCAAATTCATGGTGTGGTCTGCGGCAAATGCGTTGGTGTGATTATAAACCAATCACCCAACAAAAACCCCCACTCCGCCATCAAGCGCGGAGCAGGGTTTTCATTCTCAATCTCACCCAGTCAGGTCGCTAAACAGCGGCAACCCAACCGCCGCCGCTAAACGACACGGCTCAGACATGGAATAGAACGCTCATAAAGCGTTTCCGGTGCAATATCAATGTCGGCCAAGTCACGGTACCGTAGTTCACACGCGCCAGTGAAAAATAACCGGCATTCTGCAAGCGTTGAAACACCGGGTAATGTAAATAAGGTTGCATATCAAACTATCTGCGTTCACCGTTATTAAAGTCAAGTACCAACCCATAAGGGATAATGACCCTGACCGCATTGACTTCAATCATTGTTAATTTCTCAACGTAATGGATCAATTGGAAAGACTGATTCACCATTGACAGCGAGCGTCCAATTCGCCATTAACTCCTCTTCATGGATTGTGATCCACGCCTGTACTAAACGGAGTTTTTTTACAGGCAATGCACCTTCCAATACGTTTCCTTCAGGAATTGCAATCACAACTTTGTGTTCTTGATATTCAACATGAAGGTGCGGTACAGGATGCGGTTTATTGTCCATAAATAGCATCCGAATAATAATCCCATAAAACATGCTAATCGTCGGCATCCGTCAACTCCGCTGCGGCAATTGCTGTGAATTGAATTGGGTTAAATGGTGGGCGGGGAAATGTTGGGTTGTGTGCCGGGCGGGTGGGTTTATTCATCATCAATCGCGTGTCAGGCACACAACCCAACCTACACGGCTACGCTGCTATCCTTGACTGTAATATATTGCGTCAACTGTTTTTTTGATTTCATCAGAATCTGAATAAGAAACTGCTTTTTTATAAAATTCCTCGGCGATATAAGAAACTGCTTTTTTATATTCCTCGGCTTTATCTTTGAAGTCTACTTCTGTTATTTCCTCTGTTGACACCCGGTACGAGTGAGCTGCTTTTGCACATAATATCGCTTTTAGTTCGTCTGAATCATTAAACCCTAAGTCATTAAATGCTTTAACATAGTAATTTGCAGCATAAAAATGATTCAGCTTTCTTGACGAATAATCCCCAAGAAGATTATAAGCTGTCGCTTTAGAAATTGGTGTTACATAGTTACCTTCATCATAATCCTCAATGTTTTTTTCAAGCTCCATGGAGCTTGAATATTTCCCAAGACCATTAAGCGCCACTATTTTAATAATAATTGGTTCGATTACGTCTTCTTCTCGGCTTATTGCATAGTCTGCAAGTTCTATGGATTTTTCATAATTGCCTTTATCAAGATATGCTATACTTTGCAAATAGCATGCAAAAGATGCATCATTTTGACATTGCAACATATGCGCATACTCATCAAATTCATTAATATACCCAAGGTTTCTTATTAAAATAAGAGCAACAACTGCATCTTCATCAGCAGGACTTGGAACGCTTTTAAGTAATCTTATTGCTCTCTCTGCAATATATTTGTTTTTCTCCAAATAATCTGTTTTTGTTATTTCTTCGTCCTGATATTTTTCAGTGTTATATTTGAATTCTTCGACTAAATCTTGAGCATAATCTGATCCAACATCCGTAGTAATCGGCATTGTCACTAAAAATTGGTCGATCTTTTTTTCTGGGTCTGGGATGGCAACCATTCCTAAAGTTTGAGCAACTTCTAATGATGCAACCACAACCATAGGGATGCCTTTTAGGGCAGAACTTCCGATCAGACTGGCGGCTATTCCGTTTAATATGGCAGCGCCAACTATGGCATTGCCACCAACCAATCCGCCGACCATTGAAAGACCAGCCATGTAAGATCCCGCACCACCACCAGCTAATGTACTTGCAACAGTACTAACTCCCGCAGCAGCCGCAGGCGCACCAGTTCCAGCGGTCATAGTTGTAACTACTGCTGCTCCTATGGCTGTAGCGGTAATTACGCCGCCAATTACCCATCCGTTTTGCCATAGTGGTTTATCGTACACATCTTCAAATTGGAGATTCACCGATGATGCTTGTGCTGTTGATATCCAGGTTAGTGCTATCACAGCGAGAATATTTCTATTGGATAGTTTGAACATTTCTACCTTCCTCTATACAAGAAGCACAAAAATTAACCGCAAATGTGACTGCACTGCATAAAGTAGAATCGAGACAACTTCGGCAATCAACGCCGGGGCGCGGACGATGCGGTCGCCCTCGGGTGCAAAGCAGATAACGATCACATCCGGGCGCGTGACCGATACATTTTTCTTAAGCGTTACTGAGCGAAGCTCAGTAACGCTTAACTGCCAATCCGAAGATTGGGGTGTATCTACCAAGGCTGCAAAAACAGATGTTTTTACAGCGCGAACTCTTTGATGCGTTTCAAATTTTACGCCAGCAACTCGTGCTGGCAACCACATACTCGAACTTGTTAAAGAGCGTGATTAGCAACACGGGCTTGGTTATCGCCATTAGGTACATGCTGCTCTGTTTAGAATAACGACGGATTTGTGTACTGTCAAAGTCGTTATCTGTAGAGATATGCTGGACTTAGCATTCCTAAATCATACTAAGCAAAACACAGTTTATTGAATACTATGTGGCAACCTTCCCAGCGGCGGTAATCGTCAAGGCAATAATGCTCGATCAGGGCGGTGCTGGACATTGGCCGTTGCTCCATTGTTGCGGTGACACAGACGCGGCATTTTAACGTGCAAAACGCCCCCGCACCGCCGCGGGCGGGTGGCAACAAATCCCAACCTGCGGCAGATCACCACCCACTGTAGTATTCTGACTGCGCCGTTTTCGCAAAAATTCCCTCTTCAACCACCACAACTCCAGCGGATTATTCAACCAGTGACTGAGCTAAAAAATGACACCTTTTTACGCGCCCTGCTGCGGCAACCTGTTGATTACACACCGATTTGGATGATGCGCCAGGCGGGGCGCTATCTACCCGAATACCGCGCCACGCGGGCAAAGGCCGGCAGTTTCATGGATTTATGCCGCAATCCCGAGCTGGCGTGCGAAGTGACGCTGCAACCACTTGACCGCTTCCCGCTCGACGCGGCAATTTTATTCTCCGACATCCTCACCATCCCCGACGCGATGGGCTTGGGGCTGTACTTTGCCGAAGGCGAGGGGCCGCATTTCACCCACCCGGTGCGCAGCCGCGCCGACGTCGAGCGCATCGGCATTCCCGACCCCACCGTCGAGTTACGTTATGTCATGGATGCGGTCAGCACCATCCGCCGTGAACTCAACGGCCGCGTCCCGCTGATCGGTTTCTCCGGCAGCCCCTGGACGCTGGCGACCTACATGATCGAAGGCAGCGGCACCAAAAACTTCGCCCTCAGCAAAGCGATGCTGTTTGACCAACCCGCGCTGCTGCACAGCCTGTTGCACAAGGTCGCCGAAACCGTCACTCAGTACCTCAACGCGCAAATCGCCCACGGCGCGCAGGCGGTGATGGTGTTTGACACCTGGGGCGGCGTGTTATCCCCGAGCGATTTTCGTGAATTTTCATTGCGTTACATGGCACAGATCGTGGACGGCTTAACCCGTGAAGCCGACGGGCGGCGGGTGCCGGTAATTTTATTCGCCAAAGGCGGCGGGCAGTGGTTGGGCGACATGGCCGCCACCGGCTGCGACGCGCTGGGCGTGGATTGGACGCTAGATTTAGCCGATGCCCGCAAGATCGTGCAAGATCGCGTCGCGTTACAGGGCAATATCGACCCCTGCACTTTGTACGCCTCGCCGGCGCGCATTCGGGACGCGGTGGCGGCAGTGTTAGCCAGTTACGGCCACGGCAGCGGGCATGTGTTCAACCTCGGGCATGGCATTCATCCCGACGCCAATCCCGAACACGCCGCCGCGCTGGTCGCCGCCGTGCATGAACTCAGCCGCGCTTATCACGCACCCATTGCCTGATGTTCATATTCACCAGCGTATAATGATTGACAAGCGCCTCGTTGAATTGCACGGGGCGTTTATTCACCCGATCTTCATTCCTGTTAATTGCTAAGTTGATCCACCATGGATCCAAAATCCTTCGTTTCATCCGCCGTTTTATTATTAGTAGTTGCCGCCACTGCCGTCACCTTATTTCGGCATTTCGGCCTCGGCTCCATTCTCGGATTATTAGTCGCGGGATTATTCATAGGCCCGCACACCCCGGGCTTGACCGTCACCGGCAATGTAGATGACCTGCGCAATTTCACCGAAATCGGCGTCGTGTTATTACTCTTTGTCATTGGCTTGGAAATGCAACCCAGCCGCTTGTGGGAATTACGTCGCACCCTATTCGGCCTCGGTTCATTGCAAATTATCCTCTCCGGTTTAGCCATTGCGCTGTATTTCCGCTTATTTGAATCGGAATGGTCAGTCGCATTATTACTCGGCATGAGTTTAGCATTATCGTCCACCGCATTAGTCGTGCAAACGCTACATGAAGACGGACAAATGGCCAGTCAACACGGACAAACCGCCTTTGCCGTCTTATTAATGCAAGACATCGCCGTCGTGCCATTGATGGCCATGATTCCCATTATTGCCGATAATGGCCCTTTACCAATGTCCACTCCATTATGGCAGCAATTAGCCACCGTGATTGCAATGGTCGGCGTGGTATTAGTCAGCGGACGCTATTTGGTGCCCTGGTTATTAGAACGCTTAACCCGACAAAAGAATCGTGACGGCTTCTTTCTGGTGGTATTAGCCGCCGTTTTTGTCGCCGCCTTTGCAATGGAACACGCCGGCATGTCAATGGCATTGGGCGCCTTTTTAATGGGCGTCATGCTGTCACGCTCCCGCTATAGTTTGCAAATCCACGCCATTGTTGAACCGCACAAAGGGTTATTAATGAGTTTATTCTTCGTCGCCGTCGGCATGTCGGTTGACGTGGAAATGTTAATGGCACAGCCACTGATTGCCGCATTACATGTTTTCGTGATCGTGTTAATTAAAATCACCGTGTTATTTGTATTATGTTTGATTTTCGAGACCGGGCGCGGTAATGCCGTCAGAATTGCATTTTTATTATCACAAGCGGGCGAATTTGGTTTTGTCTTATTCGGTGCTGCGAAAGCATTGGGCGTGATTGACAGCGCGATTTTCGCCATGGCTATTGCCGTCATTTCATTAAGCATGTTATTAACGCCCGCGATGGTCAAATTGAGTGAATGGGTTGCACGGCGCTTGCCGGAAACAATGAAACCGATTGATCCATCATTGAATTATCCCTGGCAAACTGGGCAACCGGTGGCGCGAGTTGTGATTGGTGGGTATGGACGAGTGGGGCATACCATTGGCGCGGTATTAAATAGTCACGGCATTCCGTATATTGCGTTTGAATCCGATCCTGAATTAGTCGCTAAATGGCGCGGCGAGGGCTTTCCGGTTTATTATGGTGATATTGGTAATCCGCATTTATTAACCGCCGCGCAAATTGAACAAGCCGATTTGGTGGTATTAACCATTGATGACCAACACGCCGCTATTAACGCGACTCGTTTAATTCGCGCTCATGCTCCGGCGGTGGTGATTGTGGCACGCGCACGCGATTTAACCACCTGTGACGCGCTATTCAGAGCGGGGGCGAGTAAAGCATTTCCCGAAGCTGTGGAGGCGAGTTTGCGATTAGCGGCCGAAACATTAGAGGGATTAGGAATTACAACCAGCGAAGTGGATGATTTATTACACGGTGTGCGTCAAACTGATTATGCACTGGTGCGCGAAGCAGTGGAGGGTAATACGTCAACCTAATCAATCGCACTATAAAATTGCCCAATCATTTTATTCACTCTGATTAACAAAACGGGATGAACATCATGGCGATTTCTCTGGATAAACTACAAACAAAAGCCCCGCAATTAGTTGATTTGCGTAAATCAGTTGATTCAACGCTCAAGAATCATTCGTCCTTGACTGGACATGTTGCAAAGGTAGCATTGGCATTAGATTATTCTGGGTCAATGACTAGCCTGTATGATAATGGTTGGGTACAAAAACTTGCCGAGCGTGTATTAGCACTGGGCACCGCATTTGATGATGATGGCGATATTGACATTTTCATTTTTGAATCAAAAGCCTATTATGTTGGCGTCCTTTCCATTGATAATTATCAGGGCGGAGTTAATCGCCTTTTGGCTAAATATCACATGGGATCAACGAATTATGCGGCGGTGATGCAGTTAATCCGCAATCATTACAAAACGGGGTTGATGCGTAAATTATTTGGCAGTCAAGAAAAAAAGTTGCCATCCTATGTGATGTTTATTACCGATGGTGAACCCGACTCCCGTTCAGATGCTGAAAAACAAATCCGTGAAGCATCCAAAGAACCAATCTTTTGGCAATTCATGGGCGTGGGCGGCACTCGGTTTGAGTTTCTATCAAAACTGGATACCATGAGTGGACGGTTTATTGATAATGCCGGATTTTTTTCTATTACAAATCCGAATAAAATGTCCGATCAAACGCTGTATCAAAACATGCTGTCTGAATACCCCAGCTGGGTTAGTCAAATGACCGCTAAGGGCATTATCACTGCTTGAATTGGTCGTCTCATGTTTAATAACTCACCGCCGCACCATCATTCACTCGCGCTGAATATTGGGTTAATTAAAACACCCCAACCAGCGCGGTGATGAATTGACGCAACACCATGCCAGTCAATCATTTTTCTGCTGACATTGCCAATGTATCTGCAATCTGCGCCAATAACGCCCAGGGATCACCGGCCGCCCGCCCTTTAATGGCTTGATCAACGGTCGCGCACTCCAATAATAATTGCCACAATTGCGCCAGCGAATGCCGTTTTAATACCGCTAATAGCAGCGGGCGGCGATTATCCCACACCTGATATGCATGAAACACTGGCTCTAATTCTTGACGCGCCTGTTGGGCAAATGCTAATGCCGCCAAGGCGCGCAATTCACGACTTAATACCCATAACACCAATGGCTCGGCCGTGCCTTCCGCCATTAACATTTGCAATACCCGACGGGTGCGTACCCGATCACCTGCAATTGCCGCCGCCGTTAAATCATATAAATCAAAGCGGGCGCTATCGGTAATCGCAGCGCGCAATCCCGCCACATCTAATACGCCGGGCTGGCGCACTAATGCCAATTTAGTGATTTCTTGATCCGCCGCCAATAAATTACCTTCCGTTTGATCGGCTAATAACGACGCCACCTCCGGTGTGGGTGAAAATCCTTTACTGCGCAACCGATTTTCTAACCATTCAATTAACTTCTGCCGATTAGCTGGTTCACGGGTTTGAATGACAACTCCCACCTCATCAATGGTTTGTACCCATTTAGTTTTTAAGTCCTTGCCATCCAATCCCAATGCCATGACCAATAACAACACATCTTGATTTAATTGGTCACAATAACGCCGAATAGCATTACCGCCTTCCACGCCAATTTTCTGCTCACCAATCCGCAATTCAATCATTTGCTGCGCCGAGAATAATGAACGCGCATTGGCTGTGGCAATTAACATATTCCAATCAAAGTCTTTTTGATATTCCAGCACATGCCGTTCAGTAAAACCAAGACGATGGGCATGAGTCCGCACTGCATCCAATGATTCATTAAATTGCAATGGCTCATTACCGCACAGCAAATACACGGGCGCGAGCTTACGCTTTAAGTGATCGCTTAATTGTGAAGAAGAGACGCGCATGAGAGTGACCGTCAATGTGACTAATGTGATTGCGATGGAGTAGTCGTTTTTACCATCAATGCCGCCCGCAGTCTTAATAATAAACTGTCGGCAACATCGGCAATTAAATCCCGATAAATTAAATCAGATTCTAATTGCTTACCTAATACTGCAACGTCGGGGTTATCATCAAACATGCGCACGACAGTAATCGTTTGCAATGGTAATAATACCTGACCATCACGCCGCTGCGCTTCACATTGCACCCGATAACTCAATTCATACGCTAATGCTTTACCGTCACGATCAACCGCGACAATGCGTGATTGGCGTTCTTCATTCACAATGCGCACGCTAAATGCCGCAGTTGCTGGTTGGTCAGTTAAAGCAATTTGGCTATTGCGCAGGCGTTCCATTAACGCCGCACTAATGGCCGTGCCGGGTTGCACATAAACGGGTGTTAAATCGGCGGGTAATTCAAAACTGCCGCGCAAATGAAACCCGCAACTCATCACTAAACCACTGGCAATTAAGAATAACACCCGCCATGCGGCGCTGTTTTTTAGATAACTCATGCCGATTAACTCACCACAATATTTAACAGTTTACTTGGCACAAGAATCACTTTACGCACGGTTTTACCATCGGTGTGACGGCGAATAGCATCTTGATTTAATGCGGCTGTTTCAATGTCAGCGGCGGTAGCATCAATTGGCATTTCAATATGCCCACGCAATTTACCATTCACCTGTACCGTATAAGTGATGCGGTCTTGAATTAACGCGCTATCATCCACTTGCGGCCAAGAGGATTGCAAAATATCCGCGCCGAATTGCAATTCTTGCCACAAATAATGACTTAAATGCGGCGTGATCGGTGCTAATAACCGCAGCAAAATTGACATGCCTTCGCGTAATAAACGCGGCGCACTGGGTTGCGTAAACTCCAGTTTTTGCAGGATATTCACCAGACTCATACAGCCGGACACGACGGTATTAAACTGGTGGCGTTCATAATCAAAATTGGCTTTTTTCAGAATTAAATGCAGCTCACGGCGGGCGTTAATCATCACCGCATCAAACGGCACTTGTTGATCGGCATTCATGATCACTTCATGGTGCGTGACAGCTAATTGCCAGACCCGTTTTAAGAATCGTGCCGCGCCTTCGACACCTTCATCATTCCATTCTAATGATTGTTCCGGCGGCGCAGTGAATAGGGTATACAAGCGCACCGTATCAGCACCATAGCGTTCAGTTAATCGCTGTGGATCCACGCCATTATTTTTTGATTTCGACATCTTTTCAATGCCGCCGAATTGCACCGGTTGATCATCAGCAGTCAAGACCGCTTGAATTAACCGCCCTTTATCATCACGGGTCACGGAGACATCAGCCGGATTAAACCATTGCTTTTGTCCATCGGGCAATTCACGATACCAGGTCTCGGCAACCACCATGCCTTGTGTTAATAAACGGGTGAAGGGTTCATTGCCCGGCACCAATCCCTCATCGCGTAATAACCGATGAAAAAAGCGGGCATATAATAAATGTAATACCGCGTGTTCAATCCCACCAATGTATTGATCCACGGGCAACCAATAATGTGCGCGTTCATCCAACATCGCGGTATCACAATCGGGACAACAATAGCGCGCATAATACCAACTGGATTCAAAAAAGGTATCAAACGTATCAGTTTCGCGGCGCTCGCCATTCGGTAATGACCAGAACTCGGGCATCTTTTTTAATGGTGAACCGCTGCCATCAACGGTCACGGCTTCGGGTAAAATAACGGGTAATTCAGCGGGCGTGGCGGCGCGCACTTCATTATTCGCTGTGTGAATGACGGGTAATGGACATCCCCAATAACGTTGGCGAGAGACGCCCCAATCACGCAAGCGGTAATTGACGCGCACTTCGCCTTTGCCATGTTGAATTAACCACTCGGCAATGGCAATAAAAGCGTGTTGTGAAGTTAATTCATCAAATTGCCCGGAATGGCGTAAAATACCCTTATCAACGTAGGCGGCGTGGTCAATGGCACAGGGGCTGCCGTCGGTGCTAAAAATCACTTGTTTTTTAGGCAAATCATAGCGTTGCGCGAATTCCCAATCGCGTTGATCGTGCGCAGGAACCGCCATGACGGCGCCGGTGCCGTAATTAATTAAAACGAAATTAGCGGCATAAATTGGTACCGGTTCATTGGTGATTGGGTGAATTGCATTTAAGCCGAGTGGATAGCCGCGTTTATCTAATGTTTCTAATTCAGCTTCGGAGACGCCGCCCTGTCGGCATTCGGCAATAAACGCGGCTAATTCAGTATCATTAACAGCTAATTCGCGTGCCAATGGATGTTCAGCGGCGACGGCAATATAAGTGACACCCATTAACGTATCTGGGCGGGTGGTGTAAATGCCGAGTGAATCGGGGCGGTTTTCAATACCGAATTCCATATAAACGCCCTCTGAGCGCCCAATCCAATTGCGCTGCATGGTGCGCACTTGTTCTGGCCAACCATCGAGTTGATCGAGGGCAGTTAATAATTCTTCGGCATAGGCGGTAATACGCACTGACCACTGTTCTATTTCGCGTTTTTCAATTGCAGCACCCGAACGCCAACCTTTGCCGTCAATCACTTGTTCATTGGCTAATACGGTTTGATCAACTGGATCCCAATTGACTAATGCGGTGGCGCGATAGGCTAAACCACGTTCCATTAAACGGGTAAATAACCATTGTTCCCAGCGATAATAATTTGGATCACAGGTGGCTAATTCGCGCTCCCAATCATAGCCAAAACCTAATTGCTGCAATTGCGCTTTCATATCGGCAATATTGGTGCGTGTCCATTGCGATGGCGGAATACCATGTTTAATTGCCGCATTCTCAGCTGGCAGCCCAAATGCGTCCCAACCCATTGGTTGTAAAACATTTTTTCCTAACATCCGTTGATAACGCGCAATCGCGTCGCCCAGCGTGTAATTGCGCACATGCCCCATGTGCAAGCGCCCGGAGGGGTAGGGGAACATGCACAAACAATAGAATTTTTCCCGCGTCGGGTCTTCGGCGGCTTTAAATGATTGATTTTCTTGCCAAAAATCTTGCACGCTGCGGGCGATGCGTTGTGGATCGTAATCGCTGTTCATCATGGTTTAATTAACTCTATAACGCTAAGGAAAGATGTCTAAAGTCCGTAAGAATACTCTAAACTGGCAGTCGGATAATGACAGGCGCAGTTCAGTTGTTTGATTGCAACCTATTATCATTGCGCGTATTTATCTAAATAATGCGGTATCTTTAACCGTACAAGACTATATTTTTACCCAATGCTGCCCCATCTATCGGTCGTTGGCGCAGTCTCATCATATCACCCGTTTTGATTTGACTTTTCATAATGATTAAACCCTAACTATGAGTGAAAAAGACGCAACATTTGGCGATGAACCCGGCGCAGATTTGCTCCTGCAAGAAGCGCGTCCACAATTAAAACAGCCACCCTTGTATAAAGTGTTATTGCTGAATGATGATTATACACCAATGGATTTTGTGGTACAGGTATTAGAACAATTTTTTGCTATGAATTATGAACAAGCCGTGCAAGTGATGCTGCATGTTCATACGCGAGGTGCGGGTGTGTGTGGGGTGTTTAGCCGTGATATTGCTGAAACAAAGGTCACGCAAGTGAATGACTATTCACGCGCCAATCATCACCCACTTTTGTGTACAATGGAAGCCATGCCATAATACCGCCAACCAATGATAATCTGGCATTTTTATTCGAGTAGTTGTTTCTCTATTCCAATAAAACACACTGCCAATGTCATTCAAATTGTTTAAACTGTATTAATCAACTTGCCCACACTCTAACCACCCGCAGCGAGAGTTTATTCCCATGTTGAGTAAAGAACTTGAACTAACATTAAATGCCGCATTTAAATCCGCCCGCGATCAACGCCATGAATACATGACGGTTGAGCATTTGTTATTAGGGTTAATGGATAATCCCACCGCAACCCGTATTCTCCGCGCTTGCGGGGCGGATATAGATCGCCTACAGCAGGAATTAAAAACTTTTATTAATAGCACGACACCGGTATTAGGGGAAAAAGAAAAACGTGATACGCAACCCACGCTTGGATTTCAACGAGTCTTGCAACGGGCGGTGTTTCATGTGCAATCAGCAGGTAAAAAAGAAGTCACCGGGGCGAATGTATTGGTGGCGATCTTTAGTGAACAAGACTCCCAAGCGGTTTATTTTTTGAATCAACAAGACATCTCACGGTTGGATGTCATCAATTATATTTCGCATGGGATTTCTAAATTGCCGGGTGAAGAACGAGATGATGAACATCACGAGCCAGATACCGCCCATCCGGACAATCAACCGCAATTAACGGCATTAGATGTTTTTGCGGCTAATTTGAATGAATTGGCGCGGCAGGGCAAAATTGATCCATTAGTGGGGCGGGTATTAGAAATTGAACGCACCACGCAAATTTTGTGTCGGCGGCGGAAAAATAATCCGTTATTAGTGGGTGAAGCGGGTGTTGGTAAAACCGCCATTGCGGAGGGATTAGCCAAAAAAATTGTGGACGGTGAAGTGCCAGAAATCCTCGCTCATGCAGTGGTTTACGCACTTGATCTTGGTTCACTCATTGCCGGCACGAAATATCGCGGTGATTTTGAAAAACGCCTAAAAGCGGTAATTAAGGAATTAAAAAACACGCCGGATGCCATCTTGTTTATTGATGAGATTCATACCATTATTGGCGCTGGTTCAGCGTCGGGCGGTGTCATGGATGCGTCTAATCTGATTAAACCGGTACTCGCTTCTGGTGATTTGCGCTGTATTGGTTCCACCACCTATCAAGAATATCGCGGTATTTTTGAAAAGGATCGTGCGCTTGCGCGGCGTTTCCAAAAAATTGATGTATTAGAACCGTCAGTTGAAGAGACGGTTGAGATTTTACGCGGATTAAAAGGGCATTTTGAATCGCATCATCAAGTGAATTATACGCAACCGGCATTGCGGGCGGCGGTTGAATTATCTGCGAAATATATTAATGATCGTCATTTACCCGATAAAGCGATTGATGTCATTGATGAAGCGGGGGCGCATGTGCAATTACGCCCAGCAACGAAGCGTAAAAAACGGATTGATGTCAGCGATATTGAAGCGATTGTTGCAAAAATTGCGCGTATTCCACCCAAGCAGGTGTCTTCATCCGACCGTGAATCATTACGGCATTTAGATCGTGATTTAAAATTGGTGGTGTATGGTCAAGATGAGGCAATTGATGCGCTCACATCTGCTATTCGGATGAATCGCTCGGGGTTGGGCAATGCGGAGCGTCCCATTGGTGCGTTTTTATTTGCTGGTCCAACTGGAGTTGGTAAAACCGAAGTGACTCGTCAATTGGCGCGTATTATGGGATTAAAGTTGATTCGCTTTGATATGTCAGAATATATGGAACGCCACACGGTGTCGCGTTTAATTGGTGCGCCACCTGGGTATGTTGGCTTCGATCAAGGCGGATTATTAACTGAAGAGATCACCAAACATCCGCACGCGGTCTTGTTATTAGATGAAATTGAAAAGGCGCATCCCGATGTATTTAATTTGTTATTACAGGTGATGGATCACGGCACGCTGACGGATAATAATGGTCGGAAAGCCGATTTCCGCCATGTTGTTTTAGTGATGACCACCAATGCGGGTGCGAGTGAAACCAGCCGCCGTTCAATTGGGTTTACTGAACAAGATCATTCCAGCGACGGGATGGAGATTATTAAACGTTTCTTTTCACCAGAATTCCGCAATCGGTTAGATGCGGTGGTGCAGTTTGCGCCACTGGGCGAGGAGACTATTGCCAGTGTGGTGGGTAAGTTCTTATTTGAATTAGAACAGCAATTGGCCGAAAAGCGCGTGGACTTGGTGATTGAACCGGCGGTGCAGGCATGGATTGCCGAGCATGGATATGACCAAAAGATGGGCGCTCGGCCGATGGCGCGGGTGATTCAAAACACTATTAAGAAACCACTGGCCAATGAATTGTTATTTGGCGATTTGGCGAATGGCGGACGAGTGACGGTGACGGTGGGCGATGATGGAGAATTGAAGTTTCAATTTGAAAGCGCATCAGTCACAGCATAATGCGCGGTTTAACATCACTCGGGGCGTTGAGTTAATTGTTGATTAAATCAAACGTTTAACGTACCCGATAAGTGATGCGCCCTTTGGTTAAATCATAAGGTGTCAGTTCAACTGTCACCTTATCACCCGTTAAGATGCGAATATAATGCTTGCGCATTTTACCGGAGATGTGTGCTGTGACCACATGTCCGTTTTCTAATTCCACGCGAAATACGGTGTTGGGTAAGGTTTCAACCACCGTGCCTTCCATTTGAATAACGTCTTCTTTTGCCATAGATAATTAGATAGTTGTATGTTAATTGTAAAAAAGCGCTGGGATGCGTGACTGCGTATGCCAGCGCCTGAATTTATCAAGTTTAGCATAGCTTGGCGCAGTTCGACACGGTTCACGCAAAAACAATGACATCCATGTCGTTTATGTCGGGTGCAACGGATGGTTTTAAGCTGTGTCTTGCATAATAACGCGGATTTTTTCTTGCAGGTGTTATGAATTAAACCGCAGCCATTGCAACATCTTCATACATTTCCGCTAATGTGATGCGCAATTGCACGGGCGGACAATTCAATTCCAATTCACCCGTTTCTGGATAAACCTGATAATACCAATCACCCGCATCATCGCGGCGGTATAATTCCACCAGCCGCTGGTTTTGTGCAATTAACAGATAATAACGCAATGATGGCAGGGTGCGATAGGCGAGTAATTTTTCGCGCCGGTCAATTAACTCGGTGCTGGGCGATAAGACTTCGGCAATGAAACAAGGGGCGGTTTTATAAAAGGGTTCAGAATCATCTGCCGCGCAAGTGAGCAATACGTCGGGATAATAAAAACTGTCGTGCGCGGCAATGCGGACTTTCATGTCATTAATGAAGACACCACAGGCGGTGCCGCGAGTAGCGGCGCGTAAATGAAAGAATACATTACCGGCAAGGCGATTGTGTTGTTCACTCGCGCCGGCCATGGCATAAACCTGCCCGGCGAGGTATTCGTGGCGAATGGCGCTGTATTGTTCACCGTCTAAATACTCGTCAATTGATAATAATGCGGTGGTGGCGGTGGCGGGCATGATGAGTATCCTGTTTAATTGTCTGATGTCTAATTGATTACGTCATTTACACCGAATCAAATCTAACATCTTCATAAACCTCCGCTAATGTCATACGCAATTGCACGGGCGGACAATTCAATTCCAATTCACCCGTTTCTTGATAAACCTGATAATGCCAATCGCCCTGATCGTCACGGCGGTATAATTCCACCAGCCGCTGGTTTTGTGCAATTAACACATAATAGCGCAATGATGGCAGGGTGCGATAGGCGAGTAATTTTTCACGCCGATCAATTAACTCGGTGCTGGGCGATAAGACTTCGGCAATGAAACAAGGGGCGGTTTTATAAAACGATTCAGAGTCATTTACCGCGCAGGTGAGTAATACGTCGGGATAATAAAAACTGTCATGCGCGGCAATGCGGACTTTCATGTCATTAATGAAAACACCACAGGCAGTACCGCGAGTGGCGGCGCGTAAATGAAAAAATACATTACCGGCAAGGCGATTGTGTTGTTCACTCGCGCCGGCCATTGAATAGACCTGCCCGGCGAGGTATTCATGGCGAATGGCGCTGTATTGTTCACCGTCTAAATACTCGTCAATTGACAATAGTGCGGTGGTGGCGGTAGCGGGCATGGCAATACTCCTCTGGTTTTTAATTGTTTAATCATTCCCGCGCTGGAGCAGCGCTGTTCAGTGCTAATCAATCATCAATTAAAACTCGCAAAATGTGCGTTCCCACGCTGGAGCATGGGAACGATCAACTTCTTGATTTACTAATTAAAACAACGCCCATCTAATCTAAATCACTGATCGGCAAAAAATCGTGATCTAGGATTTGCGCAAGCGTGTATGGACACACGCGGGGAATAGCAGCGGTTTCTCCATGTGCGATTAATGATTTTTCGACAGAACGGCGCGCTTGTATCCACGCCTTCTCTAATAACTCATTCGCATCATGCTGCAAACTAGGCGTCATTTCCATACGAGTTTGCACCTGATCGCGCCATTCTGTGATTTCTTCCAACCAATGCAATTGCGGCCAGGTCGCTGGAGAAAATTGGAGTTTTAATAAATGAATCAGGAGTTGGCGCAGTAACGATTGCAATGCAACTTTTTGTTCTCGCCCCATCTCTTCTAATTCCTCAATTAAATGCTGACAATCCAGTTGAATAAACTGGCGAGCGCGTAATAACGCCGCTTGTTGTTCTAGCCAACATAAAAAGTCAGTTTCATACATATCTGTTGAACGCATGGCAACCGCTTGATTGGTGCGTTGTTAATCGCAGTGCCAATTGCGTCATGCTTCCGGCACCTGTTGGTTTAATTCGGCTAACCAAAGATCGGCGGACGCATCACTCGGTGCGCGCCAATCACCACGCGGTGATAATGAACCGCCCGATCCGACCTTGGGTCCATTCGGCAAACAACTGCGTTTGAATTGACTTTGTCCAAAGAACCGCGTCACAAATACGATTAACCAATGGCGAATGGTGATTAAATCGTATTGATGCCGCCGCGCCATTGGCAAATTATCCGGCCACATCCCTTGAGTGCGATCATGCCAGGCGTGCCAGGCTAAAAAGGCGATTTTACTCGGGCGCAGTCCATAGCGCGTGGTGTAATACAAATTAAAATCTTGCAATTCATAAGGGCCAATGGTCGCCTCGGTACTTTGCAATTGCACCGCGCCGCTGGCATCGGCGGTGGCGGGAATTAACTCGGGTGAAATCTCGGTTGCTAAAATCGCCTGCAAAATGTGATTAGTCACGTCATCAAACTGATTACTGCTCATCACCCAGCGAATGAGATATTGAATTAACGTCTTAGACACCGACGCATTGACGTTGTAATGCGACATGTGATCGCCCACGCCATAGGTTGCCCAGCCGAGCGCCAATTCAGATAAATCACCCGTGCCTAATACCAGCGCGTGATGATAATTCGCTAACCGAAATAAATGCGAGGTGCGCTCGCCGGCTTGAACATTTTCAAACGTCACGTCATACACCGGCGCGCCAGCAGCAAATGGATGATTAAGATCGCGCAGCATTTGTTCACACGACGGGCGGATGTCAATTTCCTGCGCGGTGACGCCCAGCGCCGCCATCAATTGCCACGCATTGCGGCGCGTCGTGTCGCCAGTGGCAAAGCCCGGCAGACTGTAGGCGAGAATATTGGTGCGCGGCAGGTGCAACCAATCCATCGTCCGCGCCGCCACCAGCAACGCTTGCGTCGAATCCAACCCGCCCGACACGCCCAGCACCAGCCGCTCGATGCCGCTACTTTCCAGCCGCTGCGCCAGCGCCTGCACCTGAATGTGATACGCCTCATAGCACTGCGCATCCCGCGTGGTCGTGTCGGCGGGAACAAATGGAAAGCGGGCGACGGCGCGGCATAACCCCAGATCACCGCTGGGCGGCTGAACGCTGAAGGTCACGCGGCGCAGTTGGCGCAATTGGTCACGCGCAGCCGCGGCCGCGTCGCCGAAACTCGTGACGCGCAGCCGTTCCGCCCGCAACTGGTCCAGGTCAATATCGGCCACGATCAACTGCGATTCTCGCGCAAACCGCTGCGATTCGGCTAACAAATTGCCATTTTCAAAAATGGCGGCGTGACCATCCCACGCCAAGTCGGTGCTGGATTCCCCCGGCCCGGCGGCGGAGTACAGGTACGCGGCAATGCACTTGCCCGACTGCGCCGCGCACAGCGCGTTGCGATACGCCGCCTTGCCGATGGTGATGTTGCTGGCGGACAGGTTGAGCAGCAGCGTCGCGCCGCCGAGTGCCGCCAACGTGCTGGGTGGCGTGGGCGACCAGAGGTCTTCGCAAATTTCCAGATGACAGCACAATCCCGTCACATCGTCGGCTTCGAGCAGCAAATCGCTGCCGAACGGCGCAACTTGGCCGCACAGGGTGATTTGGCGCGAGTAGGCGGCGGTGGCGCTGGTGAACTGGCGTTTTTCGTAAAATTCACGGTAGTTGGGCAGGTAAGTTTTCGGCGTGACGGCGAGAATTCGCCCGCGTTGCACGGCGACGGCGCAGTTGAACAGGCGATCTTCGTGGCGCACTGGGACGCCGACCACGATCAGCGGTTGCAGATCACGGCTGGCGCGGATCACGTCCGCCAGCGCCGTCAAACTGGCCGTCAACAGCGCCTCTTGTTGAAACAAATCCTCGTTGCTATACGCCGATAACCCGAGTTCCGGGAACAGCGCGACGGCCGCGCCGTACTCGTGCGCTTGTCGTGCCAAATCAAGGGTTTGGCGGGCGTTGTGACCGGGGTCGGCGATGCGGACGCGGGGTACGCACACGGCAGCGCGTACCATGCCCTGGTGGTACAGATTAAAAAACGCGGTAGTCGCGGTGGGATTCACGATGCAGGCACTCTCAGACGGTTGTCATCAATTTACTACGGTAGCGCAGAATCACGCGCACGGCGGCACTTTGGCGGGGTTGTTAGCCGAGAGCCGACGGCAGGCGCAGTTATTACAACATATTCAAACGTTGCTGCCGGCGGTGCTGCGCCCGCAGTGCATTCATGCGCGGTTGGATCGTGACCAGTGTTTGGTGCTGACCGTGACTTCGCCGGTGTGGGCGGCGCGGTTGCGGATGCAGATGGCGACGGTGCATCGGCAATTATTGGTGGCGGGGTACGCGATTGTGGTGTACCGCATTCGGGTTTTGCCGACAAATGCGCTGGCGGTGACGGTCGCGCCTGCGCCGCCGGCCGCGCCACCTGCGCCGCGTTTATCAACCGCCACGCGGGAACATTTGGAACAGGCGGCGGCGGAATTGACGGCGAATAATCCTGAATTGGCGGCGGTGTTATTGCGGCTGGCGCGGCGGTAATAAAAAAAGCGCGAGGTTAATTAAAGCGTGTCTAATAACCCCGGAATCTGCGCAATTGCCGTCGTCACAGTCGCGGCATCAGCGGTGACATCCCGAATGATTTGCGCACCTAATGTCTGCAAATGCGTTTGGCGTTCGGGGGTTAATGCGTTATAAGCAATGCCGCGCTCGGCTTGCGCATTGGCGAATGCCAAACCGACCTGCACTTGATTATTAAACCGCGCCATGTCAATTGCCGCATCTGCATTCGCCCACCCGCCATCAATTAACGCAATAATCATCTGATCGCGGGTCACATGACTGGTGCTTAATTCGCCTAACCAATAATTTTTACCCGTTTCATCTGCTGCGCGATTAAAAATGTTGTGATACAGCGCGTCAATCAAGACATCATTACCAGTTTCCGCTGGATACAACGCTCGCACCGTGTCATTATCAAAAAACGCCTGCGCAACGGTCGTTGGTGTCCAACTGCCGCCGCGTAATTCATTAATCCAATACTGCAAACCATCATTGTCCGGCGCATAACCGAGAGTGGCAATATAAATCTCCGTAATCCGCTCGGCATTCGTGCGCGTTGACGGTTGATAATTAATGATGCGGAAGTTTTGATGCGGTTCTGACCATTGCAAAATCAATTGATCGCCAAAGTTGGGGAAATCAGTCACCGTGTGTTGATGTTGCACACCGGTAATAGACCCTAATCCGCCTGGCGTGGCAATGGTGAATTGACGAATTGCCACCACTGCGCCATCAATAGTTAATAGCATTTGATGCGCGCCATCGGCGTAATCATTCCAGTTAATTGCCAGCGCGTAGCCGTTATTAGTATCGCCGCAAATGGATTGCGTGTCACCGCGGCCGCTGCCATAAGGGGCAATTAACGTGGTGCCGTCTAATGTGAATGAAACACTGCTTGCATCGCACGCCCAACCACGAATTAACGCTCGGCCGCTTTCAATCCCGCCATCAGTCGGACTTTCCCAATTGCCATTGGCGGCGCGTTCAATTGAAAAAGCGCGGGCGGCGCTATTGGTGACAACGAAATTTTGATTGGGTTCTGACCAGGTTAATAGCGTGTTTTGACCCGCCGCGGGGAAGTCAACAACGGTGGTAGTTTTGATTACACCAGTTAAAAAATTCTCGTCACCCAAGCGCGTGACCATGACAGCAGCGCGAGTCAATTCCACGCCGTCCGCAATGAGTTTTAACGCATGTCCACCCGTGTTGTAATCACTCCAGTTAATTGCCGCAGCGAAGCCATTATTGGTGTCATTACACACGGTTTGACTGTCTAATCGTTCGGCACCATAAGCAATTTGAAAGGCTTCTTCATTGTCAACTTTCACCGTCACTTGATTGGCATTACACACCCACCCATGCACCACGCCAATGCCGCTTTCATAACTGCCGTTCACTGGGCTATCTAATTGGTATTGATTGGTTAATTGGCTGAAATTAGCCGTGACATCAGTGGCGGCATTGATTGTCAAAATACAGGGCGCGGTGCCAGTGCAAGCGCCGCCCCAGCCGAGAAATTGCCAGCCGTTATTCGGTTGTGCAGTTAAGCTAACAAGCGTGCCGGCCGAATAGGTGCCACTGCATACAACGCCAATGCATTCATTATTATCAGCGCTGGGGCTGCTATTCACGCTGCCGCCGCCATTTAGCGTTAAACTGAATGGAAAAGAGACGGTAGGTTCAAACGATTGGCTATTACGCACAAGACGAACATAATTAACGCTGTCACGAAAAAGACTGGTGGGATAACCAGTTTCAAATTGTACTAGCCAGGCGCGGTTAGAATAAAATGTGTAGGGTGAACTGGTCCAGAAAAAAGCTCCTGGTGTATTCGGAAAATACGCTGCATCTATTGCCGGTGCTGAATAATGCGTTGCAACTAACGATTGCAATTCTTTAATGCTCGGCACCCGCCAGTCGGTATGACCACCTAAAGTAGATCGTTGCGCGGCTGCTAATGCTGTATTCCAAGACATTGACGTGGCCGTGCCTAAACAGATGGCGCTAGTTTGACCTTCACTACATTTAGCCCACATCAGACCGCTATTCGTTTGAGTGACAGTCCCATCACCATGATCTATTAAATTATCATTAGAAGAATCACCACGCACGAGACGCACCGAAAGGCTATTCGCCGACAGATCAGTATTCCAATGGAGTGTATAGGCATTGCCTATATCAAAACCCACAACCCAGATGCTATCCGATTCATTCACACTGGGTGAGTGTGACCAGAATACGTTTGATGTATTCGGAAAATAATTATCATCAATTGCGAAGCCAGTGCGGTCATAATGCACAATGCCAATGAGTTCTTGTATATTTGGCATTCGCCAATCGTTAAATCCGCATAATCCACTGGCATTAACGTCCTGCACAAATTTTTCAGTATCACAGCGGCCGGGTATTAGACAAGTGTTAATGCCGCTGGCAATACCGCCTAAATTGGAATCAAACCATGTATAGGTCCAATTCGCATCATGCAAATCACCTGTGGTGGTTTTCATTTCCCAGATTAACCCGGTGACATTATCGCGGACGCAACTGTGATTGGTTGCCGTTGCGGGTAATTCATTGCCATTGGCATCTAATTTAGTGAAATCAAAACCCGCATCACCGCCACCAATTTTAATTAACGTTCCCGCGCTTGCTTCTGCATCGCGGCCGTAGTCGGCATCTTGACGTGGAAAACCATCCACAGGGCAAAGCAAGTCATTCTCAATTTCATTTGAACAGGTGGTAATGCCAGTATCGTTTAATGCTGCATACGCTGGTGTGGCAGCAATGGCAGCGAATAATGACAACGCCATTGTCGCGTGGCAGTACAGGTGTTTTATTTTCACAGGATTTGCTCCAGTTAAAGGAAAAGCGCAGTTGAATTATGGTTAAATTGAGACAGCCAACTTAACCCAACAGCAGTTAAAAATGCAATTTTAATCTAATCTGTTGTTTCCTAACATAATCAAATGTTAAGTTTTATTCAGCATCACCAGTCGAGTCAGCACGATTGACAGCAGCAGCGCCAATGCCAATGGCCATGCAAATAACTCTTTAAATGGCCGCCAGTGCGTTTGATCGGAAGCCACTGGTTCTATTTGATCGAGCAAGGCATAAATACGCTGTAATTCCTGCACATCCCGCGCTCGAAAATACCGTCCGCCGGTGAGATTGGCAATTGATGTTAAAGTTTCTTCATCTAATGGATTATTCCCCAATAATAATCCAAATCCGCGTGGCTCTGCGCCAATTCCAATGGTGTAAATGCGGATTTTAGCCGCCGCTGCTAATTCGGCCGCTTTTTGCGGGGCAATGACACCAGCGGTATTCGCGCCATCAGTTAAAAGAATTAACACCGGCGGCAGTTGATCGGGATTCATCGCAGCGCGAGTGCGCAAACGTTTCACCGCTAATCCAATTGAATCACCCACTGCCGTCTCACGTCCAGCCAATCCAATGGCCGCTTCAAATAATAAGGTACGCACGGTTTTACGATCAAAAGTTAAGGGCGCTTGCAAATACGCTTGTTGCCCAAATAGAATTAACCCGACGCGGTCGCCAATACGCCGTTCAATAAAATCTCCGGCAACCGCTTTGACGGCAGTTAACCGATCCACTACGCGGTTACTAATCACCATGTCTTCTTCACTCATTGAGCCAGAGATGTCCACTGCTAATAAGAGATCGCGGCCGCTGACGGGTAAAGCAATTGGTTCACCGAGCCATTGTGGACGGGCGGCGGTAATAATGAGTAAACACCAAATGATGATGGCAAGTGCGAATAACCAGCGCCGCTTAGGTAATGAACTTGAATCATAATCTGCTGATTCATTTTGATTTAATAAGGCTGCATAAGCAGGCAAATACAGCGCATCATTTTCATTAACAATCACGGTGGGCGGTGGTGGTGGTAATAACCAATAAACCAGCGCGGGTAATGGCAAAGCGATGAATACCCACGAATGGGCGAAAATAAAATTGGTCAGCGTCATAGGGTGCGTTCCAGCCAAGTGCGGGCGGCGGCAATTGCTGCTGCGGTGTCGTTATTTGGTAGCGCGGGCGCGTAGGGGCCGGCGGCCAACAGTTGCCCGACGCCGTGTTGAAATTGCCCATAACCCCCTGTTTGGTCAAGAAATTTTAGCCAGTCTGCACCGCTTAAACTGGCGATGCCCGGCTCGGTGGCGAAGCGGTGCAGGGCGACACGTTTGAGCAGGCTGGCGATGGCGGCGATTTGCGCGGGGCTTGGATTTAATGCGGCGATCTGCGCTAATTCAATTAAAACTTGGGTGCGCAATTGTCGCCGGCGCCACCAGCGATAAAGCATGATTCCGCTAATGATTAACAGGATCGTAGTCGCGCCAATCAATAGCCACCAACCGATTGCCGGTGGCCACCAGGCGGGTGATGAGAGGTAAAGATCGCGTAATGGGAGTGGGAATGAAACGGGGGCAGTTGGTGTCATGGTTAAGGGTGATTTTAATTGATTAAATGTAGGATGTGCTGAGTATATTTATCGTATTTATCACACTGAGTTGATGGTTGATGAATGATAACGGCGATATAATAGAGTTGTTCTGACGCAAATTTTTAATAACTGATCGTTCCCACGCTGGAGCGTGGGAACGATCAACCCGCTGATTTTGTTAGTCAAAACAACTTTAAATAGGTCGTCATGCGATTGCTAGGTCATTCTAAATGTACACGAGTACTGATCGCAAATTCGATTCCGCAAACAAAATCGTCATTCCCGCAACAGCGCAGGGCTGTTAAGTTCTAATTAACCACCAATTAAAACTGCGCCCCTCGTCATTCCCGTTTTCGCGGGAATCATGGCTGTTAAGTTCTTTGGATAAGGCAATTGTCATTCCCGCGAAAGCGGGAAACCAGAATGCGCCGTTGCTGGATTCCCGCATAAGCGGGAATGACGATGAGGGCATTAGAGTTGTTTTGACTAACAAAATCAGCGGGTTGATCGTTCCCACGCTCCAGCGTGGGAACGTGATATTTCAAGAATCAGTTGGTTAGAATTGAAAACTGAAGTCAGCTGTTCGTTATCATTCAATTATTATTCTATTGTTGTTCCAACGTTTGAATGATTGATTATTATCAAGTATGATGCTGCTCAAAATGTAACTACTTGATTTTCAAAGAAGAGTGCGTCCCCACGCTGGAGCGTGGGAACGATCAGTTATTAAAAATTTGCGTTAGAACAACTCTATTTTTGATTAGCGGTTAATTAGAACTTAACAGCCCTGCGCTTTCGCGGGAATGACGAAGACCAATTCAGCAATGGGTTTATATTGGCTTGACTATATCTAACTTTAGATGCCCCCCGTGCTTGGCTTCTAGTCATGCGCTTGTTTTTAATTAAAACAGGTCTAATAAAAAAACCGGCACGAGGCCGGTTGAATATACACTGAATACTAGCAGTGCGAATCGTCCGTGATGCGCAATGGCGTTGTTAATCAATCATGCAGCAGCGCTAATAAATTGGGGATATTCGCAATCGCCGCATCACGGGTGGCCGGATCGGCGGTGACGGTGGCCAATACCTCGGCGCCGGCGCGCTTGAGGATACCCTGGTTTTCTGGACTCAGGGCGTCAAATACCACGCCTTGCGCAGCCTGATAGGCGGCAAAGGCCTCGCCGACCTCGACTCGATGGCCAAAGCGGGCCATGTCGGTGGCGGCCTCGGGGTTAGTCCAGCCGGCTTCAATCAGGCTGATGATCACCTGATTGCGGCTGATGCGCCCAGCGGCGAGTTCCCCGAGCCAATATGCCCGTCCGGTGGCATCGGGTGCCCGCCCGAAGAGGTTCTGATAGAGCGCATCAACCAGCGCCTCGTTGCCGGATTCCGGTGGATAGAGCGCTTGCACCGTTTCGTTGTCAAAGAAACTCTGCGCGACTGAGGTGGGTGTCCAGCCGCCGGTCTGGAGGTTGCCGCTCCAGTATTGCAGCCCGTCGTTATCCGGGGCATAGCCCAGGGTGGCGATGTAAATCTCAATCACCCGCCAGAGGGTGTCGCGGTTGGTACTCATGGGCACATAGGCGCTTAGGCGGAAGTTCTGATGGGGTTCCGACCATTGCAGGGTCAGACGGTCGCCGGGGTAGGGAAAATCCTTGACCTCGTGGCGGCTTTGGACACCGGTGACTGTGCCTTGACCGGCCGGGGTGGCGATGGTGAAGGTGCGGGTTTCGACCTGCAGGGCGTCTATGACTAGCTCGATCTGATGGTCACCGTCGCTGTAGTCGTTCCAGTTGATGGCCAGTGCGTAGCCGTTGTTGGTATCACCACACAGGCTCTGGGTGTCTTCGCGTGCGCTGCCATAGGGCAGGGTGAGGACTGTGCCATCCAGACTGGCGGTGAGGGTGGTGGCTTCGCAGGCCCAGCCGCGAATCAGCGACCGACCGCTTTCGGTGCTACCGGTCTGGGGGCTTTCCCAGTTGCTTGAACCGCTGGCGGCGCGTTGGGATGATCTGGCTGCGGCGTTGGTGACGACGAAGTTCTGATGCGGCTCAGACCAGACCAGTGCGGTGCTGAGACCGCTGGCGGGGAAATCTACCACGCTGGTACTGGCGCTTCTGCCGGTCAGATATTCCTGACCCAGGGTGGTGACTGTGACTTGGGCCTGGGTGAGTTCATGGCCAGCGGCGAGCAGTTTGACGCTGTGGGTGCCGTTGCCGTACTCGTTCCAGTTGATGGCGGCGGCAAAGCCGTTGGCGGTGTCACCACAGACGGCCTGGCTGTCAGGGCGCTCGGCGCCGTAGGCGGCACGGATGCTGTCGCTGCCGATCACTAGGTCGATGTCGCCACCTTCGCACACCCAGCCCGAGGCGACGCCCATACCGCTCTCGAAGCTGCCGTTGACCGGGCTGTCAAGCTGATAGCGATTGCTCAGTGCGCTGAAGTTGGCGGTGACGGCGGTCGGCGCAGTGATCGTCAGGGCGCACTCGCCGGTGCCAGTGCAGGCGCCGCCCCAGCCGGTGAAGCTGAAGCCGGCATCGGGGATGGCGGTGAGGGTGACGGCGGTGCCGCTGTTATAGCTCTCGCTGCAATCGCCGGGGCAGGCGATCTGGCCGTCGGTGCTGGTCACCTGGCCGGAGCCGATCAGGGTCACGGAAAGGCTGGATGCGCTCGCCGTTGACCATTGCACCTGGACGGGGGTGAGTCGGTTGGTTGTCGTTCCATCGCCAAGCGTGCCGAGCAAATTGTATCCCCACGCCCACAGGGTGCCATCGCTCCTCAAGGCAAGGCTATGTGCCTCTCCGGCGGCAATGGCGATGACATCGCTGAACACCTGGATCGGCGTCAACCGATCTGTCGTGCTTCCATCGCCGAGTTCACCTTGGCTGTTGTCCCCCCACGCCCACAAGGTGCCGTCGCTCTTGGTGGCCAGGCTATGAAAAGTGCCTCCGGTCACGGCCATGACGTCGGTCATGATCCGAACCGGCGTCCATTGATCGGTTTGACTGCCATCGCCGAGCTGGTCGTTTTCGTTCGCGCCCCAGGCCCAAAGAGTGCCGTCGGTGGTGATCGCGAAACTAAAGTGATGGCCAGCCGCCACCGCTTTAACTCCACTCATTACCTGCGCTGGCGTGGAGCGATCTCTCCCAGTGCCATCGCCCAACTGACCGCGTTCATTTTGCCCCCAAGCCCACAGGGTGCCGTCACTTTTGAGGGCAAGACTGTGAAAATCGCCCGCCGCAACAGCCGTGACGCCGTTTAGCACCTGGACTGGCGTAAGACGACTGGTTGTGCTGCCATCGCCCAGTTGCCCGTAGTCGTTGTTTCCCCATGTCCATAGGGTGCCGTCGCCATTGAGAGCAAGGCCATGAACATAGCCGCCTGCCACGGCGGTGCATCCGCCCGATACCTGAACCGGACTGAATTGTTCAACCGTGGTGCCATTACCAAGTTGGCCCTCCTCGTTGTTTCCCCATGTCCAGAGCGTGCCATCGCTCTTGCAAGAGAGACTGAAATCGTTGCCGGCCGCTACTGATGCGACTCCACTGAAAACCTGAGCTGGCGTCAGTTGCTGGGACAGATTTGCATCGCCGAGGCCGAGTCGGCCATCACGGTTGTATCCCCAAGCCCACAGAGTGCCGTCGCTTTTCAGCGCGAGACTGTGATAACTGCCCGCCGCCAGCACTGGAGTCGTCGTGCTTCCAGCCCTCGCCTCCAGAATCAGAAGCTGCCCGATGACCAGGGAAAATCCCAGCATGAAAACCAAGGCGCGCCAGGAGACCGCACGACAACACGCGACGGCGGCGCAACGATTGAGCCAATTCATACAACACACCTCTGGTTGCAATTGAGCGTTTGGACTGGAGAGAACGGCCGGATGCATTCCCGCCGCGACTCAAGTTTAGCCCACGACCGTTGTGTGGGAACACTCCCTCAAACACCATGCGTTGCATCGCAGGTGGACGGATCGGCAATGACGGTGACGCGCACTTCCTCAACAAACACGTCTTGAATCGCAGCCGTCTCAATCAACCGTTCTGTCCACAAATTTAATTGCTCAGTCGTGGCAGTTTCAATACGCAACACGAGTGCATCCGGCACCGCATCAAAGCGCCGGTTTAATAGGCGTAACAATAATTCTGCCTTGTCTTTTGTTTCACCTTCCAATCGTCCTTTTATTTCACCTTCAATACGCCATTTTTCAATCCCGCGTTGCTCCGCTTCAATCCGCCGCAACTCAGCCCATTCTAGTTGCTCGTGTAAATACCGCTGATCGCCTAACCACATCTCACGTTTTTCGACATCATCCAATTCGTCTTCACTCCAGCTCTCTCGATTAGCTAATTCCAACGCTTGCAGAATAGCCGGCTCGGTGGTTAATGATGTTGGAATTGTGGTTAAATCACTAGCAGTTTTCAAGAAATATAACCAACGATCTAACGGCGTTTAAAAAACTGATTAAAATCGCTTGGCTGTTTTCAGAGCCGAAAATCTTTTTGAACGTGTAATCAATTTAGGATTGAGAAAACGCAAGTTTTACTGCTCCGTTGATTGATTAAACCACAATAAAAAACCGGCACGCGGCCGGTTGAATATACGCTGAATACCTATACTACACATCGTCCATGATGCGCAATGGTGTTTTAATTAATCATGCAGTGGTGCAAGCAACGTTGCAATACTAGCAATTGCTGCATCACGAGTCATTTCATCGGCAGTAATAATCAACAGAATGTCACTACCGACCTGACGTAAATAAAGTTGATCGTCAAAACTTAATGCAGTGTAAAGAATCCCATGTTGTGCTTGATATTCAACAAACGCCAATGAGACTTCAATGCGATGTTTAAAGCGCAACATATCTGACTGTGCGTCAGGGCTGGGATTAGCCCAACCACCATTAATAAACGCAATGATGATTTGATTGCGCAGAACATGCCCTTGATCCATTTCATTCAACCAATAGCTATAGCCTTGTTCATCGGCGCCGCGACCGAAAATATTGCGATAGACGGCATCAATAAACTCACCATTAGTCATGGCCGCAGGATATTCCAGTTGCACTAATGTTTGATCGAAGAAACTTTGCGCTACTGTCTCCGGTGTCCATTGCGGCAGCGTATCAATATTATTCACCCAATAAGATAAGCCTTCACTATCCGGTGAATAACCCATCGTGGCTAAATAAATTTCGGCAACTTGCCAGGCAGTTGATTCGCGTTGCACAGTAAAACCACCAAATGCCGCAACGGCCAAACGCGCTTCATTCATTGTAATGATGCAAGTTGGTTCAGTGCCATATTCCACACACGCGCCGCCCCAACCAATAAATTGCGTCTCATTATCTGCGGCAGTGGCAGTGAGAATCACATCACTATTGGTTGGTTGCAATGCTTCACAGGTATTGTGATTGATGCCGCAATCAATACCAACTGGGCTGCTATTCACGCTGCCATTACCAACCGTGATGACATTTAATAATTGACCATCTAATGGCGCTGGTTCAAATTTAACAGCAACTGTTAATGCTTGGTTGACTGTTACCAAGCAATTCGCGTCACTACCTGTGCAGGCGCCCGTCCATTCAACAAATTGCCAGCCATCTGCTGGTTGCGCAGTGAGAATCATTGCCTGACCAGTGGCAAAACGATTGACGCAAATGCCGGTGCAATTAACGCCGTCTGGGGTACTCACAATGCGACCTTTACCAATGACCGTAGTCGCAACCGGGAATGAACTAGCGGTATTAAAAGTGCCTGTGACTGTTTGCGCTTCATTCATATTCACGCGACAGGTTAATCCCGTTTCATTCACACACGCGCCGCCCCAACCAATGAAGGTGGTGCCAACATTTGGCACAGCAGTCAGCGTGACAGTGCTATTTGAATTAAATGGCGCACTGCATGTTTGACCGCATACAATCCCCGCTGGTTGACTGGTAATTGAACCAGGCCCCGTGACAGTTAATGATAATGTCTGTTGGTCAATTGGAATTAACGTGAAATTGGCGCCAACGGCGGCGTCCGTATTCAGCGTTAATGCGCATGATCCAGTGCCAGTGCAAGCACCCGCCCAGCCCGAAAATTGCCAGCCGACGTCAGCCGTGGCGCGCAAAATCACCGCCGTATCGCGGGCATATTGCTCATCGCAATCGCTGCCGCAATCAATGCCGGCGGGTGTCTCACTAATGATACGACCATTGCCTGTTTTCGTGACCGTGAGCGCAACTGGCACGGCAATTTCATTAAATGTCGCATTAATGTTGATGTCGTTATTCAGCGTCACTTGGCATGACTGACCGGTGCAGTTAATGCCAGTGCCGCTCCAACCCGCAAATTGCCAACCGGGTGTCGGTACGGTGATCAAGGTAACAATTGTGCCACTGTTGTAAATTTCGCTACAATCCTCGCCACAGTTGACACCAGTCGGGGATGACATCACAACACCGCTGCCAATTTTGTTGACAGTCAATGTCTTAGGTACTTGTCGCTCGGTAAAACTGGCGCTAACCGTTTTGCTATCAGACATGGTGATGGTGCAAATGAGCGACGTACCATACATGCTACAGGCACCGTTCCAACCGGCAAATTGCCAACCGCTGTCGGGCGCCGCGGTGAGCGTAACTACTTGATTCAGGTTGAATTCTTCACTGCAATCATTCCCGCACTGAATGCCACTGACGTTGCTGCTGCTGACAGTGCCGTTGCCCGCTTTGCTAACCAGTAACTGGGTGTTGGTTTGACCGACGATGAAACTGGCGGTGATGTTCTGTGCAGCCGTCATGGCGATGGTGCAACTGCTTGATTGGCCACAGTTTCCGCCCGTCCAGCCGCTGAAGGTTGAGCCAACGGCCGCGGCGGCAGTCAGCGTTACATTTGTACCACTCGTGTAATTTTCCGTACAATCTGTACCACAGTTGATGCCGGCAATATTGCTGGTCACGGTGCCTGTGCCAGCACCGGACTTGTTGATTGTTAGTGCATAACTGGGGGTGGTGTTGAAGATTGCCGTGATGGATTGCGCGGCATTCATGTTAACCACACATGTTGCTCCTGTGCCACAGCTCGTGGTATTCCAGCCACCAAAGACCGATCCAATGGCCGGTGCGGCGGTGAGTGTGACTTGCGTACCACTGAGGTATGACTCTGTGCAATCGTTACCACAGTTGATGCCATCAATCCAACATTTAATCGCAATGAATCGGGTGGTTATTGCGTTGCGCAATTGCCACCCAACTGACGCGGCTCAATCAATCACAAACGCTCTAATAATCCCGCAATCTGTTCAATTGCCGCAGTCACGGTGGCATTATCGGCCGTGACAGTGGTTAATACGTCTGCACCTATTTGACGCAAATGCGTTTGTTGCGCTGGTGATAAATCCGTATAAACAATACCGCGCTCGGCTTGTGCGGCGGCGAATGCTAAACCGACGCGCACTTGATTACCAAATCGCGCCATGTCAGTTGCTGCATTTGCATTCGCCCAGCCACCATCAATTAACGCAATGATCATTTGATCACGGGTGAAACGCCCGGCGTTTAATTCACCTAACCAATAGTTTTTGCCGGCGTTATCAGGAGCGCGATTAAAGATATTGTGATACAGCGCGTCAATTAAAGCGTCATGTCCTTGATCGGCGGGATAGAGTGCCTGCACACTCTCATTATCAAAAAACGCTTGCGCAACGGTGGTTGGTGTCCAAGTGCCACCGCTTAAATTATTCACCCAGTATTGCAATCCTTCATTGTCCGGCGCATAGCCGAGCGTGGCAATATAGATTTCAGTAATTCGCCATTCATTATTACGCACTGCAATGTTCATTGGTTGAACGTCGCGGACGAGGCGAACGTGGTAATTGCTGCTCCGACAGTAGTCGTTGGCGTTGCCATTGTAGAAAACCACGCACCACGCGAAGCCCGAGTAGTTGGCATCCGGAGACCCGGACCAAAACCACGAACTCGGTGTATTCGGAAAAGCACTACTATCAATTGCCGGCCAATCGGTGCTATAATCCACCAGTGCTTGCAATTCTTTTACGCTGGGCAGACGCCAATCATCATAACCACCCAGCCGTGAATTATTAGCGGCAGTCAACGCTTCACTCCATGTCATTTCGTCCGCATCACCGCTGCAATTCGTACCCGTTTGCCCTTCACTGCATTTAGCCCACATTAACTCCGTATTCACTTGCGTGACTGTGCCATCGTGATTGTCATTAAAAGTATCAAAGGTATCAAAGAACTGTCCGGCGCGGACGAGGCGAACGTGGTAACCGACGTCCCGATCGTTGTAGTTGGCGCCGCCATCGCTGAAATGCACGTACCACGCGTAGTACGAGCTGCCGGCATACGGAGACCCGGACCAAAACCACGAACTCGAATCAGGGAAATAGTTGGCATCAATTGCCGGATCATAGCTGTTATAATTAACAATACTGACCAGTTCTTTAACCGACGGCATCCGCCAATCATTAAAACCGCATAAACCCGTGTTATTAACCGTACTGACATAATTAGCGGTTTGATCAAATGTGTAAGTCCAATCACTTTGTCCCGCTTGCCACATTAAACCGGTGACATTATCGCGGACGCAGGTGTGATCGGTGGCGCTGGCCGGTAATTCATTACCATTCGCGTCTAATTTGGTGAAATCAAATCCCGCGTCACCACCACCGATTTTGACCAATGTACCGGCCGCGGCCGCGGCATCACGGCCGTATTCAGCATCTTGACCGGGGAAACCATCCACCGGACACGGCAGTCCATTCGAGTCTTCATCTGAGCAAGTGGTGATGCCCGTATCATTCAAGCCAAACGCCACGGCTGACGTCGGCAACGTGATGACGCTGATGAGCAGGGCGACGATGAACAGGACGGCGTGGGAATTGGTGCGCATCGGTGGACTCCGCGTGGTGATGGTCGGGGACGTTGGGGTGATTATAGCAAATGCAGACCTCACCCCACTAGGCATGACACCTCAATCCAACGTCGTGCCGAATAACGCCGCCACGCTCTCCGCATCAAAAATCTGCTCGGCCCACACCTCCAATTGCTCCGTATTCGCCTGTTCTAATCGCGTCATTGCCCAATTGGGCAAGTCACCAAAGCGGCGGCGGAGTTGCTTTGTGAGAATAGTGCGACTTTTTTCTATTCCTTCTTCCATTCCCTCTTTAAACACCTCTTGATAAAACCGCGTTTGTTTTAAATCAACATCCACTAACTCTAACATGATGCGAATCTCCTCTCTAGATAAATGCTTTAATTTATACACCAAGACAGTTTCAATCCAACTGGCTAAAACCTGTTTATTCGGCATTCCAGTCACCGGTGCCGTCGGTTCGGTTAATAACCGTTTGGCAAAATCCACCGCTTGATTCGGTGGCGTGAGCAATAAATTTAATAGCCGTAATCCCGGTGTTAAATCGGATTTAGCAACTTCTTCATCCAAATAAACCCGCTTCACCCACGGATGCGTTAATAACCACTGATACGCCGGTTTAGGGTCGCATTGCTGTGATCCATGCTCCGTTTTTCGGCTTAAAAACAACGTCACGGCGCGCCATTCGCGCAGGGTTGGATGACGATACAAATACAATAATAATTGCGCAAGCCACCGCGCATGAAAATCTGGATCGTATTGAAATTGCGTTTCAATAAAAACAATTGGTAAATCAGGCTGTTCTTCTGGTGGAATTAACACGCCATCAAGACGAAAGCTGGTTTGTTTAATTTCCGTCGCTTGCAATTGATAGCCAGGTAAGGTTGGATCAAGCCCGGCTAATTCCAATACCAAGCCTGGCCAATCTTGAAATAAGCGATAAAACAGGGTGTCAGTACGCAAAAAATTGTCACTCATATTGAAAGTGCGTTTAGTATTAACTATAGCACAACTGCTATTAAATAGGGTGCGATTAAATAGAAATGGTTAACGCAATAGACCGGCATGGCGCCGGTCTGTCGTGAAGTGTCATGAAACTGAATGAATAGTTAATCATGCAAAAAATAGGGAGCTGCTTTTTAATTAAAAACAACTCCCTAACATGATTATCAACCAACTAGACTGTTGCTAATCAATCATGCAGCGGCGCTAATAAATTAGGGATATTCGCAATCGCGGCATCGCGGGTCGTTTCATCCTGCGTGACATTCGCTAAAACATTACTGCCGGCGGCAATGAGATATTGCTGATTCATGGCATCTAATGCGCCATACACAATGCCGTGTTCATTCTGATAATCGGCAAATGCTAATGCGACTTCGGTGCGATATTTGAAGCGCAACATGTCCGATTGTGCATCGGCTGACGTATTGCCCCAACCGCCGTTAATGACGGTAATAATCATCGCATTGCGTGGCGTACCGCGTTCGCTTAATTCGGTTAACCAATAATTGCGGCCGTCCACATCAGCACCGCGGCCAAAGATGTTGCGGTAAATCTCATCAATGAACTCGCTATTGCTGAGGGTGGTGGGATATTTGGCTTGCACCAAGTCCACATTAAAGAACGCTTGGGCAACGGTATCAATTGTCCAGGGTTGACCATTGCTATCAAGTTGACCGGATTCGATGTTATTCACCCAATAATTCAAACCCTCCGCGTCCATTGCATAACCCATTGTCGCCATATACAATTCAGCCACTTTCCAGCGCGTGGTATTACTGCGATCAATTGCGCCAAATGACGCGATGATTGATGAACTATTTTCACCACTGGCAATTAACTCAGCAATGATGACAGTGCAAATCGGCGTGTCGCCCTGATCGGCGCAGACGCCGCCCCAGCCAGTGAATTGCGCATTCTCTTCTGCGGTGGCGGTGAAAATAACAACTTGATCGGCAGTGTAATTCGTCACGCAGGTGCCGGTTAATTCGGCATCATTATCAGCGCGATCGCAATCAATTCCACTTCCGCTCGGTTGACTGGTGATATTTCCAGCACCAACAATAATGGCTTGCAATTCATGTTGATTAACTGATGCCGCCTCTTCAAATACCGCAATGGCGGTTTGCGTTTGATTCAACGTGAATTGACATTCCGCCGTTGTTTGACCACCGCACGCGCCGCCGCGTTGCCATTCTTTGAATTGCCAACCCGTTTCAGGTTGCGCGGTTAATTTCATTTCAGTGCCGGCCGTAAAACCACCAAAACAGAGTGCCGTATCGCAATTAACGCCGCTCGGGTTGCTAATGACTTGCCCTTCGCCTAATACCGACACAATCAATTGTGTTAAGCTGGTTGGATAGCGGAAAGTGGCAGTGACGTTTTGCGCTTCATTCATCGTGACGGTGCAAGTTAATCCGTTTTCATTCGCGCATCCATCCCACCGACTGAATACAGCGCCGCCAGTTAATGGCATTGCTGTTAATACCACTTGTTCGCCGGCGTCGAATAGTTTTTCACATACGCTGCCGCAGGCGATGCCACTTGGATTGCTATTAACCGCACCGGGTCCATAGGCGTTGACAGTTAATGTTTGCTGCGTGTTGGTAGAAGAATTGAAATTAACCGAAACGTTGTGTGATTGATCCATGATTAAGCGGCAGTCGCCACCGGTACCGTTGCAATCTCCTTCCCAAATCCAGAATGCCATATCCGATTGGGCGGTTAGGGTGACTTCAGTTCCGGCATCGAAGGTTGCGTTACAGACTGTCACGGCGGCGCAGTAATGGCACATTAATGCAGGGCGGCACTCAATGCCCGCTGGATTACTCTCCAGTGTCCCAGTAGTACCACTAAAGACAACCGACACACTGTAGCGCTCATCGTCGCCAAAGCCCGCTGTGACGGACGCCAAAAGCGCAGGAATGCTGGCAATGGCGGCATCGCGGGTTGCTGTGTTATCGGTGACATTTGACAAGATCGTCTCGCCAGCATCAATTAAAAGCTGTTGATTTTGAGAATTCAATTGGCTATAGACGATGCCGTGATCGGCTTGATATTGCGCAAAAGCCGCGGCGACTGCAATACGATTGAGAAAACGTAGCATATCAGCAGCTACTTCAGGGGAGGAATTATAAAAACCGCCTGCAATCACGGTCACGACCAATTGTCCGCGTGTTATCTGATTGCCTTCAAGTGAGGTAAGCCAGTAATTCAAAGCATCTTGATCGGCATCCTGATCAAAGAGATTGCGATAGACAGTATTAATAAATTCTCCATTGGTTAGCGCATCGAGTGCAGTAGCAAACTCATCGGCAATTTCTGCTAGGGCTGTTTCTTCTGGCGTCCCCCAGGAGGGGTCATTCTCAAGATTCTCCGCCCAATGCTGCAAACTTTCATTATCTATTGCGGCATTTTTAATCGCTATGAACAATCCAGCGACTTGCCAAGTCGAGAGCTGATAATAATTCTGTACTGGATCATCATTCTGCAATGGATACAACAGCGCGGGAATGCTGGCAATAGCGGTATCGCGGGTTGCGGTGTTATTGGTGACATTTGACAAGATCATTTCCCCAGCATCAATTAAAAGCTGTTGATTTTGAGGATCCAGTTGGCTATAGACGATGTGGTGGTCGGCTTGATATTGCGCAAAAGCTAGGGCGACTGCAGTACGATTTTTAAAGCGTTCCATATCAGCAATTGCTTCAGGGGAAGTGTTAGCAAAACCGCCTGCAATGAGGGCCACGACCATTTGTCCGCGTGTTATCTGATTGCCTTCAAGTGAGGTAAGCCAGTAAGTCAAAGCGTCTTGATTGGCATCCTGATCGAAGAGATTGCGATAGACAGTATTAATAAATTCTCTATTGGTCAGCGCATCTTGCAGCACGAGTGCAGTAGCAAACTCATCGGCAATTTCTCCTAGGGCAGTACTTTCTTCTGGCGTCCCCCAGTAGGGGTTATTTTCAAGATTCCCCGTCCACTGCTGCAAACTTTCATTATCTATTGCGGCATTTTGAATAGCTACGGACAATTCAGCAACTCGCCAAATAGACGAGCCGAATTCAAATGTGGGGGTATTGGCAACTGTAGTCGCCGCCCCCGCGCCACTGGCAAATAAACCGAGCGTCACAATCAACAAAAGCGAAAAGAGCGGCTGCCGCGCCATTTGGCGAATGACGGGCAGTTGCAACCAAGCTGTCAGTTTCATTGGTAATTCCCCTGATAAAATTAAACAACACCCGTGTCGTTTATCTGAAACACCCACGCACAGCGGGATAAACAGTATAAAAAACACTGGGTAGAGTTTAGCTGGGAATTTGGAAAACTGCCAAATTTTTTATTGCCAAAAACGATTGACAAAATGCAATTGTTGAGTGATTTACAATGGAATTAAGCGGCGGGCGAACACTGTTAAAGTGATGACTGAAGTGCGGCGCGGGCGGGATTGGAAATATGCGCAAATGCTAATGCAGATGCGGTGCGAAGCAGGTCACAGTTCCGCCCGCCGCAGTAGCGGGTTGATGAATGGAGCCGAGCGGCGTTTTATTAACTCAATTCTCCACCGGAATTTGTTCAATACATAAGACAGTGACCGCGGCGCCTATTAACGCCACAGCATCGGGTTCAGTTCGCGCTGCTAATTGCTGCCACGCTGACTGCGCCCGTTTTTCCAATTCCTGTTCATTCGCCACTAATGGTAAAAACGTTGCTAATAACGGATGATCTGGTTGTTCCAATTGCGCCCGTTCTAACAACTCATCTAAATACACCGGCTATTAATAATAGCGGCCCCATTCCCAAATAATGCTGCCACGGTGACTACGGCTCATCACCGCTGCGTTCAATAAATAACACCAGACCGTGCACAGTGCAATTCGGGTGCAATTTGCGATACAACACCAATTCCAATACTAGGCGATCATACACATCGCCGGAATGTTGGGTTTGTATCTCTAAAATATACACCGGCCCGACGCCATTTTCTGGTTCAAACACACAATCGGCACGGCGTTCTAATTCTTTGAACGTAATTGAACGCCCGTGATAATTTCCGACCAGTTCTAATCGGCCGGTGAGAAATTGAAATGCGGCCGGACCAGAAGTCAATAACGTGTGTAAATGTTTATCGGTTTTCATTATTCCTCTATTCAGCATTGTCGCGTCAACATGCGTTACAGCGATCATTGTGATTGCAATTCACGTCTTTCTTGGTTTATTATTGAATTCGCTGGAGTGATCCAGCGTTGGGATTGGTCTCCCTGTACTGGCGGACATCGCCTTCATGTAGTTTTTTGATGTCCGCGATTGCTTCATTTATGGGTAATCCGTGCGCGGGCGCTTTCGAGCGCGCCTGCTCCAGTACCAGGTAGACCAACCCGCACGGTGCGCCCGCCTTCGATTGGTCTCGAAGGTTAGCGATTTTTTCCACTGTACTGGAGCATCTCATGTCCGATCTCCCTACCCAAGTTGCGCCCAGCAACCTCCCCCGCGTTACACATTACGGTACGATTCGCATCGGCGAACTCGCAATTGACTGCGTTGTTTTGGCAGACGAGACACGCGGTTATGTACAACGCCAACTGATGCAAGCCATTGGTTTTCGTAAGAAAAATCCGGGTACGCAGTTTGAGCGTTTTTTGGCTGAAAATGCGCCTAACGCTTTGAACTTGATAAAAAATTCTGGGTACGAGGTTGTCGTTATGCCGAGCGGTGGAAACGCTAAGTTTTTGCCCGCTGGAATCCTGACCGAAATCGTCACCGGCGTGATTGACGCGGCGCTCGATGGCACTTTGCACACGCAGCGCAAACACCTGATCGCGCCTTGCCGAATCATCAATCGTGCCCTCGCCAAAACTGGCGAAGTCGCGTTAATTGACGAAGCCACCGGCTATCAATACCAGCGTTCACCGACCGCATTGCAAGATCGGCTCAATAAAAAACAGACTGCCGAACGGCGCACACCGGAATGGAAACGCCTGCGTCATTTATCCGCCGCCAGCTATAAAGTCATGTCGGAAATGCTGAATGAAGTGCGTGCTGAAAGTGGCAAAAAAACTGGCGTTTATCATTATGCCAACGAGGCGCTGCTGGTGAATTGGGCATTGACTGGCTCGTATGAACCAATTGATCGTGAATTGTTACCGCTGCCCGAACTTGATTTATTGGCTAAAATTGAAATTCGCAATACAATTTTATTGGGCAAGGGTATTGAACGCGAATTTCGTAAAGAGATTTTAACGGCGTTGGTGGTGATGAATCGCGCCAAATTGCTCGTCCAGCAGGCATAAAAATTGGGCAGAACGTCCGCATTATTCAGCATCAAACACATCTGTGAATGCCGCTGCATCAATCGCACGTTCTGTCCAATGATCTAATTGTTCCGTTGTGGTAGTTTCAATTCGCAACACGAGTGTATCAGGCAGCGTACCAAAGCGCCGTTGTAATAGGCATAATCAGTTTTAGGATTGAGAAAATGCATCATTTGCTCTTTTTTTTATTGCATGATCAAGACAAAAAAACCGGCACAGGTGCCGGTCAATTATAATTTCATACCGTGATTGCGCATCGTCCATGATGCGCAATGGCGTTGTTAATTAATCAATCATGCAGCGGCGCTAATAAATTAGGGATATTCGCAATCGCCGCATCGCGGGTCGTTTCATCCTGCGTGACATTCGCTAAAACATTACTGCCGGCGGCAATGAGGTATTGCTGATTCATGGCATCTAATGCGCCATATACAATGCCGTGTTCACTTTGATAATCCGCAAAGGCTAATGCGACTTCGGTGCGATATTTGAAGCGCAACATATCCGATTGTGCATCGGCTGACGTATTGCCCCAACCGCCGTTAATGACGGTAATAATCATCGCATTGCGTGGCGTACCACGTTCGCTTAATTCGGTTAACCAATAATTGCGGCCGTCCACATCCGCCCCGCGGCCAAAGATGTTGCGGTAAATCTCATCAATGAACTCGCCATTGCTGAGGGTGGTGGGATATTTGGCTTGCACTAAATCCACATTAAAGAACGCTTGGGCAACGGTATCAATTGTCCAGGGTTGACCTTCACTATCCAATTGCCGCGATTCGATATTATTCACCCAATAATTCAAACCTTCCGCGTCCATTGCATAGCCCATTGTCGCCATATACAATTCAGCCACTTTCCAGCGCGTGGTATTACTGCGATCAATTGCGCCAAATGACGCGATGATTGATGAACTATTTTCACCACTGGCAATTAACTCAGCAATGATGACAGTGCAAATCGGCGTGTCGCCCTGATCGGCACAAACGCCGCCCCAACTGGTGAATTGCGCATTCTCTTCTGCGGTGGCAGTGAAAATAACAACTTGATCGGCGGTGTAGTTCGTCACGCAGGTGCCAGTTAATTCGGCATCGGCCGTTGCCCGTCCGCAATCAATTCCACTGCCACTCGGTTGACTGGTGATATTTCCAGCACCGACAATAATGGCTTGCAATTCATGTTGATTAACAGATGCCGCCTCTTCAAATACGGCAATCGCCGTTTGCGTTTGATTCAACGTGAATTGACATTCCGTCGTTGTTTGACCGCCGCACACGCCGCCGCGTTGCCATTCTTTGAATTGCCAACCCGTTTCAGGTTGCGCAGTTAATGTCATTTCAGTGCCGGCCGTAAAACCACCAAAACAGAGCGGCGTATCGCAATTAACGCCGCTCGGGTTGCTAATGACTTGCCCTTCGCCTAATACCGACACAATCAATTGTGTCATTGAGGTTGGATAGCGGAACGTGGCGGTGACATTTTGCGCTTCATTCATCGTGACGGTGCAAGTTAATCCGTTTTCATTCGGGCATCCATCCCACCGACTGAATACGGCGCCGCCAGTTAATGGCATCGCTGTTAATACCACTTGCGCACCACTATTAAATGTTTTGCTGCACACGCTGCCGCAGGCGATGCCACTTGGATTGCTATTAACTGCGCCGGGTCCATAAGCATTGACAGTTAAAGTTTGCTGTGAGCTATTGGATTGTAATTCAAAATTGGCGGTGACGGTTTTGGCCGCATTCATTGTGACCGTGCAGGTTGTTAATATGCCAGAGCAGGCGCCTGTCCAATTAACAAACCGCGAGTCGCTATTCGCAACGGCGGTGAGTGTGACTTGCGTACCACTGGTGTAATTCTCTGTGCAATCCGTACCACAGTTGATGCCGACGCTACTGCTAATGACGCTGCCATTGCCGTCTTTATTCACCGTTAATGTGTAGGTTTGCGCGGCAATTGGTTCAAAGGTCGCGGTGACGTTTTTAATTGCGTCCATTGGCACGACGCACATTGAGTTATTACCCGAGCAGTCGCCGCCCCAGCTCACAAACCGTGAATCGCTGCCAGCAACGGCGGTGAGTGTGACTTGCGTACCACTGGTGTAATTCTCTGTGCAATCCGTACCACAGTTGATGCCGACGCTACTGCTAATCACACTGCCATTGCCGGCTTTATTCACTGTCAATGTATAAGTTTGCGCGGCAATTGGTTCAAAGGTCGCGGTGACGTTTTTAATTGCGTCCATTGGCACGACGCACATTGAGTTATTACCCGAGCAGTCGCCGCCCCAGCTAATGAATTGATTAGCGCCAGTTGCTGCGGCAGTTAATATAACTTGCGTACCGCTATTATAAGTTTCATTACAATCGCCCGGGCAGTTAATTCCCGTGCCGCTCACGTTGCCCGTGCCAGCGACGGTGACGGAGAGGGCGTAGGTGGACGGGGCGGCGCTGAACTCGGCTGTCACGGCGCGTGCTTGATCCATGCTGACGGCGCAGGTGGGTTCGTTGCCAGTGCAAGCGCCCGTCCAGCCAATGAAGGTGGCGGTGCCGGTGGGCGTGGCGATTAAAATAACTTGTTGATTACTCAAGTAATCTTCGGCACAGTCGCCGCCGCAGGCGATGCCCGCTGGGTTGCTGGCGACGCTGCCGGCGCCGGTGACGGTGACGTTGAGTGACGAGGTGGTGGGCGCGGGGCTGCCGCCGCCTGTGCCTTCAACCGCGCCTATGTCCACCGCCGCGCCGACGATGCGTGGGAAGCCTTCGCCGCGTTGGTCGGTGAGTAAATCGGCTGGCACGAGCGTATTGCTGCCCGCATCTAATACGATGCTCCCGGCGATGGGTGCCATGGTGAGCGTGGGGCCGCCATTATCGGCTAATTCACCCAACACGCTGTCTATTTCACCTTCTAATAAAAGATCGCGGCTGCGCAAGGTGGCATTTTCTAATCCCGCTTCGCCATTGTGACCAATTAAATTGTAGCCACTTGATGCGAAAACTCCGCTGTTTGTTTGTATGGAAATCTCCGCACCAGTTGGCGCTTCATTTCCGCTAATAATCGAATTTCCAATTCGTAGCTCTCCTGAATAAACATAAACACCGCCACCTTTAGTCCCTGCTGTATTATTAACAATGGTGACGTTGTTTAAGGTGATCGTTTTTTGTGTAAATAAACCACCACCACGACAATTGTAATTGTCACCAGTAGCAACATTTCCAGAAATGGTGCTATTACTGATGGTGACATTTCCTGCTTGGCTGGTAATGTAAATTCCGCCGCCGTCACCGCCGTTGCCGCTGGTGTCAGCTAATGCTTCGTTATCAGCAACGGTGCTGTTGAGCAAAGTGAAGTTGCCAGCGCGGACGCAAATCCCGCCGCCGCCATAACAATGAATCGGGTGCCCCGTAATAACATTATTTTTAATCACGGTATTTTCAATATGCAGAGATGGCAGCGAGCTATTGTATGAAGATGAAATCACACCATGTGAATGATTTCCTTCAATCGTGCTGTCAAAAATTTTAGCAATTCCTGTGTTAAAAAAACCCGCAGCATCATCCCCGTTATCCGCTATACGACTACGATAAACAGTGAACTTCCCCGCATTGCTAATTCCCGTACCGCTATTTTCGATCACTTGACTGTCGTTCAGTGTCAATTCACCGGTAGACAGATTATAAATGGCGCTATAATTATCATTATTAGTACCGGTATTAGACGAAATGACGCAGTTATTCACCGTCAACTTGCCTTCATTTTTAATCGCGTTAGTTCCCAACGTGATTGTCAACCCAGACAGCGTCACGGTTTTACTGGCCGCAATGCTAAAAATGACGTTATTGTTGCCCTCGACAGAAAGCACCTCCGCACCCGGCCCGACGATATTCACATCACCGCTGATCGTCAGCGTACTGTTGTTATAAATCGAACCCGTGACACTAGCGGCGAATTCAATCGTATCTGCGCCGGTATTCGCGTTGGCGCTCTCAATCGCCTTGCGCAGCGAACCATCGCCCGTGTCGAGTAGATTAGTGACGGTGTAGGTCGCCGCCCCCGCGCCACTGGCAAAAAAACCGAGCGTCACAATCAACAAAAGCGAAAAGAGCGGCTGCCGCGCCATTTGGCGAATGACGGGCAGTTGCAACCAAGATGTCAGTTTCATTGGTAATTACCTTAATAAAATTAAACAACACCCGTGTCGTTTATCTGAAACACCCGCGCACGGCGGGATAAACAGTATAAAAAACACTGGATAGAGTTTAGCTGGGAATTTGGAAAACTGCCAAATTTTTTATTGCCAAAAACGATTGACAAAACGCAATTGTTGAGTGATTTACAATGGAATTAAGCGGCGGGCGAACACTGTTAAAGTGACGACTGAAGTGCGGCGCGGGCGGGATTGGAAATATGCGCAAATGCTAATGCAGATGCGGTGCGAAGCGGGTCACAGTTCCGCCCGCCGCAGTGGCGCGTTGATGACTGGAGTCGAGCGGCGTTTTATTAACTCAATTCCCCCGACCGAGCAGGGCTGTTAAGTTCTAATTAACCGCTAATCAAAAACGCCCTCATCGTCATTCCCGCGTCTGCGGAAATGACAATTGCTTTAACCAAAGAACTTAACAGCCCCAACCCGACCGAGTATTTGAATTGGTGCGGTAAGTACAGTTTATTCGCTGATTTGATAGCGCTGGGCGGCAGTTTCTGACAAGCCAACGCGGGATAATAAACGCGGTAACTCGTTTTTTTTATCACCGCTGCACAACAAACCAGCAATGCGCATAATCACCTGTTCGCGTCGCACTGTGCCGCTGGGTAATAGATACGCGGCACCAATACGATTGCGAATCGTGCCATGTAAATTCCATTGGGTTTTAATTTGATTGCCCAGGTGTGCCGCATTGCGTTGCAATAATTGATCACAGGCCACTTCATCCAACAAATGACCATGATCTAACCACGCTTGCATCAATTGCAATAGCGTCAATTCACCAACGCGATATAATTGACAGGTCGAGCGGGCCGCTTTGAGATCGAATTCCACATCTTGATTCATTTTAGTGACGATGTCGGTGAGACGCAGATGATCCTGTTCAAAATATGCTTGTTTTTGTTGTAACAGGTGATGTTTTAATACACTACCGGGAATTAATGATAATTCCAGTGCAATGTTAATAAAATCGTCCACGCCGACGTGTTGAAAAGCTTCAATGAAATCTTCAATCGGTTGCGTGTCCAGATGATAGGGCGGGCGATTGGCAAAACTTAATAGGCGCAGCATGAGCGCCGGACTATGCTGACTGCGGCGTAATAACTGTGTTTTGCTGTCGGTATCTAAGGTGCGGATTTGCTCAATTGCTTTAATTAAGTCCGATGCAATGGGTAAACCGAGCGTTGCCTGGGCAATGCTGTAAGCAATGAAGCTGTTAAATGTGTGACAATTGGAAACGGGCGATAATTCGGCATGCGTCGTCGGCAGCAATGCAGACAGGCGCGCTATTGTTTCTTGTAATAGAAAAGGTTTGGCAATGAAGGCGTCAACATGATGGGCGGCGGCAATCATCACCGAGTCGCGGTCAAGGTGTTTGGAAAGCATGACGCATGGCACATCGCCGCCGGTGCGTTTAATGATTTTTAAGACTTCTAATCCAGATAAACGCGGCAGTTCCCAATCCAAAATAACCAGATGCGCCCCGGCGTTGTGCCATTGATCTAATCCCGAGCGCCCATCGGTGGTGGTTATCACCAGTGCATTGGGCCATAAATAACTGACCAGGCGCGTGAGTAATGCACTCATTGTCAGGTTGTCGTGAATAATTAAAATACGCATAATAAGTGTGTTACCTAAAAACAGTCGGTTTTAATTTTACCTTACCATGCCAGTGTTCGCATTCAGATAACACGCGCTTTATGTGGTGATAACGTCGCCATCGGGTGCCGCGCCAGCGAGTTGGTGTGTTGAACAGGCGCCAGATGGCGGCGCGTTGGTGTAACCTAGCCGCTCATTTACCCCCGCGCTGGCGGGCGGTGTCATTAAACCGTATTCAATCGCACCGATGATGACTATTCCCGATTTCACCACCACTGAATTGTGGTTGGTGCGCACCACCCTCAAAGAGCGCTACGGCTACCCGCTGGAAATTGAACCCGCCGACGCGGATATCCGCATCAATCCCGCTGATCGTGAATTGACCGCCTGCCCGGTGTTATTCTGGCAGAGCGATGACGACTGTCATTTTGTGATCTTTAAAATTGGTGACGGGCGCTACCGTTGCCAGTTTTATTATCAACCGTACAAACAATTCGGCACCGGTCGTGAGGACTACGATGATCTGGCCGAGTGCGTGGTCGCGTTGTTACAAGCGCAAGCCGATTACGCTGCCGAATTACGCGGTGATTTGCCCACGCCGCGCCGGCGCTGATCTGATCCCTGATTCCCTTTTCCTATCAACTCCAACCTAACGAGGACTTGCATGACTGCAAATAATGCGTTTTATGCCCAATCCGGTGGCGTCACCGCCGTCATTAACGCTTCTGCCTGCGGCGTGATCGAAACGGCGCGCCAGCACCGCGATCAAATTGCCAACGTGTATGCCGGCCGCAACGGCATCATCGGCGCGCTGACCGAAGATTTGATTGACACCAGCCAAGAATCCGCCGCCGACATCGCCGCGCTGCGTTACACCCCGTCCGGCGGCTTCGGCTCGTGCCGTTACAAACTCAAGAGTTTGGAAGCCAATAAACGCGAGTACGAGCGCCTGATCGAAGTGTTCAAAGCGCACGACATCCGCTACTTTTTTTACAACGGCGGCGGTGATTCGGCCGATACCTGCTACAAAGTCTCGCAGTTATCCGAAACGCTCGGCTATCCCGTGCAAGCAATTCACGTTCCCAAAACGGTGGACAACGACCTGCCGATCACCGACAACTGCCCCGGCTTCGGTTCCGTTGCCAAGTACATCGCCACCTCCGCGCTGGAAGCGTCGTTCGACGTGCGCTCGATGTCGAAAACTTCGACCAAAATTTTCGTGTTGGAAGTGATGGGACGCCACGCCGGCTGGATTGCGGCGGCGGGCGGGTTGATTGAAGACCACAACATCCCAGTGCTGGTGCTGTTCCCCGAGATCGAGTTCAATCCCGAGCAATTCATCGCCGCCGTCAAGGCGAAGGTCGCGCAACACGATTTTTGCACCATCATCGTTTCGGAAGGGGCGCACTATCCCGACGGGCGGTTTTTAGCCGAGCAAGGCACGCGGGATGCCTTTGGTCATGCGCAACTGGGCGGCGCGGCGCCGGTGGTGGCCAACATGATTAAAGAGGCGCTGGGGTACAAATTCCACTGGGCGGTGGCGGATTATTTGCAACGCGCAGCGCGGCATTTGGCGTCAAAAACTGATGTGGATCAGGCGTATGCGATGGGGCAGGCGGCGGTGAACTTGGCACTGGCCGGTCACAACGCGGTGATGCCGACCGTCAAGCGCCTGAGTGATTCACCGTACCAGTGGGAAGTCGGCGAAGCGCCGTTGTCAGCGGTGGCGAATGTGGAAAAATTCATGCCGCGTGAGTTCATCACACCCGACGGCTTTGGCATCACGCCAATCTGCAAAACGTATCTGCTGCCGCTGATTCAGGGCGAAGATTACCCGCCGTTCGCCAATGGCTTGCCGCGTTACGTCACGCTGAAAAATGCGCCGGTGGCAAAGAAATTAGGCGAATTTGCGCTGTAAGCGGCGTAAAGTACGCAACCGTTGCGCAGCACCATCCAATCGGGTGGTGACACAACGGACACGTCAGCGCGGGCGACTGCGCTGGCGGATATTTTCAACTTAACCATTAAATTAACTCACTTGAAGGAGTGATTCTGTATGACTTTGGGAACGATATTTGCCATCGTGTGCGCTCTGGCCGCACTCGGTTACGGCATCTGGTCAGTGCAGTGGATTCTCAAATTATCCGCCGGCACCGAACGGATGCAGGAAATCGCCGCCGCCGTGCAAGAAGGCGCGCAGGCGTATTTGAACCGCCAATACATGACCATTGGTTTAGTCGGCGCCGTCCTCGCCGTCGTGCTGTGGCTGGCGCTGGGCTGGCACACGTCCGTTGGCTTCATCATCGGTGCTATTCTTTCAGGTGCGACCGGTTATATCGGCATGAACATCTCCGTCCGTGCCAATGTCCGCACCGCTGAAGCCGCCAAATCGGGTTTGGACGCGGCGTTGCAAGTCGCATTTCGCGGCGGTGCCATCACCGGTTTATTAGTCGTCGGTTTGGGTTTATTAGGTGTCGCGGGTTATTACGGCTTTTTAACCGCCAGTGGCGTTGAACAAAGCGACGCATTACACGCATTAGTCGGCTTGGGCTTTGGTGGTTCATTGATTTCTATTTTCGCCCGGTTAGGCGGCGGCATTTTCACCAAAGGCGCGGACGTCGGTGCGGATTTGGTCGGCAAAGTTGAAGCCGGTATTCCCGAAGATGATCCACGCAATCCAGCGGTCATTGCCGATAACGTTGGCGATAACGTCGGCGATTGCGCGGGCATGGCGGCGGATTTATTTGAAACCTACGCCGTGACCGTCGTCGCCACCATGTTATTAGGCTGGTTATTATTAGAAACCACCAATGCCGTCGTCTTCCCATTAGTCTTGGGCGGCGTGTCAATTATTGGTTCAGTGGTCGGCACCTTCTTTGTTAAAGCTGAAGAAGGCGATAAAAAGATTATGACCGCCTTGTATAAAGGTTTAATCGTCGCTGGTGGTATTGCCGCCGTGGCCTTTTTACCGCTGACCTTTATGATGGATCCCGCCGGCAGCGTGGGCGCTAATTTCAATTTGTATTTAGCGGCATTAGTGGGTTTAGGCTTGACCGCGTTAATGGTCATCATTACCGAGTATTACACCGCCACTGAATACGCGCCGGTGCGGCATATTGCGCAAGCCTCCACCACCGGTCATGCCACCAACATCATTGCTGGCTTGGGCATTTCAATGAAATCCACCGCCGCGCCGGTATTAGCCGTTTGTGCTGCAATTCTGATTTCTTATTGGTTAGGCGGGTTATACGGCATTGCCATTGCCGCCACGTCCATGTTATCCATGACGGGTATTATTGTCGCATTAGACGCTTATGGCCCAATTACCGACAATGCCGGCGGTATTGCCGAAATGGCCAATATGGATGAAAAAGTGCGCGCTATTACCGATCCATTAGACGCAGTTGGTAATACCACTAAAGCCGTGACCAAAGGTTACGCTATTGGTTCAGCGGGATTAGCGGCATTGGTGTTATTTGCCGATTACACCCACGCGCTGGGCGATCAAGCGGTCAACTTTAGCCTTGATAATCACATGGTCATCATTGGGTTATTCATTGGTGGCATGGTGCCGTATCTATTCGGTGCAATGGCGATGGAAGCAGTCGGCCGTGCGGCAGCGGGCATTGTGAATGAAGTGCGGCGGCAATTCCGCGAAATGCCGGGCATTATGAAAGGTGAACAAAAGCCCGATTATTCCAGAGCGGTGGACATGCTGACTAAAGATGCCATTAAAGAGATGATTATCCCGTCATTATTGCCGGTATTGGTGCCGGTGGTGGTCGGTTTAGTGCTGGGTAAAGAGGCACTCGGCGGGTTGTTAATTGGCACGATTGTGACGGGTTTATTTGTCGCTATTTCCATGACCACCGGCGGCGGTGCATGGGATAATGCCAAGAAGTATATTGAAGATGGTAATTACGGCGGCAAGGGTTCGGATGCCCATAAAGCTGCGGTGACGGGTGATACCGTTGGCGATCCGTATAAAGACACGGCAGGCCCAGCAGTGAATCCGTTAATTAAGATCATCAACATTGTCGCGTTGTTGATTGTGCCAATTCTGTAGGCTTTATTGTTGGGAGAAAATCCCCCTGCCCCCCTTTTATAAAGTTTTTTGCTCCTTTTATAAAGGGGGGTTCAAATAAAATCTCTTATTAAAGAGGGGTTTTTTACCCCCTTTGCAAAAGGGGGTCGCTCGCGCCAGCGAGCGGGGGGATTTAATCAACTTAAACCGCTTTCGGGAAACTAGAAGCGGTTTTTTGTTGTATGATTGATTATGAGACAAAAGCACCAACGCGCATTAGAATTGATCTTTGCTCGACCCATATCGGCAAATATCCGTTGGAGTAACACCATGAATACTTTAATAATTAACGGTTATCGTGCCGTCATCACGTTTGATCCTGAACTTAACATGTTTCGCGGTGAGTTTATTGGTCTCAATGGCGGCGCTGATTTTTATGCCACCGATGTTACCGGCTTAAAACGAGAAGGCGAAATCTCTTTACGAGTATTCCAAGAAGCCTGTGAACACTATCATCTTGAACCCAATAAAACAGCCGCGTAGATCAGGGTGTGCCGCTTGTGCTTAATCCGAAAATGCCGCCTGTGACAACGGCTAAGTGTATACAATGCTAATTTGTCGGTTAATTAGCATTTAACAGCCCTGTAGCCACCGAGCGGGCGAGTTTAATCCCAGTTTTCATTCGTGAGCAAACCACTATGCAAATCATCTTAAATGGTCAAATTATCGAAGTGCCGCAACCCTGCAACTTGGCCGACTTATTAGCGCAGCAGCAATTGACTGGACGGCGGTTGGCGATTGAAGTTAACCAAGAATTAGTGCCGCGCAGTCAATTCGCTGATTATCAACTCGCCGCCAATGATCGCGTTGAGATCATTCAGGCCGTCGGCGGTGGTTAATTGCCAGTCATTAAACGCACAATCAATTAACTCGCCCCGCCGGGGCCGCGTTGTTTTTCCAGCCGCGTTAATAACTCGCCAATGATATTGCGATACAACGCCTCGCCTAACACCAAATCTTCAATTCCGGCATCAATGTTGGGATTATCATTCACTTCAATCACCACCGCGCCCTGCGTCGTCATTTTCACATCCACGCCATACAGCCCGTCACCAATTAAATTTGCCGCCTTTAATGCCACGCGCACCACCTCCGGTGGCGCCGCTTCAATTGGCACCGTTTCAAAACTGCCCTCTTCTCTTTTACCATCTTCACGATGCCGCACCACCTGCCAATGCGCTTTACTCATAAAGTATTTACTGGCAAATAATGGCCGCCGCCCTAAAATTCCAATGCGCCAATCGAATTCAGTGTATAGATATTCCTGCGCGAGAATTAAATCTGATTCGCGCAATAACCGCCGCGCAATGCGAGTTAATGCCGGGCGATTTTCGGCTTTGAAAACGCCGCGTGAGAATGAACCTTCGGGGATTTTTAAGACCACCGGGTAGCCAATTTCACTCTCAGCATCAAACAGCGTTTCTTTGCGCAGAATTAACGTACGCGGGCGCGGGACGCGATTGGCTTCTAATAATTCCGCTAAAAAGACTTTATTGGTGCAGCGCAAAATTGAATCGGGATCATCAATAACCACCATGCCTTCACTATCGGCTTTTTTCGCAAACCGAAACGTATGATGACCCAAGCGCGTGGTTTCCCGAATTAACAACGCATCATATTCAGCTAAACGCCCGTAATCTTTGCGTTGAATTAACTCGACATTCACATCTAAATCTTTACCAGCGCGAATGAATTGCCGCAAAGCGCGTGGATTAGACGGCGGCAAATCTTCCACCGGATCATGCAATACAGCTAAATCATAACGATAACGCAAGCGGGCGCGGGGTTGCCGCCAGCGTTGTGATAAATACCATTCTAATGCAGTGAAAAAATCGGCTTCTTGTTCCGAAGATAATGCACTTAATGGCAGCGCTTTAATATCAGCAATCCGCCAACTGCCCTGCAACCGTAATTCAACGCGCAGAATAGGACAGCGAAAGGTTTCAAATATCTGCCGCGCTAATGGTTGCAATTCCCGACTGGCACAATGACCAAACATGAGGGTTAATTCATAAGCCGTCGGCGTGGGGCCACCTTTACGCGCCCCTAATAATCGCTGGACGCGCTGATTTAATTCATCCGTCACTAAGCCATAAATCTCACGACTGGATAATTCTTGAATGGTGCGCACGCTCGGCACAACCTTATGATCTCGCGCTTCGGCTAATAATGAACAATAATAACCAATGCTTAAATAACGATAGCTGCGGCAGAGGTTAATCACGCGCAAATCCCGCCGTGACGAGCAATCAATGCGTTTATTACCATCCAATTTGGCATCATCGGTGCGACCTAAATAATCACGCGCTGTCACCACCGGCAAGCGTGGAAAGCCTGATTTCCAATCGCTTTCTTGTTCAACTAATAATAAATGTTCAGCCATCGTAATGATGATCCATAGGAGGTAATGAAATTAACACGACGGCTTGTAATCCAGCGCGTCCATAGCGTGCCATGCGTCGAAATTCCGCTTGTTGAATAGGCATATTAATAGAATCGAGCGTGGTTTCGCCACTTTTATAATCCACATACGGATCATGCACATACACAAAACGCTCATCCCAACCCGTCACCACCACCCAATGCGGAAACTTTTCCGCATAAATCCGATATGAACTAATTAACACGAGCGGAATAGCACCGCGTGTAAAGCGTTCTTCTAATTCTTCTAATCCCAGCGGGCGATAAGTAATAGGAATACCCACGCGACTACTTTCTGCTAACATATCTTCATGCACTAAACGCATCACTTCTTTCTTTTCAGGACTGCGCACTGAATCAATTAACGGGACACCGCGATCATTAACAAAAATCTCCGCATGAAACCCGCGATGATGCGCAGCTAATGCTAATCCAAAAGGGCCGCACCCGCCATGTCCAGATGTCATAAATACCGTTGTCGCTTCACGCCAAATGCGCAATTCTAAAGTACGATCTAATACTAATTGCGGCATTAACGCTTGCATTGCCATCATTAACGCTGATGCACCGCAAGTGAAATCGAGCGTTTGTTCATAAAAGGGCACGCGCCCAAGATTGGGTTCTAATTCAGGTACTAATGTCTTTTCATAACGCAGCGCTTCCATCTGATCTTCATAATAGCCCGGCACACTCCCAAACCGACGATAACCCAAGCCTTCAAATAAACGTTGTGACGCTAAATTGTCGCGGCGAATTTCTAAACGCAAATAAGCCCGCTCGCGTTCCCAGGTGGCATGTTCCGCCATTAAAACTAATGCGCGGGCAATACCTTGATGGCGCGCTTCTGGTACAACAGCAATGGAATATAAGCGCGCCACTGAGGTGGCTTGATTAAATAGCACCAAGACATACCCTAATAATTGCTGATTGTGATTAGCAACTGCGACTTGAATGACTGCCTGCGCCCGAACGAGCATATAGCGCAATTGACGGCGCGTGAGACGGTCTGTATTAAAGCAGTGGATTTCAAGTTTGACTAACGCATCAAGATCACTTAACGCTGCGATGCGAATATGATAAGACGCCATTATGATCTGCCCTTTACAATCGGTTGGCATTTCGTGAGAGTGCAAGATATTAGCAAAACGATCAAGCTGTTGTGTAGTATTTTAACGAATTGACTCCAACTGAATATGCTAATTTTTTGTTGCATGATTGTATGAATACACCTTTATTTTGCTCAGTTTTAAGTCATTATTTGCACACCCATTTGACGCGCTGGTTATTAGTTATATTAACTGGCACGACTGTTTTTTTATTCGGTTGTCAGGGTGAATCAGTGAATCCAATGCCGGCTAATTCACCACGACAGGCAATGACGCATCCGGTGCTGATTCAAGTGGCAGAAATAACGCCCGCGACGGTGCAATATCAACGCCCTGGTTATTTGCAATTCAAACGACAGGCGCGGTTGTTTAGTCAAGAAGAAGGGATTATTGAAAATATCGCTGGATTTGCGGGTGATGCAGTAGCAAGCGGTCAATTATTGGTGCAATTAAATGATGCGCAATTGCGGGCAGAATACGACCGCGCCGGTGCGATTCATCAACAAAAAATACAGGATCGTGATCGTTTAATACGATTAGCACACCGTGGCGCCACGACTGATGACAGTTTAGCGCAAGCAGAAACGGCGGTGGCAATTGCATTGGCAGAAAAAAATTTATTAAATCTTCGATTAAATACCATGCAAATTATGGCGCCCTTTGCTGGCATGATAACCGAACGCTTAATTGAACCGCATGATTTTGTGGATAAAAATACCCATTTAATTACCATTGTAGAGACAACGTCTTTAATTGCTGAAGTCTATGTGTCAGAATTGATGTTACCACAATTGCGCACTGGTGATCGTGTGCAAATGTGTATTGATGCACTGAATGATCGTGTTGTTAACGGACGTATTCAACGCATTCATCCAACCCTAATCATGCCGCACCATCATGCACTGGTGGAGATTGCATTTGATGAATTACCGCCGGCGGCGCGGGCGGGACAATTAGCGCGAGTGACTTTCACATCGCCATCACAGCCGCGTTTATTAATCGCCTTAAGTGCGTTGCATTATCAACAAATGGGGGCATTTGTGTGGGTAATGACGAATGAAAAAACAGCGGCGCGGCGCCCGGTAACGCTTGGGTTACGCATTGATGAGAGAATTGAAATCACGACGGGGTTGGCAGTCGGTGAACAGGTAATTACTCGCGGGAGTGTTGGATTAAATGAGGGAGCAAAAGTTGAATTATCACCGTTGTCATTTTCGGAATAAAAAAGCTATTATTTAGTGTGAGACTAGACATGGTATAAACGGTTTTTTGGTTTCTGTAAAACGACTATGTTAATTACAAATTTACAGGAGTTACGCAATTGTATTCCTGAGTGTTCCCTCCCCCAGCGGAGAGGACTAGGGAGGGGGAGAAATGTCAAATGTTACGCACAACTACAGCCCAACTGTGTAATTCCTAATTCAGTGCTGGCAGCCGTTGTTCATACCAGCCACGAGTGCGATTCACAATACGCACCACTAATAACATCATCGGCACTTCAATTAACACTCCCACGACTGTCGCTAATGCTGCGCCAGACGCAAAACCGAATAAAGAAATAGCCGCTGCAACTGCTAATTCAAAAAAATTAGAAGCGCCAATTAGTGCTGATGGCGCGGCAATAGCGTGTTGTTCGCCAACTACACGATTGAGCCAATATGCAAGGCTGGCGTTTAGCAATACCTGAATAAAAATTGGCACTGCTAATAAAAAGATCACGCGGGGTTGTTCTAAAATTGCCTGCCCTTGAAAGGCAAATAACAATACCAGCGTTGCTAATAATGCCAACATTGATGCACGGACTAATTTATTCAATGTGGTATTAAACTGTGCCTCGCCCTTTGCCAATAACCAATGGCGCCACCATTGTGCTAATAGCACTGGAATCACAATATACAACACAACTGATAGAATGAGCGTTGCCCAGGGAACAATAATGGATGACAACCCCAATAATAAACCAACAATGGGGGCGAACGCGAAAATCATAATGATGTCATTTAATGCCACCTGTGATAGCGTAAAATACGGATCACCGTTAGTTAAACGACTCCAAACAAACACCATTGCCGTACAGGGTGCCGCTGCTAATAAAATTAAACCAGCGACATAACTATCTAATTGCGCGGCAGGCAACCACTCTGCAAACAGTACACGAATAAATAACCAAGCCAACAACGCCATAGAAAATGGTTTAACAGCCCAATTGATAAAGACTGTGACACCAATCCCTTTCCAATGGGATTTAACCTGATGTAATGCGCCAAAGTCTATTTTAATGAGCATAGGGATAATCATTACCCAAATTAAAACGCCAACCGGTAAATTGACGTGGGCAATCTCTAATTGACCTAACCACTGGAATGGCGCGGGTAGCCATTGCCCTAATCCAATACCAATTAGAATACACAGCAGCACCCAGACGCTTAACCAACGTTCAAATACATTCATCGCTTCACCCGCTTCATGTTTAGCGCTAACTTCACAGTGCACTGACATGCCAATTGCTCCATTTAATTAACCAATTCAATACCCAATGCTTGACAAATCGCCGGAATCAACTGCGCCTGAATGTCATTACGCACCTGAATAAAAGAGGCAGTTGGTTCACCGTGTGGATCGTGAAATGGTAAATGGATTTTCGGCACCGGACGTGGAAAAATCGGGCAAATTTCTTTGGCGTTATTACACACTGTCACCACTAAATCAAAGGGTAACTCTAATACATCATTGACATCTTTGGGATATAATTCATCGGTTGGCAAGTTGGCATCTTTTAATGCGGCAATTGCCCCAGCGGCCACCTGCGCTTGCGGGCGAGTGCCAGCCGACCAAGCGCGGACTTGACCTGCCAACGTATAATTCACAATGGCTTCTGCCATTTGCGAACGGCACGAATTGCCGGTGCAAAGAATTAACACCCATTTCAGTTCTGTGTTCGGTTCTATTGATGTTTGCATCATATTACTCACTCAAATTAATAGGATAGTTATTTATTGAAACGATTTATTTAATCGCTTGACATCAAACAGTGTCGCTCGAAGTAATCGCAGTGCGGCGCTATTCAACTACCTAAGCACATCATAAAATATTTCGTTTCCTCGGCACAGATGAAGACGCAAGGTCTCTGCAAAAGATGCAAGTATTCGCACAAATTTTTTTGATGACTACCAAAAAATCCTATCTTATGTATCAAACTAATATGAGAATATTCATTGCCATATCTTGATAATTGTATTAAGAATATGTACATTTTTAATTGGTAATTGCAACAGATATAATGCCCGATTTCATTTTTGGCAATGACAAACTTGGAAGATTAAATGACCACTATTTTATTAGTTGATAATGGCTCACGGCGACCAGAGTCGGTATTAGCATTGCGCGATCTGGCGGCACGTTTAACCGCTTACACTGGTCAAATCATTACACCGGTATCATTACAGCATTCAGATCATATTGATACGGCATTACTCGATCAGCGTCCGGCAATCGTATTGACTTCATGCCTGCGCCAGCAACTGTTATTAGGACGACGTGACTTCATTATATTACCGCTATTTTTTGGGCCAAGCCGTGCGCTGACTGAGTTTATTCCAACACAGGTAGCGATATTACAGAATGAACTGGGATGGTTTGATGTGCGAATGGCCGAGGTTTTATGTCCATTACCCGCCGGCGAGCCATTATTAGTTGAAATACTCAGCGATCAATTACAGCACTGTATTAGCCAGCAATCTGCATTGCCCGATCAAATTATTCTGGTGGATCATGGTTCACCCGTCTCACAGGTAACTGCGGTGCGGACATGGTTAGCGCAACAATTAACAGTGCGCTTGCAACACATCGCACCAGTGAGTGAAGCGGTGATGGAACGGCGCTCGGAGCGGGAATATGATTTTAATGGTCAGTTGTTGACCGAAGTATTAAAAAATCACGCCATGCGCGACCCGCGATGTCGCATTACTTTATCAATGCTGTTCTTTTTCGCGGGTCGCCATGCCGGTCAAGAGGGCGATATTGCGACCATCTGCCGTACTGCGATGACGCATCATAGCGAATTATCAATTGCTGTGACGCCGCTGGTAGGACAACACCGGCGCCTGATTGAATTACTCGCCCACAGACTTCAAGCCGTCAATTGTGCGTGACGGAAATGAAACGCAATTAACCTTGCGCGGCGGGGGTTGCCGGACGCAAATAAGATGTTTTGAATTTTTCACGATCTTCTTTACGCGATGAATCATAACCCAATTCGGCCATTTTTTGTTTCATCCAGCCGGGTAATACGCCCCGCACATACACATTGCTTTCATTCTGCGGATCAACGTAGGTCACATAATTGCGATTGCCTTTACCACGCCCATCGCCAGGTTTTTTCGTGGATTCACCCGGCACTGGTCCGCGCCGCCGTTTAGTAGTCAACACTTCTAAAATCTCTTCAACCGCATATCCATTGCGGCTAATTAAGTCACGAATCTGCTGCACCAAATCACCGCGGGCGGCTTGTTTGCGCCGCAGCAATGCTTTTTCTAATCCCACTTTCTTTTGGTCAACTTCTTGTAACCGCGCACGGATTTCTTCAACACTTAATTCTTGATATTCCACTTGTTTTATCTCCACAAAAGTAACGTTGTTAATCAAAAAGACTGGCACATAAGGTGACACTCTATTCGATCCTTCACCATAGCTGGCGATCTGAAACGCCAGTCATCACTCAACTCAGGTTATCGCACCACACTGGTGTTATCGTATCCTTAAACTGTCAATAATGACCCGTTGTCTAAGGAATGCGCAATTATTAAATCGCATTGTCTGCATTGTCAAGAAATGAATGAAAATAAACAGGCACCGTCCAGCATGTTGTTTAGCCAGCAATACCGCAGTGGCGTAAAAGTGCATCATTGCATGGCGGACGTCCACGAAAGGCGATGAATAATTCCATTGCATCAACCGCCCCACCCTGTTCCAAAATCGTTTGACGGAATCGCTGTCCCGTATCAGTATCAAAAATACCGCGCTCTTCAAAGAGTGAAAACGCATCCGCCGCCAATCGTTCTGCCCATTTATAACTGTAATAACCCGCTGCATAACCGCCCGCAAAAATATGTGAAAAACTATGCGCAAAACGGTTAAACGCTGGGGGATCATACACCGCCACCTGAGCGCGTATTTTGGCTAATAACGCGGCAATTTGCGCTCCCTGTATAGAATCATAATCACGATGGAGTTGGAAATCAAACAACGCAAATTCCAATTGCCGCACCATTTGCATTGCCGATTGAAAATGCCGCGCTGCCTGTAAACGTTGATACAAATTATCTGGAATCAGTGCACCAGTGATAATATGCGCAGCGAATAAATCGAGCGATTCGCGCTGCCAACACCAATTCTCTAAAAACTGACTGGGTAATTCCACCGCATCCCAAGCAACGCCATTAATGCCAGCCACCGGCGGGTAATTAACTCGCGTGAGCATGTGATGTAAACCATGACCAAACTCGTGAAAAAGCGTCTCCACTTCTTGATGCGTTAATTGTGACGGTTGCCCATCAACTGGCGGCGTAAAATTGCACACTAAATACGCAACGGGCAATTGAGACTGTCCGGCGCTATTAAACCGATTTACACAAACATCCATCCAAGCGCCGCCCCGTTTCTTTTGCCGAGCGTATAAATCTAAATAAAACGCCGCTCGCGGGGTGCCGTCAAGATCATTGATTTGATAAAACTGAACCTCAGGATGCCATAATGCTACGCTATTTGCCGGCGTAATACAAACATCAAATAACCGTTCGGCAACGGCAAATAAACCGGGAATCACATTGGTGACAGGAAAATACGGCCGCAATGCTTCTTGACTAATGGCGTACTGCTGCAAACGCAATTTTTCTGAATAATACGCCACATCCCACGCGCAGACTTCTGGCTGTCCTAATTCGGCTGCAAAAGTACAAATATCTGCAAATTCACGGCGCGCTTGTGGCAATGAACGGGCTGCCAAATCCGTTAAAAACTCGATGACCGAGGCAGTATCTGGCGCCATTTTCGTTGCTAATGATAATTCAGCATAGTTGGCAAAACCGACTAATTGTGCAGATTCGTGGCGTAATGCAACGATCTGCTCCATGAGCGCGCTATTATCCCATTGCCCTGCGTGTGGCCCTTGATCGGATGCCCGCGTACTATAGGCGGTGTATAATTCACAGCGTAATGCGCGGTCATCGGCATATTGCATGACTGGCAAATAAGATGGGATGTCAAGTGTTATTATCCAACCTTCTAAACCGCGTTGTTGTGCTTGCTGCTGGGCTAATGCAATCGCCGTTATCGGCAATCCAGTTAATTGTTGTTCATCGGTAATGTGTTTGAACCAGGCATTGGTGGCGTCGAGTAAATTTTCTTCAAACCGGTTGGTCAGGGTACTTAATTCTTGAATAATAGTTTTATAACGCGCCTGTTGCACAGGTGGCAATGTAACGCCGGCGAGGCGAAAATCACGCAGCGCATGATTTAATACTTGCCGCGCTGCATGATCTAAATCAGTGTATTCGGCAACCTGTTGATATTTCTTGTAAAGTTCAGGATTTTGCGTGACTTCAGTTTGATAATCCGTCAATTTTGGCAAACAAATATTATATACCACACGCAATACGTCGCTATTACAAACGGCATTTAGATGTGTCACCGGTGACCAGACCTGTTGAATGCGTTCATTTGCAATCATTAACGGCGCAATGAAATTATCCCAAGTGGCGGGCGCCGGATCAGCGGTTAATTGCGCAATGAGCGCCCGCCCTTCAGCTAATACTTGATCGAGTGCCGGTTCAATGTGTGCCAGTTGAATGGCATCAAACGCGGGTAATGCTTGTTTAGTTAATAACGGATTTAAGTCTGTCATGCGCAATTCTCAGCGGCCGCGGCGGCGTAAATAACAATTATGCGGCGTGGTTAATTGAGTAACGGTGATTGATTGAATAAAAACAGGCATTATTCTGTTAAAAACCCGTGATCGTCCATGCTCGGGGCGGAGCGACCGTTACGCAAAAGACGGAGTTGTTCAGTGCGGGTGCGGGGAATAAATTGCTTATTATCACAGAAATACCATTGCCACAAGATGCGCCGATAGGAGTCGGAATCATCATCTAATGATTGCCAAGTATCCGCTGAAGTCGTCGGATTGATTAGATTGGCTGGATCAATGGGTTCAAAGTGTTGCTGAGTGCCATAAGCGTATAATTTATATTGCCCTCGCGGTGTGCAGCGTAAGCCTTCGTAACTGATATTACGCGCTCCATCCCTGGCGGTGGCAATGACGGTATAGCGCACCACGTTATCGGCGCTGGTGTGCAGACTATGACTATCAATGAAATAGTCAAAACGCGCATTAGCGGCGCGATCAGGAATGGCGATTAAATCGTTATCACGCGGCCATGAAGGCAGTTGTAACGGTGCTTCACGCCATGCAGTTGGGGCGGTGACACTGGCGGGCGTTGGTGCTTCCGCATCATTGATAAACAGATTATCCGCGCTGGCAGGGCGAGTAAAGACGACGCTAATGAGGAGGAGTAAAGACAGTCGTGTTGTCAAGTCAAGCATAGCCAGTGAAGCGGTGAGTTGGGGGTGTCTGGGTTAAATAGGGAACGCGATTATAACGCGCCGTTGCAGAATTAAACACCTAAAATCACCGCCGTGCAAGTGCAAAAAAACAATCGGGTCAACAACGCGGCGCTTGTTGGATTGTTAACAATGATGGGTTGCGGAGTAAGCCTGATTGATTGGGGGTGTGGTATTCAAGCATCAAGGGCGGCGGTAAATAAACTCGCATCGCCCTTGCCAATGCGCAATACTTGTGGCATGTCGCCGGTCATGTCAATCACGGTTGTCGGTAAATTGCCACAATGCCCGCCGTCAATGATCAAATCAACACAGTGTGCTAACTGCTCGCGCATTTCATAGGTGTCGTTTAATGGTTGCGTGTCACCGGGTAGAATGAGCGTGGTCGTTAGCAGCGGTTGACCTAATTCACCCAGCAATGCGCGAGCAATGGGCGTGTCGGGTACTCGAATACCAATGGCGCGGCGCTTAGGATGTAATAACCGCCGTGGCACCTGTTTAGTGGCTTCATAAACAAAGGTATAGGCGCCGGGCGTGAGTGATTTAAGTAGCCGATAATCTTGATTATCAATGCGTGCATAAGTGGAAATATCGGATAAATCACGACAAATCAAGGTGAATGGGTGTTTATCATCCAAACGGCGGATTTGGCGAATGCGTTCCATCGCAGATTTTTCGCCAATTTGACAGCCTAACGCATAGCAGGTGTCGGTGGGATAAATAATGACGCCGCCATTGCGCACAATGTCAGCAGCGCGGTTAATTAAACGGGGTTGCGGGTTGTCGGGGTGGATTTCAAAATACTGCGCCATAAATAAAAACCGCCAAAGTGGGTGGGTGGTGGTGAATCGCGTGATAATAGGTTATTGCCAATCGTGCCAAATGGGGGTGCAGCACGCTGGTAATGCGGGTAATTGCCCTAGTTCAATCCAGGGTTGTTCGGGGCCGTGATAATCAGAACCAGCAGAGGCGAGGAATTGATGTTCAGCCGCATAATTGGCATAATTGAATACGTCATCGCGGCTATGGCTGCCGGAGATCACTTCAATTGCGCGCCCGCCGGCACGACTAAATTCATTAAATAATTGCCGCCGTTTACTGGCAGTTAATTGATAACGCGCCGGATGCGCAATCACGGCTTGACCACCGGCGGTTTTAATCCAATTCACCGCGGTCATTAAATCAGTCCATTCACTTGGAACATAGCCCGGTTTGCCAGCAACGAGAAAACGCTTGAAAATACTGCGCACATCAGGTGCCGCGCCACGGGCGACTAAAAAGCGCGCAAAATGGGTGCGCCCAATGACCACGCCATTGGCGTAGGCTTGCGCACCCGCCAGCGCGTCTGGGTAGCCGACTTTAGCCAACCGCTGCGCCATTTCCTCCGCTCGCCAAGTGCGAAATTGACGCTGAGTTATTAATCCGTGTTCGAGCGTTGAATTATTTGAATCAATTCCCAACCCAACAATGTGAATAGTGCGGCCTAACCAGGTGACGGAAATCTCAACGCCGGCAATGAGTTTCACCCCGACTGTCGTGGCGGTTAATTGCGCTTCATCAATACCAGCAACGGTATCGTGATCGGTGAGCGCTAATACGCGCACCCCCGCTACCGCCGCACGGGTGACTAATTGCGTCGGTGTGAGAGTGCCATCCGAAGCGGTTGAATGAGTGTGCAAATCAGGCGATGGAATCATGGCAATTTTCTAAATGAGAACAATTAAATACACCGTCACCCGCGATCATGTTTCAGTAATGACATTGGAACGGCAGTCAATCAAGTTATTTTAACACGCGGTGAGTGTGCGTAATATAGTGAACCCGCCGCTTCAATTGCGCAATATTAGCCAACCGCCCTTATTGAAGGATATTTTCTTATGCAATTTTTAATTGATTTTTTCCCGGTGATTTTATTTTTCATTGCATATAAACTGGCGGGGATTTACGTCGCCACTGGCATTGCTATTGCGGCCGCGGCAATACAAGTTGGTTGGTCATGGTGGCGGCATCATCACGTCCAAACGATGCAATGGGTCACATTGGCGTTATTAGTCATTTTCGGCGGGTTGACCATCGCATTACACGACCCCATTTTTATTATGTGGAAACCGACACTGATTAACTGGTTATTTGCCCTCGCATTTTTAATTACCCAGTTCATAGGTGAGCGCCCCTTGACACAACGGTTAATGGGGCAGGCAATCATTCTACCAATACACATTTGGCGCAGGTTAAATCTTGCGTGGGTAGGTTTTTTTATAGTTTCAGGTCTGGTTAATCTATACGTTGTTTATTACGGCAGTGGCTTTTTTACCGCCCGCCAAGCATTAGTCAACGCGACGGGGCAAACCACATTTGATTTGGCTAACTGTAGCACAGCCTTTACTGGTGCGCTGTTGGAATTATGCCAAACTGCCCAACACAGCGAAGCCATTTGGGTTAATTTCAAGCTATTCGGTTTATTAGGCATGACCATTGCGTTTGTAGTAGCACAATCGTTGTATCTAGCGCGGTATGTGCAAGATGATAATAATGAACCGGCGGCGCCATCATCGCGTTAACTAGCCACGTTTTATTCACCAGTGACACAATTCAATGCTACGCGATCATCAGGGGCGCTGATGATTGCATCAACAATCCCGCACGAATGACACTGTTATTTGACTGATATTTTGATTGACATTGCCCAATGCTTAAATCATATTAGCAACGACGCACTTCAAACGGCAATGCAATGGGTTGATTGGCCAATTCTATCAGGGAACTGACCAGCGAACTTGCAAATAAATCACTGTTTGCGATGCACCGCGTTCTATCAAAAACACACCGAGGTATTTTTGTGTGGATAATTCACTCACCCCGCCCCTCCAATTAAGTGGCGCCGACATTGTCATTCAGACGTTAATTGATGCCGGCGTTGATTACGTCTTTGGCTATCCTGGCGGCGCCGTATTGCACATTTACGATGCGCTATTCAAAAAAGCCGACCAAATTAAACACATTTTAGTGCGCCACGAGCAGGGCGCAGTTCATGCCGCCGACGGCTATGCGCGTGCCACCGGGCGTTGCGGCGTGTGTTTAGTGACCTCCGGCCCCGGCGCTACCAATGCCGTCACCGGTATTGCCACCGCGTATATGGATTCAATTCCGCTCGTGGTATTAACTGGTCAAGTGCCATTACCGGTCATTGGCAGTGACGCATTTCAAGAAGTGGATACGGTTGGCATTACCCGCCCGTGCGTTAAACACAACTTTTTGGTGCGAAAACGCGAGGATTTAGCGCCGATCATCGCCAAAGCGTTTCATATCGCGCAAACGGGACGCCCCGGGCCGGTGGTCGTGGATATTCCTAAAGACATGACCGATCCGACGCAATTGATTCCCTATTATTATCCGCGTGAAGTGCAATTGCGGGCGTATCAACCGCCGCAGCATGGTGATTTAGAACAGATTCGTAAGGCGGTCAGTTTATTATTAACGGCGCAGCGCCCGGTGATTTATACCGGCGGCGGAGTTATTGCCGATAATGCCGCGGCCGAATTAACTGAATTGACGCGGCTGCTGGGCTATCCATTAACCAGCACGTTAATGGGATTGGGCGGCTATCCAATGACCGATAAACAGTTTGTCGGCATGTTGGGAATGCACGGCACCTATGAAGCTAATATGGCAATGCACGAAACCGATTGTTTAATTGCCATTGGGGCGCGCTTTGATGATCGCGTCACGGGTAAAATTGAACATTTTTGCCCGCAGGCCAAAATTATTCACATTGATATTGATCCGGCCTCAATTTCTAAAACCGTGCGCGTGGATATTCCAATTGTCGGGCCGGTGGGGAGCGTGTTGCGTGAATTATTACGGCTATTGCGCACCAGCCCGCAACGCCCGAATGCTGAGGCATTAACGACGTGGTGGCAGCGGATTGAAGAATGGCGGCAAGTCAATTGTATGCGGTATGATCGCAATAGCGATAAAATTAAACCGCAATTCGCCATCGAAACGCTTTATCAATTGACTAAAGGTGATTTGTATTTAACGTCGGATGTTGGTCAACACCAAATGTTTGCCGCGCAGTTTTATCCATTCGATCAGCCGCGCCGCTGGATTAACTCGGGTGGATTAGGCACAATGGGATTTGGTTTACCAGCAGCCGTTGGGGTGCAATTAGCGCATCCCGACTCGCGAGTAGTGTGCGTGTCCGGTGAAGCCAGTATTTTAATGTGTATTCAAGAATTGGCCACCTGCAAACAATACAAGTTGCCAATTAAAATCCTTCTGCTGAATAATGGCTATATGGGCATGGTACGGCAATGGCAGGAGTTCTTTTATGAAAGCCGCTATGCTCACACCTATGTTGAAGCCTTGCCGGATTTCGTGGCATTAGCGAATAGTTTTGGTCATGTCGGAATGCGCGTAGATCAACCCGATCAATTAGCCAAAACATTGCAAGACGCCTTTGCTTTAACAGATCGTTTAGTGTTGATTGATGTGGTGGTTGATCCCACTGAAAATGTTTATCCAATGGTCGCGGCGGGTAAAGGGCAACATGAAATGCACTTGCCACCGACACTATCTGAACGGGAGCTGGCTTGAGCCAGAAAATTCATTATGAGACATATTCTTTCCATGTTGGTTGAGAATGAAGCCGGTGCCTTATCGCGTATTGCGGGATTATTTTCTGCACGCGGCTATAATATTGAATCGTTGACGGTTGCGCCGACCAATGATCCGTCATTATCGCGTATGACATTAGTCACCTCTGGCAATGATGATGTCGTTGAACAAATTAAAAAACAGTTGGATAAACTGATTGATGTCGTTAAATTGCTCGATTTATCCACTGGTCAACATATTGAACGCGAGATGATGTTGATTAAACTCAAGGCGCCCAGCCCCATGCGCGAGGAATTAAAACGCCTCGTGGACATCTTTCGTGCTAAAATTATTGATGTGACCGAAGTCAGCTACGTTGTTGAATTAACCGGGTCGTCGAAAAAACTCGATGCCTTTATTCAAGCTGTCCCGAATGGGTTAATTACCGAGGTCGTGCGTTCCGGCCCAACTGGCATTGCACGCGGCGCGGCGGGATTAACGCCAGACGCTTAATTTACTCCTGCAATATACCGCAGGATTTACCCAATCATTTGTTATTCACGCAGGATTAAATTCACCCATGTCTATTAATGTCTATTACGATAAAGATGCCGATCTGGCGCTTATTCAAAGCAAACAAGTTGCCATTATTGGCTATGGTTCTCAGGGTCACGCTCATGCGAATAACTTAAAAGACTCTGGCGTTAAAGTGGTGGTTGGATTGCGCCCCGGCTCTTCTTCGGCGGCTAAAGCCACGAATGCGGGATTGCAGGTGCAGGATATTCCCGCCGCCGTTGCTGGGGCTGATTTAATTATGATTTTAGCGCCTGATGAACATCAAGCGCGGTTATATCGAGAGCAAATTGCACCCAATATTCGGCAGGGCGCAGCATTAGCTTTTGCGCATGGCTTTAATATTCATTTCGGGCAAATAGAACCGCGTGCTGATCTTGATGTCATTATGATTGCACCGAAAGGGCCGGGGCATTTGGTGCGGTCAACTTATACACAGGGCGGCGGGGTGCCGAGTTTAATTGCGGTGCATCAAGACGCCACTGGTCAAGCGCGTGATCTTGCAATGGCCTATGCGTCAGCGAATGGTGGTGGGCGCGCCGGTATTATTGAAACGAGCTTCCGTGAAGAATGCGAAACCGATTTATTTGGTGAGCAAGTTGTATTGTGCGGTGGCTTAACTTCATTAATTACCGCCGGCTTTGAAACATTGGTTGAGGCCGGCTATTCACCTGAAATGGCCTATTTTGAATGTCTGCATGAAGTCAAGTTAATTGTGGATTTGATTTATGAAGGCGGCATTGCCAACATGCGCTATTCCATTTCCAATACCGCCGAATACGGCGATTTAACTCGCGGCCCGCGCATTATTAACGACAATACGCGAGTGGAAATGCGGCGTATTTTGAGCGAGATTCAAACGGGTGAATTTGCTCGTGAGTTTATTGCTGAAAATCAAGCTGGGGCGCCGCGTTTGAAAGCGATGCGGCGCATTGGTGAGGCGCATCCGATTGAATATGTTGGCGAACGGCTGCGCGAAATGATGCCCTGGATTCGGGAAAAGAAATTGGTAGATAAAGCTAAAAACTAATTGCACAACGCTATCAATTCACGAATGATCGTTCCCAGGCGCTCGCGTGGGGACGATTATTTTTTATGAGAGAGTGATTTCATGTACGACGATCACGCTGGTCGTTCTGCTGCTTTAGATACCGCCTTTTCATCGGCAATTAAACTACCGACAACGCATTCCGCCACGTCCGCGCCGCATCATTCAATTTCCAATACGGCGGGAATTGCACCGCGCCCCATGTTTAATCAACCTGTCATTAACGATGGCTATTTATGGTGGTACACCGATGCGTTGAGTGATGATGGGCGCTATGGTTTAACTTTAATTGCGCTGGTTGGCAATGTTTTTTCGCCGTATTATGCCAAAGCACGGCAGCGCGGTGAAATGAATCCCAATGATTATTGCGCAATTAACGTCGCTATCTATGATCGCCATACCAATAAAGGGTTGTGGGCAATGACCGAGCGCGGGCAGCGGCAGCTCTTTCGCAATCAACATGAATTGGCGATTGGACCAAGTCAATTGCGCTGGGAACATGACACGGTGATTATTCAATTAGATGAAATTGCCACGCCATTACCGCGCCGGGTGCGCGGTGAAATTCGTATTCACCCTCGCGCATTGACCACGCATCACCAACAACTCGATTATCATGGGCGTCATTATTGGTGGCCAATTGCCCCGGATGCACAGGTTGAAGTGCGTTTGCAGTACCCGTCAATTCACTGGTCGGGCGCCGGTTATTTGGATAGTAATTGGGGTGATGAGCCAATTGCGGCGGGGTTTATTGATTGGGATTGGTCACGGGCGAAATTGCGTCATCATACGGCGGTATTATACGACGTGCGGCGGCGGCAGGGCGATCCATTGGCATTGGCATTGCGGTTTAATCGGCATGGTGAGGCCGAACCATTTAATCCACCGCCGCGTCAATCATTACCGCCGACCTTTTGGTGGAAAATTGCGCGCACGATGCAGAGTGATAATAATAGTCGGGTATTAGAAACGCTGGAAGATACGCCGTTTTATGCGCGCTCGACATTGCAAGCGCATTTGCTGGGTGAATCAGTCAGCGCGGTGCATGAGAGTTTGTCATTAGAGCGGTTTATTCAGCCCTGGGTGCAGTTATTATTGCCCGTGCGAATGCCGCGACGGGCGTGATTCAATGCGTGTCATTAATGATGATGCGGATTGCGCATTCCCACGCTGGCGTTTGCGGGGGGCTGTTAACTGCTTCAGTGAATACAGCCGTCATTCCCGCACAAGCGGGAAACCAGAATACGGCGCTATTGGATTTCCGCAGACGCGGGAATGACAAATAATCCAATAGTTGTGGAATATATGCCGTGATTTATCTCAATGTTGATCATCTACGCCGTTGCCTCCAAACGTTGGAGTATTCATTGACGCTGTATTGCCAAGCCCCGGCAGATCATATCCAACAGGAAGTTTATCGTAATGCCATTGTCAAAGGGTTTGAATTGACGCAAGAAGTTGTTTTCAAACTATTGAAAAAAGCATTGAAAGCGTATGGGCATAGCGGTAAAAAAACTGGATGCGCTATTCGTGAAAGACCTCATCCGCTTGGCAGCCGTCCATGATTTAATGACATTAGAGGCGGTCGAACGCTGGTTCAAATACCGCGATAATCGCAATGATACTGCCCATGATTACGGCGAACAGTTTGCGAAAGAAACGCTCACTTTGATTACGCCGTTTTTAATAGATGTCCAGCAATTGGTTGCGGTGTTGGAACAGAAATTCGGGGCGCACTCTGAAACGAATAACACGGCACCCGCGCCATGACCGTTTTGAATACGCTTTATTTATTGCCACGTTATCGGAAAATGGTGTGCGCCATTTTGCGTCAACATGTGCCTGATGCCGATGTCTGGGCGTATGGCAGCCGTGTGCGCGGCGATTGCCACGATACGAGCGACCTCGATTTGGTGATTCGTCACCCGACGGCGCTGGAAACACCTTGCCCGGTACTCGCTGACGTGATCGAGGCGTTTAGTCGCAGTAATTTGCCAATCATGGTGCAGATCATTGATTGGGCGCGCATTCCCCCAGCGTTTCATCGTGAGATTTTGGCGGGGTATGTGGTGGTTCAATGGGGCGAGGCGATTAAGTTCTTTGAATAAAGCAATTGTCACTCCCGCGTTCGCAGGAATGACGAGAAGCGCAGTTTTAATTGCCGTTTAATCAGCACTTAACAGCCCGGCGTGGGAGTGATTTTAATTAGGCGCGCTCAATTGGAAACGCCAGCACTTCATCAATGGTTGTTTTGCCGGTGATTAACATCAATAGCCGATCAATCCCGAGCGCCACGCCCGCTGTATTCGGCAATCCGTCTGCTAATGCCTGCAATAACGCCGTGTCCATTGGCACAATTAGCTGGTTTTGTTCTGCCCGCGTCTGCAAATCATTTTGAAACCGCTGCTGCTGTTCATTGGCGTCGGTTAATTCTTCAAAGCCGTTGGCCAATTCCATGCCGTATTGATACAATTCAAAGCGGCGGGCGGTGGTGATGTCGCCATCTTTATTTAACCGCGCCAGCGCCGCTTGACTGGGCGGGTAATCACACACAAAGGTTAAACAGCCCATCTGCCCTAAATGCGGTTCAATGCAGTGGGTGAATAATAAATCGAGCCAACCGTCCGGCGTTAATTCCAATGTTTCCGCCCCGCCAATCCCGTGTGCAATGGCGTGATGCGGCAGGGTTTCAATTTTCAAATGCCAGGGATCAATTCCCAAAAATTGTTGAAATAAGGCGCGGTAACTGTAGCGTTTCGTCGGCAAATCCGGGCGCTGCCACAGGGTGCGTAATAATTCAACCATCTCATCCATTAAGTGCGCGAGCGTCCAGTCCGGGCGGTACCATTCTAATAACGTGAATTCAGGATGATGCCGCGCCCCGCGCTCGTGATCTCGAAAGACTTTGCATACTTGATAAATCGCACCGCTGCCGGCCGCTAATAACCGTTTCATTGGAAATTCGGGCGAGGTGTGCAGCCAATAATTGGCTAATTCATTATTAGATTGACCCGGCAAATGACATTGGGTCATTAATGACGCGAGCGCCGGATCAGTGGTAGCAGCGCGGGACAATAGCGGCGTTTCGACCTCCAGCACCGCCCGTTCGGCAAAAAATTCGCGCAGGTCGGCGTACAATTGCGCCCGCCGCCGCTGCGTGGCCAAGTCAGCGCAGGGCAGCCAGGTGTGGTCAATCGGTGGCGAAATGGCGGGGATCATTCGTCCTTCACCCGCGAAACGTAAGTGCCGGTGCGGGTGTCCACTTTGATGGTTTCGCCCAATTGCACGAACAGTGGTACGTTGACCACAGCGCCGCTCTCCAGTGTTGCAGGTTTGCCACCGCCGCCGGAGGTGTCGCCTCTCACGCCCGGGTCGGTTTCGGTGATTTTCAATACGACAAAATTGGGCGGCTCGACATTCAGCGGAATCCCATTCCACAATGTCACGGAACACATATCCTGTTCTTTAATCCATTTCGTGGCATCACCCACCGCGGGCGCATCGGCGGTGATTTGTTCAAAAGTCTCCGGGTGCATAAAATGCCAATGCTCGCCATCGTTATACAAATATTGCAATTCGGTATCCATAACATCCGCCGCTTCGACGGTATCACCGGATTTAAACGTGCGCTCCACCACGCGCCCGGTTTTAAGATTTTTCACTCGCACGCGATTAAAGGCTTGACCCTTACCGGGTTTAACAAATTCATTCTCCACGATGTTATATGGATCACCGTCGAGCATAATTTTTAACCCGCTTTTAAATTCATTTGTTTTATAAATTGCCATTGACTAGCATTCCTTAATATTGATGATTGATTGCATGATTGGGATTAAACGGCGCCTATGGTAACGCGAAGCTCGCCGCGCTGTCAGGCTGACCGCGCCAACCGCGGCGATTGGCAGCACCAGATAGCGACGGCGGTGCGCTCGGCCAAAGAATTGTGCCAGTTGTTAGACCTTGACCCGGCACTGGCGGCGGCGGCGACGCCCGGGGCGCGGCGATTTGCCGTGCGCGTCCCGTTGTCATTTGTCAACCGCATCGAGCGCGGCAATCCCGACGACCCGCTGCTGCTGCAAATATTGCCGCAAATCAATGAGTTACTGACGCCGGCCGGCTACAGCAGCGATCCAGTGGGCGATCTGACCGCCCGCGCCGCGCCCGCCCTGTTGCGCAAATACAACGGGCGGGTGCTGCTGCTGACCACCGCCGCCTGCGCCCTGCACTGCCGCTATTGCCTGCGGCGCTGTTTTCCCGCCCACGCCGGGGTGGCGACGGCCGCCAAATTGAGCCAAGCACTGGCGCTGATCGCGGCGGCGCCGAGCGTAGATGAGGTGATTTTGAGCGGCGGCGATCCGTTGATGTTGGCAGATCGGCTGCTGGCGCGATTGTTGCACCAACTGACCGCGCTGCCGCAACTCAAGCGCCTGCGCCTGCATACGCGAGTGCCGGTCGCGCTGCCCGCTCGGGTGACGCCGGCGCTGGTGCAATTGCTCAGTCACCAGCGGCTGCCGGTGGTGATGGTGATTCACGCCAATCACGCGGCCGAATTAAATGATGAGGTGGCGCGGGCATTAAATCAATTGCGCCGCGCCGGGGTGGTGTTATTTAATCAAAGTGTCTTATTGCACGGCGTGAATGATGACGTGGCGACCTTGCGGCAATTAAGTGAGCGGTTATTTGACTGCGGCGTGTTGCCGTATTATTTGCATTTACTCGATTTGGTGACCGGCAGCGCGGCATTTTATTTACCCGATCAACACGCACGGCGGTTGATGATTGAATTGCGCCGGCAATTACCCGGTTATCTCATGCCGCGGCCGGTGCGCGAGGTGGCGGGGGCGTTAAGTAAATTGCCGTTTGTTTAATTAAACATCGCATTAATGTCGTTTGATTTTTCCCACATTCCTGCATGAAATGACACGGCACATTTGATTAGTCAGTAGGCCGTGTCAATTCCCGCATTGCATTGACGATCTGCATCGTTTCAATACTGACGGTCGTCACTCGCGCAATTAAATCAATCACTGTTTCTTTATAATCGGCAAAGCGGTAGGTATTAAACCGAGCGCGGATCGTCGGGTCTTTGGACGTTTTTTCTTTGTATTGGTCGAGTATCCATTCAATGGCGCAGCGGTTGCCGAGTTGATATGTCCAGGCAATGGCGGGAATGCCGTTTAATGTGGTTTCGCTATCAATCCGAATGCTGCCGGTATTCACATCAGCGCGTAATAACACTTTGGGATTGACGCCGGCAGAGCGGGCGCGTTCATCCGGTTGATCAATGCGGGTGAATGGAAATGGCGCGATCTGTTCATAATTGAGATGCAAATCAAGTAATGCCGCGCCCCAATCAACCCAGCGCCAAAACTCCGAATAGAATGGAATGCGCGGGAAATCACGTTTCAAATTAAGCGCGTATTTATCGCGGTAAATCGGATCATGTAAAACGGCGTAGCAATAATGAAAAATGGCGGGTTTATCAAGGGCGCGGGCGGGGCTATTTAATGCAGTTTGATAATGGGTGGTGAATTGTGCTAGCGCCCAGTCGGTGATATTTTCGAACTCGTTTCCATCGGTATCGTAACGATACTGCCCCAGTACTTGATTAGCATCGAGAGAGAATATTGTCAAATTTGGCACTGCATTTGTTATTAAACATGAGAATTCAAGCCTGCCACCAATTGTAAAACAAATTGCTAATGTTTTATCGTGGTTAGTTGGCCAAAATTGGGATGTTTGATATTGAAATTCATTAAGGCTTTTATCAAAATAGATGTATTTTTTAACGAATGGATGGTAAAAACCTAATCGAATTTTTGCGTCATCGGTCTCCAATTTTTCTTTGCGCATATACGTTGTTTTTAAAGCGCGTGTCCATTTTATAGAGGTTGGAAAACTTTCATCTTGAGGATCAGATAATAGAGCATTATAGGTGTTTGTTAAGTATTGAATCTTATTAAATAACCGAGACTTATGAAAATCATAAACCCACTCATCCCGCGCTGTCACAACGCCCAACGAATACAACTTAAAAATTGCCCGTTCATCCGCCGCTTTCTTTGCCAGTTTGGTTGTTTTATTTGCCAGCGGAATCAAGGTATCAAAGTCATTATCAGTTAAATCTAACCACTGATTGCGGACATCCGGAATGAGTTCTTCAACCGCCATATCGCGCAACTGATGACTATCCAACCAAGTGAGTTTATCGGCAGCCGATTGCACCACTTGATTTGCCGCAATGTAATAAATCCGCCCGAATGATTGTTTAGTTTGTTGACTGCGTTTTTTAATCCAAAATGAAATAGCTACGCCCGTGCCAATGCTAAACACATTGCCGCCACTCGCCCGCGTATCGCCCGATTTTTTCCAATCTCCGCCCAAATCAATAATCCAAGCCTCGTGAAAATCATTGCTCACACACTGGCGAAATCCATCAAACGTCCGGCTATCAATAAAACTGCGATTGGTAATCAATGCAATAATCCCATCATCTGTTAACCGATCACTTGCCCAGCGAAAAAAGCGCGCATACATATCATATAGTTTGGTTTTTTGCGCGGTACTGGCGGCAATGTAAGTTTTACTAATCCGCGTATCAACCGCATCATATTTACGGTTTTTATTATTATCGTTTTCATTCATTTGATTCGCATTATACGGCGGATTACCAATAATCACACTAATACGCTGTTCGTTTTGCCGTCGAATCCGCGCCTTATTTTCTTCACTCACCGCGCTAAAGAAATCGCCCGTTTCCCCCGCCGTTTGCGTATGCGCCCCGACATTATCTAATGTATCCACGAAACATAAATTGGGAAAATT
>NZ_JABVCQ010000010.1 GCF_014145225.1 Thiospirillum jenense
AACAACTTTATTAAATGCAATTTTAACGGCGGTGAATGGTAATAACGCGGCAGTTAATTCAACTCCGGCGGCGGGTGTAACTAATCAATCCACTGCACCGGCGGGCAGTTCAACGCCGGTGAATAATGACGCGACCACGACTTTATTAAATGCGATTTTAACGGCGGTGAATAACACGCAGCCGGCGGTTAATTCAACCCCGGCGGCGGGTGTAATTAATCAATCCACTGCACCGGCGGGCAGTTCAACGCCGGTGAATAATGACGCGACCACGACTTTATTAAATGCGATTTTAACGGCGCTGAATGGCAATAACGCGGCAGTTAATTCAACTCCGGCGGCGGGTGTAATTAATCAATCCACTGCGCCGGCGGGCAGTTCAACGCCGGTGAATAATGACGCGACCACGACTTTATTAAATGCGATTTTAACGGCGGTGAATAACACGCAGCCGGCGGTTAATTCAACCCCGGCGGCGGGTGTAACTAATCAATCCACTGCACCGGCGGGCAGTTCAACGCCGGTGAATAATGACGCGACCACGACTTTATTAAATGCGATTTTAACGGCGGTGAATAATCGTCACACGGCAGTTAGTTCAATGCCAGCAGCGGCTACAACGCATGATCCTATTGTGCAAGTAATGGCGCCGCTCATGCCACAGCAATCATTAAATGAAACGAGCGCACCGTCATTAAACACGCCGTCCAATACTGACGCTGTTTCTGCGATGACACTTGCATTTAATCAACAACGTTCAATGGGCGATAAAACATCGCCTGATATGGCTTCTCCATCCACTCTAACCGCTGCTGATAATAATCAAGCGGCGGCAACATCTGGCAATGTGTTATTTGCTGCTGATTTATTTGCACAACTAAAAGCCGCTTCTTTTAATCCAGTCACACCCGCGATTAATCATTCACCAGCGCCCTTTACATTAGATTTATCGCAATTAGTACAGCCGGGTGGTGCAGCATCATTAGCGGAACAATTACAATTGATTGCGCAGGCGCAGGAAGGCACGACTGAATTAAAACTTCATCCCGCCAGTTTAGGTGCGCTTGATGTGCGTATTTCATTAGATGGTAATACCGCGCATGTGCAATTTGCATCGGCGAATGCAACGGTACGCGACGCGCTGGAGGCGGCATTACCGCGTTTGCGCGACGCTTTCATGCAGGATGGCGTGAATTTGGGGCAGGTTTCGGTATCGGATCATGCTTCACAGAATTGGCGTCAGCCGTTGATGCAACATGCCACGAATAGCGAGCAATTTGGCGATGATGCCGACCTGATTGCCGCTGAAACGACGACAATCGCCCCACGCAGTACGCTATCGGCGCTCGCTCGCAAACTCGATCTATTTGTATAATCGGCAAAGGGGACATGGTTGGAATGCGAATCTGCTATAATTGACAGTTTATGCAAACCCACACTGCGCAATAGCGATCATTCAATGTGCGGTGTTGTGCGATTACTCACACGATTTTAGATTCAATGATCTTTTAGGTGTCACATGGCTGAACGAAAAGGTAAAGCGCCCGTTAAAGCAGCTCCAAAATCTAATGCAAAACCAGAAACACCAACCAAGTCTGGTGGTCATCTTAAACTGATTATCATCATTATTTTTGTGGTGTTAATTGCGGCAACGGCAGCAGGTGCCGGCGTTTATTTTTATTTGAGCAAAACGGTTGCTGAACCAGATAACACACCAAAACCGCTCATTTATTATCCAATGGAACCGCTCACCTCTAATTTCGCGGCCGTGCGGCCGGTGCGCTTTTTACGGCTAGGAATCACGGTTGTTACGCGAGATGCCAATGTTGTCGCGGCAATTGGTCAGCATTTACCCAAAATTCGCAATGACATTCTCACGTTATTAGCCGAACAGGCCTATGCACAATTGAATCAACCAGCGGGAAAAGAAACGCTGCGCACCCAGATTCAAGAAGTCATTGCCGCCGGCTTAGTACATGCCGGGCAACCCGCGCCAATTGAACACATCCTATTCACTGAATTAGTCATGCAATAACTACCACCACTGACAATGTCATTTAATTATTAAGGATTCTTGGCATGGCTCAACAAACTGACATTCTCAGTCAAGACGAAATTGATGCACTTTTACATGGCGTTGACAGTGGTGATATTGACGTTGAAGAAAATCCTTTTCCGGCGGATGGCCAGGCGCGTTCGTTCAATTTTGCGACGCAAGAACGCATTGTACGCGGGCGAATGCCAACGCTGGAAATGATTAATGAACGCTTCGCTCGGCATTTGCGTGTTCATTTATTCAATTTACTACGGCGGTCAGCAGAAATCTCAGTGGTTGGGACGCGGCTAATTAAATTTGCCGATTATGTCCATTCGCTCTATGTACCAACTAGCTTGAATTTGGTGCGCGTCATTCCATTGCACGGCACTGGGCTATTTGTTTTTGACCCCAAGTTGGTATTCATTTTAGTAGATAATTTTTTTGGCGGTGACGGGCGCTATTATTCACGGATTGAAGGGCGCGATTTTACGCCAATGGAATTGCGTGTCATTCAAAACTTATTAGAAGCCGCATTTGAAGATATGGAAAAAGCGTGGGAGCCGGTATTGCCACTCAAGTTTGAGTTCATGAATTCTGAAGTTAATCCGCAATTTGCAAATATCGTTAGCCCCAGTGAAATTGTGGTCATTAATGATTTTCATGTTGATCTTGACGGCGGTGGCGGCAATTTACATGTCACCTTCCCGTATTCAATGATTGAACCAATTCGAGAACATCTTGACACGGGTTTGCAATCAGATCGCTCGGGCGTGGATCAACGCTGGCTGAATGCGTTGGAAGAAGAAGTGAAAATGGCCAAGGTTGAAATTAGTTCTATGCTCACCACCACGACCTTGACTATTGAGGAATTACTCGATATTCGTCCCGGGGATGTGATTCCAATTGATTTTCCTGATGAAGTGGTATTAAACGTCGAAGAGATTCCCCTTTTTCGCGGTAGATTCGGTGTGGCCAATGGTGCGAACGCAATCAAAATTGAAGGATTTGTAAAAAGTCGAGCGCCAGAACAATTGATCTAAATATCTCGATTTGATGGCACTGGCATTTTAATTTGAACGAATTAAACGCTAATTAAATTAAATCGGCTAAAGCATTTCAACTTTACAATTAAGAGGAACACGATCAGGTGGCTAATGAAACATCTCCTACTCCCGCCAATCCAACGCCGCCGCGCAATGGCGATGCGCCTGAATGGCCCAAGGCCGAAACAAGCCCAACAGAAGATAATGTTCGCCCATTAACTCCTGAAGATTTCAGTGATTCACAAACCGCGCCGAATGAACAAATTAACTTGGACATGGTGCTAGATGTACCAGTCACCTTGTCAATGGAAATTGGACGGGCAAAAATTCCCATCCGCAATTTGTTGCAATTAAATCAAGGGTCGGTAGTAGAACTAGATCGGTTAGCTGGAGAACCATTAAACGTATTAGTCAATGGCACACTCATTGCACACGGTGAAGTGGTCGTCGTGAATGAAAAATTTGGGATTCGCTTAACCGATGTCATTAGCCCCAGTGAACGCATCAGGAAATTAAAATGAGCGCCCTGCCGCGTCACCAGTGGTTATTAACCATAGCAGTGCTGGGCGGTATTCATTCAATTGCGGCAGCTGATACGGCAATGAATGGTGGGGCAGTGATTACTGGCAGTTATTTGCTGCAAATCATCAGTGGTTTAGCATTTGTCGTTGCGTTAATTATCGGTCTCGCGTGGCTGATGCGTCGGGTTTCTGGCACTGTGGGCAGCAATCGTCAATTGATTGACATTTTAGCCGTGCGCGCTGTCGGGACACGGGAACGACTATTGCTAGTGCAAATTGGCGACGAACAACTGCTCATCGGCGTCACCCCGAACGGCATTGATTGCCTGCATCACTTGACGCAACCACTTGATCTGAGCAACGCCGCGCCGTCCGTCAACTTTGGCTCAAACTTTGCTACAATCCTCAGGAAACGTCTCCAGCCGAACTCCTGAGCATGAACGGTTCGCCCCGCCCCGCAGCACTGTTAATCACTCTCCTCCTCACGACACTGGCGCTGCCGGTTGCCGCCCAGTCGCCGGGGCTGCTTGACGCGGTCACAATGACGCCGGCGGCTAACGGCAGTCAAACTTACTCCGTCACCCTCCAAGTGCTAGTTTTAATGACGGTGCTGACGCTATTACCATCGGCACTCATTATGATGACGTCATTCACGCGCATCATTATCGTATTAGGCATTTTACGGCAAGGATTAGGCACCGCACAGACACCATCTAATCAGGTTTTATTAGGGTTAGCATTGTTTTTAACCCTATTCATCATGGCGCCGGTGTTTCAAAAGATTTACACCGACGCCATTCAACCGTATATGGCAGAACAATTAGGCACTGAAGCGGCCGTGGCCGCAGCGGCGAAACCATTGCGCGCCTTTATGCTCGTGCAAACCCGCGAATCTGATTTAGCCATGTTTGCCAAAATGAATGACCTTGACGGGTTTGATTCACCTGATGCCATTCCCTTTACCTTATTAGTTCCCGCCTTTGTCACCAGTGAATTAAAGACCGCATTTCAGATCGCGTTTTTAATTCTAATTCCCTTTTTAGTCATTGATTTAATCGTCGCCAGTGTGCTAATGGCAATGGGCATGATGATGCTATCGCCCATGATTATTTCATTGCCATTCAAAATCATGCTATTCGTTTTAATTGACGGCTGGTCATTAGTCCTCGGCACCCTCGCCCGCAGTTTCACTGTATAAATCACCGGAGCAAATTATCATGTCACCAGAATTAGTTGTAGATATTGGACAAGATGCGGCCGTGACCGTGATGTTAGTTGCCGCCCCGGTGTTATTAATTGCACTGGGCATTGGTATTATTATTGGCATGATTCAAGCGGCCACACAAATTCAAGAAATGACCCTCACCTTTATTCCTAAACTGGTGGGGATTTTTGTTACCTTTGTATTATTCGGTCATTGGATGCTCACCACCATGACCGATTATACAACCAAGCTCTACGCCACCATTCCAACTCTGGTGGGTTAGCGTGATGGCAATTAAAACACAATAAACTTACCGCGATGTTTCTCACGCCTGAACAAATTATACAATGGGCTAATGGCTTAATGTGGCCCTTTGTACGCATTAGTGCCGTGTTAATTGCTGCGCCGATTTTTGGAGCGCAGGGCATTAGCACCCAAGTCCGCCTCAGTTTAGCACTTCTGCTCGCCGTATTAATTGCCCCACAATTACCACCATTACCAACAATTGATCCCCTCAGCCCCAATGGTTTAGTCATTTTATTTATTCAAGTTTTAATTGGCTTGACCATTGGGTTTTTATTACAAATGGTCTTTTCTGCCGTCACCCAAGCGGGAGAAATTGTCGCATTATCAATGGGTTTAGGCTTTGCTTCGGTGATTGATCCCAATGCCGGCGTACAGGTGCCCATTGTGTCACAATTCTTTGTCATTATTGCCACGTTAATTTTTTTAGCCCTCGACGGGCATCTGGCGTTAATTGAGTTATTACTCGACAGTTTCAAAACCTTTCCCATCGCTGAGTCCAGTTTAACCGTTGAGAATTTATGGACATTAATCAGTTTTGGCAGTGATATGTTCACCGCCGCATTATTGATTGCGCTGCCAGCCGTCGCCGCTTTATTAGTGGTCAATTTAGCAATGGGTGTGGTCGCACGTGCTGCGCCGCAATTAAACATTTTCGCCGTCGGTTTCCCGGTAATGATGATGGTTGGATTCTTGCTATTACTCTTGTTACTTCCCGGTATTTTGACCGGCTTAAAAGAGTTATTAACCGCCAGCTTTGGGCTGATGCGGCATTTTCTGAGGATGTAACACTATGGCCGCTGAAAATGAAAATGGTCAAGAGAAAACCGAACAACCAACCGGTAAACGCATTACTGAATCGCGTGAAAAGGGACAAATTCCGCGTTCAAAAGAATTAAATACCGTTATCGAGTTGATGGCGGGCGGCGGGTTTATTTTAATTTATGGTGGCTATCTAGGAACGCAGCTTAGTCAACATATTACAGCGGCATTCACCATTGATCGTGAGCAGGCGTTTGATACCGCTTTATTAGTCACTGCGCTGCATGAACAAATCCGCACCGCACTATTAACGTTAACACCGTTATTTGTCGTGCTGGCACTGGCAGCACTATTCGGTTCAGTATTAATTGGTGGTTTAAACTTTTCCACCAAAGCGTTAATGCCCAATTTCGGTAAATTAAATCCAATCAAAGGGATTAAACGGTTATTTTCCAGCACTGGCCTAATTGAATTAGTCAAAGCACTGGGCAAATTTTTGGTGGTGAGTATTGTTGCCGGCATGGCATTATGGGGCATTGTTGATGAGATATTAGGTTTAGGGCAGGAGCCGGCCGCAGTCGCTATTGTTCACGCCGGCGAATTATCCGCGTGGATTTTCTTTACCGTTTCTAGTGCATTAATTATTTTAGCCTTAATTGATGTGCCATTCCAATTGTGGAATCATAACAAACAATTGCGCATGACTTTACAAGAAGTCAAGGATGAACAAAAAGAAACGGATGGACGACCGGAAATTAAAAGTCGTATTCGGCAATTGCAATATCAAATGGCACAAAAACGGATGATGGCGGAAGTGCCGAAAGCGGATGTGGTGATTACCAATCCAACACATTATGCGGTGGCATTGCGGTATGATGCCGACACGATGCGCGCTCCGCGTTTATTAGCAAAAGGGATGGATAGTGTGGCATTTGCTATTCGTGAATTAGCGGAACAACACGACGTGATGCGGATTGAAGCCCCCGAAGTGGCGCGGGCAATTTATTTCACCACTGAATTAAATCAAGAAATTCCCAATGGTTTATTTGTCGCGGTGGCGCGGATTTTGGCGTATGTGTATCAATTACGGCGGCAGGATATTCAAGTTGAATTGCCGCATGATTTACCCGTGCCACCGGAATATCTTGATCCCAACCGCGCCCGTCAAGCACGGCGGAAATCACTATGACTACAGTTGTTGAACGTCTCGGCATTCTTAATCGCCTCGCCCTCGGCGCCCCAATACTTATTTTGGCGCTGTTGGCAATGTTGGTATTGCCGCTGCCGCCATTTTTACTCGATTTATTATTCACTTTTAATATCGCGTTGTCATTAATCGTCATTATGGTTTCGATTTATACACCGCGCCCGTTAGATTTCGCCATTTTTCCAACTGTATTATTGGTTGCGACCCTGTTGCGATTAGCCCTCAACGTCGCCTCAACGCGGGTCATTTTATTGCACGGTGCGGAAGGCACCGCCGCGGCGGGGCATGTGATTGAAGCCTTTGGTGAATTCGTCATTGGCGGTAATTTCGCCGCTGGTTTAGTGGTTTTCACTATTCTCATCATTATTAACTTCATTGTCGTCACTAAAGGTGCAGGGCGTGTTTCTGAAGTGAGCGCCCGCTTTACATTAGATGCCATGCCCGGCAAACAAATGGCAATTGATGCCGATCTTAATGCCGGGTTAATTAGTCAAGATGATGCGCGGCGGCGGCGCGAGGAAGTTGCGCGGGAAGCCGACTTTTACGGCTCAATGGACGGCGCAAGTAAGTTCGTGCGCGGCGACGCCATTGCCGGTATTTTGGTGTTATTTGTCAACATCATTGGTGGTTTAATTATTGGCACATCGCAGCACGGCATGTCGCTGAGTGAAGCCTCGGAGATTTACGTTTTATTAACCATCGGTGACGGCTTAGTCGCGCAATTGCCGGCGTTATTACTGTCTTCAGCCACCGCGTTAATCGTCACCCGCGTCTCCACGCCGCAAGACATGGGGCAACAGGTCACAGTCCAACTGTTTGATAATCCAAGAGTTTTATACGTCACCGCCGGCATCATCGGGCTGTTGGGCTTGATTCCCGGAATGCCCAACCTCGTGTTTTTGGGCTTGGCAACGCTGCTGGGTGGTGGTGGTTATTTGCGCACCCGCCGCATTCGGGACACTGCCGCGGCCGCCGAAAGTGCCTTACCCCCGGGCGTGGAAATTCCCAGCGCCGAAACCCGCGAGTTGTCGTGGGAAGACGTGCCGCCAGTGGATTTAATTGCGCTGGAAGTGGGTTATCGTTTAATTCCATTAGTTGATCGCAGCCAAGATGGGCAATTGATGGGGCGGATTAAAGGCATTCGCCGCAAGTTGTCACAAGAACTCGGCTTTTTAATTCAACCGGTGCATATTCGGGATAATCTCGAATTGGGGCCGAATCATTACCGCATTGCATTACTCGCCGTGACCATTGCCGAGGCGGAGGTCTTTCCCGAGCGCGAATTGGCAATTAACCCCGGGCAGGTATTTGGCAATGTCCCCGGCACACCGACGAAAGACCCGACGTTTGGATTAGACGCGCTGTGGATTGATCCGGCGGATCGGGACGCGGCGCAGGGCGCGGGTTACACGGTGGTGGATGCCGCCACCATCATCGCCACGCATTTGTCACAGGTGCTGCGGGAAAATGCCCACCGCCTGATCGGCTATGAAGAGGTGCAGCATTTATTAGATCAACTCGGGCGGCGTTCACCCAAACTGGTGGACAATCTCAAGTCAATATCGCTGGGCGTGATTCTCAAGGTGCTGCAAAACCTGTTGTCTGAACAAATCAGCATTCGTGACATTCGCACTATTGCCGAAACACTGGCAGAGCGGACCCTGACCAGTCAGGATCCTGACACCCTCACCGCCGCCGTGCGCGTGGCATTGGCGCGGTCAATTGTGCAGGATTTGGTTGGTCCCGATCAGGAACTGCCGTTGATTGCGCTGGAACCATCGTTGGAACAACTCTTGCATAAGTCACTACAAGGCAGTCAAGGTGAAACGATTGGTATCGAACCGGGGTTAGCAGAACGGATTCAACGCGCAGTGGCGGATACGGCACGGCGTTTGGAGGTCGAAGGTTCCCCAGCCGTGTTGGTAGTGGCGCCCGAAATTCGCTCGTGGATTGCCAGTTGGCTGCGCGGGGCGGTGCGCAATTTATCAGTGATGGCGTTCACAGAAATTCCAGATAATCGGCGCATTCGGGTTGTCGCCACCGTCGGGCAGAACGACGCACCCGCACCAAGACGCTCATCTTAAAACTACTCAGCCGACCCCGGTAGGGGCAAGCAACTGATCTGGGTTGGGTAGTGATCAACATCATTGCTTTAAGCACCATCGGTTAGGCTTGCGGGTTGAGGGGAATTATCATGAATGTACGACGCTATCGGGCGCGGGATATGCGCGAGGCCATGCGCCAAGTGCGCGAGTATCAGGGACCAGATGCGGTGATCTTATCCACCCATCGTGTGGACGGGATGCTGGAGGTAGTGGCGGCTTTCGATAGCGAGTTGGTCGAGCAAGAGGGCGTCACACCGGCTAAACTTGGAACGACGGCGCGTTCTCGTGATAATCTACCTCCCAGTGATCCCGATTTAGAGGCGATGCGGCGCGAGTTGAGTGATCTGCGTCACCTGCTCGTGGCACAAAATAACGCCACTGAAATGGCGCAGTGGGCAGCACGTCATCCACTCGCAGCGGAACTGGTCTCGCGGCTGGCACACTGCGGCTTTAACGAAAAATTAGCGCGCAGTCTGGTCGGAGGCATTGCCGAAGATCAGCATATTGAAACCGCTTGGTCACGATTGCGAGCGCGCCTGTCAGCCGCCTTAACCGTTACGCAACCTGATGTTTTAGAACGTGGCGGGATGCTGGCGCTAGTGGGGCCGACCGGTGTTGGCAAAACCACGACGATCAGCCGGCTGGCACTGCGGCAGATGCGACGCATGGGGCGTGAGGCGGTGAGTTTGGTTACGCTCGACCGCCAGCGGTTTGGCGCTTACAAACAACTGCAAGCGTTCGGCCAAATGGCTGGGTTGTCGGTGATGTTGATGGAAGATGAGCGCGAGCTAACCACTTTGGCCAGTCACACCGGCGATGGTCGCTTGGTGCTGATTGATACCGCTGGACGGGCGGCACGCGATATGATGGAGCGGCGCTTGTTTTCGACGGTGCGTGCCGAAACCAGTTTAGAAACCTGGTTAGTTGTTGCCGCTACACATCAGGCACGAGTTATGAATCAAATTTTACAGGCTTTTGAGGGCTGCGAGCCGACCGCTTTGGTGCTGACTAAAGTGGATGAAGCGGCTTTGCTCGGTGAGGTGCTATCTGTCCTCCTCGAACAACGTTTAGGATTAACTTTTTATAGTGATGGTCAACGACTTACAGAGGATTTTCACGCCATTGACACCGCCCATTTGACTAGCCTTGCTTTGCGTGAAGTGGTGACTCAACAGCAACCCCGCCGCTGGGCTGGGCAGCAGAGCACCGCCGGGATGGGTGGCGCTGATGAGCTGTCAGCGTATAACCCCTACGCCAATCACGCGGACAGTCAAGCGGGAATGATTTTGGAGTCGGTGGTGCCGTTTAGTAAACGCCCGCATGTCGGTTTCTAACACTCCATTAAAAATTATCGCAGTTGCCAGTGGCAAAGGCGGAGTCGGCAAGACGAATGTGTCCGTCAATCTTGCCGTCGCCCTCGCCCGTCTTGGCCGGCGCGTGATGATTTTTGATGCCGATCTTGGGTTAGCTAATGCTGATTTATTACTCGGCCTGCGCCCCAGTAAAACCCTGCATGACCTGGTCACGGGGGCGGTAGATGATCTACGCAGTATTCTGGTTGAAGGCCCCGATGGGGTGCTATTGGTGCCGTCCGCATCTGGTATCGCCAGCATGGCTAATTTGGGTCATGCCGAACATTTGGGATTAATCCGCGCTTTTAGCTCTTACCAAGAACCACTGGATGTGTTAGTGGTGGATACCGCCGCCGGGGTGCAAGCATCCGTCACCAGTTTTTGCAAAGCGGTTCAAGAAGTGTTGGTGGTGGTCTGCGATGAACCGGCCTCAATTACCGACGCCTATGCCTTGATTAAAGTATTAAACCAAGATCACGGTGTACGGCGCTTTCGCCTGATTTGTAACATGATGTCCAGTGTTGAAGCTGGGCGGCGCTTGGCGCAAAAATTAGTGATGGTGTGTACCCAATATTTGCCGGATGTGACGGTGGATGCTTCCGGATTTATCCCGATGGATGAGCAATTACGGCGGGCAGTTCAGCGCCGCGCCCCGGTGGTGAGTCTGTACCCCACCAGTATCTCGGCGCAGGCGTTTGGTGACTTGGCGCGCAAAGTGGATAACTGGAGCATTTCGGCAGCCAATCTTGGCGGCATCGGCTTTTTTGTTGAACGGATGTTAAAAAGTGTCTAATGGCCGCACATCGTTCTTTGCAAGGCTACCTCAGCAGTGCCGAACAACCGGAAGCACTGGTCGCTGCGCACATTGAGTTGGTGCATCGCATTGCTCATCATTTGGCAGCGCGACTTCCGGCATCGGTGCAAATTGATGACCTGATCCAGTCGGGCATGATTGGTTTGATTGAAGCCTCGCGCCAGTTTCAAAGTGGGCAAGGCGCGGTGTTCGCCACTTATGCGGGAATTCGCATTCGTGGGGCGATGATTGATGAACTGCGCCGCGCTGATTGGGCGCCGCGTTCAGTACACCGCAACAGTCGCCGCGTGGCCGCCGCCATTGCCACCATTGAAGGCCGCGAGGGTCGAGCGGCGCGTGACAGCGAAATTGCCGCCGTGTTGGAGGTGAGCCTCTCTGACTATCACGCGATGTTACAGGATAGCGCGGGAACGCATTTGCTGGGCATCGATGATTTTTTTGGCGAGGAGGGCGATCCAGATCGGCGCTTACCAATTGGGCTGAATACCCCCGGCGACGAGGTAGAATCTGACCAATTTCGTACCGCACTCGCAGACGCAATCGCTGATCTGCCAGAAAAAGAGCGTTTGGTGTTGGCGCTCTATTACAATGAGGAGTTGAACCTGCGCGAAATTGGCGCCGTGCTAGAGGTCACAGAGTCGCGGGTGAGTCAAATTCGCAGTCAAGCGATTTTGCGGCTGCGGGCGCGATTGCACGACTGGTTCAATGGCGGTGGACAAACGCCAGCTTATCGTATTGAATAACACCTTTAATCGCTAGAATCTATTTTGATGAGGAGTTGCGTGTGGATAAAGGCATGAAAATCTTGATCGTGGATGATTTTTCCACGATGCGGCGTATTATTAAAAACCTGTTGCGTGAATTGGGGTTTAACAATACCACTGAAGCCGATGATGGCAGTACCGCGCTGCCGATGCTGAAAAATGGTTCATTTGATTTTGTCGTCACCGATTGGAATATGCCTAACATGGAAGGCATCGCGTTGTTGCGGGCCATTCGCGCTGATCCGGCGTTGCAAAAGTTGCCGGTGTTGATGGTGACGGCGGAAGCCAAACGCGAGCAGATTATCGAAGCGGCCGAGGCGGGTGTTAATGGTTATATTGTTAAACCATTTACTGCGGAGACGTTGAAAGAAAAAATTGACAAGATTTTTGAACGTCTCGAAAGCTAGGCGGCGCTCGTATCCTGCCGACCTCAGTTTAGCAACGCTGCCACAAGACAATTGTGTGATTTGGTTATACTGTTGCTAATCCACCCAACGGCCAGATGTCTGCGAGTGTTGGGGGATTTTTGCGGCACTAAGACGCTACTGGCGTGTTGGTGCCGCTGCTAGTCATTGGAATCAACAACCGTCCCCGCTGGATTGAACATTACACCATGGCGACCACCACGCAACGTGAGGAAGAACGGCAGGCACAGTTGGAATTGGCGCGCTTGCTGGTTGAGCAGCTACAACGGGGTGATGACGAAGCCGTTGAAATCACGATTCATCGCTTGAGTGCGCCATTTGAGCGCGAGTTGTTTGCCGAGTTGGGTAAGCTGACGCGGGATTTGCACGAAGCACTCAAGGGTTTTCGTGAAGATTCGCGGCTGTTGGAAATTACCCGCGACGAAATTCCAGATGCCAAAGAACGTCTGAATTACGTTATCACCATGACCGAGCAGGCGACCCATCGTACCCTCAATGCCGTTGACGCGGGGCTCCCGATTGCGGAACAGATTCACGCCATGGCCGCTGAGTTGGCGGCGAATTGGGTGCGGTTTCGTCGCCGTGAAATGTCGGTGGATCAATTCCGTCAGTTGGCTAATGACCTGGATGCGTTCTTTGCGATGACGGATACGGAAACGGATCGGCTGCGCTCGCTGATGTCACAAATTATGATGGCGCAGGATTTCCAAGATTTAACCGGTCAGATCATTAGTCGCGTCATTCGCCTGGTGCAGGATGTTGAAGAAAACCTCGTCGGGTTGGTGCGGCTGTCCAGTGCGCGCATGGAGGCGGTGAAGTCGGCCGCCCCGCGCCCCAGTGAGGTAGATGAGGCGGTGGCGGCAATTGAATCACGCGGGCCAACGGTGCCGAATACTAAAGATGTGCAGGCGAATGTCGTCACTGGCCAAGATGATGTGGATGATTTGCTGTCTAGTTTAGGTTTTTAGTGGGTGTGTTGATTCCAAGGAACCGCCGTCATGCCAATTGATCCGAATGACGAAATTCTGCAAGATTTTCTGGTTGAGGCTGGAGAATTGCTCGAAGGTCTCAATGAGCAACTCATTGCTTTAGAACAGGATCCGGAGAATCGTGATTTATTAAATGCGGTGTTTCGCAGTTTCCACACCATTAAAGGCGGGGCGGGATTTCTGAATTTGACCAGTCTGGTGGCGGTGTGCCATCGCGCTGAAGATGTATTTAATTTGTTGCGTAATGGCGAGCGCAAAATCAATTCGCTGTTGATGGACACGGTGCTACAGGTGCTGGATGTTCTCAACGTGATGTTTGGTGATTTGCAAGCCGCTCAAGAACCCGGTGCGGCGCCCCCGGCGTTATTGGCGGCGCTGGATCAATTTGCCGTTCCAGAAGATGCCACCGCCGCTCCGTCGCCCCCGCCTGTGACAACCCCGCCCTCACCAGCATCGCCGGTTGCCCAGTCAGCGACCGACGAGGCGGGTGACGACATCACCGAAGCCGAATATGACCGTCTGCTGGACGTACTCGGCAGCAGTCAACAACCCGCCCCGCCGCCCTTGCCACCTAAAAGTCAGGCTAATTCCAATTCGATTAGCGATGATGAGTTTGAGGCGCTGCTTGATAAATTAAAAAATCAAGGGGGGGCGACGGTGGCGGCACCATCAGTTGCACCGCCACCCGCGGCGGCGGCACCGTTGCCAATCGCCATCAAAGCCGCCGCACCTGCGCCAGCACCGGCTACTGCAAAACCCGCTGTCCCGCCGCCGGTCAAACCGGCGTCCCCACCAGCAGCGGTGACGAATGGCAGCGATGCTGACGCTGGTAGTAAAGCGGCCGCTCGTCAACCGGCAGCGCCACCGGCGGAAACGTCCGTGCGCGTGGATACGCACCGCTTAGATGAAATTATGAATCTGGTCGGTGAACTGGTGCTGGTGCGTAACCGTTTGAGTATGTTGCGGGCGCGCACGGCTGATGATGAGGTGGCTAAAGCAATTGGCTCGCTGGCATTGGTAACGGCAGATTTGCAAACGGCGGTGATGAAAACGCGGATGCAGCCGATCAAAAAGGTGTTCAGCCGTTTCCCGCGAGTGGTGCGCGATTTGGCGCGCAATTTGGGCAAAGAAATTGATCTGGAAACGTACGGCGAGGATACCGATCTCGACAAAAATCTGGTTGAGGCGCTGGCCGATCCGCTGGTGCATTTGGTGCGCAACGCCGTTGATCACGGGATTGAAATGCCGGATGTGCGCGCCTCTCGCGGTAAACCCCGCAAGGGGACGGTGACGCTCGGTGCAGCACAGGAGGGCGATCACATCGCGCTGGTGATTGAGGATGACGGGCGCGGCATGGATCCGCACATTTTGCGTGACAAGGCGGTGTCGAAAGGGTTACTTGATCCGTTGACGGCCGAGCGCATGTCCGCCCGTGATGCCTTTAACCTGATTTTCCTCGCCGGCTTTTCCACCAAAGAAGAAATTTCAGATGTCTCCGGCCGCGGCGTGGGGATGGACGTGGTCAAAACCCGCATCACCCAGTTGAACGGCACGGTGGAGATTGACTCGGAACTGGGGCGCGGCACGACGTTGCGCATCAAATTACCGCTGACGTTGGCGATTTTGCCGGCGCTGATGGTGATTTTAGACAAGCGGCGCTTTGCCATTCCGCTGGCGTCAGTGTCGGAAATTCTCGATTTGGATTTAGACCGCAGTCATTTTGTTGACGAACAGGAAACCATGATGGTGCGCAATCACGCGCTGCCGCTGGTGTACATCGCGCACTGGGTGCAGCCGCGCCGTCCACCGGAGCCGCATCCGGAGGCGCATGTCGTGGTGGTTCACGTCGGGCAGCGCAAAGTTGGGTTGGTGGTGGATGGGCTGGTCGGGCAAGAAGAGGTGGTGATTAAACCGCTCGGCGTTGGCTTGCAGGGCGTGCCGGGATTGGCTGGTGCAACCATCACCGGCGATGGCGGGATTGCGTTAATCCTTGATATTCCAGAACTTTTACGCATCATGGGCAAGGCAAATTATGGACGTCGTAGTAGCCGCGGTGCCGTTGCGATGGCGGTAGGAGCGTAAACGGTGGCGGTACGGGTCGTAGTCGTTGATGATTCGGGATTTTTTCGCCGCCGCATCGTGGAAATTCTCAACGCCGATATTGGCATCGAGGTTGTTGGCACCGCGACCAATGGGTTGGAGGCGATTGAAATTGTCAAACGCTTGAAACCCGACGTGGTGACGATGGACATCGAGATGCCGGTGTTGGATGGCATTTCAGCGGTGCGGCGGCTGATGGCTGAAGCGCCGGTGCCGATTTTGATGTTTTCCACGCTGACAACGGACGGGGCGCGGGCGACGCTCGATGCGCTGGAGGCGGGGGCGATTGATTTTTTACCCAAGCGCTTCAGCGAGATGGCCAGCGATGAAAATAGTGCCAAAACCCTGTTGCGGCGGCGGGTGCGGACGTTGGCGCGATCACGGCAGCCGCGGTCAGTGGCGACCAGTTCACCTGTCACCCCGGCACGCGCTGTGCTTACATCTGCCGGTAACCCGTCCACCCGCGCCCGTCCGGCTGGTGCGGAGACGATGTTGCTGTTACCGTCCGCCCGCCCGTTGACTACAGCATCCGTCACGTCGGCAACCGCAACTCCATCACCTCAATCAGGCTTAAAACCCGTGCGTACGCTGCGCGCTGTTTTGATCGGAACGTCCACTGGTGGCCCGGTGGCGTTGCAAGAAGTGTTGAAATGTTTGCCAAAAACCTTTCCGTTACCGCTGGTTTTGGTACAACACATGCCCGCCAGTTTCACGCCCGCGTTTGCCGAGCGTCTTAATCAACTGTGCCAAATTGAGGTGCGCGAGGCGGCGGATGGCGATGTTCTCAAACCGGGATTAGCGTTACTCGCGCCCGGCGGGCGGCAGATGTTATTGGAAACTGGGTCACAAATTCGCATCAAAATCGAAGACAGTCCGCCCGGCACGATTTATAAACCTAGCGTGGATATGACGTTCAATTCGGCCGTGGCCGCGCTGCGTGGACAGGTGCTGGCGGTGGTGCTGACTGGCATGGGCGCTGATGGTCGTGAAGGGGCGCGGGCGTTGAAAGAACAGGGTGCCCACATTTGGGCGCAAGATGCCGCCTCGTCCGTGGTATTTGGGATGCCCGCCGCGATTATTGATGCCGGATTAGCCGATCAGGTGCTGGCGCTTAACGAAGTCGGTCCGGCCTTGGTCAAGGGGTTCTGTTGACATGGATTTACTCAGTATTATCGGTGTTTTACTCGGGTTATTCGCCATCATTGGTGGATCAATCGCCAAAGGCAGTGGGTTGGCGGCGCTGTGGAATTTGGCGGCATTCATCATCGTGATCGTAGGCACCATCGCGGCTACCTTTGTCAACAACCGTCCGGTGGCGTTTTTTCACGGCATGCGCATTTTTCCCTGGATTTTCCTCCCCCCGCTGCTCGATTTTGAAAGCATGTTAGCGCGGGTGGTTGAATGGTCACAGGTGTCGCGTAAAGACGGGTTATTAGGTTTAGAAACGCTGTCTGAAGAAGAAACTGACCCGTTTATTCGGAAAGGGTTGCAATTATTGGTGGATGGCGCTGAACCGCAAATGTTGCGCAAAGTGATGGAAGCGGATTTAGATAATAGCGCCGCGTTTGATATGCAGGGCGCTAAAGTCTTTGAAAGCATGGGGATTTATTCACCAACGCTCGGCATTATTGGTGCCGTGATGGGCTTGATGGCAGTAATGCAAAACTTATCGGAGCCGAGCAAATTAGGCCCTGGCATTGCGGCGGCATTTGTGGCAACGATTTATGGCATTGGATTTGCGAATTTATTATTGCTTCCCGCCGCCAATAAATTAAAAAGTTTAATTCAAGCGCGGGTGGATTATCAAACAATGGTACTGGAAGGATTAGTCTCCATTGCGGAAGGCGAAAACCCACGCAGTATTGAGAATAAATTGAGTGGGTTTATCCAAAACTGACCCGCAACCGTCCCGATATGATGTCAATGACATCGGCGACACGGAGTTAAGATTCATGGGACACCGTAAAAGACACGAGGATCATCCCAATCATGAAGCCTGGGCAATTCCTTATGCTGATTTATTGACATTGTTATTAGCCTTTTTTGTGGTCATGTACGCCATTTCGGCCGTGGATGCCGGCAAATATCGGGTCATGTCTAATTCGTTATTAGAAGCCTTTGGTGTCCAGGTGCAAACTGACGTCATTGAAGCGGGTGATCCCAGTATATCGCCAGATGTGATTGTTGATGACAAAACTAAGCGCACTCTAATGCCAATGGAAATAGAACGGCGGGCGACGGAATTTTGGCATTTGAATAAACCGACTGATGTCGACTCACAAACGACTGAGTTATTAGCAGAAGGCAGCATGGAAGAGCAATTGGTTGATCGTGAAGGGATTCGCCTCGCTATTGCCGATATTGCTGATGAAATTGAAGATTCACTAAGTACATTAATTGAAGATGATGTCATTAAAGTCCACCGCGAATCTTATTGGTTGGAAATAGAGATTAATACCAATTTATTATTTCCCAGTGGGTCGGCAGTGATTGCAGAAGCTGCCCGCCCGGTATTAGTGGAAGTGGCGCATATTCTCGCCAATCGTCCGTTGCGTATTCACGTTGAAGGGCATACTGATGATGTGCCAATTAGTAGTTCAGTATTCCCGTCTAATTGGGAATTATCATCCGGACGGGCGGCGAGTGTGGTGCATTTATTTGCCGAAAATGGCATTAACCCGCGCTATATGGTGGCAATGGGTTATGGTGAATTTCAACCGGTGGCTAATAATACAGATGCCGAAGGACGGGCGCGTAATCGCCGTGTCGCCGTTGTGGTTTTGCCGGGGGAATTATCACAAATGGCCAGCGGTGGAAAGAATGAACCTGAGCGCGTGAAAAGTGATTATCAAGCATTGGGCGTCTCACCAAATAATAATGCCGCTCCTGTCGGAGGGACGCCACCTGTCGTATTGCCAACCCCGCCTGCGGGACAGAATTAACCTGAATGATGCTTGACCGAAATGATAGTTAATTAGTTGCCCAAATAATGATTGTGAATTGACGGTAAAGCAATTATGACCGACTTAGATAACCATGTACACGCTAAAACGAATTCGTCTTCTTTTGTCACCTTTAGTCTGGCGGATGAAACCTATGCGATTGATGTGTTGCAGGTGCAAGAGGTTTTAAAATTAACTGAGATCGCACCAGTGCCCGGGGTGCCGGACTATATTTTGGGTATTATTAATTTGCGCGGTGATGTGGTGACGGTGATTGATGCGCGGCGGCGCATGGGGTTGACTGAACGTGAACCGGATGATGCGGCGCGCATTGTCATTATTGATGTTGATAATCAAAACGTCGGTATTTTGGTTGATGCGGTCGCGGAAGTAGTGCAAATTTCACCCGAAGATGTTGATCCCGCCCCGGCGGTTGGGAACGATCAAAGTAGTCGTTTTATTCTCGGCGTGACCAGTAGTGAAGGTGGCTTAACCATTTTAATCAGTTTGGAAAAGCTGTTGTCGGATGAAGAATGGGATTTGTTGCGCAATATTAATTAGATGGGACAGGATTTAATTCAACCGCCGCAGCCAATACCAGCAGCCCCCAGCTATCATGCCCCGGTGGCGGGTAAAGGTGATCGGGTGAAATCTACCCCCGTGTCATTGAGATTAGCCCTTCAACAGCGTCGTCAAGCGAAAAAACGTAAGCCCAAACGTCGCCCAATTATTGATGAATATGTTTAGTGCGTGACGGCAACTTTTTATTAAAATCCGATTAACTTTTTATTACGGTGGTAATTGATTTTGATCGAACGGAGTGACATTTTAGCGGCGCTATTCGGCATTGTGGCGATCACGGCGTTGGTGGCATTTGTGACGCTACGCCAGCGACTGGCACGAGTTAGCACGGAATTTGAGCAGCAAACTCAGGCAATTTTGGCGATGCAGGGCGCGATCAAGGTGTTGTCGGGTGAGGCAATTGGCCACCGGCAGGATTTAGCGGCGCTGCGCCAAGCCATTGATCGCCTGATTGAATTGCACCACGAGTCGCGTTTGGAAACACGGCTGCGGGATGCCGACAGCAGTCCCTATAGTCAGGCGATTGCGCTGATTCGACATGGGCAGTCGCGGGATGAGGTGCGCAAACTGTGTTCGCTGACCGAGTCGGAAGTTGATCTGCTGTTCAGTTTGCACGGGCAGGGCGTGGGCAGTGGGATGCGCACCCCGGATCGGCGGTTGGAGCCGGAATCGCGTCACGAGTTGGAACAGCGGCTGCGGCGGTTGCACGAGCAGGAATTGCGCAATCTTAACCAGTTTGGCGAGTTGCCGCCCACGCGGTTTGATGATGATCCCCCCTCGCGGTTTGACGTGCCAGAAGATGATAACTGGACGCCACCGAACCGACGGTAGTGATTCCGTTATAACCGGTAGCCGGTTAAGCCCAAGTCTGCCCACAAGCGCAAACCCGGCGCGGCTTGATTCATGGTGTAAAAATGCAGCCCCGGCGCCTCGTGTTCGAGTAACCGCTCGCACAAATCTAGCACCACGTCGTGCCCAAATGCCCGAATGGCGTCGCGGTCGTCACCAAAATATTCGAGCCGCCGCCGAATCCAGCGCGGAATTTCCGCCCCGCAGGCATCCGAAAACCGCGCCAGTTGCGTGTAATTGGTGATCGGCATGATGCCGGGAATAATCGGGATGTTAATTCCTAGATGCGCGCAACTGTCCAGCAGCGCAAAGTAGGCGTCGGCGTTGTAAAAATATTGCGTGATCGCGGCGTTCGCCCCCGCGTCCACTTTGCGTTTGAAATTCTCCAAATCGGCCATCGCTGACGGTGCCTGCGGGTGGAATTCCGGGTACGCGGCCACCTCGATATAAAACTCGTCGCTAAACTCCCGCCGTAAAAACGTCACCAATTCATTGGCATAGCGAAACGTGCCGCTGTCCAATCGTCCCATCCCCGACGGTAAATCCCCGCGCAACGCCACCAGCCGATCAACGCCCTGCTCGCGGTAGTGCTGGACGATGGCGCGGATTTCCTCCTCGCTCGAGCCAATGCACGCCAGATGCGGCGCGGTGGTGATGCCCTGCTCGCGTAACCACGTCACGGTTTCAAATGTCCGTTCACGGGTCGAGCCGCCCGCGCCGTAAGTGCAGGAAAAATACAGCGGGCGCACGGCGTTGAGGCGGGCGACGGTCTGTTTCAGTTGCTCCATGCCTTCGGTCGTTTTGGGCGGGAACAATTCAAAGCTGAACGCGGGTTGGTAGTGGGTCGTCATAAGTCATTGATGGTTAGTGAGTGAGCAGAGCATTTCGCCATCACTGGTGCGTGAGCGCAAGCGGTGCGGCATTGTGAAGAAGAGTGAAATAATTCCCGTTGTTATGCAGTTAAATGCACCAACTATTTTCATTCACCAATGTCATCCCACGCCGTATGTAAATTCGATAAAGATTTAACACTATTATTTCCTGTTGGTGATGCGTATGCAAAACGATAGCTAAAAGGAATTTCTTTGCTTGATGAGATGACAGATGCAACTTTTCCAATTAATGACTGGTCGCCCAGTGCCACTAAATAGTGCGCAAGCAGGTTTTTCATCAAACCTTTCATACCGCCGAATCGGGTAATTTGAGAAAGTAAATCTGACTGTGCGGCTTGGTTTCCGCTGGCGGTTTGCTGTAGCGCGGTCATTACTTTTATGGTTGGTTCACATTGGATTTCATCAATAAAGCGTGATGATTTTTGTAACGGGGAGTCTTTTCTAGTTATTCCAGCCCCAATATACACGGCTTCTTTTGCGCGGGTTATTGCAACATAAAATAATCTGCGTTCATTTTCTATTGATGCAGATGGGGCGGGTTCTTGAATTTTCCCCGTCTTGTCAAAGACCCGATTACCTGTTGCATAAAGACATGGCATATAGCCCTCGTTACAATTCGGAATAACCACATATTCATATTCTAATCCTTTCGTGCGGAATATGGTTGTCATTACAATTTGCTGGTCTTCAGGAGCGCCGCGGGTGGTATCTAATTTTTCCACATGTGCTAAAAAAGCGGCGATAAACAGCCCCGTTTCCTTAGCATAATCAATAAAATTAAGAATACTTTCTTTGCGATCAAACGATATTTCGCCTTTCCCGTAATAATTATCAAAGTGAGCAGAATACTCAATTGCTACTGCTAATTCTGACAAAATGACATCGGCTGTAACCGTCGAAGCATGACTGACCTTTTTATTTGCTTTTTCAAGCGCACTCATTAATTCCAACACGCGCTCGCGTTGTTTCTCATTTAAAGGACTAGAAAGGTCGTTGACAAAACGGTCGAGCATTGCGGCTAAAGAATTATTTTGGTTTAAGCCAGCGTTCATCAATTGCTCTAGGTCTCGGCGTGCCAGCATTCGATTAGGTGTGTTGGCGACATTTAGGAATTGAGTTTTTGTTTTTTCAGTAATTGGACTGTAATAAGCAGTGGCAAGTCTGGCATAATCTAATAATACTTTTATTTCCCGTCTCTCAAAAAACGGCTTCTGCCCCACAACGCGGTACGGTATTTTTCTAGTCATAAATTCTGATTCTATACCGTTCAACTGCGCAAACATGCGGCATAAAACAATAATACTCGATGGCGACACTCCTTTGTTTTTAACTAAAGTGATTACCTGATTGGTTAACTCTTTGTTTGCATCTGGTTCAATAGATTGCTCAAACAAAAATATATTAGCTTGTTTTTTAATATTATGAGAAATCAGGTTTTTTTGCACTCTGTTAGTATTAAAAAAAATACTGTTATGTGCGCATTGCGCAATCACCGCTCCAAATCTGAATGAATGTGGTAAAGTGTATTCAACAAATGGTTTATTATTAAAAACCGATTCAAACTCACGAATAATATAGTTTGGTCTAGCACCACGCCACTCGTAAATGGTTTGGTCATCATCACCAACCACCATCACATCCGCTGTTTTTCCTGCCAATAATTCAATTAAGCGTTGCTGACCATAATTAACATCTTGATACTCATCAACGATTAAGTGTTGCAAATTCCCAGCGTATTTTTGCAGCAATTCTTGGCTTCGCTCTAAATAATTCACGACAATCGGAATAAAATCATCATAGGTGAGCGCATGTGCATCCATTCGCTTTTTTTCATACACTTCATAAATTGGTTGCATAAACCGATTATCTTTGTAACCCGCGCTTGGTGGTGGAATTAATGATCCTTTCCACAATTGTATCGCTTGGTATGCTTCGTCTTCATCTACAGAATCTGCGGGAATGATACGTTTTTTTTCAAGTGATGCAATCGCTTTATGCAGATTAAACCGAGCTTTTTCTTCTTGATCATCCGTCCAAAACTCCCAATTGCTTGGGAATTGACCTGATGCTATTAGGTATTGAACAAAGCCATAAGCATACGAATGAAAAGTATCAACTTTAGGCTGCAATGTTGGTGGAATGCTTGCTTCCAGCATACGTTCATTAAACTGTTTACGGGCTAATGTATTGAACATCAAAACCTGAATACAGTTGGGATTAACATGTTTCTCTAAAACCAAATTTTTAATTCGGTAAACCAGCGTGGATGTTTTCCCTGAACCTGCAACAGCAAGAATTTTGGCGTGTTGTCCGATGGGATGATTAACAACGGCTTCTTGTTCTCTAGTCAGTGAAGACATCAACGCACTCCTAATGAAAATTAAACTCAGCGCCAGGATGTTTCAGGTAAATTAAATTGAATGGTTACTCCGATATTTGCATCAGAAGAATAGCCGCCTGTCATCGCAATTATCATAGCTTTTATTGGGCTTCCGTGATTGTCAAATTGCGGGGCCAATTCTACCGCTAAAGACTTATTTATAAATCCAAAGCATTGCCCTGTGTGCCGCACGACCTTAATTGCATTGCCATCATATGGATTGTTTGGCTCTCTGACTAATTGCACTTCTTCGCCAACTTTCAGCAGCGCAACAATTGCTTGTCTTCCTTCATAAGCTACGCCAACAACTTTCGTTTCAATAGACTTTTTAACACTAGGCTGATGATTTGCTGCCGCGGTGTAGTACCGATACCAATAATCATCTTTAGTCATGGTTTTATGTTTTCGGTAACAATCAATTGAGCAGGTGACAAATGCGTCCCCACGCGCCAGCATGGGAACGCTTCGTAGATGATGGTTGGCAATTAGTAGCGGTAATGATCGGGTTTATACGGCCCCTCGACTGGTACGCCAATGTACGCCGCCTGCTCTGGTCGCAACGTGGTCAACCGCGCCCCCAATTTGCCCAAATGCAGCCGCGCAACTTCCTCATCCAACCGCTTGGGCAGCACATACACGCCAATCGGGTAATGATCGGGGCGGGTGAACAGTTCGATCTGCGCCAGCACCTGATTGGTGAAGCTGCTGGACATGACAAAACTCGGATGCCCGGTCGCGCAGCCCAAATTGACCAGCCGCCCTTCCGCCAACAGCGTGATGCGGTGGCCGTCGGGGAAAATGATCTGATCCACCTGCGGCTTGATGTTCACCCACTCGTACGGTTTGAGCGCGTACACCTGAATTTCGTTGTCAAAATGCCCGATATTGCAGACAATCGCCTGATCTTTCATCGCCAACATGTGATCGTGCGTGATGACATCGCGGTTGCCGCTGGCGGTGACAAAAATATCGGCTTGCGGCGCGGCATCCTCCATCGTGACCACGCGGAAACCCTCCATCATCGCTTGCAGCGCGCAGATCGGGTCAATTTCTGACACCCACACCATCGCGCCCAACCCGCGCAACGACTGCGCACAACCCTTGCCGACATCGCCGTAGCCGCACACCATCGCCACTTTGCCGGCAATCATCACGTCGGTAGCGCGTTTGATGCCGTCCACCAGCGACTCGCGGCAGCCGTACAAATTGTCAAATTTGGATTTGGTGACGGAATCATTGACGTTCATCGCCGGGAACAGCAGCGCCGCCGCTTTCGCCATTTCGTACAACCGATGCACACCGGTCGTGGTCTCCTCGGTCACGCCGCGAATGTCCGCCGCGAGCCGCTGCCAATGCGTCGGGTTACGCTCGAACGTGCGCCGCAACAAATCCAGCACCGCCACCCATTCCTCACTGTCACTCGCAGCCGCCGCCGGCACCGCGCCCAATTTTTCGTACTCGACGCCCTTGTGGACGATGAGCGTCGCGTCGCCGCCGTCATCCAAAATCATGTTCGGCCCGCCGCCGTCCGGCCAATTCAACACCTGCTCGGTACACCACCAGTAATCCTCCAGCGTCTCGCCTTTCCACGCATACACGGCAACCCCGCGGGCGGCAATGGCGGCGGCGGCGTGATCCTGCGTGGAAAAAATGTTGCATGAACACCAGCGCACCTGCGCGCCCAATTCAATTAACGTTTCAATTAACACGGCGGTTTGAATCGTCATGTGCAAACTGCCGGTAATGCGCGCTCCGGTTAATGGTTTGCTGGCGCCGTACTGTTTGCGCAGCGCCATTAAACCGGGCATTTCCGTTTCGGCAATTGCAATTTCTTTGCGGCCGAAATCGGCGAGGGTTAAATCAGCAACTTTATAATCAGTGAACTCACTCATGGATTGTCCTGTCATAACAATAATTGAGTGAGCGCCGTTGAATGAAAACCACCGCGCTCCGCCGAGCCTAGCCTGTGTCACTGATTGATTTCACCTAATCAATGAACAGGTTGCAGCGCTCCTCGGCGGGGCGGTTTTATTCCCCCTTTGAAAAAGGAGGGGAGGGGAAATTTAATCAAAACCGGGCATCATCGCATTAACAACTCGCCACCAATAACTGCGATAATTGAATCATGCTATCAATCACGGCATCCGGCGTGGTGGCATTAATATCATTGCCATGATTATACCCATAGCTCATACAGATAATGGCAAAACCAGCGGCGCGGGCGGCTTTCACATCGCTAATTGAATCACCGACCATTAACGACTGCGCCGGGTTGACATTAAAAAATTGCGCGGCGTGGAGCAGCGGCAACGGGCTGGGTTTTTTCTCCGCCACCGTATCGCCACTAATCACCAATTGGAAATAATCACATAATTGAAAATGCGCCAATAGCGGCTCGGTAAAGCGCGCTGCTTTATTAGTCACACAGCCGAGGCGGTAACCATTAGCCACGAGCCAATCCAGACCTTCACGCACGCCCGGGTAGAGGCGTGACCGTTGACAAGTATGCTCGGCGTAAAATTCCAAAAAGATCGGGTAGGCTTGCGCGTACTCGAGCGGATCGGGCGTGTCGTGCAATGTCCCAGTCAACGCCCGCGCCACCAGCGTTTCCACGCCATTGCCAACCCAGGTGCGCACCAATGCCTCGCCAGCGGGCGGGCGCTTGAGGCACGCCATCATGGCATCAACGCAAAACGTCAGATCAGGCACGCTATCAATTAACGTGCCGTCCAAATCAATTAAAACCAGCGCGGGTTGCAATGGAAATGTGGTCATAAAGTTAAACAATCTTATTCAATCAACGAGTGACGGTTGCCAATGCGGCGCGCATTTGTTTAATAATGCTGTCATAGCGGTGCGGATCGGCGGCGTTTGGTTTGCTGAAAATCCCCGAACCGGATACGAACGTATCCGCGCCGGCGGCTTTGATTTCCGCGATATTTTCCACTTTCACGCCGCCGTCAATTTCCAATCGAATCGGGTGTCCCATCGTGTCAATCAATTCGCGCACTTGCTGCAATTTGGCTAATGCAGAGGGAATAAAGCCTTGCCCACCGAAGCCGGGATTGACTGACATCAATAGAATCATGTCAATTTTATCTAAGACATATTCCAATGTATCCAATGGCGTAGCGGGATTAAACACCAGCCCGGCTTTGCAACCTTCGCTTTTAATCAATTGCAAAGTGCGATCAATATGTTCACTCGCCTCGGGATGAAAAGTAATATAAGTGGCACCCGCGGCCGCGAAATCACCGACAATGCGATCCACTGGTTTCACCATTAAATGCACATCAATTGGTGCGGTCACACCATGTTTGCGCAGCGCCTCACAAACTAATGGCCCAATCGTTAAATTCGGCACATAATGATTATCCATGACATCAAAATGCACAATATCGGCACCCGATGCCAATACATTATCTACCTCTTCACCCAATTTAGCGAAATCAGCAGACAGAATTGACGGGGCAATAAAATCAGAAGCGGCAGCCATTGAATACTCTCCACGCAGAATGAGCAACGGTGAATGAATAATGATGCGCGGGGCAGTGGATGACACAGCACATCACAGTTGAATTGATTACTGTAACCGATTTAACGGCAATTAGGCAAAAAAGGCATCGGCGGCAAAACCCTCGTTGTCAAGCACTTGCCGCAAGCGCCGCAGGGCAATCATTTGAATCTGTCGCACCCGTTCGCGGGTAACGTTCATTTCTTGGGAAACATGTTCTAATGTCGAAAACTCATACCCATGTAATCCAAAGCGCCGTTCAATGACTTCGCGCTGTTTCGGTGAGAGAATACTGAGCCATTCTTCAACCTTATTGTGAATATCATCGTCGTGAATTTCTTCATCTAAATTGACGGGCGTTTCATTCGCAATCGCATCAATTAGCAGCCGCTCTGAATCATAACTTGTCGGTACGTCAACTGACGTGATGCGCTCGTTTAAAACTAATAACCGTTTTACCGCCGGCACCGGTTTATCTAAAAATGCGGCGACCTCGGCAATGGTCGGCTCGTGATCTAATTGTTTAGCTAGAATACGAAAGGCTTTTAAGCAATGATTGATGTCTTGCAAAACGTGAATTGGTAAACGCACAATGCGCGTTTGATTCATAATTGCCCGATCAATTGCTTGACGAATCCACCAGGTCGCGTAAGTGGAAAAACGAAAGCCGCGTTCCGGATCGAACTTTTCCACCGCCCGCATTAAACCCAAATTGCCTTCTTCAATTAAATCTAATAACGGCATCCCATATCTTAGATACCGCCGCGCTATTTTCACCACCAGCCGTAAATTGCTGACAATCATACATTTACGCGCCGCTTCATCACCCTGATGCGCCAGGCGTGAATAATAGATTTCTTCCTCGGCAGTTAATAATGGTGAAGCGCCAATTTCATTCAAATACAGGCGCGTGGCGTCCAGATCAGTCGCCCCCAGCGGCGGGAATTCTTCGCCCTCCTCCGCCGCCACGTCCACATCCTGCGCCAACAGCGGCAGTTCCACCTCGCCTGCATCGCCCCCCTCCAGCAACGCCGTCGCGGCGGGCGCATCCAGTTCGGGTAACTCCGCCGCCGCAAAAACGGCCTCATCGTCGCTGCCAACGTCATTCGTCTCAAAAGGGTCGTTATGATCGGTTGCAGCAGTCATGTCATGTCGAGTCAAATCAACTAGCGGATCAATGCGTTACCGTCAACGCAGGCGGGGGAGGTACAGCAACGGATCAACGGCGCTGCCATCACGGCGGATTTCAAAATGCAATAACGCATCGCCATCGGTTGCCTGTCCAACTTCGGCGAGTACTTGACCGGCGCGCACTGACTGCCCTTCGCGTGCAATCAGCCGGCGATTGAAGCCATAAGCACTCAAAAAATGGTCGTTGTGTTTGACAATAATAAGATTGCCGTAACCTTTAAGTCCACTCCCGCTATAAACCACCGTCCCGGCGGCGGTGGAGAGTACCGGACTGCCCAGCGCGGCTTTGATGCGCACGCCCTGATGGGTACGATCACCGCTGACAAACTTTTGTTGCAACTTGCCGCGCACCGGCCACTGCCATTTAATTCCCGAGCCGGCGGCGGCACTGCCAGGCGCCGGCGGCGGGGCTTGACTACGCCCCTGGGCGGGCGCGGTTTGAGACGGCGATTTGCCACCGCTACTGCTCTGAGTCACTTGCCCATCCGGCGCGGCAATGCGCAGCAGACTCCCGACGTTAATTCGGTACGGCGGCTTGAGTTGATTCCACCGCGCCAGCGTTTGATAGCGAATGCCGTGCCGCTGACCAATCAGTGACAGCGAATCCCCAGGTTGAACGCGATAAAACCCCGGCGGCACATCACTTGCCATCTCACCGGTGCTGGTGCAACCCACCAGTGTCAGATGCGCCGTCATCGCCGCAGTCGCCCCAATCAACGCCAGCAGCCGCCACACCTGTTGCCAAGCGGCGCTGCCGTGCCGCAAATCCCGCCGCCCTGTCACGGTGACACTCCAAATGCCACGCCACTGAGCAGTGGAACGAAGGTGGCCGGCCCGAGTAACTCGTGACAAAACTCCTCGGCGGTGGTGCGGGTGAGGCGAATCAACACCTGCTCTTGACCGGTATCCAGCGGTGTGACCATGCAGCCGCCAATGGTCAACTGTTGTGCCAGCGGGCGCGGGATGCCTTTGGCCGCGGCGGTGACGACGATGCCATCAAACGGGGCGTAGTCGGGCCAGCCGTGATTGCCGTCGCCGTGCTGCAAGCGCACGTTGCGCAGTTTGAGCTGCTGCAACCGTTGGGCGGCGCGGGTGGCCAGCAATGCCAGCCGCTCGATGCTGTAAACCCGTGCCACCAATGCGGCTAACACGGCGGTTTGAAATCCTGAACCGGTGCCGATTTCCAGCACCCGCAGGCGGGCGGGCGCGTGTGACTGATTTTCTAACAGCGCGGCGGTCATGCACGCCACCGTGTAGGGATGAGAAATGGTTTGACCGTAACCGATTGGGAGGGCGGATGCTTCGTAAGCGCGATTGGCGAGGGCTTCGTCCACAAACTGATGGCGCGGTACTTGCCCCATCACTGCCAGTACCCGTTGATCTTGAATGCCGGCGGTGCGCAGTTGCTCAACGAGCCGCTGTTGTTGCCGCAGCATTTGTTGCGATTCACCATGATCGGCGGGCGGTTGGTTGCTGGGAATATTCAGCACAGCGCGTCCAGCCATTGTCCGAGCGGCGCAATGGCACTGTGGCGGGTGAGGTCAACGTGTAGTGGTGTAATTGAGACATACCCGAGGCGGATGGCGTGAAAATCTGTCCCTTCGCCGGCGTCCTGTTCGGGGCCGGCCGCGCCAACCCAGTACATCCGTCGGCCACGCGGGTCAATCACCGGTACCACTGGCTCGGCTTTGTGGCGATTACCCAACCGTGTGGCCAATAAACCACGCACCTGGTCGAGCGGGATGTCTGGCACGTTGACGTTTAGAATTAAATTACCCGCCAGCGGGGCGCTACTTAATTGCGTGACCAGGCGCCCGGTGATGGCGGCGGCGGTGGCTAAATGGCGTGGTTCTTGGGCGGCGATGGAGACGGCGATGGCGGGTAGCCCTAAAAACCGCCCTTCGGTGGCGGCGGCGACCGTGCCAGAATAGACCACATCATCGCCTAAATTGGGGCCGTGATTGATGCCGGCCACCACTAAATCCGGTTCGTGTTCTAATAAGCCGGTCATGGCTAAATGGACACAATCGGTCGGGGTGCCGGCCACGCGGTAAAAATCCGGTTCGAGCCGTTCAGCGCGAATGGGCGCATCGAGGGTGAGTGAATTACTTGCGCCGCTGCGGTCACGATCCGGGGCGACAATGGTCACGCGCCCCCAGCGGGATAATTCCGCCGCCAGCACCTGTAACCCCGGGGAACGATAGCCATCATCATTGCTTAATAAGATATTAAGACTCATTGCCCCGTCCTGCGTGAATGCGTGAGTGAATGAATGTTAAAATGCCACGTTTTTTAATCAACGCTATTAATTTTATCGGGCAATTGCGTTTGATGATACCAAGACTACTCAATCACCGCTCGCGCCGCTGCCACGCTTTAGCATAATTCAGATGAAAAACTCAATTCAACCATCTGATTCATTATTGTTTTCGACTGCGGTTGAAGACGTGCAGCCGTTGAATTATGACGGCATTGAACCGTATCGTCACAAGCCCTCGCCACATCCGCGACCGCGTCCATCCGAAAATCCCCCGCCCGCGGTCACGGCGCGATTGTCTGAAACCGAAGTCACCACCCATGACTATCTACTGTACGCCCAACCCGGTATCCAACACCGCGTTTTAGCAGAATTACAACGCGGCCACCTCCCGATTGCGCTGGAACTCGACCTGCACGGCCTGACTGCTGACTACGCCTACGCCACGTTGCAAGCCTTTTTAGCCGATTGCCGAGTGCGGCGGCTGCGCTGTGTGCGTATCATTCACGGCAAAGGATCACGATCTGCCGATCAACAACCGGTCTTAAAACGCAAATTGAATTATTGGCTGCGGCTACACAGCGACGTGTTAGCCTTTTGCTCTGCGCCGCGCCATGATGGTGGCACGGGGGCGCTGTATGTCCTGCTGCGCAATCCCAACAAACGTCACCAACCGTCGTAGCGGCCAGTGCATTTGGGTAATCGAATCATGAGCGTGATTTCTGTACAAAACATGGGCGTCGAACACAACACCAATCAACGGTATCAATTGCTTTTCACCCATTTAAGCGACGGTGTGGTTTATCACGACGCCAGCGGTGCCATTATTGATGCTAATCCCGCCGCCGAGCGCATTCTTGGGGTGACGCTGGCGCAGATGCAAGGTAGCACCGCCACGGATCCGTGCTGGCATGTGATTCACGAGGACGGCTCGCCGTTTCCCGGTGAACAGCATCCGGCGGCAATTGCCCTGACCACCGGGCGGGAAGTCCACAACGTGGTGATGGGCGTGTTTAACCCGGAATTGACCGATTATTGCTGGATTCGCGTCCACGCCTACCCCAGTTTTGACACGGGCGCAGACCAACCGTATCAGGTGTGCGTGACCTTTACTGACATTACCTGCTACAAACGCGCTGAATCGCGGCTGCAATCCATGCTGGCCAGCGCCCCGCACGGCATCGTCGAAGCGCATCCCATGACCCACAAATTACTGTGGTGCAACCGCGTCATGCTCACCCTGTTTGGCTATCAAGCGGCCGAATTCAGCCAACGACATGTGTTGGATTTGCACCCACCCGAAGCACATCCGCGAGTGCTGGCCGCGTTCAGCCGCATGGGGCGCGGCGATTTAACCCCCGTCACTGATATTCCGTGTCGCCACCGTGACGGTCATGTGTTTTATTGCAAAATCTCCCCCGGCGCTCTACAACTGGGTAATCAATTAACACTGGTCGCCTTTTTTACCGACGTCACCACCGAATACCGCGCCCGCTTGGCATTACAACGCAGTGAACACGCCCTGCTGCGCGCCCAAGCCATCGCCCAACTTGGCTCGTGGGAACTGGATTTAATCAGCGGTGAGCTGACCTGGTCGCCGCAGGTCTATCGCATCTTTGAAATTGACCCGCGGGATTTCGGCAATTCCTACGCCGCCCTGTTAGCCCTGATTCACCCCGAAGATCGCACGGAGGTTGATCGCCTATACCGTGACTCGTTGGCGACCCACAGCCGTTACGAAATCGTCCATCGCATTCTCTTACCCGGCGGGCGGGTGAAATGGCTGCACGAGCGCGGTGAATCTGATTTCGCCACCGACGGCCAGCCGCTCCTGTCACACGGCACGGTGCAGGACATCACCGTTCGCAAACAGGCCGAGCAGGCGTTGCGTGACAGTGAACTGCGTTACCGCAACATGGCCGCCAATATTCCCGGGGCGGTGCTGCGTTACCGCATGGCCGCGGATGGTACCGGGCAGATTATTGATGCCAGTCCCGGCGCTGAGGCGCTGTGGGAGCGGACGCCCTCGGAGATCATTGCGCGGGGGCAATCGTTGGAAGCCATGAGCGATGCGCAAAATCGTTACGCCCTGCGCACGTCGCTCTTGGATTGCGCCAACCAATTGATGCCCTGGCAGCAAACGTGGCCGATTGAAACGCCCACTGGTGGCAAGCGTTGGTTACAAGCCAGTGGGCGGCCGAGTGTGGATGAGGAGAGCAACGTGGTCTGGGATTTGCTCGTGTTGGATGTTACCGCCCAGCGGCTGGCGGAATTCACCCAGCGCCAATCGCAGGAACAATTGGCGTTTCTATCCTCCCACGATGCGTTGACGGGTTTACCTAACCGTACGCTGTTCCGCGATCGCCTTGAACATGCCATCGCCGTTGCCCAACATGCCGGCAGTGAGCTGGCGCTGTTATTGGTGGATTTGGATCGCTTCAAAACCGTTAATGAAACGCTCGGCCATCCGGTGGGCGATGCACTGTTGCAGGCCGCGGTGGTGCGTTTAACCCGATTTGTTCAACAAGACAATACGCTGGCGCGGTTGGGCGGTGACGAGTTTGTCATCCTGATTGAACATGACGCCAGTGCCCAGCGGGCGGGGGTCTTTGCCGATCAACTGTTGGACAGTTTTGCTAACCCACTGCTCGTGGACGGGCGCGAACTGCACATCACCGCCAGCATCGGCATTTGCCTGTTTCCCTCCGATGGTGACACGGCCGACGATTTGCTGCGCCACGCTGACGTCGCGCTCTACCGTGCCAAGCATCAGGGGCGCAACACTTGGCAGTATTTTGAACACGACATGACCATTCACGCGCACGAGCAGTTGTTAATTGAAAATGCGCTGCGCGGGGCGTTGGTGCGCAATGAGCTGCGGGTGCATTACCAACCGCAGGTGTGGCTGGATAATGGCACAATTGCCGGGGTCGAGGCGCTGGTGCGCTGGCAACATCCCGAGTGGGGATTGGTGCCACCGGGGCGGTTCATTCCATTAGCCGAGGAAATCGGGTTAATTGGCGAGATCGGCGCGTGGGTGCTGCGCGAAGCCTGCCAACAAGTGGTGCGCTGGCAAAAAGCCGGCTTTCATCTGCCATGTCTAGCCGTCAACTTGTCCGTGCAGCAATTGGAACGGCACACGCTGGCCGAGCAGATTTTGGGCATTTTGGATGACACCGGTTTAGACCCGAGCGGTTTGGAGTTGGAAGTTACCGAATCGATGATTATGCAAGAACCCGAGCGGGCAATTGCCACCCTCAACACCCTGCGGCAACAGGGCATATTGGTAGCGATTGATGATTTTGGCACCGGCTACTCGTCACTCGGTTATATCAAACGCCTGCCGTTAACCCGACTGAAAATTGACCGCTCGTTTGTCAGCGACATTGGGCATGATCTGGATGATGAAACCATCGTGCGCGCCATCATCGGCTTGAGTCACAGTCTGGGGTTGGAAGTCATCGCCGAAGGGGTTGAAACCACCGAGCAGGCGCTGTTTTTGCAACAAGAAGGCTGTGCGATTGCGCAAGGGTATCTATTCAGCCGCCCGCTGCCCGCCGACGAATTCACGCAACAATTTGTTTCACAAGCGCTTTCTAATCAATCGCGCATTTAAATCAAGTGTGTGCAAAAAACTGTCACTTCTTGCCATCAAGTCCGGCCGCCTGTTGTACACTCAAAGGTGCCAAACAACTTTAACTTCCCACTGTAAGTCTATGGTTTACAAGCGTCGTTCTCGCTTTGACTTGTTCTCGTTGTTGGTGTTGGTCGTCGTCGTGGGCTTGTCACTAACCATTTTTTACCAACTCAAACTCTACCAATGGGGAGCAAAGTTACCAATGGTTGAACATTTGCGGTTGCCCAATAGTGTGCGCGATATTGGCGGTTGAGCGCGGGTCATTTAATTGGTCATTCATTTTTCAATCCCCAAACGATTGTCGGATGCGGTGTGTGAATGAACTGCATCACTCAGCGTTAGCCAAATAATTTATTAAAAAACAGGATGCGGTTCACACCCTACCCCGCATCTAGCAAATGATTAAAGTTTATTTGTGTTTTTTTCGCGCTGGCGCTCCATTCTCCACCGCCGTAAGTGAATGAGTGTCAAAATTGGTCCAGAAAACGCATAGCCGATTGCTAACACAAATAACACAATTGGCGGATCAATGACCACGAATGCAAAAATCAACATTACCATGACGGTCATAATAAATGGCACCCGCCGATCATGCAAACTCAATTCCTTAAAACTGTGATAACGAAAATTGCTCACCATTAATAACCCGGTGCTGGCGGTTAATATGGCCGCAATCCACGCAAAATCGGCGCCGTTGAGGTGATTATCTGCACCAATCCAAATGGCGGCAGTGGGAATAGCGGCAGCAGATGGGCTGGGTAAGCCTTGAAAATAGCGTTTATCACTATTGCCCAATTGCGTATTAAATCGGGCTAATCGCAATGCGGCGCCGGCGGTATAAACGAATGCGGCTAACCAACCAACCTTACCCAATCCGGCTAATGCCCAGTCATACATCACTAATGCGGGTGCGACGCCGAATGCCACCATATCTGATAGGCTGTCGTATTCAGCGCCGAATGCACTTTGAGTGCGAGTTAAGCGCGCAATGCGGCCGTCAATTCCATCTAAAATCATTGCGGCAAAAATAGCGAGTGCGGCGGCTTCAAAGCGGTTTTGATCGGCGGCAAGAATGGCATAAAAACCAGCAAATAACGCGGCGGTGGTGAATAAATTGGGCAATAGATAAATACCACGCCGCCGGTGAGATTTGAGTTTTGAATCTTCCATAGTCAGAAATACCAGTGAAGTTGTTGCGGGAATTGTGGGTGATTGAACCCAGTATAACTGTGATGCAGTGCAATTAACACTGTTGCCAAATAATTATTTACCAAACGTGATGGACATTGCGGCGCTAGTTTAATTGAATTAAACACCGGTTAATAAGAGTGTTGCTTGCCCATCCGCTTTTAAGCGCCACCCATCACCGACGCAATAGGCAATGTCTTCTAATACACTGAGAATAGTTTGTGATTCAGGCGTGACACCATTTTTTAATAATGGGATGATGGCCAATACGATGTCATCAAAGATCGCAATTTTATTTTCACGTTCCAGTCGGCGTAAATAAGAAATTAGGTAATAACGCACCCGCAGATGCAAATCAATTTGCGTGGTAAAGGATTTATTCGCTTTGATCGTAAAGCGTTCCGTTGGCTTGTCAAAATCAAATAATTCTAACAATAATGGCGTTAAATCTGAATACTGCTTTTTTAATAAATCTAAAAAACCCAGTTCCAGCCCTTTAATAATTAACTCGTCGTTAATTTGTTCCAGAGTCGCGCCCTGATATTTGGCAATCACGCCTTCAATCGTTTGAATCACGACTTCACCTATATCCATACCCAAACTGGCTTTCATAATATATTTGGGATGGCGCACCTTTCTAAAGTTAATAATCAATTGACCTGACAAGACGGTGAACGGGTTTTGTCGTTTCTTAAAACTGGTTTGGCCATTCTTTTGCGCCACCGCACCGGCATATTCAAATCCGCACCGCTCGGCTGTTTCAATAATTAAATGCCAAAACTCCGGGTCCTTATGCGCAAAAACGAATGACATCCAGCGGTCGAATTTTAATACACGGTACATTTCCGCAATGCTTTTTGCAATTAGCGCATTATAATCGGCTTTACTCTTTTCATGCTCACCGCCTTCAATTGCTTCTAACGCATAATCCTGTTCCGTTACCGTCAACTCTAACCACGCATTCCACATCACCGATAAATCAAGATAGGGGATTTTTTTACCATAGGGCGGATCAGTGTAAATATAATCCACCGTTTCTTTTTTCAGGAATGATAAATCGGTGGCGGTGCCTTGCATCACTTGCAAATTGGCAATGGTGTCTTGATTAATTTTGTCTGCTATTTCAAATTTGGCATTGATAACACCCTTAACTTTATTTTCAAATGTTTTAATCACATCTAAATCTTTATGCTTTGGCGCTAACCTGTATCTATAATAACGCATAGGGGCGCTATCTACAGTAATGTCACTCTGTCCAGACGGATGGCAGGTTAAATTAATCAAATTTAAAGTGCTTGAAAATGCCAACAACAGTGGTTTTTGTGTATTTTTATTTGATTTTTTTAAGATTAAATGCTTTAAAAATCCGAGTTGTGCTAACTGTTTTTTGCTAAACAAATCTTGTATTAGCTGAACATCCGAACCTTTTGGCAAAACAAAATCTTTTGGATACGGGTATTTTTTTAACGCTTTTTCAATTGTATTTTCGCTGATTGGTTCATGCCGTAAATATGCAAATTTAATTTGTTCAAAATTGATTTTTAATTCATCTAAATCAACAGGATGGGTTAAACTATCCACCAAAAAAGCGGACATGGGATTTAAATCTAAATGAATCGCTCGTCTATCTAACATCATTGCTTCAATTGCTGTGATGCCACTGCCACCGAAGGAGTCTAATACCAAATCGCCCGGTTGTGAAAAATGCGCAATGTATTGATTTACAACATTCCACGCCTGTTTAGTAAAATACCCATGCACACCGAAATGCCGTTTTGCCGCTCGTTTTTTAACCGTGATTTCTTCCAATAACGGCTGACTTAAATAATCAAACGGCGCAGTGTTGATCGCACTTTTCGGCGGCGAATAAACAAACCGCTTGCCCATTTGAAATGCACTGGGCGCCAGATGTGCATATAACTGATCCCAATATTGCGCAATGTCTTTTAATTGAAAATATAAAATTGGCTTGGTCATATCTTGCCGAAATAATGCAAATGCCCAACCATTGCATAATGCAAAAAAGGTACTGCGTACTTCGGGATGAATGCTATACGAAAAAACCTGTTCAACATTATCGCCTGATTGGATATTTTCATTTGGCGCTTTAGCATCTAATACCCACGCATAATTATTGCCGACCTTTAACAAGTAATCAGGAATCAACTTAATTGGGCGTTTTTGACTGCCAATTTTCAAAAATGGATGGATTAAACTTTTACTGCGGACGATGTGCGGTTGTTCATAGCCAAGCTGCGTTAATAATGGCAAAATTAACACTTCCCGCACACTGTCTTCTTTAAAATCTGGTGATTCTAATTGAGAAAAATCGAAGTATTCAAACAGTTGGTTAATCATAAATTAGGCAGCTTTAATCATGCTGTAGGATGAGTGAGTAATAAAGAAATCTCGGCGAAGCAGCACCGAAAATTATCATTGTCGCACAACACTAATTCGTACTGATTAACAATAACGTTGCTTGCCCATCTGCTTTTAAGCGCCACCCATCACCGACGCAATAGGCAATGTCTTCTAATACACTGAGGATGGTTTGTGATTCAGGCGTGACACCATTTTTTAATAGCGGCATGATGGCAAAAACGATGTCATCAAAGATTGCGGATTTGTTTTCACGCTCCATGCGGCGTAGATAAGAAATCAGGTAATAACGCACCCGCAGATGCAAATCAATTTGCGTGGTAAAAGATTTATTCGCTTTGATTGTAAAGCATTCGCTTGACTTGTCAAAATCAAATAATTCTAATAATAATGGCGTTAAATCTGAATACTGCTTTTTTAATAAATCTAAAAAACCTAGTTCCAGCCCTTTAATAATTAACTCGTCGTTGATTTGTTCCAGAGTCGCGCCCTGATATTTGGCAATCACGCCTTCAACGGTCTGAATCACAATATCGCCAATATCCATACCCAAACTGGCTTTCATAATATATTTGGGACGCCGCACCTTTCTAAAGTTAATAATTAATTGACCTGATAAAACGGTGAATGGATTTTGTCGTTTCTTAAAACTGGTTTGTCCATTCTTTTGCGCCACTGCCCCGACATATTCAAATCCACACCGCTCGGCTGTTTCAATAATTAAATGCCAAAACTCCGGGTCCTTATGCGCAAAAACGAATGACATCCAGCGGTCGAATTTTAATACACGGTACATTTCCGCAATGCTTTTTGCAATGAGTGCATTATAGTCAGCTTTGCTTTTTTCATGCTCGCCGCCTTCAATTGCTTCTAACGCATAATCCTGTTCCGTTACTGGCAACTCTAACCACGCATTCCACATCACTGATAAATCAAGATAGGGGATTTTTTTACCATAGGGCGGGTCGGTGTAAATGTAATCAACACTTTCTTTTTTCAGGAATGATAAATCGGTTGCCGTGCCTTGCATCACTTGCAAATTGGCAATGGTGTCTTGATTAATTTTGTCTGCTATTTCAAGTTTGGCATTAACGACTGCCGAAAATTTCTTTTCATAAGTTTTTAACAAATCTAAATCAACACAAGCTGGCGCAATCCTATAGCGATAATACCGCATTGGACTACTGTCACCCGCGTTTTTAGTAGCATAAGTTGAGTGGTGATAAGTAAGATTTAGTTTATTCAGCGTACTTGAAAATGCCAACAACAGTGGTTTTTGTGTATTTTTATTTGATTTTTTTAAGATTAAATGCTTTAAAAATCCGAGTTGTGCTAACTGTTTTTTGCTAAACAAATCTTGTATTAGCTGAACATCCGAACCTTTTGGCAAAACAAAATCTTTTGGATACGGGTATTTTTTTAACGCTTTTTCAATTGCATCTTCGCTGATTGGTTCATGCCGTAAATATGCAAATTTAATTTGTTCAAAATTGATTTTTAATTCATCTAAATCAACAGGATGGGTTAAACTATCCACCAAAAAAGCGGACATGGGATTTAAATCTAAATGAATCGCTCGTCTATCTAACATCATTGCTTCAATTGCTGTGATGCCACTGCCACCGAAGGAGTCTAATACCAAATCGCCCGGTTGTGAAAAATGCGCAATGTATTGATTTACAACATTCCACGCCTGTTTAGTAAAATACCCATGCACACCGAAATGCCGTTTTGCCGCTCGTTTTTTAACCGTGATTTCTTCCAATAACGGCTGACTTAAATAATCAAACGGCGCAGTGTTGATCGCACTTTTCGGCGGCGAATAAACAAACCGCTTGCCCATTTGAAATGCACTGGGCGCCAGATGTGCATATAAATCATCCCAATATTGCGCAATGTCTTTTAATTGAAAATATAAAATTGGCTTGGTCACATCTTGCCGAAATAATGCAAAGGCGCGGCCGTTGCATAATGCAAAGAAAGTACTGCGCACTTCGGGATGAATGCTATACGAATAAACCTGTTCAACGTTGTCGCCTGATTGGATATTTTCATTTGGCGCTTTGGCATCTAATACCCACGCATAATTATTGCTGACCTTTAATAAGTAATCAGGAATTAATTTAATCGGCCGTTTTTGACTGCCAATTTTCAAAAATGGATGGATTAAACTTTTGCTGCGGACGATGTGCGGTTGTTCATAGCCAAGCTGCTTTAACAATGGCAGAATTAACACTTCCCGCACACTGTCTTCTTTGAAATCAGGTGAGTCTAATTGAGCAAAATCGAAGTGTTCAAACAGTTGGTTAATCATAAGCCGTTGTTATTTTAATGACAATTAGGATGCGGTTTATCAACACGCCGCATCCTATTGCCTGTTTATGGTCGGTTAATGCAATGGGCGATAACGAATACGATGCGGTTGATCGGCATCTGTGCCTAATCGCCGATGCCGATCCGCTTCATAATCGGCATAATTGCCTTCAAACCATGTGACTTGTGAATCACCCTCAAACGCTAAAATGTGCGTTGCAATGCGATCTAAAAACCAACGATCATGGCTAATGACAACCGCGCAGCCCGGGAATGCTAATAACGCTTCTTCTAATGCCCGCAGCGTTTCAACATCCAAATCATTCGTGGGTTCGTCAAGTAATAAAACATTACCGCCGCTTTTTAATAATTTGGCTAAATGAACACGATTACGTTCACCGCCGGATAAATCCCCAATCCGTTTTTGTTGATCGGTGCCTTTGAAATTAAAGCGGCTAACATACGCCCGCGACGGCATTTCATAGCGCCCGACAATTAAAATATCTTGACCGTCGCTAATCTCTTCCCACACCGTTTTATTATCATCCAACGCATCGCGGCTTTGATCCACACAGGCCATTTGCACCGTCTCACCAATGCGCAAATCACCCGCGTCGGCCTGTTCTTGACTGGTTAAAATGCGGAATAACGTCGTTTTACCTGCGCCATTCGGCCCAATCACGCCAACAATACCGCCTTTCGGCAAATTGAATGACAAATTATCATACAATAGATTATCGCCATACGCCTTTTTTAATCCCGTTGCTTCAATCACCAAATCACCTAATCTTGGCCCAGGTGGAATGTAAATCTCATTGGTTTCATTGCGGGATTGAAACTCTTGTGATTGCAATTCATCAAAGCGCGCCAACCGGGCTTTACTCTTGGCATGACGCCCTTTGGGATTTGCTCGCACCCATTCCAATTCGTGCTGCATGGTTTTAATGCGCGCCTGTTCTTGCTTTTGTTCAATTGCCAACCGCGCCTCTTTTTGTTCTAACCACGATGAATAATTACCCTCCCAGGGAATACCGTAACCGCGATCTAATTCTAAAATCCAACCGGCGACATTATCTAAGAAATAGCGATCATGGGTGACAGCCACCACCGTCCCGCTATAATCATGTAAAAAATGTTCCAGCCACGCCACTGATTCAGCGTCTAAATGATTGGTTGGCTCATCTAATAGCAGCATATCGGGTTTAGATAATAATAATCGGCACAGCGCCACGCGCCGCCGTTCACCGCCGGATAAGCGCGTGACATCGGCATCCCAGGGCGGCAAACGTAATGCGTCTGCGGCGACTTCTAATGTCCGATCTAATTGATGACCATCGGTTGCTTGAATAAAGTCTTCTAATTCAGCCTGCGTCTTTGCTAACGCATCAAAATCGGCATCTTCTTCGGCATAAGCCGCATACACCTGATCCAATCGTTCGAGTGCGTTTTTAATTGGCGCAACCGCTTCTTCAACATTGCCGCGCACATCTTTTGCCGGATCTAATTGCGGTTCTTGCGATAAAAAACCAATATGAATCCCCGGCTGCGGCCGCGCTTCACCTTCAATATCGGTATCCAATCCTGCCATGATTTTTAATAGCGTTGATTTACCCGACCCATTGAGTCCGAGGACGCCAATTTTCGCCCCGGGGAAAAACGATAATGAAATATCGCGCAAAATGACGCGCTTAGGTGGGACAACCTTGCCCACGCGATTCATCGTGTAAATGTATTGTGCCATAATGAAAAATTAAATCCGTGTGTGGTGTTGCTAATTGAGGCAGTTGGCGCTCATATTAGCAACACATGTTGATTGTTTGAACGCATGACCAATTGGCAATTTTAACTAACGATCATTGGTGCAGTGCGTTGGGTTAGTTCAGTCAAGTTAATTCAATCAATTTGACTTAACCCTGGGTACGTTCAAACTCGGCCATGAATTGCACTAATGCGTTAACGCCGGCTTCGGGCATGGCGTTATAAATGCTGGCACGCATTCCACCGACTGAGCGATGACCTTGCAACGCTAATAACCCGGCGGCTTTAGCTTGGGTTAAAAACGGTTTATCTAATGCGGGATTGGTTAATGTGAATGGCACATTCATCCAAGAGCGCGCTGCCGGATCAACTGGGCTATGATAAAAATCCGACCGATCAATCGCATCGTATAATAACGCCGCTTTACGTTGATTAATGGTAGCCATTGCCGTCAAGCCGCCCTGATCTTTTAACCATTTAAATACCAACCCGGCTAAATACCACGCATAGGTTGGCGGCGTGTTATACATCGAGCCATTATCGGCGTGAACTTTGTAATCAAACATCGCGGGCGTATTGGCGGGCGCCTTGCCAATTAAATCATCACGCACAATCACAATGGTTAAACCGGCCGGACCAATGTTTTTTTGCGCGCCGGCATAAATAAAACCGAATTGTTTCACGTCAATTGGGCGTGATAATAAGGTGGAGGACATGTCGGCAATTAATGGCACATTACCGGTGGCGGGAACGTATGGAAACTCAACACCTTCAATCGTTTCATTTGGCGTGTAATGCACATACGCGGCATTGGGCGTGAGCGTTAATTCATTCGCAGCTGGTGCGCGGGTAAAGCGTGATTCTTCAGTGGTCGTGGCAATGTTAATTGCACCAATGCGGCGGGCTTCGCCAATGGCTTTTTGTGACCAGGTGCCGGTGTTAATATAATCCGCGCAGCCGCCGGGGGGTAATAAGTTCATTGGAATTAACGCGAATTGACTGGAGGCGCCGCCCTGTAAAAATAACACTTTATAATTATCAGGAATGCCTAATAATTCGCGCAAATCGCTTTCGGCTTGGGAGGCAATGTGCATGAACTCTTTACCGCGATGGCTCATTTCGGCAACGCACATGCCGCTCTCATGCCAATTTAATAATTCATCTCGCGCCTGTTCTAATACCACTTCGGGTAAGATCGCGGGGCCGGCACTGAAATTAAAGGGTCGGGTTGTGGTCATAATGTTAATCAATCTCCGCAATGGAATTGGAAATAAAACTAGCGCGGCGGTGAATAAAATTAATCATTCACGATTCACGCTGGATAGCGCCGCTGGGGGCGTGTATTTAGAGTAACCTAATTTGTTGGATTGATGCTATCTATTGTCAAATCAACGACTTAGGCATCATTGATGATTGGCATTGCATCTTGCCGTGACTTGGCAGTACAGTAGGCTTGTGCGCCGCTCACGCACCCTCCCTGCCTCGCCAAACCGACCGTCCTGACATCAACCCGCATCAGTTCACCCGCTCACGGCAGTTTTGCTGTCCGTGTTCTGTCTAATGTTGTTTGCAGGATGGTTAGATTTTTGCTTGTGTGGTGGAAACGGTCACACTGGTGTGCGTGAATTGTGTTTAACCATTGAATTGACATCAAAATTAACCGTCGCCACAGTGCAATCGCATGGGTGATGTCTGTTTTGTCACACGACACAGGAGGTAATTATGGAACACTCACGGGGGCAGGCGACGGATGATCCAGATTGGATTGCCGCCGCCAATCAACCAGAATTGGTCGAAGCAATCGCCCGCGTCGTGGCGTTGGAAGGAAAGTACGCGCTGCTGGAACCGGAGCAGTCCACCAGTTGCGGCAGTTGCGTGGCGGCGGGTCATTGTGGCAGCAGGGAGTGGGGATCGGCGGCCAATCGCCTCATCGGGCGGCGTTTTACATTAGTCAATACCGATGAATTTCGCGTTGGCGAGCGATTAGTCATTGGCGTTAGTCACCGCGCTCTATTACGCGCTTCAATGACGGCTTATGTATTGCCATTATTGATAATGCTATTAGTTGGTATTGTAGCCCAATCACTTGCCGGTGATGATGTCATTACCATGATTGCCACCGCCATTGGCTTGGGCATTGGGTTATTAGCGGCACGCGGGGTGGCCTATATTCTCAGCGCAACCGGGCAATTAGCGCCGTATTTTTTACGCCGTGCTAATCGCAGTGCCACGACTTGTCAAATCACTGCCGCATAACCACTGATTAAAAACTGGTTAATCAATTATTGGGAAATCATCAGGAAATTATTGGGAAACTGTCATGCAGGACTATGTGCTTTTAATGATTGGCGCGGCGTTAGTGAACAATGTCATTCTCGCCCGCTTTTTAGGGTTATGCTCATTTATGGGCGTGACAACCCGCCTTGATACGGCAATTGGCATGGGATTGGCGACCACCTTTGTTATTACCGTTTCATCAATGGTGGACTGGGCGGTTGGGAATTACCTCCTCGGCCCCTATGATCTATGGTACCTGCGCACCGTGACCTTTATTTTGGTCATTGCCGCGGCGGTGCAATTTACTGAATTGACGGTGCGCAAGGTGTCACCGCCGTTATTCAAAATGTTGGGGATTTATTTGCCGCTGATTACCACGAATTGTGCGGTATTGGGCGTGGCGTTAATCTTGGTTGAACACAAGATGAACTTTATTGAAGCGACCTTATTTGGCTTCTCTTCATCATTGGGATTCACCCTGGTGATGGTGATGTTTGCCGGCTTGCGCGAGCGGTTGGCCTTTTCTGAAGTGCCACGTTTATTTGCCGGCCCGCCGATTGGATTTATTACCGCGAGTTTATTGGCATTGGCGTTTTTAGGCTTTTCTGGGATTAGCACCCATTCATAACCGAGGTGACACACGATGTATATGTTGACGGCAATTGGCAGTTTAACCGCAATGGGATTGGCATTAGGTGGCGTATTGGGCGTGGCCGCTCGCTTATTAGCGGTAGAAGAGGATCCGCTTGAATTAGAATTGCAAGGGTTATTACCCGGTTCTCAATGCGGGCAATGCGGTTATGTCGGTTGCTCACAATATGCGGGGGCATTAGCTCGCGGTGAAGCGCCCGTGACGCTGTGCACCCCAGGCGGTAAAGCAGTGGCGGAACAATTAGCAAAACGCTTGGGTGTTTCGGTGGATTTATCCGATCATGTTGCGCCAGTGCCGACCTATGCGTTTATTAATGAAGACCTGTGCGTGGGTTGCACGCGGTGTATTAAAGAGTGTTCGGTGGACGGTATTATCGGGGCAAATAAACAAATGCACACGGTAATGGCTGATAATTGTCACGGTTGCGGCAAATGTGTTGAAGTCTGCCCGACGAATGCCATTAAAATGGTCAAGATTCCGAAAACATTGGCGACCTGGCATTGGCCGAAACCGCAATCAGAAACGCTGCACTAATTGCACACCTCGAATTGAAAATAACAAGCCCCACGCCGCGTTGTTTAATTATTCACAACGCGGCAATTGTTTGGAGAGTCATTAAATGAAAACTTTTCCAGTGCGGGGCGGTATCCATCCCGAATACCGCAAAGAATTAACCGGTGAATTGGCAATTGAACGCTTGCCATTACCCGAGCGGTTATACATTCCGCTGCAACAGCATATCGGCGCGCCAGCCGAGGTGTTGGTGCAAGCCGGTGATCTGGTCGCCAAAGGGCAGGTGATTGCGCGGCGGCAGGGCAACATTTCCGTACATCATCACGCCTCGACCTCGGGGCAGGTGGTGGAAGTGACCGAAATTCCCGCGCCGCACCCGACTGGGCTGCCGCAGGCGACGGTGGTGATCGCCCCCGACGGGCAGGATGTGTGGGGCGTGTTGCCCGCTCCCATCGCCGATCCGTTCGCCGCCAGTCCACAGGCGATTGCCGAGCGCGTGGCGGAATCGGGCATCGTTGGCATGGGCGGCGCGACCTTCCCGGCGGCGGTGAAATTGAACTTGGGTATTCAGTATCGCATTGAAACGCTGTTGCTTAACGGGGCGGAGTGCGAGCCGTACTTGACCTGTGATGATCGGGTGATGCGCGAGTACACCGACGAAGTCGTTGATGGTGCGCGCATTATGGCGCACGCGCTCGGTGCGGCGCGCATCGTGATTGCGATTGAGGACAATAAACCGCAGGCGTTGGAGAAAATCACCGCCGCTGCCGCCGCGTTTCCAGAAATCACGGTAACGCCGGTGCCGGTGAAATATCCGATGGGATCGGAGCGGCATTTGACCTTTGCGATCACCGGCCGCGAAACGCCGGCGCGCAAATTGACGGCGGACATCGGCGTCGTGGTGCATAACGTAGCGACAGCGCGGGCGGTGCATCAGGCGGTGCGATTTGGGCGACCGCTGGTGTCGCGGGTGGTGACGGTGAGTGGTCAAGCCATTGCGCAGCCGAAGAATATTGAAGCACCAATTGGGGCGCGGGTGAGTGATTTGATTGAATTCTGCGGCGGATTTAGCCAGCCACCGGAGCGCATGGTGCAGGGCGGGCCGATGATGGGATCGCCGTTACCGGGACTGGACGTGCCAGTCGTCAAAGGCACGTCGGGCATTTTGGCGTTGACGGCGCTGGAAATTAACGACCGCCCGTCTGATCCGTGCATCCGCTGCGGCTCGTGCGTCGCCATCTGCGCCTGCGGCTTGACACCAGTGGAAATCGCCGCCCGCATTCGCCATGACGACCTCGACGGTGCCGTCAAACTCGGCGTGATGGACTGCGTCTCCTGCGGCAGTTGCTCGTGGGTCTGCCCATCGCACATCCCGCTGGTGCATTATTTCAATTACGCCAAAGGGGCGGTCAATGCCAAAGCGCGGGTGGATCAAAAAACTGAGCGCACCAAGACGTTGGCTGAGGCACACAATGCGCGGCTGGAAAGATTGGCGGCGCAGCGGGCGGCATCACGCAAACCCAAAGCGGCGGCGGCAGCGACTGATGAGGCTGGCGCATGAAATTTCCCAATATTCAAGACGTTTCTGACCGCAGCGGGCCGTTCGCGCACACCGAAAACACCGTGCAACGTACCATGTTCACGGTGCTTTTGGCGCTAGTCCCCGCCACCGTCCTTGACCTGTATCTATTTGGTTGGCCGGCAATTTTTCTATTCGGCGTCACCGTCGGTTCATGCGTATTCGTTGAGGCATTCAGCATGGTGCTGGCGCAGCGCCGCGTGATTGCCACCATTAGCGACGGCTCGGCGGTTTTAACTGGCTGGTTATTAGCCATGACCTTACCGCCCTGGGCGCCGTGGTGGATTGGTTTATTAGGTGCGGTATTCGCCATCTTATTAGCCAAACAACCCTTCGGTGGATTAGGTCAAAACCTATTCAATCCCGCAATGGTGGCGCGGGTGGCATTATTAGTGTCATTCCCCGTCGCCATGACTGCGTGGGTTGCGCCGCATCCGTTATTTACCGACAACGCGCCCAGTTTTAATCAAGCCATTAGCATTACTTTTCATAGCGACATGCCGGATGGGATTACCGCCGCAACGGCATTGGGGTATGTAAAAACGGAATTGTCACGCGGCATTCCGGCGTCGCAATCGGTGTATGAATACGGGCGCACCATTAACATGACCAGTTATACACCATACGCGGTCAATTCAGCGGTTGGGTATAAATCGGGCAGTTTAGGCGAAACGTCGGCATTTTTAATTCTGCTCGGCGGACTGTTTTTAATTCGGCGGCGAATTATTACTTGGCACATCCCGGGCATGGTATTAGGCACCATTTTCGTATTCGCTACCGTATTCAATTTGGTGAATCCCGACCGCTTCTCACCCGCCTGGTTTCATTTAATCTCCGGCGCCACCTTCCTCGGTGCATTTTTCATTGCCACCGATTACGTCACCTCGCCCGTATCAAAAACCGGGCAATTAATCTTTGGCTTTGGCGTGGGCGCATTAACCTGGGTCATTCGCACCTTTGCCGGTTATCCCGAAGGCATGGCCTTTGCCGTGTTATTAATGAACTCCGTCACACCCATTATTGACCAATACACGCGGCCGCGATTATTTGGGCGCACCCGTAAAGGTGATCCATTGCCAGTGGAGGGCAAGTAATGAAAGCAGACCAACCCATTTTTATGCACGGCGTCATTCTCGCCGTCTTCTGCTTAGGTTACGGAGTTTATTTGGCATTAACTGAATTGGCCGCGCATGATGCCATTCTAGCGCGGGCATTGGAAGATCGCCAAAACTCATTAGCGCAAGTCATTCCTGAGCAATTGCATGATAATAATCCGGCAATTGATACCATTGTCATACCCGACGCTGATGGCAATGACTTAACCATTTATCGGGCGCGTCAAGGCAATACCGTCACGGGCGTTGCGTATGAAACTTATGGCTCAGGCTATGCCGGGCAAATGCGCTTTATGCTCGGCATTGATGCGGACGGTAAAATCCTCGGCGTGCGGGTATTAAGTCATAAAGAAACGCCCGGGTTGGGTGATAAAATCGACGTGAAACGCGCCGATTGGATGCTGCAATTTGACGGCTTATCATTAGGCAATCCGCCAATAGAAAAATGGGCAGTGAAAAAGGATGGCGGGCAATTCGATCAATTCACCGGCGCCACCATTACCCCGCGTGGCACCATTGACGCAATTCGTAAAGGCTTAGAATTCTTTGCCGAACATCGCGCACAGTTATTGGAGAATCAATAATGGCAACGAGTTATAGCCGCATCATTCGTGACGGTTTATGGGAAAACAATGGCGTCTTATCCATGCTATTGGGCATGTGTCCGACAATGGCAATGACCACCAGCGCCACGAATGCGTTGGGCATGGGATTAGCAACCGCTGTGGTGATGGCCGCATCGAGTTTAATGGTTGCCGCCTTTCGCAATTACATTACCCGAGAAGTGCGTATTCCCGTGTACATTCTCATTATTGCCGCGAATGTCACCTTTGTTGATTTGGTGATGAATGCGTGGATGCACGAATTATACAAGGTGCTGGGATTATTCATTCCACTCATTGTGTCAAATTGCTTACCATTAGCGCGATTAGAAGCCTTTGCCGCTAAAGAACCGGTATTGCCGTCATTTCTCGATGGTTTATTTATGGGGCTGGGTTTTACACTCGCATTAACCATGATTGGTTCAGTGCGTGAAATTATCGGCGCCGGTACTTTATTTGCCGATGCGTCATTATTATTCGGCCCCGCATTCAAGTTCATGGAAATTAAACTGATGGAACCAGACATGGCAATTTTAATGATGATCTTGCCACCGGGCGGGTTTTTAGTGACGGGCTTAATGGTGGTATTCAAACGCATTCTCGACATCCGCGCTGGCAAGGGCATTCAAATGGCCGGAGCGCATAGCGTTTAATGCGTTGATTTGACTTGCTTTTTGGGGTGGACATCATGCCACCCCAATCCTATCCCAACCACCGGCACATCATTCCAACTCCCGCCCCGCCGCTGGTTTAATCAGAATTTCATCACTTCTTTATTCCCCCGCAATATAGCCATGCGAGCATGACGTATCGGTGGTGATTAAAAACCATCCGTCTATTGCTATTTTTGCTATTAAAAGGGGAATGAATATGAGTCATATTGAACCGCTGCGCCCATTGCGTTACCGCACCATTTGGCTATCGGATTTACATCTGGGGTCACGCGGGTGTCAAGCCGATTTAATTTTAGAATTTTTGCAAAAAACTGCCAGCAAACAACTCTACCTGGTCGGCGATATTATTGACTTCTGGGCAATGAAAAAGGGCGTGTATTGGCCGGAAAAGCATAATCACATTGTGCAATGTCTGCTGGAAAAAGCGCGGCAAGGAACAGAGATAATTTATATTCCTGGTAATCACGATGACATGATGCGTAACTACATTGGAACGCATTTTGGTCAGATTGCCGTGCGGGATGAAGTCATTCATACCACTTTGGCAGGCGAGCGATTATTAGTGATGCACGGCGATGTATTTGATCAGGTTGTGCAACACGGGCGCTGGCTGGCGTTCATTGGTTCCAATTTGTATGATTTATTACTCGCTATTAACCAACGATTTAATGGTTTGCGGCGACATTTCGGACTGCGCTATTGGTCACTCGCCGCATTTCTCAAACGTCATGTTAAAAATGCGGTAAATTACATTGGGCGGTATGAATACGCCGTTGCTCATGCAGCGCGGCGATTAGAAGTTGATGGCATCGTGTGTGGTCATATTCACCATGCCGAATTACGCGCAATTGACGGTGTCACCTATTGCAATTGTGGTGATTGGGTGGAGAATTGCACCGCATTAGTTGAACATCACGATGGACAGCTTGAAGTGTTGCATTGGTTGGAAATGCAGCAATCATTTAAGAATACAGACTGGTATCTTAAACCTGCAACGGCACAGGTGAATTAACCATACGACATATTTGCTTTAGTTTAATTCAGAACGGCGGAATAAAGTCGGCAATTTGTACAAATAAATCATCATACCCAGTGCCACAGCGGCAACCCCCCGCACCATTAAATCAACGTGCGGATAACCGCTGCCGCTAATTATCAGTGATAGGGCGGCGCTGATGGCAATGATAATAAATAGAGTGTGTAACCAACCGCTGGTGATTCCCCATTGATAATGCTGCGCTAATCCAATACCTAGCCACGCGGCGAATACGCCGCCCGCCAATCCGGCCGTCACATCAATTGGCCAATGCACCCCTATTGCAATACGACTAAACCCCACCAGTATTGCTAATAACCCAAATAATAACCGCCATTCAATCCAGCGGTAATGACACATTAACACGGCAAAAAAAACGCCGGCGGTGACGCTATGTCCTGACGGAAAACTGTGGCGTTTTAATTCATTTCCAATCAAATAAAACGCATCTGACGTTAATACGGCGGGCGGGCGGGCTGCATCAAAAAGTGGTTTTAATCCGCGTGCATACAGCGCCGCAATCAACGCCGAGATTATTAAACTCCAGAATACATGCGGCGAGCGCCGGGCAATTATTAACGTAATAACCAATAGCAGACGTTCATCGCCAAGCAGGGTTAACGCTGCCCAATATTTATTCGGGTATTGATGCGCCCACGCATTGAGTGCAATAAACCCACTATGATAATCACCAATGCTCCACAAGGCCAATGTGATTAAAACCAACGCCGCTGTAATCATTAACAAAAAACGGCGTTCTGGCGGTGTATTTGGCAAGTGCGCCGCGCGATTTAAATCATTCTTTAGGACAGCATACCAAGTGCTGAGTGCTTGATTAAACATGTGTCAACCAATGGTGCAATGCCAATTTAATTTTATTTAAGGTGCGTAAAAATCAATTGTTGGTGAACGAATATTTATAGTTTTAATTCTTTAATTTTGCGGGTCAAAGTATTGCGCCCCCAGCCTAATAACTTTGCTGCTTCTTGCCGCCGCCCGCCGGTGTGTTCCAATGCACAATCAATTAACACCCGTTCAAAAGTCGGCATTGCCGTTGCCAATAATGATTGCTGACCGATACGCAACATGCGCCGCGCCCAACTGCGCAATAACGTCTCCCATTGTTCCTGTTCATCCGGAACTTGATTGTCTAATGTATTCAAATCTGGCGGTAAATCTTCAGCGTGAATTTCTTTACTCGACGCCATCACTGTCAACCAACGGGCGGTATTTTCTAATTGACGCACGTTACCCGGCCAATCTAATTGCTTGAGTTTTTCAATCGCATCGGTTGCTAATACTTTGGTTTCGCAATTCAATTCTTTAGCGGCTTGGGTTAAAAAATAACGCATTAACAATGCAATGTCTTCGCGCCGTTCGCGTAATGGTGGTAAATGAATACGAATGACATTAATTCGATGAAATAAATCCTCACGAAATAATCCGCGCCGTACTAATTCTTGTAAGTTTTGATGTGTTGCAGCAATGATGCGGACGTCCACTTTAATTGAAGTTAACCCCCCGACACGATAAAATTCGCCGTCCGCCAAGACGCGCAATAAGCGTGTTTGTAATTCAGCAGGCATATCACCAATTTCATCTAAAAATAATGTCCCGCCATCGGCTTGTTCAAACCGACCTTGACGCCGCGCTTGTGCGCCAGTAAATGCACCGCGTTCATGGCCAAATAATTCAGATTCCATTAAATCACGCGGAATTGCTGCCATATTTAATGCAATAAAGGGCGCATGAGAACGCGGGCTATGACGATGCAATGCGCGTGCAACTAATTCTTTCCCAGTGCCAGATTCGCCGTTAATTAACACGGTAATATGCGATTTTGCTAATCGCCCAATGGCACGGAATACTTCCTGCATGGTAGGTGCTTCACCAATGATATCCGGCGTATGAGTAAAAGAGTCTTCTGCATGATTGGGCGTATTGGTTTGACAGCGACACGCCCGCTGGACTTGGTCAACTGCGTCATCAATATCAAATGGTTTGGGTAAATATTCAAATGCGCCACCATGAAAAGCAGAGACGGCGCTATCTAAATCAGAATGTGCTGTCATAATAATGACTGGCAATATTGGATATTGCGTTTTTATTTGACGTAATAATTCTAAACCATCAATCCCCGGCATCCGTATATCCGATAAAATCACATCGGGTTGTTCACGTTGCAGTGCATCCATGACGCCAATACCATTAGAAAAACTAGTCACATCCATGTGCGCCTGGCGTAATGCACGTTCTAAAACCCAGCGAATAGATCGGTCATCATCAATGACCCAAATGCGTGGTATTCTATTCATCAAAATGGCGTAATGGTAAATAAACGAGGAGCTGTGTTTTGTATGCGTGACGATTGTATTCAACTAAACCATGATGCTGACTAATCAATTCTTGTGCAATAGAAAGCCCTAAGCCAGTGCCGCCAACTCGTCCGGACACCATTGGTAAAAAAATATAATCACGCATCTCATCAGCAACCCCGGGTCCGTCATCTTCAATTTCAATTTGAATGACTAAACGGTGACGCACATGTCCAATGGTGAACTGCCTTAATATGCGAGTGCGCAATACCAAACTGCCATTCACGCCGGCGGCTTCAGCACCATTCCGTGCAATGTTTAATAATGCTTGAATTAAATGTTCAGGATCGGCAATTAACTCTGGAATACTGGGATCATACGCCCGAATAATACGCGGGCCATGTGGAAACTCAGCAACAATCAAACCGCGCACATGCTCAACAACTTGATGAATATTGGTTAGTTGTAATTGCGGCAGTTGTTTAGGCCCGATCATTCGGTTAAGCAAATTTTGCAATCGGTCAGCTTCATCAATAATAATGCGCGTGTATTCATGCAGCTCTCGATTGGGTAATTCACGTTCTAATAATTGAGCCGCCCCACGCAATCCACCAAGAGGATTTTTTATTTCATGTGCCAAGCCGCGTAACAATGCTTGTGTTGCTTGATGCTGTGTTAATAACTGCTCTTCACGGTTAATACGAATTTGGCGATCTACTTGATGTAATTCCATTAACAATGCCGCCGGATGTGCCGCCGGTTGTAGTGGTAATACAGTATAATTGACATGTAGTATTTGCCCATCGGGACGCTGCAATTCAATTTCGCGTTCAGTCAATGGGTGACGGGTGATTAAAGTGGATTGAAGTCGTGTTGTGATAGGTTCGGTAGGAAATGGAATCAAATCGTTGGCGGATTGCCCAAGCACTAAGTTAGCACTAACGGATAATAATGCTTCACCAGCGGGGTTAATATAATTGAGGTGAAGATGAGAATCAAACAACAAAACAGCGGTATTGAGATTATCGAGAATCGTTTGCTCTATACAAGGCTCCATGTTGAATGATCTTTAGTGGTGCTACGCTGTAAAAAAGGTGTTTTTATTAACCGTACGAATACGACACTTCCCTGTGTCGTTTTATTTAGATATGACGGTTAAAGACTATAGTACATATCAAATTCGACGGGGTGCGTGGTCATACGCAGCCGTGTGACTTCAGTCATTTTCAATTCGATATAAGCGTCAATTAAATCATTTGAAAACACCCCACCAGCAGTTAAAAAGCCACGATCTTTATCTAAGGCTTCGAGGGCTTGATCGAGTGCATAACAGACTTGTGGAATCTGTTTTTCTTCTTCGGGAGGCAAATCATACAGGTCTTTATCCATTGCATCGCCCGGATGAATTTTATTTTGAATGCCATCCAAGCCAGCCATTAACATGGCGGCAAATGATAAATAAGGATTGCCGGTTGAATCAGGGAAGCGCACTTCAATCCGTCGTGCTTTTGGATTTGGATCATAGGGAATACGAATAGATGCGGAGCGATTGCGGGCTGAATAAGCCAGCATCACGGGTGCTTCAAAACCGGGTACCAATCGCTTGTACGAATTGGTGGACGCATTTGTAATCGCATTGAGCGCCCGTGCATGTTTAATAATGCCGCCAATATAATACAGCGCAACTTCTGACAGTCCAGCGTATTTATCACCGCCAAAAATATTTTTACCATCTTTAGCTAAAGATTGATGAACGTGCATACCACTGCCATTATCTCCAACCAATGGTTTTGGCATGAAGGTCACGGTTTTTCCATAGGCATGGGCGACGTTTTGAACACAGTATTTTTGAATCTGGTTCATATCTGCCCGGCGGACTAAACTGTCATAACGAGTACCAATTTCGCATTGACCGGCAGTAGCGACCTCGTGATGATGCACTTCAACGGGAACGCCCATTTCTTCAAGTGCTAAACACATGGCGGCGCGTAAATCATTTAATGAATCAACCGGTGGAACGGGGAAATAGCCACCCTTGACGCCGGGGCGATGGCCGATATTGCCATCTTCATAAACTCGTTCGGAATTCCAACCGGCTTCTTCGGAATCCACTTTATAAAAGGCGCCGCTCATGCTGGCACCCCAGCGAACATCATCAAGAATAAAGAACTCTAATTCAGGACCAAAATAAGCGACATCAGCAATACCAGTGGATTTCAAATAGGCTTCAGCACGTTTTGCTAATGAACGTGGATCGCGTTCATACCCTTGCATGGTGGTCGGTTCAAGAATATCGCAGCGAATGATTAAGGTTTTTTCATCTGCAAATGGATCCATGACGGCGGTGCTGGCTTCTGGCATTAACACCATATCGGATTCTTGAATACCTTTCCAACCGGCAATAGATGAACCATCAAACATCTTGCCATCTTGAAAAAATGCTTCATTAATTGAATGTGCTGGTAAAGAAACATGCTGTTCTTTACCACGAGTATCAGTGAAACGAAGATCAACAAACTTTACTTCTTCATCTTTAATCATATTCAGGACAGTTGCAGACATCGAGGGTTCTCCAAAAACAATACGGTAGACTGATTAAAACAGCGTGAAGCAGTCGTACTTGCTGGGCGCTAGTCAATGCGTTGTGACAGCGGGTGACGACCGACTGCGGCAGCGTAAGCATCATGTGTGCCAGACACCGCCGGGCTAACTAGAATGCGCGTTGCCGTTGTCCGAGCATACTCTAAGTGAACTAAAAAAGTGCGTTGCTAATTAACAACGCACTAGATTGGTGCAATTCATTGACCAAAACTGGCGCCCAGCGAATAATGCACCTCGGGTTAATTAGGTACGCAGCGCGGCATCAATTGCCGGCAATCCGGACAACGCAAGCGCGACTTCATTATGATCGTATTCCAAATCTTTCAATTTACCAGCTTGATAATCCATATACGCCTGCATATCAAAATGTCCGTGTCCGGATAAATTAAATAGAATCGCTTTCGATTCACCGTTAATGCGACATTTATTTGCTTCATCAATAGCCGCACACACAGCATGATTCGCCTCGGGCGCTGGCACAATTCCTTCAGCTTTGGCAAATTGTATTCCAGCGGCGAAGCATTCTAATTGATTATAGATGCGTGGTTGAATAAACCCTAGTTTAGCTAAATGGCTAATTTGAGGCGCCATGCCGTGATAACGCAACCCGCCGGCATGGAATCCCGGTGGCACAAATCCTGATCCCAACGTGTACATCTTGACTAATGGTGTTAAATGCGCGGTATCACCAAAATCATAGGCAAAAGCGCCTTTAGTTAAGGTCGGACAAGCCGAAGGTTCGACCGCAATAAATTGCGTGTTTAATTGCCGTTGAAAACACTCGCGCATGAATGGAAATGCCAGCCCAGCAAAATTACTGCCGCCACCCGTGCAAGCAATAATCATATCAGGATAATCCTGTGCCATTGCCATTTGTTCTATTGCTTCTAATCCAATTACGGTTTGATGTAATAGCACATGATTTAATACACTACCTAATCCATAGCGCGTGTCATCACGCTGCACAGCTAATTCAACTGCTTCACTAATTGCAATCCCCAAACTGCCGCTGCTATTGGGATTAGTAGCCAATACAGCGCGTCCGGATTCGGTGAGTGAGCTTGGGCTGGCAATACATTGTGCGCCAAAGGTTTCCATTAATGCACGGCGATAGGGTTTATGATCGAAACTGACGCGCACCATGAATACCACTATTTCTAATCCAAATAGCGCGCCCGCCATCGCTAATGACGATCCCCATTGACCAGCACCAGTTTCGGTCGTCATGCGTTTAACACCTTCCTGCTGGTTATAAAACGCTTGGGCAATTGCGGTATTGGTTTTATGACTGCCAGATGGACTAACTCCTTCATATTTATAATAGATACGGGCAGGCGTATCTAATGCTTTTTCTAATCGCCGCGCTCGGTATAATGGTGATGGACGCCATTGACGATACACGTCACGCACAGGTTTGGGTATTTCAATTTCCCGCTCTAAACTCATTTCTTGTTCAATAATAGCGCGGGGAAAAATGGGCGCAAGATCATCAGTAGTAATTGGTTGACAGGTGGCCGGATGTAGCACGGGTGCTAATGGCGTGGGCAAATCGGCGCTGATGTTGTACCAATTAGTCGGCAAATGTTGCTCATCGAGCAGGTATTTGATGCTGTCAGTCATAATAGTCTAGTGGGTTAGTGATTAACAAAAGAAGCGCCGCGGCGACGATTAAGTAGATAACTGTATCGTATCGTGGCGTAAGTGGTTAAAATAGTGCAATGGTAAACGTCATTCAATTCGATTAGGATTGTATTGAACGTGACCATTGAACAACGCCATGAACTTTAACAAATAATCGGAGTGATGACAATGCCTATTTATGAATATCGTTGTGAACAATGCGGACACGAGTTTGATGCGCTGCAAAAGATTGCCGATGCACCGTTAATTGATTGCCCAGCGTGTGGTGTTGCAGCGTTGAAAAAGAAGTTATCCGCACCAGCCTTTCGCTTGAAAGGGACGGGGTGGTATGAAACTGACTTCAAACAGGGCGATAAACGCAATGTTCATGCGACGGATAAAAATAACAATGGTGGCGATAGTGGGAGTGCAAATAATAAGTTATCAGGTGATGGTGATAATAAGACCGCCCCGCCACCTGCTGCTAATAAAACGGACACAGCTGCGCAATCTGAATCAAAAATAAAAGCGGCAGCGACCGCTTCGAATTCATCCACAACAACAGCCGATTTATAATTGCGGTGGCAGTTGATATCATCGTCAATTGCACGTTCTTCATTACACATTAAAAATCATTCAATACCACCAAAGATTTTAGCGTTGAGGATAAAAAACAATGACACAACAGATTGCACCTTATTCACCACATATCGGTTTTATTAGTTTAGGTTGCCCGAAAGCAACCGTAGATTCAGAACGTATTCTCACCCGATTACGCGCCGAGGGCTACATCATCGCGCCAAATTATGCCAGCGCCGATTTAGTGATTATTAATACCTGCGGTTTTATTGATGAAGCAATTGAGGAATCGTTAGCAACCATTGCCGAAGCATTAGAAGAAAACGGGCAGGTAATTATTACTGGCTGTCTCGGGGCACGGGCTGATTTCATTCGGGCACACTATCCTGAAGTATTAGCAATCACTAGCGCTCATGCGTATGATGAGGTCATTGCCGCAGTACATCAGCATTTAATTCCACCCGAGCGTCCACCATTTGCACAAGTATTACCGCCACAGGGAGTAAAATTAACCCCGCCGCATTATGCGTATATTAAAATTGCCGAGGGCTGCGATCATCATTGTTGCTTTTGTATTATTCCCAGTCTGCGTGGGCGGCAAGTCAGTCGTTCATTGCCAGACATTATGACTGAAGCAGAAAATCTCATTGCCGCTGGGGTGCACGAATTACTCATTATTGCGCAGGATACGACCGCTTATGGGCGCGATCTTAAACACCAATTAGATTTTTGGCACAGTCGTCCACTGCGCACCGATTTGGCCACATTAGCACAGCAACTCGGGATGCTGCCGGCGTGGGTACGGTTGCACTACCTTTACCCATATCCTCAGTTAGATCAATTAGTTACGTTAATGGGCGAGGGCGTGATTGTGCCGTATTTGGATTTGCCGTTGCAACACGCCAGCCCAACCGTATTGCGGGCGATGCGGCGACCGGCGGCGACTGAACAATTATTAACGCGCTTAGATCATTGGCGACAATTGTGTCCTGATTTAACGGTGCGCAGTACATTTATTGTCGGTTTTCCGGGTGAGACGGATGAAGACTTTAATCAGTTAATTGAGTTTTTAAGTGTGGCACAATTAGATCGCGTTGGTGCGTTCACTTATTCTGCTGTGGAAGGCGCCGCCGCAAATCAATTACCAAATCCCGTGCCAGATGATATTAAACAGGCACGCTTGGCGCATTTAATGACAACACAGGCGGAGATTAGTCGTATTAAATTGACGCAAAAAATTGGGCAAAAAATCACGGTGTTAGTTGATGAAGTGAATGATGAACAGTGTATTGCTCGTAGCACCGCTGATGCGCCGGAGATTGATGGAACAGTGATTATTCCGGGGGCGTGGGAATTAGAACCGGGCGATTTTATTGAAGTGATTGTCACCGATAGCAGTGAATATGATTTAACTGCTGAACCGGTGTGTGACTAATTTCTATTTGATCGTTCTTAAGCTGAAGCATGGGAACGATCAATTGACTCATTTGACTGGTTAAAACGACTTTAATGAACACACTCATTTTAGGTGATTGTTTGGATAGTTTAGCGGCAATTGACAGCGAAAGCGTTGATTTGATTTATCTTGACCCGCCATTTTTTTCCAATCGCAATTATGAATTAATTTGGGGTGATCAGGGCGAAATCCGCAGTTTTGAAGATCGCTGGTCAGGTGGAATTGACCAGTATATTGCGTGGTTAAAAGAGCGAGTGCAGGCACTGTATCGGGTATTAAAATCGACGGGTTCATTGTTTTTGCATTGCGATTGGCACGCAAACGCCTATATTCGCGTGTATGTTTTAGACAAGATTTTTGGAGAAGAAAATTTTGGAAATGAAATAACTTGGATTCGTTCTAATCCCAAAAATCACGGATCAAAAAATTTTCCAAACTGTAAAGACACTATTTTTCGGTATGTTAAATCTAATCAATTTATATTTAATAAAATATTTGCTAAACATGATGAATCTTATGTGAAAAAATCATATAAATACATGGATTCTAGCGGCAGAAGATATACGCTTTTGCCGCTGGTCAATCCAAGTGACAATAGACCTAATTTAACCTATCCCTTTCTTGGCATCACTCGTGTTTGGAGATGGACAGAAGAAAGAATGCAACAAGCCTACAAAGATGGGTTGGTCGTTCAGCTTAAACCAAATGCTGTCCCACGATATAAACTTTATTTCGATGATTCTAAAGGTAAAACAGTGACAGACAATTGGGTTGATATTCAACAAGTCTCTAATAAAGAATCTATTGGCTATCCTACGCAAAAACCCGAGGCATTATTAGAACGTATTATTCAGTGCGCATCTAATGAGGGTGATGTAGTATTAGACCCATTTGTCGGTGGCGGCACAACGGTTGTGGCGGCCGAGCGATTAAAACGGCAATGGATTGGGATAGACCAATCGGTGGCGGCAATTAAAGTGACTGAATTGCGCTTACATGCAAAAAAAGATTTGCTATCAAAACCCTTTACTGTGCAATTGCACAAATACGATTATGACACGTTGCGCTATCAAGATACAGTTGCCTTTGAAACTTGGATTATCACGCAATACGGCGGCAGCGCAAATACAAAACAACGTAATGATTTGGGAATTGATGGGCGCACGACAGATAATCAACCCATTCAAATAAAACGCTCGGATAATATCGGGCGGAATGTGATTGATAACTTCAAATCAGCCTGTGAACGCTATGATAAAACGGCCTTCGATCACAATAAACAAAATAACCGCGCTATTGGCGTCATTATCGCGTTTAGCTTTAATAAAGGCGCGATTCAAGAGGTGGCGCGGTTAAAGAATGTCGAGGGCATAATAATTGAATTAATCACAGTTAATCAGATCACACCCATTGCAAAAAACCAATATTGCTAATTGAGTGTTGTGATCTGAGTATAAACACAAAACAATTGCACCAAATTGAATTCCAAGCGAGGGGTAATAGCGCAGTTGGCATTGAGTTTTATGCGTGGGATTTTGCGTACAATCAAATTGAACAGGTGTTTAAACCGAGAATTATTCGGGATACGGTCGGTCAACAAACTGAACTGTTCGCTATTGGGACGCATTACATCGCTGTCAAAGTGATTGATAACGATGGATTAGAAAACGTTGAGGTAATGAAATTAGTTGTGAATGGCGACGTGTGTTGTGAAGCACAAAAATACCGTTGTTTTTGATTAGAATTATTCTATGAATGATCGTTCCAAAACTGAAGCGCTGGAACGATCAAATTTAGAAGCGGAGCGACAACTCATAAAAAGTTGAATAGCGACAATTTATTAACCTGCACATAAGATTTTTGCGCAGCTTCTAATGCCGTCTGCTCCAACGTAAAACGACTAATTGCTTCGCTATAATCCAAATCTTGAATGTCAGAACGGGTACTTTGCAAATCAAGCAAGCGTTCTTCATTGCTGCTAGTTTGCGTTTCTAATAATTGCAAGCGCGTACCAATCGTAGTACGAATCATGCCAAGATGCGCCAGTGTGGCATCTAAATCATCTAAACTGCGATTGGCCGCAGTCGTTAAATCAGACCGCTGATTATCATTACTCGCACCCGCTTCAAATGCCGTCGCAATGTTGTCTAATGTTTGAAAAATGGTGACATGCTGCGCTGGACGTGACGTGACCGTATCATCCGTTTGTGGCGTCCCACTTAATATCATGCGCCGCCCTGCAAAGCTAATGGTCGCCTCTGAACTATAATCCGTCCAACCGACTGTTTCAATTCCACCCTGTGACGTATTCATCACGCGATATTGCATGATGCGTTCATTAGTTAATGGATCAGTACCGGTCTGTTGAAATTGAATTTCAAACTCATCTGTTGCATTCGTACCGGTGAGAAATTCATTCAGATCACTCACATCAGTTAATTCGATAGCTAAATCACTTAATGGGTCAGTTGTACCGCGAGTTAATGCGGCACCAATGCGTCCGTCATTCTCTAAAATGTTCATAAACACATCATCGCCACTATTACCAATTGCCACAGTTGTTGTCGAAGCAATGGCCAGTTTGCGCACGGCACCATCACCCGTTGCACCAATGTATGACACCTCGCCAGCGGCATTGATTTCAAATGGTGCGGCATTGGAGCGGGTTCCGGCAAATAGATATTCGCCATTTGGCCCTTTAGTATTGGCTAAATCAAATAGTGCATCCCGAATACCGCGAATTTCATTCGCAATATATTGACGAGTTTCTTCATTTTGACTGTCATTATTGCCTTGCACGACCAATTCACGGACGCGCTGCAATTGATCGGTAGTACCGCCAATGGCCCATTCCTCCTGTTCTAACCAGGGTGTAGCGATATTATTATTCCGTTGGTGTTGTTCCGTGGTTTTAATCATCGTAGTTAATTTAGCACTTTGCGTCGCACCAGCAGGATCATCTGCGGCGGTGAGAATCCGTTTACCCGTCGCAAGCTGTAATCCAGTATGATCGAATTGCGCTTGCTTAGTTTGCATCGTTTCTAATGTCGAACGATAGATGTGCGCACTGGAAATTCGCATAAATTGTCTCCCGTATTGGCGTTATTTTAATGATTAAAATCGTGTGGTTAATTGCTAACGCCCAATGGCAGAAAACAAGATGTCAAATACGGAATTACTGACGCTAATGACTTTTGCCGACGCTTGATATGCTTGTTGATAACGCAATAGTGATGCGGCTTCTTCATCCAAATTCACGCCAGATTCTGATTCACGCCGCGCTTGTGCATCTTCAAATAAACTGGTCGTGGCATCGCGTGAAATCTGCGCTTGTCGAGTGCGCGTTCCAATTTCGGCGACAACAGTATTATAGCTATCTGAAAAGGTTTGGGTGCCAGTAATCAATCGCTGTTCGGCCAAATCGGCCATTGACAATAGATTGCGATTATCCCCAACGCGATTACGGCTTAATTGCAAACTGAAATAATCACCGGCTTGCGGTTCACCATAAATATCTAATTCCCAACCATTGCCCGCTACGGTCGTTAATGCTGGTTGCGGCGCGGTAATGGCCGTCGGAGTTAATCCAATATTAAAGGTATCACCATCTGCTGGAACGCCGCGTATTTTTAATTCCACGCCGTCCACGCGAATCGTGGTCACACCCGACGAATCACGCGGCACAATGGTCGCGCCATTGACCGAAAAACTATTGCTGGCGGCATTAAATAAAATCGTAGCGGGCGTGACACTGGTTGCATCAACAACCCGCAAACTTTCAATTGTCGCGCTACCCGATGCGGTGCCGCCGTATTCAGCATTGACCACTTGAAATTGCGTTCCATCATAAACAACCGCGGCCGGCGCTTGCGTATTCGGATCATCGGGTGTGGTGACGCGCAAATTAACTAATGCTGCACTCCCATCATTCTCTGCATTAGTGAGTGCACCCGAAATCGGTGCGAGATGATTTGCGTCGGTCATTTGCATTGCCATTTGACCTGCCGCATTGCGTGTTGGTTGAATTAACCAGCGGTCATTTAATCCAACGCTGGTAATGCTACCCAAATCCACGCGCAGGCCATCGGCTTCTAAAACATCACCTGCGACACCAGTGGTTAATACCGTGTTGTCATTTAAACGAATTAACTGATATTCCGCAGTAGTGTCGTCAAAGCGCAGTTGATAATCACTGGCGGTTAAACTACCAACGGCTTCGTCCATTAACGTCACAGTTGGGATGCTATCATCACCATTATTCGCATGGGGATAAACCGCCGGCGTTGGCAAGCTAAATACCGCCTGCCCTAATTCACCGCCGCTGGTTAACCCTAATTGATTTTGGCGATTGACAAAGGTGGACAAAGTGACGGCGACTAATCCGAGACCATTCTGTGCTGAATCAACAATATTTGACCGCGCTTCTAATAACCCGCTAATTTCTCCACCGGTCATAAAACGACTAATGTTGACGGCCATTTCGCCATTGGAGGTGAGAATACCAATATCAACATTGCGCGGATCATTGCCTAATGGACGGGCAACTAATTGATTAGACGTGATGCCTAACACTAATGATTGACCGGTGCCAATAAAGACGTTGACGGAATGATCCTCTTGTTCATTGATGCGCACATCAATTTTTTCGGCGAGGCGGGTTAATAATGCACCGCGTTGATCGAGTAAATCATTCGGTGCGGCGCTACCACCACTTGCACCATAGGCGGCAACAATGCGTTGATTTAATCCCGCTAATGCCGCCGCCATATCACTGATTTCTTGCACCGCTACGCCAATTGAACCATTGATTTGATCGCGCTGTTCTTCAATCGTGCTATTGAGCATATTGAAGCGCTGGACTAATGAATCAGCCTCATGGAGCGTGATATTTGCGGTCGCCTCTGAGGTCGGATCATCGGCAAAATCATTCACTGCACCAAAGAAGCGTTCTAATACTGTTGCTAAACTGGTCTCTTCATCCGCCAGCATATTATCAACCCGTTGGGCGTAATCAGCGCGCACGGTATTGCTGACTTTAGTCGCAGTGGTATTGCGCAATTCATTATCAATGAACTCACTTTGTAAGCGCCGAACGGTGGCAACATCTACCCCTTGACCAAAATATTGATTGCCGAGGTATTGCGGGTTGCGGTTTTCTAATTCAACACGCTGGCGGCTATAGCCTTCGGTGGCGGCATTAGCGATATTATGCCCAGTGGTATTGAGAGCGCGTTGAAATGCGATTAAACCTGATAAACCGGTGCCCGTAATGCTCATGATCCTATCCTCGGTCGCGTGTCAAGTAGTGCCACCCAGTGAAATAAGAAGGTGGCGTAATTTTGTTCTGTTTTTAATTCAATAAATCATTCAGTACGAATGACAACAGTGTATTATCCAGTCGGTTGTTTATTCGGTGTCATGGCAACTGGGCCGGGCGCTTGTGATGACTTGGCTAATAAACTGTGCATTTGGTCATAAATGCCTAAAATTTTAGCGGCGTAACTCGGATCCGTGGCATAACCAGCGCGTTGTAATCCCCGCACGAATTCTTGACTGTTATTGCTAGTTAATGCGGTGCGGTAGCGCGGATTGACTTGTAAAAAATTGACGTAATCAATAAATGAATCGGCGGGGCTGTCATACGCTCGAAAACGCGCTTGTTCACGTCGAGCGGCGCCGCCGCGAAATTCGAGCGTCCCGACCGAAACGTAATCGCCTTCCCAGCGGCGGTCGGCTTTGATACCAAATAAGTTATAACTGCTGCGCCCGTCACCGCGCCGTGGCACATGCCGTCCCCAACCCGTTTCCAGTGCGCTCTGCGCCAGCAAAATCATCGGATCCATGCCCAATTTTTCGCCGGCGGCTTCGGCTTGCGGCAGCAACACGCGGACAAAATCCGCATTGGTGCGCGGCGGCCAATCGCCCGCTTGTATCGGCGGCGGCGGCTGACCAGTTGACACGCGGCGGGTTGCACTTGTTTGATTTGCACCACTGTTGGCATCTGGCGACAACTCAAGCCGCCGCATCGGGCGCAGCGACGAATTCCGCTCTGGCATTTTCAACTGTCGCGCCGATGCCGCTGTCTCACTCCCGACACTGCCGCCCAACTGCCGCATCAACGCCTGCCGAATTCCCAACCCCTCGCCCTGTTCACTCGTCACCCGCGCCATTTCCTGATCTTGCAAATCCTGATACAGCTCGGTTTGCGGCGAATCGAACATGCCGGAACTGATTGAACTCGACGCAGCGCGCATTTGTTTGAGCATTTGCCCGACCAGCAAGGCTTCAAAAGCGCGGGCGGCAGCTTCCAATCCCGCCTGATCGCCGGCGCGAGCGGTCTGGCGCAGTTGGTGCAAACCCGACGGATCGGCGGCGAGGGCGTGATTGGTGCTGGGTAATTTGGGCGGTAACATGGCGGTAAATTGCGGTGAGATGAGCGACGATAGCCGCTAGATCACAACCAGTTCGGCGCGCAAAGCCCCGGCTTCGCGCAGGGCTTCGAGAATGGCAATCAAATCACCGGGGGCGGCGCCGACCTTGTTGACTGCTTGCACGATTTCGTCGAGCGACGTGCCCGGATCAAACAAAAACATGCGGTTTTTGTCTTGCGCGATGGCAACATCAGATTGTGGCGTCACGGCGGTCTGCCCACCGGCGAACGCATTCGGCTGCGACACGGCGGGATTTTCCGAAATTGTCACGGTCAAACTGCCGTGCGTCACCGCGGCTGGCAACACGCGCACATTGCCGCCAATCACAATCGTTCCCGTGCGCGCATTCACCACCACTCGCGCTGCCGGCATTCCCGGTTGCACTGGCAAGTTTTCTAATGCCGCGACAAAGGCCACGCGATCACTTGAATCTAATGGCGCCCGAATACGCACCGATCCACCATCAATAGCGCGGGCGACATCGGCACCGAAATTATTATTAATCACTTCAGTTAAACGATTAACTGTGCTGAAGTCCGGGCGATTCAGATTTAATACCAATCCATTCGTATCGGCGAATGGACTTGGCACTTCACGTTCAACGGTTGCGCCATCAGGAATCCGCCCGACACTCGGGATATTCACTGTAATACTGCTGCCGTCTTTACCCTGCGCACCAAAGCCACCGACAATTAAATTGCCCTGCGCTAACGCATAGACTTGACCATCCGCACCCTTTAATGGCGTCATTAATAACGTGCCGCCGCGCAGACTTTTTGCATTGCCTAATGATGAAACCGTCACATCAAACCGCTGCCCAGTTTTAGCAAAGGGCGCTAAATCGGCCGTCACCATCACCGCCGCCACATTTTTTAATTGCGGATTCACCCCCGGCGGTAAGGTCACGCCTAATTGACCTAACATGTTTTTCAAACTTTGAATGGTAAAAGGCGTTTGCGTGGTGCGATCACCTGTTTCAACTAATCCCACGACTAAACCATAACCAATTAACTGATTATCACGCACCCCGGCAAAGGTGGCTAAATCTTTAATACGTTCTTGACCCGGCGCCCCGGGCACGATGTTATTGCCCGCATTCATTGGTGGCGTGACTAACATCAGTAATAAAGTGGTGAGTGTGGCAACGCCAGCGTGAATGCGCAACGGTGTCAAACATGGCAGCTTGTTCATGGGAAAACTCCAAACAGAAAACCGACTATTGAATGCGCTGGCTAATTGCAACCACCACCGCAACCGGGGGTTCTTAATCCACATTGTTCATTGATAACCAATTCTGTGATAACCGATTTACAGTGGCATTAAAGGACTGGCAAAAAAGCGCGTCAACCAACCCATCGTATTACTCTCAGCAATGGTGCCAGTACCACCATAACTGACTTGTGCATTGGCAATTTGCGTCGAGCGCACACTATTATCTGCGCCAATATCAACTTGCCGCACAATCCCGCGCAAGCGCACAAACTCTTTACCCTGATTAATCCCTAACCATTTCTCACCCTGCACCATTAAATTGCCGTTGGATAATACTTCGGCAACGGTCACGGTGATTTGTCCATCTAATTGATTGCTTTGGGTTGAATCACCAGCGCCATCAAACGCATTCTGTGATTCGGCCGTCGCACCTAATAATGAAGTGCCGCTGGTACTCACCGGCCGGCCAAAGATGTCAATCCGCGAAACATCCATATTTAAGCTGCTATCCTTTGCCACTGAGGTCGCCGCTGATTTGCGCGCATCGGTGCGTTCTACTAATAACACGGTTAATAGATCGCCCACCCGCCGCGCTTTATAATCTTCAAATAACGCCGTACTTTGCGCCGGTTGAAAAATCGCGCCATTATTAAATGCTTGTGGCACTGGTGGCTGGGGTGGCACGGGTAAATGTTCAGCAGAATCACCAGGTTTAGTTAGCAGTGTTTGGCAACCCGCGAGTAACGTAGTTGTCAACAGCATTAAAGCAAAGCGGGATGCGTTCATTAGCATTACTCACGATTTGGTTGGAAAAATCATTGATAAACAGGTCGTTAACCAAGTCACTTATTACACTTAACGTGCTAAGTTATTATTCGCAAATTGCAACATTTGATCGGCAGCGGCCAGCACTTTTGAATTGGCTTCATACGACCGCTGTGTTTCAATCATATTCACCAACTCTTCAGCAATATTGACGTTACTGGTTTCCAACATGCCTTGCATGACCGTACCAGTTCCATTAATACCAGGCGTTGATTCTTGCGCGGCACCCGAGGCAGCGGTTTCTAAAAACAGATTCTCGCCCATTGGTTGCAAGCCGGCGGGGTTAATAAAATCGGCTAATTGAATATTGCCCAATTCCTGCGGTGCGGCTTGATTCGGTAATTGCGCAGTCACCGTGCCATCTTTACCAATTGCAATAGACAAGGTGCCTTCGGGAATCGTTAAACCTGGTTGTAATGGATAGCCATTCGACATCACCACTTCACCATCAGAATTGATTTGAAAACTGCCGTCGCGGGTATAGCCAATATCGCCACTCGGTAATAAGATTTGGAAAAAACCGCGCCCTTCAATCGCAACATCTAAAGAGTTTTCGGTTTGAACTAAATTGCCCTGACCAAAGAGTTTTTCGGTTGAAACAGTGCGTACACCAACGCCGAGCATCAATCCCGATGGTAATTGCGCATCTTGTGTCGCTTGCGCACCGGGTTGACGTACTGTTTGATAAATTAAATCTTCAAAAACCGCCCGCCCTTTTTTATAGCCAGTCGTATTGACATTGGCGAGGTTATTTGACACCACGGCCATGCGGGTTTGTTGCGCATCTAAGCCAGTTTTTGCAATCCACAGCGCCTGATTCATCTGTTCCTCCGGCGGTTTCTATTCATTTTCTATTCAGATTTATTCAGGTGATAGCCGGATTAGCTGATGCCCAGCAAACGGTTATCGGTTTTCGCTAAATTGTCAGCAGCACTCATCATTTTGACTTGCGTTTCATAATGACGAGATAATTCAATCATGCGCGTTAAGGCTTCAACGGTATTCACATTACTGGTTTCTAACATGCCGGTGACAATACGCACATTGGCATCTGCGGCCACAGCGGCGCCATCACGAGTGCGAAATAAACCATCTTCACCGCGTTCTAAATTGGCGGTCGGTGGATTGACTAACCGCAGCCGATCTAGCGTGGCAAGTGCATTCGGTGCCGCACCCAATGGGCGAATAGAAATCGTGCCATCCCGTCCAATCACAATCTTTTCCGCCGGCGGAATTGTAATTGGACCGCCATCACCTAATACCGCTTGTCCATCAGTCGTTCTTAATGCACCGTTGGGGTCAATTTGTAATTCACCAGCGCGGGTATAAACTTCCCCGCCATTTAATGCTTGTATTGCAAAAAAACCGTCGCCTTGAATAGCAACATCTAAATCACGTCCTGTTGCCTGCAATGTCCCTTTTGCAAAGTTAATTGGCTCATCACCGTTTTGTACAAAATCGCGGGTGGGATAAACTGGGCCACGCAATTCCCGCGTATAAGCAAAGGTTAATACCTGACGGAATCCCGTCGTATTGGCATTGGCTAAATTATGATTATTAACAGCTTGGGCATAGAGGCTTTCTCTCGCACCTGACATTGCAATATAAAGCGCACGATCCATGACGGCTGTCCTGTGAAAAAACGAATATTAAAACTAACAATAAATAAGCAATTTAGCTGCCACCACCACCGCATTATGCAATCAATACGGTGGGGTGACTGTGCCAGTTAACTATCTGAGGTTAATAATGGTTTGAGCAATGGTGTCGGCGGTGGAAATGGTTTTCGCATTCGCTTGGAAGTTGCGTTGCGCGGTAATTAAATTGACCAATTGCGTTGATAAATCAACATTGGAACTTTCTAATGCACTTGATTCAATGACGCCTAAACCGCCGGTCATTGCCGCACCATACGCAGGATCACCTGATGAATAGGTTTCCGCCCAGCAATTGTCGCCAAGTTCTTGTAATCCTTGTGGATTTCTGAATTGCGCTAATGCAACCTGACCGAGTACCAGCATTTGACTATTGCTAAAGCGCGCCGTGACAACACCGCTTTGGTCAACATTGACGCCAGTTAAATAACCCGAGGTGTAACCGTCTTGATTCATTTGACCAACGGCATAAGAAGTACCAACTTGGGTTGAACTGGTGAAATCAAGAAACGCATTGAACTGTGCCGCGCCGTTATCGGTGAAAACAGCGCCGGGGTAATTAACTGGAATACCTTGATAAGCCGCATCCGTAATTAGTGTGCCATCGACTGATTCAAGATTGCCATTGACATCAAAGGTTAATACCGCTGGTCCACCAGTTCCGGTTGCATCTGTGACCGGACTTAAACCAGTTGCTGGATCAAGTTGACTCATTCCAACATACACATTCCAATTTAATGGCGCGGCGGGGTCTTTCACAAAATACATGGTGGCGGGGCGCGCAATTCCCTGTGAATCATATAAATTGACTGAAGTAGAAAAGTTGTATGAATCAGGGTCCGGTTGGGTTTGTACTGCCGGATCAGCATAAGCAAACCCTTCCCATGCGACCGTTGGTGCTTCGGCAATTGATTGCAAATTAACAATGGCTTCAATTTCAGTCGTGGCATTTGCAGGTGAAGTGCTTTCTGCAACCCGAACATCATCTAATAAACTGTCAAAGGTCGTTTCGGGATTGGTGCGATCCGCCGGTTGAAAACCTTGAATACGTTGACCACTAGAATTGACCATATAGCCGTCTAAATCTAATTGAAATTCCCCGGCGCGGGTATAGGCAATCGTATCATCGGGATTATTCACAATGAAAAACCCATTGCCGCTGACGGCTAAATCCAAACTATTCTGGGTCATTTCAATTGACCCTTGATTGAATTGCTGCGCACTGGTCAACAAGCGCACGCCACTACCAATCGCGGTTTGCGGATTGGCATTGTATGATTGCGCAAATAAATCACCGAATTCGGCCCGCGATTCTTTAAAGCCTGTGGTGCCAACATTGGCGATGTTATTGCCAGTGATGCGCAAATCTGCGGCGGCGGCATTTAATCCACTCAATCCGATATTTAAAGGCATTGTCTTTTCTCCTGTTGCGTGGTCGCTGCATGAACAGCGAATAAAAGTGAATTAACTGACGCGCCGCACATCAGCTAGATTAATGACGCCGGCGCCGGCAATACTTAATTGTAAATTGCCATCCGTACTCACTGCGACGCTATCCACCCGCGCATTCAGACATAATTTAATTGGCGCGGTGCTGCCACTATCTTGTGCGGTAACGGTGAATTGATAATCACCCGGCGGGGCGGGGGTATTATCACTGCGCAATCCATCCCAGCTAAAATCATTCAACCCGGCGGGTAAATTGCCCAATTCAATTCGATCAATCAATTGCCCAGTGCTATCGGTGACATCAACGTTGACACCGGTGGCCGTGGCGGGTAATTCGACCGCCCCACTAATGGTTTGACCTTCGACCAGCGGTTGACTATCCATTGGCACCAAGACTTGACTGCCGACTAAACTCGCCGCTTGCAATGTTTGATTTTGGCTCAAGGTTTGCGCGAGTGAATCAAATGATTTACTTAAACTTTCAATCCCAGTTAAACTTGAAAACTGCGCCATTTGGGCAATAAAATCGGTGTTTTCCATTGGTGCGAACGGGTCTTGATTAGACAATTGCACTGTCATTAATTTCAAAAAATCCGATTGCCCCAAGTTTTGACTATTATTGACTTGATTCACTTCTGGGCGATATAAACCCAATCCTTCTAATGTACTGGCAGAGAATTGTGACATGGTGATAAATCCTCAAAATGCGGTTTATTAAGTTAGCGGAGACAGGCGGTTTGTTTTAATAACTTGACAAGCGGTGGGGGAGTATTTCATCACCCCGCCGATGTATCGGGCGGGGTGCATGGTGAGTGGTCATTCAATTAAATTATCAGTGCCGGTGCGTTTAACTGGCCGCACCAATTTGTAAAGTACGCTGCAATAATTGCCGCGTGGTATTCATCACCTCGACGTTGGCTTCATAGCTGCGCGAGGCGGACATCATATTGGCCATTTCTTCAACGACGGTAATCGCTGGTCGAAAGATATAGCCCTCTTCATTGGCTAATGGATGATTTGGTTCATAATAGGGAATGGCTTTGGCCGGTGAATCAACAACCTGTGCAACGCGCACCGGCATTGCCGCTCGGTCGGGATCAGCTTCATCTAATACGGTTTGAAATAACACCTCCTTTGGTTTATAGGCATCGTCGGCAGTGCGGGTGGCAACATTGGCATTCGCCAAATTAGATGCGACGGTATTAAGACGCACGGATTGCGCTAATAACGCCGAGGCGGATGTATTAAAAATGCTGAAAATATCGCTCATGGGTTCATTCCTTGACGGTTATTCCGAGCGCATTGCAGCGCGCAGCCCCGCCACTTTGCGGGTTAAAAATTCCAAACTGCTTTGCATTTGCATGGCGTTTTCAGCAAAGGCCGCGTGTTCCAGCTGCGGATCAACCGTGTTGCCATCCAGTGACGGTTGCGCGGGAACGCGGTAGAGCTTCTCGTTTTCATACCCTTCGCCCACGCCGGCGTCGTGGAGGTGACGGGCTTGGGTGCGGATCAACGGTAGCGGTGGGATGCCACTGATTTCGCCCTCGGCGGCGGCGAGTTCACGGCGGAAGTCAATGTCACGCGCCTTGTAATTGGGCGTGTCGGCGTTGGCTAAATTGGAGGCGAGAAAATCCAGGCGGCGGGCGCGGATTTTGACGGCCGACGGGTGGATGCTGAGTGCGCGGTCAAGGGAGAGGCTCATCACAGTACTCCTCAAATTGAAATCGTTATCGGGTGTGAAGCAACCGATATGCCAAATTGAGGACAGCGGGCGGTTAACAGTGGGTAACTGTTGAGAAAATCACAGGATTTTTAATTTGCGCGCCTGACCGAGTGGCGCAAAACTGCGCAGGTCAAGTTAAACGCGGGGGAGGGGACGCGGTGACGGATTCCCGCCACTACACCGGACATGGCGGGCTAACGTTGGGATGTTACAGGCGACGTAGCACCGTTCCTTGCGGCAGACGGCGGGTTTCAAACTGTTTGGTGTAGGAGGCGGCCGATTCTGAGGCGCCGATAAACAAGTAACTGCCCGGCTCTAGTTGCTTGGCGATACTGTCAAAAACTCGTCGTTTGGTGTCGGCGGAAAAATAGATCAGCACGTTGCGGCAAAACACGATGTCAAACTTGCCCAAGCTGGCGTAAGACTCCAACAGGTTGAGTTTTTGAAAGCGCACCCGCCGCTGGATATCCGGTTTGATTTGATGACCATGGGCGGTGCGGGTGAAAAATTTGTCGCGCCGGTCTTGAGTTAACCCGCGCACGATGCTTAACCCGTCATACAGCCCGGTGCGCGCATCCGTCAAAATACTCTCCGACAAATCGGTGGCGATGATGCTGACATTGGCATTTTTAGGCGGAAAACTGGCTTCCCACTCGCTCACCGCCATCGAGATACTGTATGGCTCTTGACCGCTGGAGCAGGCGGCGGACCAGATGCGGATCGCCCGGCCGTTGGTGTGTAACTCGGGTAACAGCGTGTGGCGCAGAATTTCAAACGGGTAGATGTCACGAAACCACGACGTCTCATTCGTGGTCATGGCGTCAATCACGCGGGCTTTGAGCGTGGGATTGTTGGAACTGCGCAGCGCGTGGAGCAGGTCTTCGACGCTTTTGAAGGAAAAATCTGTCAGCAAGCGCGACAGGCGACTAGAGACTAGATATTGACGATTGGCGCCTAAGACCAATCCACAACACTCGGTCAGAAAGCGGGAAAATTCAGCATAATCAGTCGCATCTATCACGGCGTTACAGCCCCTCAGTGTCAATAAATCAGTCGTCACTGACATGTTTGAGAACAGTGTTAGCAAGTTCGTCGGGGTCAAATTTGGCCAAAAACGCATTCGCCCCGGCGCTGCGTACCAAGTCTGCATTAAATTGACCACTCAGCGACGAGTGCAGCACGATCTTGAGGGTGCGTAATTTCTCATGCTCGCGGATGCTGCGCGTTAGAGTATAACCATCCATGCGCGGCATTTCGATGTCGGAAATAATCAACGAAAATGCCGCCGCGGTCTCATCGCCAGAATCAACCAGTTCCTTGAGGTACTCAAACGCCGCTCGACCGTCCGGACGAGTTTCGACCTCAAATCCCATGTCGGTCAAACTGCGTTCAATTTGTTTGCGCGCCACCACCGAGTCATCCACCACCAATACCCGTTTGGCGCCATATTTCCCCTGAGCGCGACGTTGTATTTCTTTTGAAATGCCGGCTTTAGCGGGATTAATCTGGGCAAATACGCGCTCGACATCGATGATTTCGACCCAGTGGCCGTCCACGTCGGTGACGGCGACTAGGTAACTTTCATGGCCAGTGCCACGCGGCGGCGGCTTCACTTTTTCCCAGGTGACGTTGACAATCCGCTCTACGCCCGACACCCAAAAACCCTGCACCGAGCGGTTGAACTCGGTCACAATCACTTTGGCGTCCTGAGCGGTTGCCAGTTCGGTTTGTGACGGAAAGCCGATTGCGCGTGCTAGGTCAATAATCGCCACCGTTTGTTTACGGATGGTTGCCACGCCGCAAACAATGGATGCTGCGCCGGGTAATTGCCGCAAGATCGGGCGGGCAATGACCTCGCGTACCTTAAACACATTGATGCCGAATGTCTGCTTGCTACCCAGATGAAACAGCAGCAACTCCATCCGATTCTGACCGACCAGACGAGTACGCTGGTCAATATCGTCAATAAGCTGACTCACATCTCCTTCCTCCCAACGCCGACGATGTTGAGTACAACAGCATGATAGCCTAGCACAGATGAGTGCGGTCGTTGTTTTGTTGTCAGGCGTGACGCGAATGATGTGGTTTATCATCTCACCGCATCCGGCACATTAGTCGGACATATTATGATTGATTTATGCTATGAATCCGTCTCAACATCACGCGCAATCATCACACCTGACGCCCGCATCTCTATTGCCGCCTACGTTGCCGCAATTCCATCAATTGCACCCCAGCAATCAATTAACCACCATTTTCGATCACTGCCACCAATACATTTATGCCAACGAAGGTTTACTCAAAACCAGCATTTTTCACGAATTAGTCAAGCTCTTATTATTAAAATTATACGATGAACAGCACCACTCAAACGCACTTAGCTTTGGCATCACCGCTAACGAATATCAAGCAGTTTCAACACAACAACCGAATACTTTTTTACCGCGCTTAACCGCATTATTTAATCAGGTACAACGGTGCTATGCGCAATTCATTCCGGCACATACCGCCAGTCGTTTCACACCACTGACATTGGCGTATGTGGTCAATCAATTACAATGGCTCAATCTCACGCAAACCCCGGGCGATATTAAAGGCAGTGCATTTCAAACCTTAATTCACCGCCACCAACGCAGCGAGCGCGGCGCCTTTTTTACACCGCCGCCGGTCGTGCAATTGGCAATTGCGTTAATTGATCCGCAACCGCACGAACGCATCATTGATCCAGCCTGCGGCAGCGGGGGCTTTTTAATTGCAGCACTCAACCATCTCACCCAACAGTCATTGCCGACCTTTAATCGCACCAAGTATATTCAACACTGTTTAATGGGCATCGAGTTTAATCCCGATGTCGCCCAAGCCGCACTCCTACGCTTATTATTTGAAGGCGGCAGCGGCTCAGAACTCATCTGCGCCAACAGCCTCATTGGACTTGAAAATCAATACAACCAATTTGATTTAGTATTGACCAACCCGCCCTTCGGCAATAAAGGCAAGGTGACAGATCGCACAATTCTACGCCCTTATCAATTAGCTAAAAAATGGCAGAAAGTAAATGACACCTGGCAACCAACTCAATATGAATTAAGCGGGCAAACGCCGGATGTCTTATTGCTCGAACAATGCGTCAATCTATTACGTCCCGGCGGGCGCTTGGCAATTATACTGCCGGATGGTTTATTGCAAAACAATTCTCATGCGCCAATGCGGGTGTGGTGGCGGTCACACATGGATATTTGCGCGATCATTTCATTACCACAAGAGACCTTCGTTCCCTACGGTACCAGTATTAAAACTTCGTTAATAATTGCCCAAAAACGGCCGACTCATCGTGCGTATTGTTTCATGGCACGGATTAAACACATTGGTTACACGGTGAAAGGACAGCCGTGTTATCAACGCGATGCGCACGGACAGATCATTCAAACCGCGGCCGGTTCACCGCTCATTGACAGCGATATTAATACGATTGTTCATGCGTTCACTGCATTCACCAACGATCAGTCCATTGCCGACGATGACCGCCATTTTGTTGTCACGCAAACTGCCATAACTTCACGATTAGACGTGGAATTCTATTTGCCTAGCGGTCAACACTTATTGCATCAGTTAATCAACGCAGGCGCCCAACCATTAAGTGAATTCGTGCAATTTGTCACCAAAGCAGATTCATTTCGTTTCACCGCCGCCGGCACAATTCGTTATATTGCAATTGCCGATGTGGATTATCGCACCATGCAAGTCATTCGCCAGCAACTATTAAATGTGTCTGATGTGCCGTCTCGCGCAACGTATCGCTTATGTGAAAATGATATTATCGTTGCAATTGCTGGTGCAAATACCGGTAGCCCGCGTCAAGCCACCGCGTGGATTGGTGCTGACGCGGCGGGTGCTATCTGTTCTAATGGCTTCGCCGTATTGCGCGCCATTCACGATATTGAACCGCTGTTTTTATTAGCGTATATGCGGACTGCGACCTGTTTACGTCAAATAAAACGCTTGGTCACCGGCCATGCAATTCCCGCCATTGCACTGGATGATTTGGCAACCGTATTGGTACCAATTCCGCCGGTTGCTGAACAACGCCGGATCGCTATGTTAATTGCGGACATGCAACGACAGCAGCGCATTTTATTAATGACGGGTGAACAGGTGATTCAGGCGACGCAGCATCTGTTGACGGCGCAGTGTCGAGTTGTTTAATCAGGCGTTGCCGACTTTACCACCATTTATAAAAACAGCAGGACAACTTTGATTAGTCCCGCAATTTAATCCATAAAGGGCGCTTTCTTTTGAATAATTTAAACAAACAATCCCATGCTTTTCTCCGCTTTGCCATTGATGCAGGTGTATTACGCTTTGGCAATTTTACTTTAAAATCTGGGCGACAAAGTCCCTACTTTTTCAATGCCGGTTTATTTCACACCGGCGCTCAGATTGCACAACTCGGGCGCTATTATGCGGCGACGCTGGTCAGCTCAACATTGAATTATGACATGCTCTTTGGTCCAGCGTATAAAGGCATTCCATTAGCAGTGGCGACGGCTATCGCATTAGCCGAACAGCATGGTTATGATGTGCCGTATGCGTTTAATCGTAAAGAAACTAAAGATCACGGCGAAGGCGGGCAAATGATTGGTGCGCCATTAAGTCGCCGCGTGTTAATTATTGATGATGTAATGACGGCGGGGACGGCGGTGCGTGAGGCGGTCAATTTAATTGAAGCGGCGGGTGCAAAACCGGCGGGGGTGATTATTGCATTAGATCGCGGTGAACGGGGTTATCGGCATTCATCCGCAGTTAATGAGGTGCAAACGCAATTCGGTATTCCAGTCGTGAGCATTGCTCATATTCGGGATTTAATTCAGTTATTACGCGAGCCGAGCGCGGCGCATTTTGCTGATGCTGCTACGCGGGCGGCGCTGCTTGATTATTACCGTACGCATGGCGTTGACTCGTTAGCAGATTAAACTGATTGGCTTGCGCAATCATCTAATCCGCTGTTTTCACTCGGCACTGTGAATGATTTCAGTGCGTGATGTGTCAAGGTGTTGTATAATGATAAATCACGATTAATTAAATGAGAGGGAGGCGTTGTATGGCAACACGCGGTATCAATAAAGTAATTCTCATTGGACATTTGGGCAAGGATCCCGACGTGCGCTATTTTCCCAGCGGCGATGCGGTGGCGAATTTCAATCTCGCCACCAGTGAAGCGTGGAGAGATCGTAATACCGGCGAGCTACAGGAGCGAACTGAATGGCATCGTGTCGCCATTTTCGGCAAAGCTGCTGAGGTGGCTAAACAGTATTTGCGCAAGGGTTCAAAGGTGTATATCGAAGGCAAGCTGCGCACCCGCAAATGGCAGACGGCTGATGGGCAGGATCGCTACACCACCGAGGTGGTGGTGGACATCGGCGGCACGATGCAGTTGCTGGACTCGCGCTCAAGCGGCAGCAGTGAGTTTGAGGCGTCGGATCAGTTCACCACGCCACCGCCGCCGTATGCTGCGCCCGTGCAACCTGCGCCACCGCCGGTGCAACCTGCGCCACCGCCGGTGCAATCAGCGCCTGCGCCAGTGCAACCTGCGCCTGCGCCAGCACCACAGTCTGCTTACGGTCGCCATCTCGATCCCAACTTCACTGATGCCACGCCCGTCCCACCGCTACCCACTCGTCAGCCCATGACCAGTGAGGCGGCGCCGTTTGATGACGATATTCCGTTTTAACGCGATGACTGAGCAGTTTTGACATGACAAATTCAAATGTTCCACGCATTTTGTTAATTGGTTCGGACGGGCAGGTCGGCTGGGAATTGCGCCGCAGTCTGGCCACCGTCGGGCAAGTGATCGCCGCCTCACTCACCGGACAAGAGGGGCCGGCGGTGGATTTATCCCAGCCGGACTCGGTACACCAGTTATTTGACGCCACCGCGCCGGATGTCGTGGTCAACGCGGCGGCGTACACGGCGGTTGATCGCGCCGAAACCGAGCCTGAGCTGGCGCTGGCAATCAACGGCACGGCGGTGGCGATCATGGCGGAACGGGCGGCCGCTCGCGGCATTCCGGTCGTGCATTACTCGACCGATTTCGTGTTTTCGGGCGACACCGATCATCCCTACCGCGAGGATGACGAGCCGCAGCCGTTGAACGTGTACGGGCAGACCAAGTTGGCGGGTGAGCGGGCGCTGCTAGATTCGGACGCGCCGGCGCTAATTTTCCGCACCGCGTGGGTCTATGGTGTGCGCGGTAACAATTTTCTGCTAACCATGCGGCGGTTGTTTCGTGAACAGAGCGAGTTGCGCGTGGTCAACGATCAATTCGGCACCCCGACCTGGAGTCGGCTGTTGGCGGAGGTCACGGCGCAGATTCTCTACCGCGTGGTGCAGGGCGAGCTAGACATGGCGCGGGTGCAGGGGCTGTATCATGTCACCAGCGCCGGCGCCACCTCGTGGTTGAGTTTTGCCGAAGCGATCCGCGATTTGAGCGACGCTGACTGTCGGCTGCTGCCCATCGCCAGCGCCGATTACCAAGCACCAGCGCGGCGGCCGGCGTATTCTGTACTTGATACCAGTCGCTTCCGCACCACATTTGGGCTAACCCTGCCCGACTGGCGGCACTCGCTGGCGCTGTGTTTGGCCGATTTACGCTGATTTGCCGTACAATTGGCGGCGCGTGATGGATCAAATAATCACTCACCCGCCGTTATTCACAACGGTTCATTAGACTGGTTTCATTCGTATTCGCGCCGGCACATGACCAACTGAATTGGTTTAACCGACTGATTTAACCGATTCACGCACTCATCAACGGCGTGTTTTTCACCCGCGCATCATGCGCTTTTATTGATTAGATAGGACTGTATCCCAATGGCTTTAATCTCAATGCGTCAAATGCTGGATCATGCGGCTGAATACGGCTATGGTGTCCCGGCATTCAATGTCAATAACTTAGAACAAATGCGCGCTATTATGGAAGCGGCGGATGAAACGGATTCCCCCGTCATCGTGCAAGCCTCCGCTGGTGCGCGTAAATATGCGGGCGCCCCGTTTTTACGCCATTTAATTCTCGCGGCAATTGAAGAATGGCCGCATATTCCCGTGTGTATGCACCAGGATCATGGCACCTCCGCCGCCGTCTGCCAGCGGTCCATTCAATTGGGCTTTAGCTCAGTAATGATGGACGGTTCATTAGGCGAAGATGGCAAAACCCCCACCACTTATGAATACAACGTGGATGTCACCCGCCGCGTGGTGGAAATGTCTCATGCCTGCGGCGTCTCCGTTGAAGGTGAATTAGGCTGCTTGGGTTCATTAGAAACGGGGCAAGCCGGTGAAGAAGATGGTATTGGCGCCGAAGGCACGCTCGATCATAGTCAATTATTAACTGACCCCGAAGAAGCGGCCGATTTCGTGAAAAAGACCGGCGTTGATGCGCTGGCAATTGCCATTGGTACGTCACACGGCGCTTATAAATTCACCCGCCCACCGACTGGCGACATTTTAGCCATTGAACGTGTCAAACAAATCCATGCGCGTATTCCCACCACTCATTTAGTCATGCACGGCTCATCCTCCGTGCCACAAGAATGGTTAAAGATCATTGACCAATTCGGCGGCAATATGGGCGAAACCTATGGTGTGCCAGTTGAAGAAATCGTGGAAGGCATTAAAAACGGCGTACGCAAAGTCAATATTGATACCGATTTGCGCATGGCCTCCACTGGTGCAATTCGCCGCGATTTAGCGCAAAATCCTAAAAACTTTGATCCACGCAAATACTTCATTGCCGCCACTAAAGCAATGAAAGAGATTTGCAAAGCGCGCTATGAAGCATTCGGCACGGCGGGCAATGGGTCTAAAATTAAAGTGCTGTCATTAGAAGTGATGACAGCGCGTTATACCAAAGGCGAGTTAGACCCGAAAATCAATTAAGCACCACTTGATGCTGTCATGTGCCGCTGATTGAAATTAACCATTAGCGGCGATTAAAAACGGGAGTGTTCGCACACTCTCGTTTTTTTATAGTTGTTTTAACCGTTAAAATCAACCAGTTGATCGTTACCACGCGCCCGCCTGAGAACGGATCAAATACAATTTTAATCAGCTGTTATGACTAAATCTCCCCCGCTTATTCTCGCTTCGACCTCACCCTATCGGCGTGATTTATTAACACGATTGCGGCTACCATTCACCACCATTGCGCCGCAAGTAGATGAACAACCATTGCCAAATGAATTACCTCACGCATTGGTGCAACGGCTTTCAATTGCCAAAGCCCGCGCAGTTGCTGCCCAATATCCGACCGCGTTAATTATTGGATCGGATCAGGTGGCGTGTTTAGACGGGCAAATCATTGGTAAACCTGGTGAGCGCGAGGCGGCGATTGCGCAATTAACCCAAGCGTCCGGGCGCATGGTGGAGTTTTTAACGGGATTGTGTTTAATGAACGCGGCAATGGGTGAATCTCAATACTACTGTGAATCATCCCGCGTCTATTTTCGTGCGTCCAGCACCGCTGATATCATTGCTTACGTTGATCGTGAGCAACCGTTTAATTGTGCCGGCAGTATTCAATCGGAAGGGTTAGGCATTGCGTTATTTGAGCGGTTAGAAAGCGATGACCCGACGGCGTTAATTGGCTTGCCGTTAATTCGTCTGGTGAGTTTCTTACAGGCGGCGGGTTACAACTTGTTTGATGCGGATTGATGATGATTGTATTCAACCCAAGGCGCGCATCTTTGCATGTTGCAACCCGTTTATGACTGCCGTGTTAATCGGTTTAATAGCGCCGCGATGCTTGATCCGCGCTAATCACTTGATAATCACGGCATTGGGGTGAACTCTCTTGGCGCCGCCCAGCGCGATCATAATAAACCACGCAGCCATTATTAAAAGTCACTTCGGTTTCGCCGCGCCGATTAGTCACGATTTGCGGTGATTCATTGCGGGTGTGGTCGCGCCAACCACGATTATCACGCCAATCGCGGTCTTCATTCTCAGAACGCCGCTCGCGGAAATGCGCCGCTGCGGCTTGATCTGCGCGCCGCCGATCCTGTGGGCTACAGCGCCCTTCAGTGCCAATTAAATTACCGCGCCGATCATAAGATAAACGACAATTACCGGACATTTGAATATCCACTTCACCGCGCCGCCGGGGAATAATAGTTGGTTCACCGCGCCGTTCATCATTCGGTCGTTCATCGCGCCATGGATGAGCCATTGGCCGCGGCCCGCGATAATGCGCATTAACAACCCGCCGCCGTTTTATTTCACACGTCCAGCGGTGTTTTTCACCGGCAATTTTCGTTTTGCCTTGCACTTGATAATGCTTTTCACTATCCATCAATTGCACCGCATCGGTCTCGCGGATGTCTGTTAAACCGTATTCACTGCGGACATGATTTTCACAATCGCGTTCGGCATCACCAGTATCATAAGCGAGCGCAATATTAGGTGATGCGAATGCCACTATCAATGGAATGCCGTATTGCAACCAGCGGTAATTGTTTATCTGTTTATTCATAAATGCACGATTCTCAACTCAGTTAGGTCAGGTCGGTTAAAAAAGCCTTTTAATATTGCCACGATAGCGCCAACATTCGCAAGTATTGATGCTTGCTCACTCGGCTTGTAATTCGCTGATGAGCGCGTGGTGGCACCGGTAGCCATTATGACCCTTACGTTTCACCAGATCATCCAGCGAAATATCACTCAAAAATGAAAAGATTTGATCGCTCAATTGTTCCCACAGCGCATGGGTTAAACACCGGCGGCCATTATGACAATCACAGCCGCCATGACAGCGGGTGAATTCCACCCATTCATCTACTGCGCAAATCACATCGGCAATTGAAATCTCGTCTGCGGGTTTGCCTAAATGATAACCACCACCCGGACCACGAATACCATACACCAGATTTTTAGCACGCAGCGCGGCAAATAATTGTTCTAAATACGATAATGAAATGCCTTGATTATGCGAAATATCGGCTAATGTTATTGGTCCTTGTTCGGCGTGTAATGCTAATTCTAACATTGCCGTGACGGCGTATCTGCCTTTGGTGGAAAGTCTCATAAGTGTAGCCTGACCGACGTGGGTGATGATGCGATGATTTTGTAACGACTAATTAAGTTGCAAAGCGCGCATTATCAAGAAAGCCACGCAAATTATTTTACTGAATACGCATCAAACAGCGGTGCGGGGTAAAATCACTGGCGGAATAACATAAAAACCGCTGGCGCCGCGCTGGCGTTTTTCACCGTTGTATAATAGTAACAATCGGTTATCATTAGCACGTTCCAACAGTATTTTTAACCACTCTCACGGTTTAGGAATTAACATGGCAGGTCACAGTAAATGGGCGAATATCAAGCATCGCAAAGCCGCGCAGGATAAAAAACGCGGCAAAGTTTGGACAAAATTGATTCGGGAAGTTACCTTATCCGCCCGCGCCAGCGGTGGTGATCCGTCCGCCAATCCACGCTTGCGTTTGGCGATGGACAAGGCACTCGCCGCCAACATGCCCCGCGACACCATTGATCGCGCCATCAAACGCGGCGCCGGCAGCGATGATGCCGAAAATTATGAAGACATCCGCTATGAAGGCTACGGCCCCGGCGGCGTCGCGGTGATGGTGGACTGCATGACCGACAACCGCAATCGCACCGCCTCCGAAGTGCGCCACGCTTTCACCAAATATGGCGGCAACCTCGGCACCGACGGCTCAGTCGGATATTTGTTTACCAAACAAGGGGTTATCAGCTTCCAACCCGGCACCAGCGAAGATGCCGTGATCGAAGCCGCCCTCGACGCCGGCGCGGATGACGTGGTGGTCAACGAGGACAACTCGCTCGACGTGATTACCGCGCCGGACGTGTTTGCCACCGTCTGCACCGCCCTGAGCGCGGCCGGATTAGATACCAGCGTCTCCGAAGTCAGTTATAACGCCGCCGTGCAAGTGGCGCTCGACCGTGACCACGCGGAAAAATTGCTCAAAATGATTGATTTACTTGACGATTTAGACGACGTGCAAGATGTGTATCATAATGCCGACATCAGCGACGATCTCATGGCGGAATTGGACGCCTGATGTCGGATGAACGCGACACTGTCGTTAAACTGCCGCAGTTGCAACTCTGCCGCATTCTCGGCGTTGACCCCGGGTCACGCTTCACCGGTTTTGGCATTCTCGACAGCGATAAACAGCGCAGTCGTTACATCACCAGCGGCTGCATCCGCGTTGATGACCAACCGTGGCCACAACGCCTCCTGTCGTTATTTGACCACATCGCCGCCCTCATTACCGACTATCAACCGCAAGAATTGGCCGTTGAGCAACTGATTTTTGCGCGTGATCCGTCCGCCGCCCTCAAACTCGGGCAGGCACGCGGCGCGATCCTGTGCGCGGCGCTCAAAGCGGGCTTGACCGTGCAAGAATATAGCCCCAAGTCGGTCAAGCTCGCGGTGGTTGGCACGGGAAATGCTGAAAAAACGCAGGTGCAACACATGATGCGGGCGTTGCTGGCGCTGCCGACCACGCCCGGCGCGGATGAAGCCGACGCGCTCGCCATCGCGCTGTGCCACGCCCACTCGCGTCAATTGACGACGGGGCAACGGGCAACGGCATCATGGCGTGATTTTCGCCCGCCGACCAATTCAATTGTTAATCAATCCAATTCAATGCCTACCGCCATTAAAAAACCATGATCGGGCGCTTGCACGGACAATTACTGATTAAACAACCGCCCTGGTTATTAATTGATGTTAATGGCGTTGGCTATGAAGTTGAAGCGCCGTTATCGGTGTTTTATCATTTACCAGCGGTGGGCGAGCGCGTGACCTTATTGACGCATTTATTAGTGCGTGAAGATGCGCAGTTATTATACGGTTTTTTGCACGATTCCGAGCGCAGTTTATTTCGTTTATTGTTAAAAGTCACCGGGGTTGGGGCGCGCTTGGCATTAGTGATTTTATCGGGCATGACGGCGCAGCAATTCGCTCGCTGCATTGCGTTGGAAGATGTTAATAGCTTATGTCGCCTGCCCGGGATTGGGCGTAAAACCGCGCAGCGCTTGGTGATTGAATTAAAAGAACGCTTGGCGGCATTAGAGCCGGCCGTCTTCGCGGCCATTGATTCACCAACCCCGCACAGTGCCGCAGCCATTGCATCTGATCCATTAACCGATGCCACCAGCGCGCTCATTGCATTGGGCTATAAACCCGCCGATGCACAGCGCATGATTCAACAAGTGCATAGCGACGGCATGACCACTGAGGCGCTATTGCGGGCGGCATTGCGGACAATTGCACCGAATTGATTAGATCAATCACACAGGGCGCCGCGCCGAACAAATCTGCAATAAACGCCCGCCCCGCCGGGCAATTCACTATTCCGCGATCATTAGACACATTACCGCATGTCATCATTGCCGTCGCTCATTGCACCCTTTCATGCCGAGCGCCCATCACCTGCATCTGCCGCCGCGATTTTAACTGCGTTAAATCTGAATACGGCCGCGTCAGTTCATTCAGATCAACTCCCGCAGTTATTACACCACTGGCGCAGTCAAGATCAATTGCGCTGTGATGATTACTTGAGTTACAGCATTTACCGTTTGAATCATGGTCAGCAGCAACAAACCGGGCTGGTATTTGCCGCGTCATTAACGGCGTATCACACCGGTCGTATTCGCCGTCACGAATTAACACTCGCCGCTGGCGTCGCCGCGCACCGTGCGCATTTAATGGCAGCGCAGACGCAATCTAATCCAACGCTCTTATTACATCCTCCCACCGCGTCAATTGATTTATTATTGTCCACCATTGCCGATACCACCGCGCCGTCGCTCGATGTCATGACCGCTGATCGGGTGCGTCATCAATTATGGAACGTGGCTGATCCAATGCACATTGCGCAATTGACAGCCGCCTTTAATCATTTACCGTATTTAATGATTGCAGACGGCCATCATCGCACCGCAGCAATGGCGGAGTTAATAGCAAATGATGCAGCAGGCGAGCGGCGTTTTTTAGCCGTGAGTTTTCCCGCCGCGCAGTTGCGTATTCACGCCGTGCATCGGTTATTAAATGGGTTTAATGATATGAGTAATAGGTTTTTATTAGCGCAATTACGCGAATTGGGGCAATTGACAGCGAGTGCGCAGCCGTTGCAACCGCGCAACACCAACGAATTGGGTGTGTATTTAGCGCAACAGTGGTATCGGTTGGAACGCCCGGCAGTTGCTGATTCACGCGAGCCGCTGGCGGCGCAGTGGTTGCAAGATACTGTTTTAACGCCAGTTTTTGGCATCAACGACCCAAGTCACGACTCGCGTCTCACCTATCAAGCGGGCGCGGCGGCTGACCTGATGGCGGCGGTGGACAGCGGGGCGATGCGCGTGGCGGTGACGCTTCACCCGCCGAGCGTGGCGGACGTGTGCGCGCTGGCAAAATGCGGTGTTACCATGCCACCTAAATGTACTTGGTTCACACTCAAACCGGCCGCGGGTTTTATTAATCTGCGCCTCAACGACTCTTTTATTTGAATTGTCATTAAAACATCATGCTTAAAATTTATAATAGCTTAACACGTCGTAAAGATGTCTTTGTTCCCATTATTCCCGGTGAAGTCCGCATGTATGTCTGCGGCATGACCGTTTATGATTATTGTCATTTAGGTCATGCGCGGGTGCTGGTGGTATTCGACACCGTGTATCGTTATTTGCGGCAATTGGGATATGAAGTGATTTATGTGCGTAATATTACCGACATTGATGACAAGATTATTCAGCGCGCCAATGCCAGTGGTTTAACGATTGATGATTTAACCACGCGCTTTATTCATGCCATGCACGAAGACGCTAGTGCATTAGGGATTTTACCGCCGTCATTAGAACCGCGAGCGACCGCGCATCTTGACCAAATTATTGCGATGATTGCCAAGTTAATAGAAAAAGGTCACGCTTATTGCGCAGAAAATGGCGATGTGTATTACGCGGTGAATAGCTTTGCGAATTACGGGAAATTATCGGGTAAAGCCCTATCTGATTTGCGCGCCGGGGCGCGGGTGGAAATTGATGAAGGCAAGCGTGATCCACTCGATTTTGTGTTATGGAAAGCGGCAAAACCGGATGAACCTTATTGGGATTCACCCTGGGGCATAGGGCGGCCGGGCTGGCATATTGAATGCTCGGCAATGTCAACGCATTGTTTAGGCAATCATTTTGATTTACATGGCGGCGGTGCTGATTTGCAATTCCCGCACCATGAGAATGAAATTGCCCAAGCGGAAGGCGCCACCGGTGAACCCTTTGTTAATGTGTGGATGCACAATGGATTTGTGCGCGTGAATGAAGAAAAGATGTCGAAATCACTTGGCAATTTCTTTACCGTGCGCGAGATTTTAACCCGCTATCGGGCGGAAGAAGTGCGCTATTTCATTCTGTCTAGTCATTACCGCAGCCCGCTGAATTATAGCGATGAGCAATTAAATGCGGCGCGGGCGGCATTAACCCGTTTATACACGGCATTGCGCGGCTTGCCGGATGATATTGAACCGCTGGGCGGCGAATCATTTCGAGCGCAATTCAAAATGGCGATGGATGATGATTTTAATACGCCAGACGCGCTCGCGGTGTTATTTGAATTAGCGCGGGAGATTAATCGCGCCAATCAAACGGATCGTGAATTGGCAATTAGCCTCGGTGCTGAATTACGAGCGTTGGCTGGGCAATTAGGTTTATTACAAGAACGTGCCGAAGACTATTTGCGCGGCACTATGACCGATGGCTTAAGTGATGCCGAAATTATTAACCTCGTTGCCCAGCGCGATGCCGCCCGGCGCAACAAAGATTGGCATGAAGCCGATCGCCTGCGGGATGAATTGCAATTAAAAGGCATTATTTTAGAAGATGGTGCGAGCGGGACGCAATGGCGGCGGGGTTAAATGGTGACGGTGTGCGTTGTATAAAAATCGTATTGGTAGCGAGCGTGATCGCATGTCTATTTTACCATTCCAATCTGACTGTTCCGAATTAAAAGCGCGAGCGTTTTTACTTGGGCATTATTTAGACCTCCGCCGTCTGGATCAATTCGAGCCGCTGGCGACTAATCCAGTGGTGGTGGCGGTGTCAAAGCACGGCTACGCGGTGCTATTGCGCTCAGGTGCGGTCGTGTTATTTGGCGTTCATTCAGATGATGAAGCGCAGTTCATTCAAAAACTGCGCACGTTGGTTAAAGAACCGCTCGACCGTACTGAGCATGAAGAATTGATTTTGATGATTGATGCCGAGCGGGTTGAGGGGATTGAACGCGAGCGGTTAATTTTAATCAATACCGACATTGCACGGTTGCAAGTCATTGCCGATATTTTGGGTAAAAGTGTCTTATTAGCCGAACAGGAGGCGCGGGTGGCGGCGGCATTTGATCGCATTGAACCCTTAGCGAATCATTTACAACAGGTTGGTCGTGGCGGCAGTGATGCGCGCACGTTAATTCGCCATATTGGTGAGGCGTTGGCCATTCAACAGGACATGGTGGGGCGCGGTGAAGTGGGTGATAAACCGGAAGTGATTTGGGAACGGCCGGATTTAGAACGGCTGTATCTCAATTTAGAAGCCGAATATGAAATCCGCGAACGGCAATTGGCGCTAGAACGTAAATTGGCATTGATTAGCGATACGGCCGCGACCTTGCTGGATTTATTACAAAATAAACGCAGCCTGCGGGTTGAGTGGTATATCGTGATTTTAATTGTGGTGGAAATTGCATTAACGCTGTATGATTTATTCTTTCATGCCGCGTCAACCTAACGCGCCAGCGGTGAATTGCAATCAATTAAAAACGGGAATGAAAACGGCGGCGGGCGGCAATGCGCGCAATTGAATTGGCGCTCCCTAGGGGATTCGAACCCCTGTTACCGGCGTGAGAGGCCAGCGTCCTAACCGCTAGACGAAGGGAGCAGTTTTCTTGGCGACAATGGCGTATTATACGCGGTTTAGTTTTACTCTCAAGCCACATTTGTCACCTCCTGCTGCCAGTTCTAAAAGTCGTTTGCAATCAATCACTTCACCCACGCCACACATCATCCCACGCCCGGCGCATTCGCTCTCGCGTGCCAATATCAGCCCCAATGCGCTGCGCGTCTTGTATCGCCTGAAACAAAGCGGCTACGCGGCGTATCTGGTCGGCGGCGGCGTGCGCGACCTGCTGCTCGGGCATGAACCCAAAGATTTCGACATCGCCACCGACGCCACGCCCGAGCAAGTGCAAGCGGTATTCCGCAATTGTCGCCTCATTGGGCGGCGATTTCGCCTCGCGCACGTCGTTTTTGGCGATGAAATTGTCGAAGTCGCCACTTTTCGCGGCGGCGGCGGTCAACAATCGCTGGAATCGCCGCGCAATGAAGCCGCAACCCACGGCCGCCGAATTGAAAACGGCATGATCGTGCGCGATAACATTTACGGCAGCATTGCCGAAGACGCGCTGCGGCGGGATTTCACCATCAATGCCATTTATTACAACATTGATGATTTTTCATTAGTTGATTACACCGACGGCTTGCGTGATCTAAACGCCGGTTATTTGCGTTTAATTGGTGATGATCCCAGCGCCCGCTATCGAGAAGACCCCGTGCGAATGCTGCGCGCCGTGCGTTTTATTTGCAAATTGGGCTTCATTTTCAATCCCGCTTGTGAAGCGCCGTTATTTCAACTTGCGCCCTTATTACGCGACGTATCGGCCGCACGGTTATTTGAAGAAGTATTAAAGTTATTTCACGCCGGTTACGCGCTACCCGCCTTTGAAAAATTGCGGCATTATGGATTATTTGCCGAATTATTCCCCGCCACTGATGCCTGTTTAGCGCAAGAAGAAGAAGGGTTTCCAATTACTTTTGTTAATCGTGGATTAGCCAATACCGACGCTCGTTTGCAAAGTAATAAACCCGTTGCGGTGTGTTTTTTATTTGCATTGCTATTATGGCCACCCGTGCGGCAGCGCTATCAACGCCTACTCACGGCCGATCATGCGCCAATGGATGCAATGGCGCAGGCGACGGCGGATATTGCCAATCAACAACAGCAGCGCGTGGCAATTCCGCGCCGTTTTGGGCTACCAATGCGGGAAATTTGGACATTACAACCGCGTTTTGAACACCAATACGGCAAACGAGCAACGCTATTACTCGGACATCCGCGCTTTCGTGCCGCCTATGACTTTTTATTACTCCGCGCCGCCGCCGGTGAAATAGAAGCCATTGCGGTAGCGGAGTGGTGGACGCGGTTTTATGAAAGCAGTCAAGCCGAGCGGGCGAAAATGATGACACCGCGTAAAAAACCACGGCGGCGGCGGCGCTCAACTACTGAAAAACCCATTGGTGAATTGGACGAAGAATAAACGAGCAGGGCGCAATTGGATTTATAATGATTGTATTTCATTAAATCCTAATTGGTAGAGCGCCGCATTTTAATAGGCTCAACTGCACAAGTTCAATATCAAAAACCAACTAAAATTTCTCGCTTCATTTGAAATGACAGGCGCATCTCTCGAAATAAAAACTATTTCCTTTGAATGGGCTAAATCACGACTAATCAATCAGGCTAAATAACATGACCAATGAACGCATCACCGCCGCGGCCTTACTGGCAATGAAACAGCGGCAACAACGCATTGCAGTGTTGACCTGCTACGACGCCAGTTTTGCGCAACTACTTGAAGCGGCCGGAGTCGAGGTGTTGCTAGTTGGCGACTCACTTGGCATGGTGTTGCAAGGACACGACACGACCTTACCCGTCACCCTCGATCACATGGTCTATCACAGCGCCTGCGTCAGCCGCGCCGCACAACGGGCGTTAGTCATTGCTGATTTGCCATTTTTGAGTTTTGCCACGCCCGAGCGCGCCCTCGATGCCGCCGCACGACTCCTCGGCGAAGGCGGCGCACGGATGGTCAAACTCGAAGGCGGTGGTCGCGTCATAGCAACAGTGGAACATTTAACCAACTTTGGTGTACCCGTTTGCGCACATTTGGGATTATTACCACAATCGGTACATCGATTGGGCGGCTTTCGTTATCAAGGCAAGGACAGTGCCACCGCCATCCGCATCGAACAAGACGCGCTGGCATTGCAAGCTGCCGGTGCGCAACTACTTGTTTTAGAATGCGTTCCTGCCGTATTAGCCGCCACCTTGAGCGAGCGCCTGACCATTCCTGTCATCGGCATTGGCGCGGGTAATCGGTGTGACGGTCAAGTGTTGGTTTTGTACGACATTGTTGGCGCAACCGCACAGCGCCCCCCGCGCTTTAGTAAAAATTTTCTCACTGGCACCGGCACCCTACCCGCCGCCATTGCCGCCTATGTCGCAGCTGTCAAATCAGGTGAATTCCCCGGGCGAGAACAGACATTAGCATAAAGCGCAATTGATCCTATTCAATTGTCCATCAAAATTTGCGCTTAATCACTGACATCATAATTGATAGTTCATTGCTGTTTTATTAGCTATGCGGCGGAATTTAACTAACCGTAATCACTGACCAACCCCCGCTCTTCAAACTGTCAACCGTAAGCGGTGAGGCAGTCAATCATCAAACGTCGCACGGCAATTGACATTAACTGGGGTATTTTTATGAAATACATCAGTCAGTTTTTATTAGCCAGCGATCCGCTTACCGTTTTGGGGAAACATCATGCGTTTTCTTAATACAAAAGCGTCAAGTTGTCCAGACATTCATTACAGCGTGCCACCACTAAAACGCTGGAATTTCAATCATACAATCAATCCAAGATAATTTGATTTCAACACGGCAATTAGTCCGCAAACCAAATCGTCATTCCCGCGACAGCGGGCACCTAGAATGCGCCGTCGCTGGACACGGGAATAGTGCGATTTTATGTTAGATTGACTATAGTATTAATCGTGTGACGCATTAAAAGGCGAATATACCATTGGCTCAGGGCGCATGGATTTATGGTTGCTTTATGATGATGTCGCACTAGCAATTAAATTAAAAGTCTGGCGTGATCCATTGCGCGACGGCTCAATTTAATTGGATCAGTATTTAGCGGGATTGGGTTTGTTCAGCGGCTGGTTAATTATGTTTGATCGCCGTTTTAATCAGCCAACAATTGCCGAGCGTACCAGTTCAATTAAATTAAACTAACCCACAAAAACGGTATATTCAAGTGGTGCGGGGGTAATAGCATGAATATAAAACATTTGCCGCTTGGTTGCCGCAAAACGCTAATGTTATCTAATCAAAATCATGCCGTACAATTTGCAGGTTAATTCCCTCGCACCATTGATGGTACGAGGGAATTGTTAATGGCTTAATCAAGCATTGCGCTATAACAAAGAAAATAAATACACTACTTCCCCTTCCCTTTTTTATTAGCCGCCGACTTTTTTGACGGTGGTGAGGGAGGTGTTTTATTTGCTGCTACTGGTGGTGTCACTGCGGGTTTAGGCGCAGTTGGTGTTGATGCAACAGGTGTTGCTGCTGCAACAGGCGATGGTGCCGCAGCCGGAGTTGGTGTTGATGCAACAGGTGTCGCTGCTGCAACAGGCGGTGGTGCCGCAGCCGGAGAGGGTGCAGGTGATACTGCCACACTTGCCGGCGGTGGTTCTGCTGCCACAGGTGGTGTAAGTGATACAGGGGTAGTTGACGCCGGCGTGGTAGTAACACCGCGCACCAGCTCTCTCAAAATATGCGGAATAATGTCAAGCACGTTGCGAATGACCTCTTGATAGCTAAACTTGTGTGTGACGGCGGTGCGCTGCGCGGACATTTGATGTCGACCGCATAACAGCGTCGCGCCATCCATCGCGTCAGGGTCGCGTCAATACGGGTGGGGATCGGGGAATACACGCCCGACCGCCCGCTTCCGTGACCAACTGGCGTCTGGCTATTCTGACAAACTTACGCCGTCAGGGCGACTATTTGCCCACGCCGCCGGCAACGATGGCAAAACCGGCAATTCAGACTGCACCAGCCGCGCCCTGTCCGTTACTATAGCCCTCGCGTAACTGTTTGGTTATTCGCCGTTGGTCATGCAGCAACTGCTGTTTTCACCCTCTTAATCAATTAAGGATTCATTCATGTCTGATTATAATGCAGAGGATATCCGTAATGTCGCCCTTGTTGGTCATGCGGGCGCTGGTAAAACCACGCTCATTGAAGCATTACTCGCCACCACAGGTGTTATTAGCACCCCCGGCAGTGTCGCTAAAGGCACCACCGTATGTGATTATGATGATTTAGCACGCGAATTAAAACATTCAGTTGACGTTGGAATTACCAGCTTTAATGCACACGGCAAACATGTCAATTTAATTGACACCCCGGGCTTTGCTGACTTTCTCGGACGCAGCATTTCCGTATTAAGCGCCGTTGAAACCGTTGCGATTGTCATCAATGCCGAAGCGGGGATTGAATCTGTCGCCCAACGGTTATGGCAAGCCGCCGACCGCCGCCACCTATGTCGCATGATTATTGTGAATAAAATTGATTCACCGCAAGCCAATTTAGCCGAACTCACCCAACAATTGCGCGATACCTTCGGGGCTGAATGTTTGCCAATCAATTTACCCGCTAACGGTGGTCAGCGTGTATTAGATTGTTTTTTTGAACCAGCCACCGATACCACCGATTTTTCTTCGGTAGAAGAAGCACATGGTCACATTATTGATCAGGTGGTTGAAGTAGATGAAAACTTAATGGAGATTTATCTAGAACAGGGACAAGATTTACGCCCTGAACAATTACACGATCCGTTTGAAACCGCCCTGCGTGAAGCGCATTTAATTCCAATTTGCTATTGCTCCGCTGACACCGGTGTTGGTATTAGCGAATTAGTTGAAATCTTAACGCGGCTCATGCCCAATCCTGCTGAAGGTAATCCACCGCCTTTCATGCAAGGCGAAGGTACTGAACAAAAACCGGTTAAAATCAATCCTGACCCGAATCAACACGTCATCGCCCACGTTTTTAAAGTATTAAATGATCCCTATCGCGGCAAATTAGGCATCTTCCGTATTCATCAGGGCAGAATAACCACGAATACTCAGTTATTCATTGGCGATGCGCGTAAGCCCTTCAAAGTCAATCGGTTATTTCGCTTGCATGGCAATGAAATGACCGAAATTAACGAAGGCGTCCCGGGTGATATTTTAGCCGTTGCGCGGGTGGATGACATTCATTTTGACGCCGTCTTACATGATTCACATGATGAAGATCATTTCCATCTATCCAGCATGGAATGCCCCGTCCCACTCTATGGCTTGGCAATTACACCAACTAAACGTGGTGATGAACAAAAACTCACCGACGCCCTGCATAAACTAGAAGCAGAAGACCCTTGTTTTCATATCGAACACAATGCCGCTGCAAATGAAACAGTCATGCGGGGGCTCGGTGAATTGCATTTAAAAGTGCTATTAAAACGGCTCGCAGAACAATTCCACGTTGATGTCGAAACGCATCCGCCGAGTATCCCTTATCGGGAAACCATCACTGCCAAAGCCGACGGTCATCATCGCCATAAAAAACAAACAGGCGGCGCCGGACAATTCGGTGAAGTTTATTTGCGTGTCATGCCACTAGAACAGGATGCGGGATTTGAATTTGCGGACATGACTGTCGGCGGTTCTATTCCCGGTCAATTCATTCCTTCAATTGAAAAAGGTGTCCGCCAAATATTACAAGAAGGCGCTATCGCCGGCTATCCATTACACGATATTCGCGTCGAAGTGTATGACGGAAAATTTCACCCAGTGGATTCTAAAGATATTGCTTTTGCCACTGCCGGCCGCAAGGCTTTTATTGAAGCAGTTGAAAAAGCCAAGCCAGTCATATTAGAACCAATTGTGAAAATTCGTATTGTCGCCCAAGACAGTGCAATGGGTGATTTAGCCGGTGATTTATCCAGCCGCCGTGGCCGTATCAATGGCAGTGAAGCACAAGGTATGGGGCGAATGGCAATTGATGGCGAAGTGCCGTTAGCTGAATTAGAAGGCTATGAATCACGTCTCAAATCCATTACCGGCGGTGAAGGCAGCTATAGCATCGAATTAAGTCATTACGCAGCCGTGCCTGCGAATGTTCAAAAACAACTAAGTGACGCTTTCCATCGCACTGAGGATTAATTTCTAAAACAAACCAGCCCCCTCATCTGATCGTAACATCAATACCGTGCCGCTCGGTGTGGGGGTTGTATGATTGGTATTGTACCAATCAATGGAACAACCTTTATTTACTTATCATTAACACGGTTTAATAGATAAGACTCCCGCAACTGATACGACTGCACCATTATCATTACTCGAACCACCACCCTAGATCACACCATGTCATTATCACCGTCTATGACATGCCATTTGTAACCTAATCATCACTGAGTTGGAAATATATGCCCATTTTCAACGCGACAATCACATTATTAGAACGCCGCCCGTTAAGTCACAAGTTAACATTAGGTTTTACTAGTTTACTATTATTTGCTTTGGTATTAGGTGTACAAAGTTTACATCACCAAAGTATTTTAAATAAAGAACTACAACACCTATACGACCAAGAACTGTTGGGTATTTTTCACATTAAAGAGGCGCAAATTAACCTTGCCACAATGGCGCGCTCATTAAGACAGATTCTCTTATCTTCTGAAACAGACGAACGCAATACTGCTGCACAACAACTAACTGCTGCTGAACAAAAATTGCGTTTAGAAATTGCCTCAGTGCGTCCACGTTTATATCTTGCAAAAGACATTGAACAATTACAACAGCTTCATGGTTTATTAGATACCCATCAACAAGATATTGACCGAATATTGGCGCTCTATCATAAAGACCCAGTGTATGTACCTGTGGCAAGAGAAATGTTGGCATCGGCACAAGTACAACGTACCTTTGATGCCGCACACGATACGCTTGACCGAGTCGCCCATTCCAAAGAAGCGACAGCCCGTGCCGCCGCTGAACAATCCGCTTTATTAGCAAAACGTAATACAAAACACACGATTATTTTATTAGTTGGAGGTGCGCTACTCACTATTTTACTCATTTTGTTAGTGAGTTGTTCTATTCAACGACCAACCCGCAATATCCAAAGAGTTGTTGAAAAATTAGCCGCCGGAGAACTCAATCTCACTATTCCCTATACAGATTATTCTAATGACATTGGTGGTCTAGCGCGTGCAATTGCCATTCTCAAAACCGAAGCGCGTCAAATGGAAGCACAACGTTGGATTAAAACCAACCTAGCAGCATTATCAACTGAATTACAGCAATCCAATAGTTTTTCTGAATTAGCAAGACGGTTTTTATCTTACACTTGCCCACTTTTTCAAGTCGGGCAAGGCGTGTTTTATATCTATGAAGAAGAACATCGGCGTCTACGGTTATTAAGTGGCTATGCCTACCGTGAACGTCAGCAATTAAGCCAGTATTTTTCGATCGGTGAGGGGCTGGTTGGTCAATGTGCTTTAGAACGCATACCTATTATTATTACCGTGCCACCTTCAAATTATATCCAGATTAGTTCTGGATTAGGTGAATTCATTCCTAAGCGTATTATTTTATGGCCAATTCTTTTGCAAGAACGGTTGCTTGGTGTGATTGAATTGGCGGCCTGCGATCAATTTAATGATAACGAACAAGCATTATTAGACGGCGCTATTCCCGTTCTGGCAATGAATTTAGAAATTCTCGAACGCACTACTAAAACTAAATTACTATTAGAAGAAACGCAAAAACAATCAGCAGAAATGGCTCTTCAAGCCGCTAAACTTGAAGCTCAAACACTCGAATTGGAAGCACAACAAGACACTTTAAAAGCAACAGAAGCCTGGTATCGCAGCATTATTGAATCAGCACCAGATGGTATTTTAGTGACCGATGAAAATGGCAAAATTATTTTAGTGAATTATCAAGTTAAGAAAATGTTTGGCTATGTTGATGAAGAAATGTATGGCATCACAATCGAACAATTAATTCCACCTGCATATCGTGATCGCCATGTAACATTGCGCGATCACTATATTCATTCATATAGTCAAAATCAGCATGAAATAAAAGCGCGGGAACAACGCGGTATTCGCCAAGACGGGACTGAATTTCCAATTGAACTGGGATTAGCACGATTACCGACTGTTGATGGGCGCGGCTTATGTATATGCGCCTCGGCGCGTGATATTACTGAACGCAAACACGCTGAAAAAACATTAGCAGAACAACGCGGAACATTACAAAATATTCTCGATCATAGCCCAATTGGCACGGCATTTACTATTAATGGCGTCTTCCGTTTAGTTAATCCATTATTTGCCGAGATGTTTGGTGTCAAAGTCGGTGATCTTGCCGAACAAATTTACCCTTCCGTTGAATTACGAAACCAGTTAATTGATAAGCTCACAACATCTGGGTTTATTCGCAATCAAGAATTACGTCTGCGCAGTGGCAATGAAGAATTACGCGATTATTTAGCAACCTTTTTACCCATGATCCATGAGGGCGAAGCAGGTGTCATGGGATGGCTATTGGATATTACAGATCGTAAGTTGGCAGAACAAGAGATTTTCAAAGCAAAAGAACTAGCAGAAGACGCCACACGCGCTAAAAGTGATTTTCTAGCAAATATGAGTCACGAAATTCGGACTCCTATGAATGCCATTATTGGTATGTCACATCTTGCATTACAAACACAACTAGATAGAAAACAGCGTAATTATATTGAAAAAGTGCATCGTGCCGGTGAAAATTTACTTGGTATTATCAATGATATTCTTGATTTTTCTAAAATTGAAGCTGGTAAAATGACTGTAGAACGAATTGATTTTCATCTTGAAGATGTCATTGACAACTTAGCTAACCTACTCGGTATTAGAGCCGAAGACCGTGCGCTCGAATTATTGTTCCACATTGCGCCAAATATCCCAACGGCGTTAATTGGTGACCCATTACGTTTGGGGCAGGTGTTAATTAACTTAGGCAGTAATGCGTTAAAATTCACCGAGCAAGGTGAAATTGTTGTTGGTGTCGAATTGATTAATTCCACACTCACATCCGCCGAATTACACTTTTGGGTTAAAGATACAGGTATTGGCATGTCGCCCGAACAATGCGAGCGATTATTCCAATCCTTTACACAAGCCGATACCTCCACCACTCGCAAATATGGGGGCAGTGGTTTAGGATTATCAATTTCTCAAAGTTTGGTCAAAATGATGGGCGGCCGAATTTGGGTTGAAAGTGAATTAAATAAAGGCACTTGTTTTCATTTTAATTTAACGTTTGATTTACAAATCAATGCCCCACCTCGGCACATGTTCACTGCAAATGAATTATTAGGCGTACGAGTTTTAGTTGTAGATGATAATGCATCCGCCCGAGAAATTTTATCTACAATGGCGCGCACTTTTGGATTAGAAGTTGATGTGGCAACTAATGGCCAACACGCATTAGAGATGGTTGCCGCCGCTCAACAACACGAATTACCGTATGATTTAGTATTAGTGGATTGGAAAATGCCAATCATAGATGGCGTGACAACTGTCAAAAATTTACAAACAATTTATGGTAGTCATACGCCTGCAGTTGTGATGGTTACTGCTTATGGGCGTGAAGATGCAATTACCTCTGCTGAACAGGTTGGCGCCCATATTAAAGTTGTATTAACTAAACCCATCACGCCATCCACATTACTTGAAGCAATTGCCGAAGCAATGCACAAAGGGATGGTGATTGAAACACGCAACCTTGTGCGCGAAGAATACTATGATAATTCTGTGATGCAACTGCGCGGTGCGCGAGTTTTATTAGTTGAGGACAACGATATGAATCAAGAATTATTACAAGAATTACTCACGCAGGCTGGTATTGAAGTCGTATTAGCAGAAAATGGTCAGGAAGCACTCGACATATTAGCAACGGATAGCCGTTTTGATGGAGTGTTAATGGATTGTCAAATGCCCGTTATGGATGGCTATACCGCAACGCGGGCTATTCGCGCTCGCCCTGAATTAAGTCTCCTACCCATTATTGCGATCACGGCGAATGCGATGGCCGGTGATCGTGAAAAAGCCATTGCCGCTGGCATGTGCGATCATATTGCTAAACCGCTCAATATTCCTCATATGTTCACCACGATTAGTCATTGGATAAAGCCAAAAACTTCGTTGACAACGGCAGTAAATTATTCGCCATTATCAACCACAGTAAACTTACCTGAGTTGACTGGAATTAATAATCAAATGGGGCTTGCAACCTGCATGGGTAAGGTCAATTTATTTAAAAAAATGCTCATTAAATTCTATCATGGGCAAACAGATTTTATTGAAAGGTTTAATGAAGCCTATCATAATCATGATTTAATCACTGCAACTCGTCATGCGCATACATTAAAAGGAACTGCCGGCAATATCGGTGCCCAGCAATTACAGGCGGCGGCGGCGGCGCTAGAAAAAGCCTGTGTTGAAACGTATTCAAGCGGGAATACATCTGTATTGTTAGCAACCACGATTGAAGAACTAAAGACGGTGCTCAGTGCAATTCAAACTCATTTAATATCACCTAATATCGCGTCTAGTTTGCCATCATCAACAGGCTCTTCGATTATATCTGAACAGGCTAAAATAAAAATAGACCAACTCAAAACGTTATTAGCGGATAATGATGCCGATGCGATGATTCTGTCAGAAAAAATCATGTCTCTAGTGCGGGGAACAACTTTAGAAAGTTCGTTGAAAGAAGTGTTGATTGCACTCAACAAATATGATTTTGACAGCGCGCTCACACGCATTAATCAGTTGGACATTTAGCTGCCATGCGACAAGTATCATTAGAATGATATTCTCATCTGTACCAATGAAAACACCCCGTTTTTCTATTCCTGATGTGTGGCAAACCACTGCTATGAGTGGTCTGTTGCTATTGGCAACTATACCGCTCTTGCCATATTTGCACATGGCAGTTATTGTCTTTATTTTAACGGCATTATTATTACGCACCGTGACACTGCGTTGGTCGCAACTCCAACCTAATAAATGGTTATTAGGGTTGTTTGCAATTGCTGGTGTATTGACCGTCGGCGCAAGTTATCTTGCATTAGCTGGGCAAGATGCCGGCACTGCATTTTTACTCACTATGATGGCGCTTAAATCTTTAGAAATTCGTACTCACCGTGACCTGTATGTCTTGTCTGCATTATTGACTTTTTTACTGGTAATTGCGTTTTTATTTGACAGTACACCACTATTCACTGCCTATCTTGTAATAATATTGATCGCAAACATCGTTTTATTAGCCGATATGAATAGCCATTACTCATTAAGATTGGCGCTCATTAAACCGCGTTTGCAATATGCCGGACGTATAACTACTACATTGATTGCCCAAGCCGTTCCGCTTACAATTTTATTGTTTTTTCTATTTCCACGATTAGAAACACCGCTCTGGAGCTTTGGTTTATCCGACACCCGCGCTCGCACTGGTATGTCCGATACATTAGAATTGGGACACATTAGCGAGCTGGTATTATCTGGCGAAATTGCATTTCATGCGCGATTTGAACAACCCCTATCAATTTCCCCAGCACAATTATATTGGCGTGGGCCAGTATTATGGAAAACAGATGGACGTCGCTGGCAACCTGCAACCGAATCACAATTGCGCAGTTCAACAGCAAAATTAGTGGAGACTGCGAACCTATTGAATTATAGTGTCATTTTAGAACCCACCGCGCAACAATGGTTATTTGCATTAGACATGCCATTCACGGCGCCGCCGCATACACGCTTATTACCCGGTGATTTTCGTTTGTTAGCCGATAAACCAATTAACGATGTGCGTGTTTATCAATTACGTTCCGCATTAAACTATCGCATTGATGGTTTAAGCCTAGCGGAACGCACCCTCGCATTACAATTGCCGCCTACAATTACTCCACGAATGCAAGCATTAGCGATGCAATGGCGTACTGAATCACTTGTTGAACATCCGACTGCTAATAAAACAACGATTGATAATGCAGTTGTGACACGCGCCCTGCGCCACTTTAATCAAGAACCTTTTTATTATACCTTGCAGCCCCCACCGCTGGGCGACAATCCCGTTGACACGTTTTTATTTTCTACACGGGCAGGTTTTTGTGAACACTATGCCAGCAGTTTTGTTTTATTGATGCGGCTCGCCGATATTCCAGCGCGTATTGTTTTAGGGTATTTAGGCGCTGAATACAATCCACTTGGTGGGCATTATTTGATTCGTCAATCTGATGCCCATGCGTGGGCGGAAGTGTGGATAGACACACGCGGTTGGGTGCGTATTGATCCCACCGCCGCCATTGCTCCAGAGCGAATTAACGTTGATTCAAGTTTGGCGCAATTAGGCGCAGATGCCCCCGCCCGGTTTAATATCACGCATACTGGAATGTTGCGACTCGCTCATCAATTACGCCTATTCACAGATGCCATTGATGCGGGTTGGAAAAACTGGATTGTCGGCTTTTCTACTAAACGACAACAGCATCTTCTTAGTATGCTGGGCTTGAGTGCGTGGCGTGAAGCAGGGTTAGTTATTATAATGATGACAGGTGGTGCAATTATCATGTTATTGGTGCATGGGTTATTAACACGCCGCCGCTTAAACCCTGATCCAATTGCACAGTGTTATCTCCAATTATGTCAAAAATTAGCACGAGCGGGTTATCCGCGTTTTCCTAATGAGGGACCGCGAGATTACTTGGCTCGTATTGCAATGGTACAGCCACACCTCGCACCAGCGTTAATGAGAATCCAAGCGCTTTATTTGCCATTGCGTTTTGGTAAACCCATTACTGATTCAGGTCAACGTATTGCATTGCAGCAGTTGGTGCGTACAATTCGTCCCCGGCGGGAGAAATCACAATTAACCCACGGGTTAGCGCGAGCAAAACAACATTGTGATCGTTAAAAAGTACAATAAGAAACGCCGTTTCATTTCAACACATCTTTATGATGATGTATGTCACTTACTTTCATCCATGTTTAATCAGTTGTAATCACGATGTCGGAATTAAAATCACCCACAGCACCAGTCTCGATCACCCCGCCACCCGCGCCAAATCATCATTCTTGGTGGCGCACTTGGCGGCAGTGGCCACGGCAGGTGCAACGTTTTCTTCATAATGCTGCCACACGCGCATCCGCCACGTCAGCGGCAACATTCACTGCATTAGACCCGCTTTTATTTCGTATTCCTATTGCTGATTATATTCGCCTGCGCCCTTATGGCAGCAGTTTAGCCACGCCTGCGGTGATTGTTTGGTTAGCCTTTGCATGGGTGATTATTACTTTAATGGCAGGAATTGAAGGGATTGTATGGGGATTTGTCGGCGCATCTATTGTGCCGCAAAACGCCGCTTTATTGCGCCCATTTGCTGGCTTATTCATGTTTGCACTGATGTTTGCCGTGATTTGGATTGTGGATGCTTCATTAGTTATGTCAGAGCGCCCCACGACCCGTGCTGATCATGGTTATATTAACAGCCGTAAAAGCGCAGGTGCACAATTCCGTTGGGGATTTGGTTTAATCATGCGTGTGGCAATTGTGTCAATTTCATTATATGTCACGGCGCCGTTTTTAGCGAAACTCATTCGTGCAGATGATATTGCTAGTTATCATCAACGCCAAGTAGAGCAGTATTACACTCGCCGTGATGCTGAATTACAAGTACAGATTCACCAACGCACTGCATCAATTGAACAGCTCTTTCAAGAACGTGCTGCAATTTTAGAAAGCCGGATTGCACAATTAACTGCTGATTTAACGGCAGTGCGTACTCAACGGGCATCATTGAATAATGAATATGCACCTGAATTATCAGTACTGCGTTCTGAATTAGCTGCCGCACAGCAGCGATTAGGTGATGAATTACTTGGGCGGAATGAACGGCTTGAAGGCTACGGACCTGAGGCGCAGCGTTGGGAGACGCGGGTGAATGCGTTGACAGCGCAATTAGCTGCAAAACAAAAAGAAATAAATGGGCGATTAAATACGGTTGGTACCACGGCAGTTGCCAATCAAGAACAGCAGTTGCAGCAATTAACAACTGAATTATCTGAATTGCGACATAATAAACAAAAACGCATTGATGCGGTGATTGCTGAAATCACTGCACAGCAACCGGAGGCACTACCGCCGCGATTAACTTTTGCTGCTCGCTCTAAAGCATTACAGGCATTGCGAAATAGTCCTGATGAAAGTGGGGTGCCGCATTTTGAAACAGTGGAGGGGTTTGCACAGGCGGCACTAGGGATTTTATTTTTTGCATTAATTGCATTAAAACTATTTGAACCGGCGGCGGTGCGGGCGTATTTCAGTGAAGCATTACAATTTCAATATCGCAAATATCGCCAGGGGGGATTAGCGGATATTCCTGGATTTGAACCACCACAAGCACCGGCACGTTGGTTAAATCCAATTGAGTTTGCGCAATTATGGCAGCGTTATGAAGCGGCGCCTGAAATGTTTTATGCTGATTATGGTTCATTACAACGGCTGCGTGAACCGGTGTTAACTAAGCGTTCCGATCAGGCTTTTGAACAGACATTACAAACGCAACGTCAAGCACATTTAGCGCGTGAAGCCCAAGTTCTTAATCAAAGACGTGAATTAGAATTAGCTGCGTATAAAAGCGAATTGGAATTGCGCACCGCACAATTGCGCACCAAATTAGATGATGAATTGGAAATAGAACGTGAACGGCGGCAGCAAGCATTGGCGGATGAATTGCAGCGAGCGCGGGAGGCGTGGGCATTAGAAAAATTGCGCGAAGATGTGTCATTGCGTGAACGTGAACAGCGTTTTCAACGTGATTTAGAAAAACAGCGGTTGCGGACGCACGAATTAGAACAACAAAAGGATCTGCGCCTGGCAGAATTGCGGCAGGCTGAAATCGAGAATCAACGGCGGCATGAACATGAATTGGCTGAACAGCAAGAAAAATTAACTGAAAAACGCTTACAACAGCGATTAGATCGCTTGCATCAGGAGCACACGCGGTTATATGAACAGGTGGCAATAGAACGTAAAGAACGTGATATGAATCGTGAAATACTCCACCGTTTAGTGCAAGATATTACAGCAATGACCGATCAGGTCAAGAAATTAGAAAGCCAACAAGATGCACGTTATCAGCGCATAGAAACTTTGCGGCAATTAATTGCGAATGATTCATTAGCGGAACCCACCACCGGGTTAGTCAGTATTTGGGGACGCTCCGATAAAACTACCGATAGTGCCGCAGTGAAATTGGCGCGGCGGGAATTAAAAGAATTAGAAAAAACGGCAGCCATTGATGCGGCGCAAATAGAACAATTACATGCTGAAGGACGGACATTGCGGGCGCAACGATTGGCTGCCGAGGATGCGCTGAATGATGCAGATGCACGAGCAGTAGCAACCGAAACGCGCTTGCAATTATTAACAGATACCCTTGATCAACTTTTAATTTAGTTGCTAGGTTGTATTCAGTAAATCAGTGCCAAAATCACGGTGTTTTCTGTAATGAAGTGAGAATAAAATCATACATGCGCAGCATAGTGTCATTCCATGAATTTAAGCATTCTTCAACAGTCATGTGATAGGCTGCCCGCTTGCCGTGATAGTCCATGACTGTTCCAATTTGAACAAAAGGAAACCCTAAACTGTGCATTCGCCGCGCAAAGCGTGGTTCAACCATGACAAACATGTGTTGACGTCCTGATAATGCTAATAATGCAGTTGTTCCGGCCAGAAGTGCCAAACTAATCAATGGAAAAGTGCGGCGCTCTTGTTCCTCAACATGTTCAAGTACACCTAATGGTGATTCACCTTCACCTAAACGCCGGCGGAATGAAGTATGTACTGCAAGGCGTGAGATTTCGGCAATTAAATGACGCGGCACCAATTGCGGGTGACGCTCGGGATGATTCAAGGTATGACCACAATGCCGCTCCAATGGTAGTAATAATGATAGATCAGCGGGCGGCGGTGTAATCATACGCAAACAGCCAGCGGCGGTTTCACTACTACGATGCACCGTTAAGACTTGTTGTGCATCAACATCATAATCATCTTGTTCTAGTCCGCCAGGACAGTTTTCTTCTTGTTCATAATGAAATTCTCGACAATACACATCATACCGTAGCCGGAAAATGCGTTCTTTTAATTCGGGTGTTTTGGCATAAAAAATCTCAAAATATTGCTGGAACTGATCTTCAGCAAATAGCGGGGGAGTAGTCATAACAGCATTCTCCTAGAATGCCAATCGTGTTAGCGTATTAGGCGAAAGTGTGATTTTTGAATAAACAACAGATGAATAACAACGAATTAACTCGCACAGACGTCATGTATTCCACTGAATGCCAATCTCAAATAAGGTTAGGGCGCATTTTATGCGTCACATCAAATTTGCCACGTTGGACAGGTGATAATACCACGCCCTTTGTATTGCATTTAGCACAAGATTTACAAATGCTTGGCTGGGACATCACGGTGATTGCACCTCATGCGCCGGCAGCGGCGGATTTTGAATTACTCGACGGGGTAGCGGTCACACGATTTCATTACGCTTGGCCAGATACATGGCAACAATTGTGTTATCAAGGCGGAGCGCTCATTAACCTACGCCAGCAGCCACTCAATTGGTTAGCACTGCCAACTTTTATTGCCACTGAATGGTGGGCGGTGCTGCGCCAATTGCTCATGTATCGCTACGACATTTTGCATTCTCATTGGATATTACCACAAGGTTTCATTGGAATGTTGGCGCATTATGCGACGCTTCATTCAATTCCGCATATTATCACTGCGCACGGTGGCGATGTGTTTGGATTGCGGAGCGGGCTATTCACTGCCACTAAACGCATTGCGCTGCATTCAGCTAATGCGGTGACAGTGAATAGTTCTATCACTGAACGGGCGGTACGTCAATTAGCTCCGCGTCAGCAGTCAATTCTACGCATTCCAATGGGGGTTAATATCACGCCATTTACAGCGGCAATGAATCAACACGCGGCTGAATTGCGTAATCAACATCGCATTGGACGGGGTCCGTTAATTGTATTTGCCGGGCGATTAATCACAGAAAAAGGCGTTGGTGATTTACTTCATGCACTAGCAGAGGTGCGCCGTGAATTACCTGATATTCGCGCTCTCATACTTGGTACGGGTCAAGAGCAGGCGTTTTTTATTCATTTGGCCGAGCAGTTGCAATTAAATAATTGCGTGACTTTTAGTGGTTGGATTGACCACGATCAATTGCCCGCATATTTCCGTGCTGCCGATATTGTCACTGCACCATCACGCACTGCTGCGAATGGTTGGATGGAAGCGCAGGGATTAAGTGTATTAGAAGCAATGGCGGTGGGGACGCCAGTCATTGCAACAGCGCACGGCGGGTTAATCGATAGCGTGATTGACGGTCAGACGGGATTGTTAATTCCAGAATCCGATCCTACTGCGCTCGCCGCCGCTATTGTGCAATTACACGCTAATCCCGATTTGGCAGCGCGATTCAGTCTTGCTGGCTGCGCCCGCGTGACGGCACGCTATTCGCGTTCGGCCAGTGCCGCGCAATTCTCTCAATTATTCACGCAATTGATGCAACGGTATTCGCGTTAATTCAATTTTCAATTATGCGTATTGCTTACGATCATCAAGCATTTTGCCGTCGTCCATACACGGGTATTTCACGGTATTACACCCGTTTATTTGCACAATTGCCATTGACTGGCGACGATCATGCCCAATTATTTGCGCCGCTACATGTCAACGCGCTATTGGCTGCGATGGATGATGATTTGCCTGTCAATAAAAGCATCACGGCGCATTGGTACCGCCGACATCCTCGTCTCATGCGCCCTTTCATTCGTCATATCAGCGGTCAACTTGCCCGCCGTGCAATTGCCCAGTGGCGGCCGGATGTGGTGCATGAAACCTATTATTCACACCAATCAAGCGCCCCGCCGGGTGTGCCAATTGTATTAACTGTATTTGATTTAATTCACGAACGCTACCCGCATTTATTTCCCTGGTATGACCGCGTGTTAATTGCGAAACGTCATGCTATCGCTCGCGCCACGCACATCATTTGTATTTCAGATGTGACGCGCCGTGATTTGCTGACTTATTACCCGCGCAATCCAGATGACGTGACCGTTATTCACCTTGGCGTTGATCCAGCGCCACCGCGATCTATTCCATTCTCTCAATTACCACCGCAATTATTAAAACACATTAGCCGTCCCTTTTTTTTATTTGTTGGTGAGCGCGGCGGTTATAAAAACTTTGCCGAGTTTATTCGCGCTTTTGCGGCATCTCATCCGTTAAAACACGATTTGCAAATTATTTGCGGCGGCGGCGGGGCGTTCTCGCCCGACGAGCAGCGGCAGTTGCAGCAACTCGGCGTTGCTAAATTTGTGAAGCAATTCAATGGTGATGACGCGCTTTTGCATATGTTATACGCACACGCTACCGCACTGATATATCCGTCGTGGTACGAGGGTTTTGGGCTGCCGTTGCTGGAGGCGATGCAGCACGGTTGTCCAGTGATTGCCAGCAATGCGGCGGCTTTGCCCGAGGTGGCGGGGGCGGCGGCGTGGCTGATTTCGCCGCATGATACCGAGGCGTGGACGGCGGCGCTGGAGACGGTGGCGCAGTCTGAGGCGGTGCGTACTCAGTTACGCACGGCTGGATTTGCGCGTGTGGCTGAGTTCAGTTGGGACTGTTGCGCTGCCGCGACGTTAAAACAATACCGTCAATTGCACCGGCACTGCATTAATCAATAACAGCCGCGTGTTCATAATTAAAAACGCATGAAACTCATTTTTTTAAGCAAGCGCCGGCCGCAAGGCCGTGATTTGTTTATTCAACCTTACGGGCGGTTTTATTACTTGCCTTTGGAATTAGCGCGGCGCGGTCATGACGTGCATCTTCATTTGCTATCGTATGACCGTTCACCGATAGCGCAGCGTGACGTGGAAATAAATCTGCATATTACTACGCACCCGGCGCTATCATTCCCCTGGCAATTGAATAGTTATTACCGCACCCTTGTCGCGTATTGTCATCAACAGCGGCCGGATTGGATCATTGGCTGTTCTGATTTATGGTTCGGCATATTGGCAGTGCATCTCGCTCGTCAATTCAATACCCGCGTTTTAATTGATGCGTATGATAATTTTGAGTCGTATTATCCACCCATTCCAGGGATACGATGGCGATGGCGACGGGCGCTGCGACACGCAACGGCAATGACCGCTGCGGGGCCGCAATTAGCTGATTTATTGAGTCATTCAGCCGGCGGACGCACGGCCGCTGTGTTGCCGATGGTCGCAGATCCGGAATTTTACCCGCAAGATCGCCGCCGTTGTCGGCAATATTTGGGGTTGCCGCTCACATCACCGCTATTGGGTTATACCGGTGCATTGGATGCGCGGCGCAATGTGGCGCAGTTATTTACCACTTATCAAGCGTTATTACCGCATTATCCAACTTTGCAATTGGTAATGTCGGGACGATTGGCGCCGCAAATTCAATTGCCCGCGAATACTATTCATTTAGGCTATTTACCGCCGGAACAGGTGCCACTGCTATTAAATAGTTTAGATGCGGTGTTTGTGATTAACCGTCCAACGGCATTTGGTCATTACGCTTATCCAGTGAAATTGTGCGAAGCAATGCGTTGTCATATTCCCGTGATTGCTACCGCAGTGCGCGGAACAGCATGGATGTTGCGCCATCATCCGCATTGCCTCGTGCCGCCTGATGATTTAACTGCGTGGGTCATGGCGACGCGCCGTGCATTACAAATTGGGCGGTATGATTATGCGGCAGTTGATAATGACAATGACCACTGGGAAGATATTGCCACGCAATTGGAATTATTATTGCAGAGCGCGGGTGTGTGATTTGATCGCAACGCAGTCTTTATTAATCGTTTCTATTCGCCAGCGTGAGAACGATCAAGATTTAATCTGAGAATCCATTATGCCAAGTCAT
>NZ_JABVCQ010000100.1 GCF_014145225.1 Thiospirillum jenense
TAATCAGACTATTTCTGTCAGCAATGCGAATATGCGGACCAACACCTACGGTAATAACTACACTGTAGCCTCTGGTGCGGTAGCTAGTAACACCGCATCAGGCAACGGGGTCACAGCAGGTGCCGTGAATATTTTAGGGCATCGTGGACAGATTATCGGTCAGACTGGTGTTGGGGCATCAGGTTTAGCAATTGCAGCCAGCGGAAGCGCCCAAACAATGGCTACCAACATCAACAAGTTTACCGATGCAACCGGCGTCACGGCCACAGCGCGCACTGAAGCGCAAGTGATTTTTGGAGCAGCTGGTAACTACACCTTAACCATTCAATCAGACAACACCACCGCCCAAACCGTGACTTTCAATTTATCAAGTGCCTCCACGTCAGACGGCCTGAGTGCTGCGGTCACGGCAATCAACGATCAAGCATCAAAAACCGGCGTGACTGCGGTGGTCAATGAAGCTGGCTCGGGTATTGTTCTGGCTAATCAGACGGGGAATGATATTGTCCTCCGAGATACGGTGACTACAAATGCTGCTGATGTGACGGTGAATAAGGCGTATCGTGATGGCAGTGGCACTTTACAGGTAGACACGACTGCTGTAACCCTGGATTTTGACAATACAGTAGCCGATTACACTACCGTCAGCGGCTATATCCAA
>NZ_JABVCQ010000101.1 GCF_014145225.1 Thiospirillum jenense
CGCAGGGGGAGTTTCCGCTCAGTCAATTAGTCGAGCGCTTGACGGCGGCGCTGGATATTGAAAAAGTTACCAAGAAATTTTTCAAAGAGTTTGCTCAAAAACGCACAGAATTTGTCGAATTGATTGATGGGATTCCGAATGAACACGAGCGGCGCTGGTTGGCGTCGGTGTTAATGAATCGGTTGATGTTTATTTGGTTTTTGCAATGCAAATTATTATTAGATAAGGGCAATAGTCGGTATTTGTTGGATCAATTGGCAGCGAGTGGCCGGCGCGGTCAGGATTTATTTTACAGCGAGTTTTTGCAGGCGTTGTTTTTTGAAGGATTTGCGAAACCGGCCTATGAACGGAGCGCGGCGACGCAGGCGCTCATTGGCGATATTGTGTTTTTGAATGGCGGGTTATTTTTACAGCATTCGCTGGAGTTGGAATACGGCGCGTCAATTCGTATTCCTGATAAAGCATTTGCCAATTTATTTAAGTTATTTGGCAGTTATTCGTGGCATTTGGATGATACGCCGGGCGGGCAGGATAATGAAATCAATCCCGATGTGTTGGGGTATATTTTTGAAAAGTATATTAACCAGAAGGCGTTTGGGGCGTATTACACGCGGCCGGAAATTACCGAGTATTTATCCGAACGCACGATTCACCGT
>NZ_JABVCQ010000102.1 GCF_014145225.1 Thiospirillum jenense
TTATCATCATCAATCAACGGCGGAATGATCGGCGGATTCACTGGTGGCGTGATTGGCGGAATCACCGGCGGATCAACTGGCGGAATCACCGGCGGCGGATCAGCGGGCGGCGGGACATAACCGCCACCACCGCCGGAGTTAGCAGTGAAACTGAAACCCACTGCGCAGTCGGCGACGATAGCGCCGGTGGTGTAGGCGCTGCCGTTCCAACTGCCGGCGGGGCAGTCACCGGTGACGGCGTTGTCGGTTGTGTAATTAGCGGCGGGGGTGACGGTCAATTGGAGCGGCGCGTTTTGTAAAACAGTTTGGGCAACGCTGGGATTGACCGTGCCGCCGCTGCCCGCCGTTGGCGTGACGGTGTAATTTTGCACTGCGACGCGGTAAGCCGTGCTGTTCTGCGCGGTCCCGGCGAATTTGATCCAGCCAATCCGTTCGCCCCAAGCGTGGCCGGAAAAATAGCCGGTTGCTGGGTCAATGCTGACGCCGCCGTCGGTGGGATTGAACTTGATCCAGCCGACGTTGGGTGACCAGGCGTAACCCGACAGGGTGTGATCGGGGTTGTGGTTGACGCCGTAGGTGGTCGCACCGTCATTAGCGTAGGTGTGCGCCCCGCCGCCGGTGTAACTGCCCACGCTCACCCAGCCGATGCGTTC
>NZ_JABVCQ010000103.1 GCF_014145225.1 Thiospirillum jenense
GCGGTTTTATCAAGAGGTTTTCACAGAAGGGAAACAAGAAGGTGATAAATCCGCCCGCTTGCGCATTGCCCGCAGTTTGCTTGACATCATTCAAGATGATCGCGTGTTGGCGCAGCATACGGGATTAACTGAATTGGAAATTCAGCAGTTGCGGAAAGAAAAATAAACTGCACTTGGCGCAAGTGATGCTAATCAATTTGAGCGTCACTTGTCGCTATTTATTAAAGTATGAGGTCACATGATGGTGGATTTAAACGCTGAATAATGACACCTAGAATAGGTAACAACACTTGCGAACTGACACACTGTTTTATCGTTTATTTCAGGATTGGCCGGGGTTGGTATTGGAATTAGCCGGATTGGATCCGACCATCCCGGGCTATCAATTGCAGGCACCGGAAATTAAACAAACCGGCTTCCGTTTGGATGGCGTGTTAATGCCACCAGCGGCGCGTCCTGAGTTGCCAATTGTGTTTATTGAAACGCAATTTCAATATGACGCTGACTTTCATGGGCGGTGGTTTGCGGAATTGTTTTTATATTTATATCGTCATTCAACTGAGCGCGAATGGCGGGCGGTAACGTTATTTGCAAACCGTAAAACTGAGCAGGGGCCGCAGCGCCGTCAACCC
>NZ_JABVCQ010000104.1 GCF_014145225.1 Thiospirillum jenense
AAGTGAATAACCCGAAGTGAAGTTGGCAACGACGTTTTTATTACTTGTAACGCTGTTTAATTGACACGTTGCGCCAATGCAATCGCCGTCAAATGCACTAAACGTATAGCCGGTATTGGCAGTGGCTGTGCAAGTGCTATTGCCGTTGTGGATGGCTGGATTAGGTGTGCAAGTGACTGAACCACTGCCCGCTGGATTAACAGTAATGGAAATTGGATAAGTCGGCAATGCTGTCCATTGCGCGTATAGCATGACATCGGCGTTATTTATTATGAGCTGGGTACCAGCGTTATAATGAATACCTGTACCATCGGCGACGGTATTCCAACCGGCAAAGTTATAGCCGGTTTTTATTAGATCACCAACTAATTGAGTGGTGACAGATGCACTATTCAAATATGCGGTATTATCAATTGGCGCGGCGCCGCCAGTATTGCCGTTGCCATTATAAGTGACGGTGTAAGTCGGCAATACTGTCCATTGCGCGTATAGCGTGACATTGGCGTTATTTATTATGAGCTGGGTACCAGCGTTATAATGAATACCTGTACCATCGGCGACGGTATTCCAACCGGCAAAGTTATAGCCGGTTTTTATTAGATCACCAACTG
>NZ_JABVCQ010000105.1 GCF_014145225.1 Thiospirillum jenense
AATTAAAGAAACGTATTTAGCGGCGAGTACCGCGCAAAAAACTAAATTGTATGATCCATTCGTGCGCTTTTTACGGTGGGCGTCGGATCGAATTGGTGAGTATGGAATTGTTGGTTTTATTACCAATCGTTCGTATTTAGATGCGCGGCAGGCGGATGGATTGCGCAAAGTATTGGCAATGGAATTTCAGGAGATTTGGATTGTAGATTTATTAGGTGATTTACGCAAACGCGATGGTTTGCCACCCGCGCAAGGCGGTAATGTTTTTGATATTCAAACCGGCGTGGCAATTAGTTTTTTTATTAAAAATCCGCAGCAATCGCACTGCACAATTCGTTATCTCCATGCGTCTGCTGGTGCAACTGGTAAAGCGAAAAAAGATTGGCTGCGTGATTGTTCATTGCGCACATTAGAGCGCGCTGGTGAATTTCGACGTATTAAACCAACGGCAAAAGGTGAATGGTTAAATCAACCGACTGCCGATTGGCATCATTGGATACCGCTGGCGAATAAAGACGGTAAAGCGGGTAAAACTGACGCGGTCATTTTTCAATTATTTGCCAGCAGCATTAAAACGAACCGCGATGAATGGGTGTACGATTTT
>NZ_JABVCQ010000106.1 GCF_014145225.1 Thiospirillum jenense
ATTTGACCATAGGCTTTTAAGCGTTCAAAGATGCTTAATCCGCTGTTATGCGCTAAAAAGACGGTTGCTGAATCACCGACATAGCCCGGCCCACCCGGATCATCAATACTGCCATTCACTGCGCCATCATTATCAAAGGGTCCGCCGTCTTGAATGGTGAAATTCAATTGTGTGCCGTGTTCATCAATCACAATTGAACCGCCGTATTCGGCACTGGCTAAATTGGCCCAGCCGCCGCCGCTGGTCTGTTTCCAATAACCGTTTATTTCAATCTCCGCTGGTACAAACAATTCAAAATCTTGATTATCAACCTCGGGCGGTAATTCAGCAGTGAAGCGAATAAACCCGAGTGGTAAATCCGGGGCGAGTGGATCATCGGCTAAATCCTCGGGCGCGTCTTCTTGCGTGACATTGGTTAAATGAACGCCGCCATCATTCGCACCACCGGCTGCTAAAGTAACATACACTTCTGGCGCAGTTGAATCAGTTGATGGCGTGCTGGTATTTAAGAATGGTAATGACGTGACATTGGGTTGTAATGTGTCAGTAATACCATCGCCATTACCG
>NZ_JABVCQ010000107.1 GCF_014145225.1 Thiospirillum jenense
GTATTGGGTGTAATCCATTAACGATTGCAATTCCTTAACGGTTGGCAAACGCCAATCAGTATGACCGCCAAGTGTTGAGGTATTAGCGGCGGTTAATGCGTCACTCCACGTTGCATTTTCTAATACCGTGCCGGTTGTACAGTCACTCCCGCTTAAACCAATTGCGCACTTTGCCCACATTAAGCCGGTATTGGATTGCGTGACAGTTTCATCGCCATTATCAACAAAAACGTCTAATGACTGTGTGCCACTGACAAGGCGCACTGGGTGCGGATTGCTGCGGTCATGGCCAAAAGAATTGCCATTGCTGCCAAAATCTACATACCAGGCGTCGGCGGCATCGTTGGCATAAACGGAACTACTCCAATACCAATTACCGGTAGCGATATTGGGGAAATAATTTAGATCAATTGACGGCGCGGTGCGCCCGTAATCCACAATTCCAAGCAGTTCTTTAACGGTTGGTACTCGCCAAGTATTCGAGCCACACAATCCGCTGCTATTAACTGTATTAGCAAAAGTGGCGGCTTGGGCGAAGTCATAAGTATG
>NZ_JABVCQ010000108.1 GCF_014145225.1 Thiospirillum jenense
AACACCTACAACTTCAGTCAAGCCGCCACTTTTGCTAATACAGTTAATAGCAGCGGATTGTGTGGTTCTAATACTTGGCGAGTACCAACCGTTAAAGAACTGCTTGGAATTGTGGATTACGGGCGCACCGCACCGTCAATTGATCCAACTTATTTCCCTAATATCGCTACCGGTAATTGGTATTGGAGTAGTTCCGCCTATGCCAACGATGCCGACGACGCCTGGTATGTAGATTTTGGCAGCAATGGCAATTCTTTTGGCCATGACCGCAGCAATCCGCACCCAGTGCGCCTTGTCAGTGGCACACAATCATTAGACGTTTTTGTTGATAATGGCGATGAAACTGTCACGCAATCCAATACCGGCTTAATGTGGGCAAAGTGCGCAATTGGTTTAAGCGGGAGTAACTGTACAACCGGCACGGTATTGGAAAATGCAACGTGGAGTGACGCATTAACCGCCGCTAATACCTCAACACTTGGCGGTCATACTGATTGGCGCTTACCGACTGTTAAAGAACTGCAATCGCTAATGGATTACACACGATTT
>NZ_JABVCQ010000109.1 GCF_014145225.1 Thiospirillum jenense
ATTTCTTCGGGGGAAATGTCAGGTTGTGTGCCGTTGGGTTTGGTCATTATTCACCAATCCCGCGCATTGCACACAACCCAACCGACGCGACTTACGAGTTCATCCCGCATCGCGTAATTCCAAGCGTCTCTCAACATGTTCAAGTCGGCGTGTTAAGGCGTCAAGCCGATCATGAACGGTTGGCAAAGAAAGCACCAAGGTTGCTAGATGTTGTTCTTGAGCGGTCATACGCAATTCCAGGTTAGCCATGCGCTCATCTAAACGTCCCATCCGCATTTGGATGTCTTTCAAAATGGTTAAAACCAAATTGTCCACATTATCGGTCATGGGCAATCATCCCCAAATGGTTGAATATTTGCCGAGCATACCACAACACAAATAAAAAAACCGCCCCGATAGCGCGGCGGCGGTTGGTTAATTTCAATTCCAATTCAAGCAACGGTTAATTGAATTTTTCCCTTTTGATTAAATCCCCCCCAACCCCCCTTTGCAAAAGGGGGGCTTTACTCTTACCCCCCTTTGCAAAAGGGGGGGAGGGGG
>NZ_JABVCQ010000011.1 GCF_014145225.1 Thiospirillum jenense
TTAAACTTGGCACCACCAAGCAGCATCGAACTAACTTGTTTATAGTTGTGCATTCGCATCGGTCAGATTCCTTAAAATGCTCCAGGTGTTTGATCGTTACTATTCGCCAACGTCGAAACGCGACTGTTTTAATGCCTCATGCTTCCCGATCGCCTATTCCGATTATTTACCGGATTAATAGTTTTGTTATTATTAACAAGCTGTGCCATTTGGTCATCGCGTGAGTTAACTTTCAGCAACCAATCTGTGCAAATTACTGATAGTTTTATAATCACCAGTGATCACTGCCATTTATTCTACCGCCGCTATGAACCACGCCCATCTGCATTCCATTTTATTAAACCAACAGTGCGCGGCACTGTCATTTTAGGACATGGTTTTTTACGCGATCAATTGAATTTGTCGGGATTAGCTAATTATTTAGCGCGAGCGAATATTCGCGTGATCACCGTCAATGATTGCATTTCATTATTCGACCGTAATGCAGCAACTAAACGGGCGGTACAATGGCAGCAATTAGCTACCGCATTACAATTAACCCCGGTGATTTATATGGGGTTTTCATCCGGCGGCTTGACCGCATTACTCGCCGCGCAACTTGATTCAAATAGTATCGGCGCCATTACATTAGATTTGGTGAATAAAAACAGCGCTTCGGATTATTTAAATACCACAACTTTTAGCAAACCAATTATTGGCCTACAGGGCGCCGCAACCAATTGTAATGCAAATGGAAATGGAATGGCAATTTTAATGAACGCATCGCAAGCATGGGTGCGCACCTTTGCTGACGCTGGTCATTGCGCATTTGAGTCACCAACCGATTGGCTATGTGAATTGATTTGTCAACGTCCCGCCAATGCGTCGAATGATGACCAACAAGACCGCGCCCGAGCGCAAATCATGGTAGCGACGCGGTCGGCGGTCATTGCATTATTGAACAGACAGCCGCAACATTGGATCACATCTATTAAAACTAATCAATCAACTGCTGCTATTAATCTTCATCTACCGGCATCCCCACCAGGGACAACACCAACTTTGCAATAATCGCATCAACTTCTGGCTCTGCTTGTGACGGATTATCAGCATATTTTTCAATCAAATCAAATAGGCTGGCAATCACTTCGGCAAAAGCCGTGCGAACTATATTTAATAAATCTTGTGATCCATCAATGTCATAATTTTCAATTAATGATTCGCCAATATTATCACGAGATAACCAGTTATTTGGCGATGTGTATTGTGGAACCATGCCGCTAAATATTGTACTAATATGATCCACTTCAACATAGATATCGTCCATTTCTTCTGCGGATAACACGTTAGAAATGAATTGACGCACGAGTTCATCAACAACCATGATGTCGCTCAGATCAATACTGTCATCCGAATGCTGATTGCTATTATCAGTCATAAAAAACCTTTTACAATTACAACCTATTAATACGATGTGGAATGAACCACACCAATTCTCCCTCGAATGAAACGGTTCGCAAGCTCACCGCACCTTACGGCATTTTATAATACGTCAGCGAGATAGGTTTTAACTGACGTATCTAAATCAATCTCGCCGGCTAATACGGCCGGTTCATAACGCCGCCGCCAACCACCCATTAACAAATCTGCGCGTTGCCATTCCAAAAAAATCAAATGTGCCAATGGACCGCCGCATTCAAGAAAGCCCGATTCATAAAAGGCGCGTTCTGTCCGCGCACGATCATAATCAAACCGCACAATTTCAGTATGCCACCGCCCACCATAAAAACTGAATTGCCCTAAACTACCGCGTACATCACGATCAAATGGCGATCCAACTGAACCTACATTCACCACATCCATTCCCTGTGTATGGCGTTGATGCACCTTATGCGTATGACCAGTAATAAATAATGCGATATTTTCCGGCAACTTACCAATTAACGATTCATCGGTCGTCACGGCCGAAATTCCATCTCTATTGCTCGCTAATGTGCCATGTGTAATATGCACCCAATGCTCCGGCTGCGGCGCATCAAAACACAAATGATCTGGCCAATTGCATAGTGCGGTGTATTGCGCGGCCACCTGTTGCCACGTCCAATCGGCAATACGGCGCATGTCATGTTCAATAGCTGAAATTGGCGCCTCTCGACCGCAGCGCAATACCCAAGTTTCATGGTTTCCATTCACCGGCAACCAACCATGACGCTGGCGTTGTGTATTAAACAGCGCGAGGCATTGCGCACTTTCCGGACCACGATTAATCAAATCACCCGCCATCGCTACCACATCCGGCTGCCAATTATCAATCACTTCTAATGCCGCTTCCATTGCAGCTAAATTGCCTTGCACATCGGAAAATACAACGACTTTCATAACTGATTTATCCTCATATACATCCGAAGTTTGTGCAACTTTTAATATAGCAATCCGCAATGAGTTATCATTGGCGGGATGCGGTGTTTATTACCAATACAACAATACGCATTATTGATTGCGCCGATCAATCACCCGTTTAGCTTTACCTTCACTGCGGGCAATGGTGTGCGGTTCAACCAAGCGTACCTCAGCGCGAATGTTAATAATGCGTTCAATCGCTTGACTTAATCGAGTGCGCACGATTTCTAGTGCACGAATTTCATCACTGAATAATTCAGGCGTTACCTCAACTTCAATCGCCAATTGATCCAGCCCTTGTTCACGAGTTAGAATAATTTGATAATGCGGCACCGTGCCTTTGACCGTTAATAATGCCGCTTCAATTTGACTGGGATAGACATTCACGCCGCGAATAATCATCATATCATCCGACCGCCGTCCAATACGGCGAATACGGCGTAATGTCCGCCCACAGGTGCAGGGTTCGGTCATTAAAGTAGTGATGTCACGGGTGCGATAGCGAATAACCGGCATGGCTTTTTTACTTAATGTTGTTAAAACCAATTCGCCTTCGCTGCCATCTGGCAATACCGCGCCTGTATCGGGATCAATAATTTCGGGATAAAAATGGTCTTCAAAAATGTGCAAACCATGTTGCGCTTCGCATTCACTGGCCACGCCGGGACCAATAATTTCGGATAATCCGTAAATATCATAGGCTTTAATGGCGGCGGTATTTTCAATATGACTGCGCATTCCTTCTGACCAGGGTTCGGCGCCAAAAATCCCGACCTTTAATGGTAATTCGCGCAAATCAGCGCCTAATTCAATTGCCCGTTCTATTAGATAGGTGAAATAACTTGGCGTACAACACAGCGCGGTGACATTAAAATCACGCAGCAACATAATTTGCCGATCGGTATTACCACCCGAAATAGGAATGACCGTTGCACCTAATGCTTCTGCGCCATAATGCGCACCCAAGCCGCCGGTGAATAAACCATAACCGAATGCGTTTTGTAAAATGTCGCCACGATGTAATCCGCAAGCGGCAAAAGTGCGGGTCATTACTTCGGCCCAAACATTCACATCTTCTCGCGTATAAGCCACGACAATTGGCTTACCAGTAGTGCCAGAAGAGGCATGAAGACGCACGATTTCTGACATTGGACTGGCAAATAAACCGAATGGATAGGTGTCGCGTAAATCGGTTTTCACCATAAATGGAACGTGTTGTAAATCGGTTAAACTGCGAATAGCGGCCGGTGTTAAACCGCGCTCATTCATGCGCTGACGAAATAATTCCACCGCATCATAAGCGCGAGTAATCACGGCGCGTAAGCGTCGCAATTGGATTTCATGCAAACGTGAATGCGGTAAAAAATCGCTGGCACTGACCGGGTGAAATCCACCGGCGGCATCATTCCAAAGTTCGGTCAACATGATAATGATGAGTTCCTGTAGTCACAGATGAATGCGAATAAAAAATGGATTAGCTGGGTTGCTTTTTAATTCCACTGACGCGGAAAAACCGCGGTGGTTGGTTAATTAAGTTTTAATCCCAACGCCACGATTAAGCAATGTGAGACTAATCCACGTCAAAATAAAAATACAGCTGGCGATGAGTGCGAATGCCAGACTGAGCGACACGTCAGTTGTGCCGAGTAGTCCATAGCGAAACGCATTGACCATGTATAAAATCGGATTAATGAGTGAGAGATGTTGCCAGATTGTTGGCAATAAATCAATGGAATAAAACACGCCGCCTAGATAGGTAAGCGGTGTTAAGATGAAGGTTGGTACGATTGAAATATCATCAAAACTATTGGCATAAACCGCATTGATAAAGCCGCCCAGTGAAAATAAAATTGCGGTCATGGTGAAAATGGTAATGGTGGTGCCGATGCTATGAATATGTAAATCCGTGAATAACCACGCTACCAATGTGACGGCGATGCCAACAGCTAATCCGCGTAATACGCCGCCGGTGACATAGCCGGCTAAAATAATCCAGTTTGGCACCGGGGCGACTAATAACTCTTCAATATAACGCGAGAATTTGCTGCTATAAAAAGAGGCCACAACATTGGAATAGGAGTTGGTAATCACCGCCATTAGTACCAATCCCGGCACAATGTAATCAATGTATGCAAAGCCATTCATTACGCCGATGCGGTCGCCAATTAAGCGCCCGAAAATGACAAAATATAGCACGGTGGTCACAACGGATGGCAATAATGTTTGAATCCAAATCCGTGCGAAACGTACTACTTCTTTAATTAAAATAGTTTCAAATGCGATCCAATAACGAGTCATGGCGCTGTCTCGCTGGTGGTGTCTTGTTCAATTAAATCGAGAAATAATCGTTCCAGCCGATTTTGTTTATTGCGCATACTCACCACGTCAAGGCCAAGCTGTGATAATGCGGCAAACAGTTCATTCAAGGTTTGATGGCGTTGTAATTCAATTTCTAATGTCTGTGCATCCACTTGGGTTAGATGAAATCCTGCCAGTAACGCTGCGTTCGGTGATTCAATCGGCTGCCGCAAATTCAGCATAATTGTTTCAGCGCGCAATTCTTTTAACAGCGTTGCCATGTTCGTTCGCGCAATCAAGTTGCCTTGATGGATAATGGCAATATGCCGACATAAACTTTCGGCCTCTTCTAAATAATGCGTGGTTAAAATGATAGTAGTGCCATCGGCATTTAATTCGCGTAAGTACTCCCACATAGCGCGGCGGATTTCAATATCTACCCCAGCAGTGGGTTCATCTAAAATCAATAAGCGCGGGCGATGTACGAGAGCGCGGGCAATGAGTAATCGGCGTTTTAATCCACCAGATAATTGGCGTGTTTGTTGTTCGCGCCGTTCCCACAAGTCTAGTTTGCGCAAATAGAATTCGGCGCGAGCGCGGGCTTCATGGCGGGGAATACCGAAATAACCTGCTTGATTGATGACGACTTCTTGAACAGGTAAAAAGAGATTGAAATTGAATTCTTGCGGTACTACGCCAATAACGGATTTGACCTGTTGTGGTGCGCGATCAAGATCATGGCCAAAGACCGTGACGCTGCCGGATGTTTTATTAACTAGGGAAGTTATGATGCCAATAAAGGTGGATTTGCCGGCGCCATTTGGACCAAGAAGGGCAAAAAAATCGCCTTCAGCAACGCTTAAATCAATCCCTTTTAAGGCTTCAAAACCGGATTGATAGACTTTACGCACTTGGTGCGCGACTAATGCAGACATCTGAGTAATAACAGTGATATGATAAGGTGGAAAATAGTAGTGCAATTGCAGTCAAATCGCAATATAACAGGCGTCGGGGTTAATGATTACGATGGCGGCGATCAGGTTGGTGCTGCCAACAATTTGTTTAGGATAGCGCGATGGTGTGCTAATTGATAGTCCCGTCGCAGGCGTCTAGTTTGAATTAAACACATTAAATCAGTGAGAGCGGTTTCAAATTGATCGTTGACGATGAGATAATCATATTCGTGATAGTGTGATAATTCGGTGCGGGCGGCGGTCATGCGATGGGCAATGACTTCATTACTATCTTGGGCGCGGCTACGCAGGCGTTGTTCTAATGCTTGTAATGATGGCGGTAGAATGAAAACGCTAATGGCCTCTGGAAAACGGGCGCGTACTTGTTGGGCGCCTTGCCAATCAATTTCTAAAATTAAATCAATCCCGTCGGCCAATGCCGAGCGCAAGGTTGCTTCGGCGGTGCCGTAAGCGTGATTGAAGACACGAGCGTATTCAACAAACTCATTGGCGGTAATCATGCGTTCAAAGGTTTCTTGATTGACAAAATGATAATGTTCACCATTTAGTTCACCCGGACGCGGCGCTCGGGTGGTATAGGAAGTGGATAATTTTAATCGCGGAAAACGCGCTAATAATTTGCGCACTAAGCTGGTTTTGCCCGCGCCGGACGGTGCCGAGATAATAAATAAAGTGGCATTTAAGACGGGCGGGGTGGGGGTGTGATCGGCAGTCAAAATAATCATTCCTTAATGAAATAAAATTGAATAAACAATGGGTGTGATGAGTTGCGCAGTGTCGCTCGTTGAATGGCAGCATTGTTGCAAACCTGATGGTCACAGTGGCGCACCGCCGAGTAAATTACTTGATTTAACAATTAGTTAGCGTTATTAAACTCAGCGGCACGATGTTTGCATAACGGGTATTTCATTAACCGCGCCAGCCGTATTGGAGTGTTTCATCATGGCGACAACCGTAACGCCCATTTGGGTGCAAATCAACGATACCACGTTGCGCGATGGCGAACAGTCAGCGGGTGTGGCTTTTTCATTGGCAGAAAAACTCGCCATTGCGCAGGGCTTGGATGCGCTCGGGGTGCCGGAATTGGAAATCGGTATTCCGGCGATGGGCGAGGAGGAATGTGCCGCGATTTATGCCGTTGCGGCGCTGAATTTGCGGGCAAAATTGATGATTTGGGCGCGAATGTGTCACGCCGATTTGGCCGCCTGTCGTCACCTGCCGGTGCAGTGGATTGATTTGTCAATTCCCGTGTCAGATCAGCAAATTACGCGCAAATTACGGCAAGATCGGCGCTGGGTGTTGCAACAAATTCGCACGCTCGTCCCAGCGGCGCTGGATTTGGGCTTGCACGTTTGCGTTGGCGCGGAAGATGCCTCGCGGGCGGATCCCGAATTTCTGTGGCAAGTGGCTGATATTGCTCAACAATCTGGTGCCGAGCGCCTGCGCTTTGCCGACACGGTGGGCGTGATGGAACCGTTCGGGTTATTTGATCGCATTCGTGACCTGCGCGCTCGCTGCGATTGCGAGTTGGAAATGCACGCGCACGATGATTTGGGCTTGGCGACGGCGAATACATTGGCGGCGGCGCGGGCGGGGGCGACGCATGTCAACACGACCGTACACGGTATCGGTGAGCGGGCGGGGAACGCGGCGCTGGAGGAGGTGGTGATGGGTTTACGGCACGGCTATGGCATTGATACTGGCGTGAATTTGTCGCAGTACCCGGCGCTGTCGCAGTTGGTGGCGCAGGCGTCCGGGCGACCGATTGCGTGGCAAAAAAGTCTGGTCGGCGATGGGGCGTTCACCCACGAGGCGGGCATTCATGTTGACGGGTTGCTCAAAGATTTGCTGAATTATCAAGGGATTGACCCGGCCGAGGTCGGGCAACATCATCGCCTCGTGTTGGGCAAGCACTCGGGGCGGCAGGCGGTGCGTCACGCTTACGCCGACCTGTTGCGCACCGAATTGACCGATCAGCAGGCGGCGGACGTGTTAATTCAAGTGCGCGCATTTGTCACTACGACTAAACGCTCGCCAGCGCCCGCAGATTTGCAACGGTTTCTCGCCATCACGCGCACACGTTAATTGCCGCGTATTGCGTTATCATAGCGGATTATTACTCAATCAACGCAGCATTGGAGATGACCCGCGTGACCACCCCAATTAACCCGGTATTAGACACCTTTATTAACCCGCAGCCAGAACGTGATTACACCATTCGCATTCGTATTCCCGAATTCACCTGTTTATGTCCGAAAACTGGGCAGCCGGATTTCGCCGAATTAACGCTCGAATACGTCCCAGATCACTGCTGCGTGGAATTAAAAGCGCTCAAATTATACATTTGGTCTTACCGCGAGCGCGGCGCCTTTCACGAGGCCGTGACCAATCAAATTCTCAATGATTTAATTGCCGTTTTACAGCCGCGTTTTATGCGTTTAACGGCGGTATTTAATGTACGCGGCGGGATTTATACCACCGTCACTGCTGAACATCGCGCCGCCTATTGGCAGCCACCAATGCCCGTGCAATTGCCGTGATGGTTGCATCCCGCCCGCGTAGTTATTCGCAGTTGAATACGCACCGCTGGGCAATTGGTTTAATTGTCATCATCACGCTGTGGCGCATTGCATTAGCGACAATTCTACCCATTACCCAAGATGAAGCCTATTATGTTAATTGGTCATGGGTATTGCAGTGGGGCTATTTCGATCACCCACCCGGCGTGGCATTACTTAGCAGCACTAGTCTATTGGCGGCGGGTAATGTATTTGCCGCAAGATTAGGCACCTTAATTGTTGCCACCTTCACAGTCATTGCACTGTGGCGCCTGTATTGGCAATTGGGTTTGCGCGACCAATCAACCGCCCCGGGCGAATTAACCATCGCCATGTTAATTGTCAGCGCCACCATTCCCGGCGCATTAGTCGGCATTATCACCACACCTGATACGCTATTAACTTTATGCTGGGTATTAGCATTACACGAAGCCCATGCCGCCACTTGTCATACACAACAACGGTGGCGCTGGTTAATTGCTGGGCTATTCACCGGTTGCGGTCTTTTAAGCAAATACATCATGGTGTTAATTGGGCCGGTGTTATTGGTTTTAATCCTGTTAATTGACCGCGCTGCATTACGCACCCGCTGGCCGTATCTTGGCGGGTTCATTGCAATTATGATCTGTTTACCGCATATAGTGTGGAATGCCAATCACGACTGGTTAACGGTGAGATTTCAATTCGGCCACGGCTTTTCCACTGATGCCGGCACCATGCAATTATTAGCCGAACAAGTATTACCCGCCGTTGTAACTACGCAACCTTACTCGCTCGCTGCCACGCCAATGTCATTACTTGACCGCATCGCCAGTGTCGCCAGTTTTATTAGCAGTCAATTGGGATTTTTCGGCGCGATGTTAATAGCGTTCACTGTCGGAGTGGGACGCTTGAATAGCGCAGATGCGATTCAACAGATGCGCCACTGGTGGTCAACGCAATTCACCGCGCCGGCACGGGCGTTATTATTAACGGCCACAGGCGCGCCGCTATTATTATTCGGCAGTATCGCCAGTTTTAGTTCAGTTGAAGCCAATTGGGCGGCGCTGTTTTTAATCACTGCTGCGCCAATATTTGCAATGGCGCTGCGCCGCTTATCTAATTGGGTGATGACAACGGCAGCAATCAATCTATTGCTTGTGTCATTGTATATTGGTTATGCGGCAATTGCTTGGCCGCCATTGCCCGATCAAATCAAACGGGGGTTGCGTGAAACACATGGCTTTGCTGAATTAGCGGATAGCGTGGCGCAACAGGCGCAATCAATTGCTGTATTTGCTGATCGCTATCAATTAGCCGCCATGCTCAACTTTTATCAACCGCAATTGCAAGTTAATCAATGGCCGGGCATCACCCGTCCATCAGAATATTTGCGCGGTTTCATTGTGCCATTGCTGCCCTTGACTGTATTAAAACAACGTGGATTTTGGTTGGTGACGAGTAAAATAACACCCGCAACTATTCCCGGATTTATTCCAGTACAACAGCAAGTGTTTATTGATTGCGCAGGTCAAGTAGTGCAGCGTTTAGATGTTACCAACTCTGGCGAAACCGCTTGTCAACACCCACTGCATTGGTGGCAGTTAATTCAATATCAATCCATCGTGGTGCGGTAATCAAGCAAGCAGCCTAAATAAGAAAAGTTTGCCGCCTGATGTGATAAATTGGCGGGCGGTATTAGCCTAAATTGATGGGTTAGAGAAATTTTGCATCACACCTTACGCAGTTCAATAACCACGTTGGTTAAACATGTTTAATAATGCTTACTGGGTCTCAGCAATCAGATCGTATTCAATTGCAATGTGGTCAGGAGATTTTTTTGCCTGTTTTTTTAATTCAGCAATAATACGCGAGAGTTCATCAAACGTGTGACGGGGAGTTGCTTGAGGTAATACTAAAATTGCCGCACTGCAACCTAATAATGGAAAGCGCGTCATTTCACCATGCCGATTGAGTGCTTCAATATAGCTACGTTCCCGCGCCGCTGCATCATAAAAACTTTGCACTTCATGGGCGAAAATATTTAATAAGGTGTGAACCGCTTCTTTTACTTGTTCAACCGCTAAATGCTTAAATCCAACAAAAAAATCGTCGCCACCAATGTGTCCAATAAAGCAAGATTGATTATTCAGTTGCTTGCGTAATAGATCGGCGAACAACATAATTGCACGATCACCAATGCGAAATCCATAGGTATCATTAAACGGTTTAAAGTGATCGAAATCCAAATAAACCAAACAACAAGCAGTATGAATGTCCGCCAAAATCTGGTTAACATATTCAACAATATTATGATTTCCAGGTAAGCGGGTGAGCGGGTTTTGATCGCGGGCATCCGCCAAATTTTTAGTATCAATAATGTGCAGCAGTGCGCTTTGTGAAATAAACCCAGTGTAATAAAAGTTTTCGGTAATAATTAGCCCTGGCGGATGGCCGGCAGCAATATAAGTATCTAATAAACATTTAACCGTGCTATTCACTTCAACCCCAGGGCAGGGTAAAATGAAATGGTTGATTTTTTTATTATAAGCAGGGTTAGCTAACAAATCACGACCATAATTTGAATAGATGTAAGATTTTAAGTTTTGTTCGTGAATTAAACCTAGTGGGCGGTTACAGCAATCAACGACAGGAAAAAAACTACGGTCACTATAGCGTCTAAAAAAATCAAATACGGTGCGCATTTCATCTGTTTCACATAATACCGGCAAACGTTCAATGCAGGTTTGAATTAAAGATGAATCACCATCATTTTGGCGACGTTGTGGTATAGCAAATTGCTGAATTTGGCAATGTTCTTTTAACAGATTAGTCGATTGAATGCTTGGGTCTATTACAAATTGTCCTTGTGCAAAATCACAACCTATTTCACGACAAGCAATAAATTCTTCGGTCGTCTCAATGGTGGCAGCAATCACTTGAATACCGAGCGTGTGTGCAAGCTGGATGATATGGCTGACAAATAAGTGTTGCCGGTGGTTGGTGGCTAAATTAGCAACAAAAAAGCGGTCGAGTTTAATCATATCTGGATTTAATTCGTACAGATGTTTTAATCCAGAATAACTTGCGCCAAATTCGTCAATTAAAAATAGATAACGTTGTTGGCGTAATGTGTGAATAATGTTCTGTACTTGTGGATAAAAACTGAGTGATTGCGTGTCCTGTAATTCAAAACAGATACAGGCCGTTGGCAATTGATAACGTGCCGCAACCGCCGCGATATGTTCGCCTAATAATGGTACGCTGTTTAACGTGCGCGGTGCTATTTGTAATAACAACCTGATGCGATTGCGCTCGCCCGGGTGTGTTGCTGCAAATACCGTCACGGCACGTTCAATTAATAATCTTGCCAGATAAGATAAGACACCGTTATTTTCAGCATAGGTTAGTAATGTCGAAACGCTCTCAAATCCCAATTCTATATGGCCCTGTAAAACAGCTTCATAGCCAAATAACGTCCCGGTGTGGACATTGATAATTGGTTGTAGCGTATAGGTTAATTGTTCATGTAATGCCGCCCAAATGAGTGCAAACTCTTCAGTACGCGATGGCATATCAGTTGTGGCAACAATCATTGACAAATCGTCGTAATTCATACAGGCACTTATATTAAATAAAAACGAGTGATTGTTATTGTTATCGGGGAAATAACAATACGCACAACATCAATCTCGCCTAGTCATGCAGACATACATCAAATTATAGTCTAGCACGGATTAGTGAATATCTGATGAATGTCAGTCGTAATAACTATAAAGTGCCGTATTTGACGGCATCACTTTTAGGCATGACGCAGTGAATATTTGAATAAACTATTGTTTCAAATACGCGGTGACTAATCACTCAGTTGCATAGCGCTTTAGTGAATTCTCAATTCGTAGCCGCGCATTGAATGTGATTACAACATCATGCTGCTTTATCCAAACGAGTGATGCTTAAACCGTCACGAATATTCATGCTAATTAATAGCAAATTGCTGGCACCGGCCAATAATTCAATCGCTTGCACACTATAAAAGATCAAATCAAATTGGTTCACCTGCGCCTTTGCGTTCAGAAATAACGCCGCTGGAATTAACAACAATACACCAGTCATCGCAATCAATGGCATCCGCTGACGTTTGGCAATTAACAAGTGGTGATGATTTTCTTTAGCCATTGCCAAACCTGTTCCGCCAGTGATAGCGATAGCGGGTATGAATATGACGAGTGACCAAACGATGGTGTGCTTGACCATTGCAATTGCATTGTGTGATAAAAACAACTCCGCGATTACTGAAGATAACCAAAAGCTAATGATAAATAATAGCGAAATCAATGCGGCAGTGAGATGCAGTGGTTTTTGAATTGAGTTCATGGTTAATCTCCACTGGAAATGGGTGAATGTAACGCGGCGATGTTAGTCAAGACTTGATTAGCAATATGCAAGTCTTGAGCATTCAGCTGTTGGGTAATAAAGCGGACATGTTTTTGCCACTGTTTGTCAATTGACTGATAATGCTCGTGACCAAGCGATGTGAGTTGATAAACTGGTGAGCGCAGATTTAATGGATTTGGCAAGCGTTCAATTAACCCCTCTTTTAATAACAGATTGAGTTGTTTTTGGGCACCTTGACGAGTAACACCCATTGAATCAGCAATACGCGGCGCCGCTAATGGTTCTTTAGATAACGCCAATGCTCCGAGCATTTGCCAGCGCGCACTGGTTAAACCAAATGGCGCTACGAATTGATCGCCCCACGCCAATATCATTCCATTGGTTTTGAAAATAGTCAGAATCAGTGCGCTGAATTGATTGGTCGCTTTTGACATCATGTACTCCAATTAAACATTGGACAACCAGTTTCCAATAAAGACAATAGGTTGTCAACTTTTTGCCGCAAAATTTTGGCGACACGGGCAAGCCATCAAAATCCGATTAGGTCTCGCGCTTTTTTTATCGCAACGATGTCCGATTCCCTTTCCACTTCGCTCCATATCCGCTACACTAAATGCGAATCGTTTGCATCTTTACCGTTTCTTGATTAATGGATTGTGACTATGACTCAACCAACTATTGAACTAAATTCCCTTACAGAACTGCCACTTGGCACAACTGCGCGTATTGTGCGCATCGCCGGCGGACGCGATCTGAACCGCCGTCTGCTCGGACTGGGGCTGCACATCGGCAGCGAAATTCGCATCGAACATCGGCGCGGGCGCGGCTTCGTCGTCGCCGCTGGTGAAACACGCATCGCGCTCGGCGGCGGCATTGTTGAAAAATTATTAGTTACGCCATTAGAAAACACTGTCGTAGCTGAGGTGGAATAATGACTACTGCTGCCTCTGAAGAAAGCGATAGCGCCCGTCCATTACGTCTTGCATTAGCGGGTAATCCGAATTGCGGTAAATCGGCGTTATTTAATGCACTGACTGGTATTCGCCAAACAACGGGTAATTGGCCGGGGGTTACAGTTGAGCGTAAAGAAGGGCGGTGTGAATTAGATGGACGTGCCGTGCGCGTGATTGATTTGCCTGGTATCTATTCGCTGGATGCGGTGTCATTAGACGAACAAATTACGCGTGATTATTTATTGTCACGCGATGCCGATTTAGTTATTAACGTATTAGATGCGGGCAATTTAGAACGTCATTTATATTTTACCGTGCAATTGTTAGAAATGGGGGTTCCTATTGTCGTTGCATTAAATATGATGGACGTTGCCACCAAACACGGTATTCAAATTGATACCGAACAATTAGCACACGCATTAGGCTGCCCCGTCATACCAGTGGTGGCGGTGAATAAAACTGGCATTACCGAATTAAGTGCGCGGGCATTAGCGGTGGCGAGCGGTCAAGCATCAGGTGGTTTTGCATTAGCGCATGATGAATGCGTCGAACAAGCAGTGACGGCATTAGCCGCGCAGATTCCAACGGTCATTGGACGCATTGAAAATGGGCGATGGTTAGCACTCAAATGGTTAGAGAATGATTCGTTAGCAATGGCGCTATTACCATCAGAGTTAATACAACCGGTGAATATGTGGCGCACATCCATTGCCGAACGGTCAGGTGAAGATGCCGATATTCATATTGCCGATACCCGCTTTAATCATGCGCATACGTTAGCAGCACGGGTCGTGCGCCAGCATGGGCGGGCGGGGCGGCATTTATCCGATGCGATTGATCGGGCGGTATTAAGCCGTATTTGGGGCATTCCGTTTTTTCTATTCATCATGTACACGATGTTTGTGTTCACCATTAACATCGGCGGTGCCTTTATTGATTTCTTTGACGGCGCTGCACAAGCACTCTTTGTCACTGAATTCGGCCGCTGGTTGGTATTATTAGGCGCACCAGATTGGTTACAACTCATTCTCGCTGACGGCATTGGTGGCGGATTAACAGTAGTCGCCACCTTCATTCCAATCATTGTCAGTTTATATTTGTTTTTATCTGCATTAGAAGATTCAGGTTACATGGCGCGGGCAGCGTTTGTCATGGATCGCTTCATGCGGTCTATTGGTTTACCTGGCAAAGCCTTTGTGCCGTTAATCGTTGGTTTTGGCTGCAATGTCCCCGCCGTCATGGCCACGCGAACATTAGAAAACGAACGCGAGCGCAAATTGACAATTTTAATGAATCCGTTTATGTCATGTGGCGCACGTTTGCCCGTGTATGTATTATTTGCCGCGGCCTTTTTTCCGCATTCAGGACAGAACGTCGTATTTGCATTATATGTCATTGGTATTTTGGTAGCGTTATTCACTGGTGTGGTGATGCAACGCACGTTATTAGTCGGCAGCAGCAGCGGTTTTATGATGGAATTGCCGCCGTATCATTTACCAACATTACGCGGAATTTTATTGCGTACTTGGGATCGGTTAAAGCTCTTTTTAGTCAACGCCGGGCGTGTCATTGTGGTCGTCGTATTAGCACTCAATCTCCTCAACTCTATTGGCACGGACGGGCGTTTACATAGCGATAGTGAACACTCGGTATTAAGCGCTGTCAGCCGCACCTTTACGCCGTTATTTGCACCGCTCGGTATTGCAGAAGACAATTGGCCGGCGGTATTGGGCATCGTCTCTGGGGTATTGGCGAAAGAGGTCGTGGTCGGGACGCTTGATACCGTCTATAGCCAACTGGCTGTCGAGCAAGCGCCTGCCACGTTAGATACCGACGAACCGCCCTCCCTCAGCACCGCGCTGCTCGACGCCGCCGCCACAATTCCAGTCAATCTCACGGCGGCGTTGGAGAATTGGCGTGATCCGCTGGGGTTGGATGTGGGCGAGCTGGACGATCCGCAGGCGGTCGCTGAAGAACAGGCGATCAACACCGGCACCTTTGGCGCGATGGAAGCGCGGTTTGACGGCCGCGCCGGTGCCTTCGCTTACTTATTGTTTATCCTACTGTATTTTCCGTGCATTGCCACCATTGGCGCCGTTGTCCGCGAGGCCGGCAACGCCTGGGCCGCCTTTGTCGCGGCGTGGACAACCGGCATTGCCTACCTCGTGGCAACCGCGTTTTATCAAGCCGCCACCTTTGAACAACACCCCTGGTCAAGCGGCGCGTGGTTAGCCGGGTTGACCATCACCTTTATGATCGTCGTGGCTGGGTTACGCACCTGGGCGCGGCGCACCGAGGCGCAGTCGGCTGCGCAGTCAACATGCTAACCAATGTACGGCGTTATCTTCAGCAACGCCCCTTTGCCAGTTTGACCGAGATTGCCCGGCATCTCGACGTCGCCCCTGATGTTGCACGCGGCGTATGCGCGGTTTGGCTGCGGCGCGGCAACATAGCGACCATTGCCAACGCCGCCACCTGTAGCGGGTGCGGCAAATGCAGTGGATGCGCCCCAGAAGCGGGCGAATTCTACCGCTGGGTGGAATAATCACCGCGATCAATTGGCGCCGTCGGGATAAACACCGCCGGCGCTGGCGCAATACCTCCCGCTAACCAGTTGATTAAAAAGTATTTTTTGATCAACCGCAACACCAGTTAATGACAGTCACCGTTGTTAGCCAACTTTTGGGTACAATTGTCACCGCCCGCTGCAACCGTTTTGCATATTGCCAATTGATTGTTCACAGTTAACGTGCAATATCCATGACTGCATTCACCAGCGGTTTCACGGCGCTTATGGCGCGTGGTTTTAACCTTTTTAATTGTACTGCTGCTAATGACTCAACCAATAAAAACCGATACGTTTGACCGCGCTCAATTACTGTCTTGTGGCTATGGCGAATTATTCGGCCCCGGCAATGCGCAATTACCCGTACCGAATATGTTAATGATGGATCGTATTGCCACGATTAGTAACACAGGCGGGCAATACAATCGCGGTGAAATCGTCGCCGAATTAGATATTCATCCCGACCTGTGGTTTTTTCAATGTCATTTTCCCGGCGATCCCGTCATGCCCGGCTGTTTAGGATTAGATGCGTTTTGGCAAATTGTTGGTTTTTATTTAGCATGGATTGGCAATCCCGGTCACGGACGCGCATTAGGCGTGGGGGAAGTGAAGTTCACCGGTCAAGTATTGCCGACCGCAACGCGAGTCAGCTATCGTGTCTCAATGAAACGGGTAATTACACGCAAATTAGTATTGGGGATTGCCGATGGCGTCATGGACGTTGATGGACGCGAGATTTATATCGCTAAAGACTTGCGAGTTGGGCTATTCACTTCGACTGAAGGATTTTAATGAATGACGGCAGATTCCGTGTCATATCCGCATCTACCCAGCGAATTGCAATTGCACAGCAAGTCACGGGTTTTAACTATTTGTTTTAATGACGGCGCCTGTTTTCATTTACCCTGTGAATACTTGCGGGTCTTTTCGCCGGCTGCCGCACACATCGCCGGCATCCCAATTGTTGGCAAAGAATTGGTGAATATCACGGCGATTGAACCGCAAGGTCAATACGCCGTGCGCTTGTGTTTTGATGATGGTGACGACACCGGTATTTATGCGTGGGAAACACTGTATGCGCTGGGGATGCAATATGAAGAGAATTGGGCGCAGTATCTTACGCAATTAAAACAATGCGGTTATCAGCGTCAAGAACCCGCGCCGGGCAATAAACATTTGCAATTGCTGTATTTCTCTTGGTTAGCAAAAAAAATGCGCAAAACAGCGGAAGAAGTAATTGCGCCGGCAACGGTAGTAGATGTGAATAGTTTATTAACCTGGCTTGGGCAACGGCGGCGCGGCATGACACCGTTATTCCAACCCGGTCAATTGCGCGTTACCGTGAATAAACAATTCACTGAACCCTTTACCCGCTTGCAGGATGGCGATGAAATTGGATTAGTTCCAATGACGCCGATTGAGCCGCAGACGCCGGAGCTGATTTAATCAACACATTTCAATAATGAACAGGCGATGTTACTCAGTTTACAAAGCGCATTCGGTATAGTCATATTTCTCACATTAGCCTGGTTAATCAGTGAAGAACGGCGGCATTTCCCTAGGCGATTAGTCATCACTGGTTTGGGTGTGCAATTGATTTTGGCAATCACATTGCTCAAGTTACCATTATTCAAAGACCTGTTTTTGGCATTAAATCAGGTGTTAGACACATTGCAACAAGCCACACAAACCGGCACCAGTTTTGTATTCGGTTATTTGAGCGGTGGCACTCCACCATTTGACATCATTAATACCAACGCCAGTTTCATTTTGGCATTTCGTGTATTGCCGTTGGTATTAGTCATCAGCGCGCTTTCTTCATTATTGTTTTATTGGCGTATTTTACCCTGGCTCGTACGCGGTATCTCATTCGTATTGCAGCGCACCATGAGTATCGGCGGCGCAGTTGGATTAGCGGCGGCCGCGAATGTCTTTGTCGGTATGGTGGAAGCGCCTTTATTTATTCGGCCGTATCTCGCCGCCATGAATCGGGGTGAATTATTTGCGGTAATGACCTGTGGCATGGCCACTATTGCCGGTACGGTCATGGCGCTATACGCCAGTTTTTTAATGACCGCCGTACCGGATGCACTCGGTCATATTCTCACCGCGTCATTAGTGAATGCGCCGGGTGCATTAATCATTGCCGCTATCATGGTGCCACTCGGTAATACCAATACCGCTGGCAGCCTAACACCACCGCAGCAGGCGCGCTCCAGTATTGACGCCGTGACGCAAGGGACATTGGCCGGCATCAATTTACTCATTAACATTGCCGCCATGCTGGTCGTATTTGTCGCATTAGTGCATTTAGCCAATTCATTATTAAACCTTCTGCCAGATTACGCCGGACAACCATTCACTTTGCAACGGTTATTAGGTTGGTTCATGGCACCAGCGGCGTGGTTAATTGGTATTCCCTGGCATGAATCAATGACGGCCGGTGGGCTACTCGGCACTAAAGTAGTGTTGAATGAACTGCTGGCGTATCTTGATTTAGCGCAATTGCCTGTTGACGCTTTAAGTCCACGCAGTCGTTTAATTATGACGTATGCGCTGTGCGGTTTTGCTAATTTGGGCAGCATGGGTATTTTAATTGGCGGGCTGTCCAGCATAGCGCCACAACGACGTGATGAAATCGTCAATTTAGCGCCCAAAGCAGTGCTGGCTGGGACGCTAACCACGTTAATGACTGCTGCGCTGGTCGGGGGATTAACGGTCTAATGATTATTGATTGATTTAACGCACCGCCATAAATCACGCAAAATTTATTCAACCGCACGGCGTGGTGAATGAAAATTACATGCAACCGTCGCCTATTTAACTAATGACACGCGGCACTACTGGTGTAATGACATGACGCATGGCCGCTAAAATACCTTTTAATAAAACAACCGGAGTCGGTGGACACCCGGGGATTTTCACGTCCACTGGGATAACCGTTTCCACTGCCCCGCAACTGGCGTAGGACGCGCCGAATTCACCGCCATCACACGCGCAAGTCCCTGCTGCAATAACAAATTTTGGCGCCGGCGTCGCCCGCCAAGTACGCCGCAATGCCGTTTCCATGTGGCGCGTCACGGGGCCGGTGACTAATAAAGCGTCTGCATGGCGGGGTGATGCAACGAAATGAATCCCGAAGCGTTCTATGTCGTGATACGGATTATTCAGCGCATGAATTTCTAATTCACAGCCATTGCATGAACCCGCATCTACTTGGCGAATCGCCAGACTGCCAGAGAAATAACCATCCAAATAACGCCGAATATGAATACCCAGCCGTTCTAATTCGGCTTCATCGGCAGTTGGCGCCGGTTCGGTCATGATCCCAGTGCGGAGCGCCTGATTAAGAATGCGCAGCATAATGATTCCTTTTATTAATGAGAAGCTGCGACATGAGTCGCAGCGTGTTCAAACTGTTTTACCGCATGTCATTACGGACGGTCATCAACCAATTGACCTTCTTTAGTCACGGGTGGTATTAAATCAGCTCTGGTTGTCCCAAGCCACACGACAATTGCCGTTGCTACATAAATGGTTGAATAGGTACCGACAAAAATACCAATAATGAGAACCAATGAAAACCCGTATAAGGCTTCACCGCCGAAGAAAAACGGTGCTAATAATACTAACAACGTGGCGCCGGCAGTGATGAAGGTACGCGATAGGGTTTCATTGATAGCGCGGTTAATCAGTTCAATCACAGTGCCTTTGCGTTGTTTGCGGAAATTCTCGCGGACTCGGTCAAAAATAACAATGGTGTCATTTAATGAATAGCCGCTCAATGCTAAGACTGCTGCCAGGACGTTCAGATCAAAGGGAATGTAGAATAATGAAAACATGCCGACGGTAAAAATCACATCGTGAACAATTGCCGCCACTGCGCCAACGGCAAACCGCCATTCAAATCGCAGTGCAACGTAAATTAAAATGCCAATTAACGCAAACAACACGGCCAAGCCGCCCTGTTCACGCAATTCAGCGCCGACTTGCGGCCCTACGAATTCAACCCGCCGTAATTCTAGTTGACCGTCGGCCGCTTTACTCAGCACCTGAAATAACCGATTACTGAGCATCGCTTGCGTTTCTGGTTGTTTATTCTCTTCGGCATCATTGTCATTCTCAGCGGGTGGCGGCAAGCGAATTAAAACATCTTGGCGTGACCCAAAATATTGCACCATTGCATGGTTGAAACCATTATCATTTAATGCGCGGGTCACAGTGTCTAATTCAGTGGGTTTCGCATAACCGACTTCGACAACGGTGCCGCCCGTGAAGTCTAATCCAAAATTCAATCCTTGAATGACAAAGGATAATAGGCACACGAAGAGCGTGACTGCTGAAACAGTCATGGCAACAAACCGTTTGCCCATGAAATCAATATTTAAGTTTTTTATGATGCGTAGATGAGCCATGCGTTGACGCCTGCAATGTTTGAGAATGAAAGTTAGGAATTAAAGGTGGAGCGTTTGGTGATGAATGTATTGCCAGTTGGTGGTTGAAATTGGCAAGATACCACTCATGTTGGTTAATAAAAGTGCTTTAGACTATTTCGGTTTAAGCCAATGTCTATACAGCAAAACCACCGGGGTTAGTATTAGCAACATTAATAGAAAACCGTGCTAAAATGCCGCTATTATTACACAATTTTATTGTGCAAACGGCCAACTCAATACTATCGGTAAAGCACCGAATCGGCAAGGGCAGCGCATAAAACACGTTTTTTTACAAGAAGATAGCCATTTTTAGCTTACACTATCATAGTAGCTGTCAGTTGACGCCTGAATAACGGTCATTAAACCACCATTGCCATTAAAAAGGCGCATTATAACGCCATTATTCCCCGCTCCGCTCCAACTTAGGTAAATTTTCACCATGTCCCCGTTAAAACTGCGCGATCCTGATGCGATTCATTGCCATTTGCGCGATGTCGAACGCCTATTATCGCGTCAAAGGTTAATAGAAAACCTCGTGCAGCGGCAGCCGATGCCGCAGCATCAATTAGTTGAACACATTACGCATCGGCAGAATTTGGCGCGGTTGCGGCGCAAGCTGGAACAACTCCATGCTGCTGATATTGCTTGCATTTTAGAGGCGCTGCCGCTGGCTGATCGGCATGTGGTATGGGATTTGGTGCGCGCCGATCAGGATGGCGACATTTTGCTGGAGGTGTCGGATGCGGTGCGCGAAACCCTGATTGGTACGATGGATGCGGACGAGTTGCGGGCGGCGGCCAAGCGGCTCGATGCGGACGAACTCGCTGATTTAGCACCAGATTTACCGCCGGAAGTCATGCGCGAGGTGCTGGAGGCGCTCGATCAAGAGGAGCGCGAACATGTGCGGGCGGCGATGTCGTATCCCGAAGGCACGGTCGGGGCGTTAATGGATTTTGATTTAGTACAGGTGCGCGAGGATGTGTCATTAGAAGTGGTTTTGCGTTATTTGCGGCGCTTTGATGCGTTGCCGGATCATACTGATAAGTTATTTGTCGTAGATCGCCAAGCACATTTGCGCGGGGTATTAACGTTGGAGGCGTTGTTAATTAATGATCCCGAGGTGACGGTGGCAACCGTGATGCAGCAAAAAACTGTATTAAGTTTTGCACCGGAAGATGCTGCGGATGGCGCGGCTAATTTATTTGAACGCTATGATTTGGTGTCAGTGCCGGTCATTGATAGCGAACAGCGCGTAATTGGGCGATTAACGGTTGCGGATGTGGTAGATTATTTACGCGAAACCTCAGAAGCCGAAATTTTGAATCAAGCGGGCTTGCGTGAAGAAGAAGATATATTTGCACCGATTTTGCAATCATTAAAAAACCGCTGGGCGTGGTTGGCAATTAACTTGGTCACAGCTTTTATTGCATCGCGGGTGATTGGATTATTTGAAGGGACAATTGAAAAATTGGTTGCATTAGCGGCGTTAATGCCGATTGTTGCCGGAATTGGCGGGAATGCGGGTAATCAAACCATTACGATGATCGTGCGCGCCATTGCAATGGGACAGGTGCAACCAACGGCATTATGGCGGCTATTGCGTAAAGAATTAGGCGTGGCGTTAATTAACGGTATCATTTGGGGCAACGTCATTGGATTATTAGCCTGGTGGTTATATGACAATCTTAAATTGGGGTTAGTCATGGTAGCTGCGATGACGCTCAATTTATTACTCGCTGCAACGGCGGGCGTGACCATTCCACTCATTCGCCAACGCTTCGGGCGTGATCCGGCACTCGGCGGCTCAGTCTTAATTACCGCGCTCACCGATGCCGGCGGGTTTTTAATCTTTTTAGGTCTGGCAACATTGGTATTATTATAAATGATGGTGAACGTGATTAATAGCGGCACTCGCGGCAATACAATCGCCTTTAATACTTAAATAGTCGTTACAAACGCCGTTCGTTTCAATACTCGTCAACCGCCAATTTGGAGAACACAATGAATAAACACGCGGGGTTATTTTTAGCCAGTGCGGCCAGCATAGTATTATTGCCTCCAATTGCTCAAGCCGCATCGCCAGTGGATATGGTGCTATCTAAATTTTATGATAGTTATGATACACAAAAGAGCTGTTGGCGGGCGCGGGTTGATATGAGTGAAGACATCTGTTGTTTAAATATCAAACGTCAAGATCAATTAAAAACACCACAAGAAACGCGCTTGTATCTCTTATTAACTGGCAGCTGTATTGCGATTATCAATGGCGAGGTACAGGACTATAATTCTCACAGCAGCACTGGGATGGTTGGTGCCTTTATTCTCGATTTAGACAATGAGAAAGCCAGCATCATTGCCGCTTCACCCAAATTAGACATGGGTAGCTGGGGGCATCCACCTGCCGATTGGTTGTGGATTAAATTAGGCCGCAATCATTATTGGGGTTGGGTTACAAAAGAGGGCTACACTGGACAAGGTGTCACCGTTTCAAATTATTCAATTCTTGCACCGCATGGGGAAAAAATTAGCCTATTAAACATTCCCGCTGATATGAACGATGCGGGCAGTTGCGATGAAGAAACGGCGTGTTTAATCACTGATGTGACGAGCCATTTGGAAACAGATAGCGCCCAAATTGACCAGCCGGTGTTTCCTTTATTATTAACGCTTAAAGGTAAAATCAAAGGTCAACCAGTCTCACCCAAGCCATGGGTTTTTCTTTTTGATCCGCACACCTGGTCATATACGACGCCGGCGGGTTTTCCACCAGAATTAAGCAGCGAATAATCACAAGAATCACACATGATAAAAACGTGTTAGCAATTTGCCAATTCAATTAAGAATGACGCAAAATATTAATACACTTTGGAGATAAATCGTATGCAGCATTCCCGCCGCCGCTGGTTATTTGATTTATTAGGTATTAATCTAACCGTCGTCAGTGTGACAGAAAAATTGATTTCTGCATTAGGCGGTGCGATTGGCATTGCGGCAGTGGTGTTAATCAGTCAAGCACTGTTGCCGAATGCAACTGGGACACCCTTATTAATTGCATCAATGGGTGCATCGGCGGTGTTGTTATTCGCCGTACCGCACGGGCCATTATCACAACCCTGGCCATTCATTGCGGGACATTTATTATCAGCGGTGATTGGTGTCAGTTGCGCGCAGTGGTTAGGTACGCAATGGTGGAGTGCCGCCATTGCTGTTGGTTTATCAATTGGCGTCATGCACTTATTACGCTGTATTCACCCACCCGGCGGGGCGACGGCATTAACTGCGGTCATTGGTGGTGATGCCATTCACGCGCTCGGGTATCAATTCGTGCTGCTGCCAGTGGGATTAAATGTATTGGTATTGTTAATTATCGCTTTTGCCTTCAACGGATTATTTCGGTGGCGCCGCTATCCAGCCGCGTTAATTCCGCGCCCACCTGTACCTGTCGTCAATACGCATTCACACTATCAGCCGCCGATAATTGAACATGCGCATTTGGTTGCGGCATTAAGTCAAATCGATTCTTACATTGACATTAGTGAACAAGATTTATTGCGCATTTATGAACTCGCTACTCAGCAGGTCGCATTGTCACACAGAATAGCGCCGCCAATCATTGCTGTTGGTCATTATTATAGCAATGGCCGCTTTGGCAGTGATTGGGAGGTGCGGCAAGTGTTGCGTATTCAAATAGATGATATGACGCAAACACAATACGTTTCATTTAGACGTGTGACCGGCCACCGCCGCCGCAGTGATGGGCGTTTAGAATTGATTGATTTTCAACGCTGGGCAGCGCATGAAGTCATTCGAGATGAAAACTCCTGGCGGCCAGTGGATGATGAATGCGTGGAAACTAATAATCAGTGAATGCACCCACTTGTTTTAGTGTCACTACGATTAAAATTGCCGCAAATATTGCGAAAGATATACTCACTAAATACCAATTTTCGTCCGTTTTAATAATGACGGATGATCTCAAAATTCTCGGTTAACAAAGGTCGCAATTGCACAGCCCACCAGTCAAGATTTTGGAAAAAATCGTGACAAGCATCTTCATACATTCCAAAACAAGAATAATACTTATTATAAAGAATTTGTTTTTTGAAAAATTTCCAAAGCCATTCAATTAAATTAAGATTGGGCGAACAAGCCGGAATAAATAGCAATTTTATTCGTGAATCTTTTATATGCTCTTTAACAGCTTTAGCGCGATAGTAAGTCGCATTATCACAAATAATCGTAATCGATTTAGCATGAGGAAATGTGTCTTCTATTTTATCAAGTAATTTGATAGTAGAAGACGTGTTAACTGTATTTTCAAAACGGATGACTGGCGTTAAGCTATTAATTTCAATCGCGCCGTGAATATTCAGTCGTTTCCGGCTGTTATTCGTTTTAACTGGCATTTCTTGACCACATCTAATCCAGCTATGCGCTGAAATTGGCTGGTACTGCGGATGGATAGCATCCATAAACAACACAACTTTATCTTTGTTTTTGTTGAGTTTTTTGTAATTTTTGACAAACAGTTCTTGCACTTCTAATTTGACTGCATCAGGAACTAAACGAGGCTTTTTATAAACATAACTAAGACGCCGAAGTACAGCCGTTATACCGCTTGGTGTATAACAAACTTGCCATTGTTTTTTAACCCAGTGTGCAACTTATTTTGCAGTCAAATAAAGGCGATGTTGCCACTGTAAATCGAGTTCATTTAATTATTCACGACTCAGATAAGGCTCAGTGCTGACATAGTTAACTTGCAATAACTATTTCAAACCACCTTAACGATAACGCTTGAAATGATTGCGTACCGTGTCAGAATCCATTAACAATATCCGCTACTGTCCTCCCTTACGCAAGCAAAATCACTGCGTTAATGCGATACGCATCACGACTATCTCGCGCTTGGCGATGTGCCGTATGCAATTCCTTGAGTTCTTTATCATTGAGGGTGTAATCAATCATCGTAAAATAATGTCACTCAATCGGTTCTTTGCCAATCTCTTTAATCTAAAATCCGAAAACCTGATTCAGGAGTGTAAATGTTGATGACGAGGTATAGTTTTTCACAATTTTTTAACTTGTCCTCGCGCAAATTCGATACGCGCTTTTTCAATCATCTGATTCAATTTACCTGTCTGGCAAAATCTTTTAATGGTAAATCACGAATCCGCGCCGCAATTGCTTCAACTTCATTCATAAAAACCTCTACAAAATATCGTCAGTTTAGCTTAATAACTCATTCACCCAAGCCAATTGCTGCGGCAAACACACTTGGGTTAAATCATAATGCGTTTGTGCAAATAATCGCGCCTGCTGACCCAATTGATCGCGCAATGCCGCGTCGTTAAGCAACGTGCAAATCATCTCAATTAACCCGCGCTGATCGAAGAAATCAACCAAGCGCCCGGTATTATTTGCCGGTTGAATTACTTCCCGCAGCGGGGCGGTATCACTGGCGACAATGGCGCAGCCCACACTCATCGCTTCTAATAAACTCCAACTCAATACAAACGGATAAGTCAAATACACATGTACCCGACTTAATTGCAATAACGCAATAAAGGCCGGGTAAGGAATGCTGCCCAAAAAATGCACTCGCGCCCAATCGTGATCGGGAATACGCGGCCGCACTTCTTGAATAAAAATGTTTTTCCACGTTTGACCCGCTGGCGGCGCAGCGCCATAACTCACGCCATCATTGCCGACAATTAACACCCGCGCTGCTGGGCGGCGCTGTAATAATTCTGGCAGCGCCCGCATGAATTGATGATAGCCGCGATAAGGTTCTAAATTGCGATTCACAAAGGTAATGACTTCATCGTGGCGCGTGAGGGTTAATTGCCCATTTAACGTCACGCTCACCTGCGCATTTGGAATGAGTGTATTGGTATCAATTCCATCGTGAATCACGCGAATCTGATGACGGAATGGCAATGGAAAGGTATTCGCTTGCCATTGCGTGGGCGCTAATCCAGCATCGGCGGTTTCAAAATGCAATAAAGAATTAAGGTTTTTTAAGCGCAACCGACATGAATTACCGCAATCAGCCGGCGGGAATTCTGGATCAAAACCGACATCCGCACCATTGGCATGATAAAAGAATTCACAATAAATACCCAGCGTGGCATTAGGCCAGACTTCTTTAATAAATAAACTCTCGCCCCACCCCGGATGCGCAATAACTAGATCGGGATTGTAACCGGCGTTTTTTAATACCAGTGCCGCACGAAAAGCCGCATCTGCGCGAATGACTTTGGTTTCAAAATCGCTTACCCAGGGATGAACAGTGGGTGAAGTGCCGCGCTGTACTTGATAAGGATGAATTGTGACACCCTGCCAATTTGTGATGGGTGCATTGCGTAATACCAGCGCCCGCACCGAATGAGAACGGGCTAATGCTGGTGCCAAATGTTTGAATTGACCGGGAAAGTTTTGGTGAACGAACAGGATATTTGCCATAATAAAATGATACGAAAATTGTATTAAGTCAAATTGATCGTTCCCACGCTGGGACATGGGAACGCTTAAATCACAACCAATGATTAATGCACCGACGTTTGCAAAAACTCAATAATGCTCGTGTGCCATTTGATTTGCCGCACTGGCGTACCGTCCTGATGCCGTTTACCCGTGTCAAGATAAACACCAAACTGCTGCCCTAATGGGGTTAATTCATAATACAATCTGTTTTTATGATCGCGGCAGGCTATTTCTAAACCGGCACTCATTAACAACGGATTGACTTCGCGTTTTTTGCAATCCAATCGCAGCGCAATATCGGATACCACCAATAATGCTTCTTGTTTGGATGCAATGAGATGGGTGCAGTCCATCAATTCCAATAAGTTAATACCCGTGATTTTGAACGTGGCTTGATTGGCACTCAAAATCAATAGGTTGTTTTCAAAACCGCACAATTTACCTACCGAATAAAAACACGCAAAAGATGTTTGCGCTTCTTCGACTTTTATAATAATTGAGTTGGTATTGGGTTGATGGTTGTAATGCCCAGTTTTGCGAATTGACGGCAATACTTCAATATGAATAAAACGATTGAGTTTTCGCCCTTGTTCGGTATTGCTGCGGGCGACAAGGTAGGTTGCAGCAGGCTCGGCAACGACGATGATTTGTTGTACTCCGCCTACGGTTTCAAGGGGTATTTCGTTGGAATACCCCTCGTCAAGTCCTTGTTTTATCGAGGATAAAGCATTAGTCGTAGTGGTTTTGGATCCCATCGCTACCAATAAATCACGCAACACAAACCAGGGTTCACCGTCGCGCATAATGACGCGCACTTCGCGTTGAATACCATCTGATTCGGGAAAAAAGAACGGAATGATTTGATTAGACACGATGTGTCTCCTATGAGTTTTCTGAATTGATGCCAGAAACTGGCGCCGGGGCTTCAGACCGCTCATAGACGGCGGGCTTATTCAAATATATCGCCGCACCCCGGCATAAACTAGACGCAATTGCGCAAAATAAAATCGCATGACTGACGGGGCGATTAACCGCTATGAGGTGTGTCTGAAGCACCAATCAGTACATTAAACCCATCTCATTAGGCTTGTCAATCATTCCCCCCGCTTTTTTTCACTCCCGCCCGCGCTGACATGACAAAATAGCAGTCCGCGTTCATAATAGCGCCTGCTCCAATCAATTCCCGCGTGACCAATCCCATGACTCCCGACGAATTCATCATTAAATGGCAGCGCACCACCTTAAAAGAAAGCTCGGCCGCGCAAGAACATTTTTGCGATCTGTGTCAATTATTAGATGAATTAACACCAGCTGCGGCTGATCCAACCGGCGCGGTTTATTGTTTTGAACATGGCACGATTAAAACCACCGGCGGTAAAGGCTGGGCGGATGTATGGAAAGATGGTCATTTCGGCTGGGAATATAAAAGTGCGGGTAAAAACTTAGATCAGGCATTAAAAAGATTGCAATTTTATGCACCGGCGTTGAATCATCCACCGTTATTGATTGTCTCTGATATGGCGCAAATCATTATTCACACGGTCTTTACTGGCACGGTGCCGGATCAATACACGCTGACATTAAATGACCTGCGCGATCCGTCCAAGTTGCAGTTATTAAAATGGGCGTTTTCTGATCCTGAAAAATTGCGGCCAATTGATACGACGGCGGCATTAACCGAAAGAGCAGCGCGCCAATTCAGTGAATGGGCGGCGGCGTTGCGTCAGCGCGGCCATGATTCGGCCGCGGTGGCGCATTTTAGTCAAAAATTATTATTCTGTTTATTTGCGCAAGATATTGGGTTATTGCCGAATCAATTGTTCACGCGGTTATTAGAAAATGGCTTGAAATATCCCGCGCAAGTTGAACAGATGTTGACCAGTTTATTAAATACGATGGCGCCGGGCGGGTTATTTGGATCAGAAGCAATTGATTGGTTTAATGGCGGGTTATTTGCCGAGGTGCAGCCGTTGCCATTAGAAACGGCAGATTTGAAAACGCTGCATTCATTCACTAAATTGAATTGGTCTGCGATTGAACCGAGCATTTTCGGGACGTTATTCGAGCGCGGGCTTGATCCAAAACAGCGGGCGCAATTGGGTGCGCATTACACCGATCCCAATTCAATTATGCGATTGGTGGCGCCGGTGGTGTTAATGCCATTGCGTAAAGAATGGCAGAGCGTACAAAAAGAAATGCTGCAATTAAAAACGGCGGCAGACGCGGCGAAATCGCCCGCCGTGCGTGATAAACAATTGACTAAATTGCGGGCGCTTTTGACTGGAATGTTGGAGCGGTTAAATCAATTTCACGTCTTGGATCCGGCCTGCGGTTCGGGTAATTTTCTATTCTTGGCATTAAAAGGCTTAAAAGATTTAGAGCATGAAATTATTTTAGCCGGTGAACAATTCGGGTTAATGCGCGCCTTTCCAACCGTCAGTCCGCATAATGTGTTGGGGATTGAAAAGAATCATTACGCGGCCGAATTGGCGCGGGTGACGGTGTGGATTGGTGAGATTCAGTGGATGTTGCAACATGGGTTTTCTTTATCAAAAAATCCGATCTTAAAACCAATTAACATCATTGAACAGCGTGATGCAGTGGTGAATGCAGATGGCAGTGAACCCGAATGGCCAACAGCCGATGTGATTATTGGCAATCCGCCGTTTTTAGGCGGCAGTAAAAAGCGCGGGTTATTAGGGGATGATTATTTTGCGGCATTAGAAACCATTTATGACGGGCGAGTACCGGCGGGGGCGGATTTGGTCTGTTATTGGTTTGAAAAGGCGCGAACGCAAATAGAAACTGGCAAAGCACGGGCGGCCGGTCTGGTGTCAACCAATTCAATTCGCGGCGGGTCTAATCGCAAAGTATTAGATCAGATTTGCCAAACAACGCGGATTTTTAATGCCTGGTCAGATGAACCCTGGGTGAATGACGGCGCGGCAGTGCGGGTGAGTTTAATTAGTTTTGGCGAAATAAAAACGCCGCCGGTATTAAATGATGAGCGCGTGGCGGTGATTTATGCAGATTTAACAGCGGGTTCAAGTGAAATAAAAATGGATGTCACAACGGCGAAACCATTAAAAGAAAATGTAAGAGTAAGTTTTCAAGGAACGAAAAAATACGGTGCTTTTGATATTTGCGGTGATCTTGCACGATCATGGCTGCAAATTCCTAATCCACACGGACATCCCAATAGCGATGTTCTCAAACCTTGGAGAAATGGAAAAGACATTACGGGTCATGTATCTGACACTTGGATTATTGACTTCGGCATTGATATCTCAGAAATACAAGCATCTTTATATGAAATGCCATTTCAATACCTTTTGGATCATGTTAAATCCTATCGTGAGACAGTTAGACGTGAGAAAACACGACGAAAATGGTGGATACATGAAGAGGCGCGACCCGGATTACGTCGTGCGATTAAAGGATATTTCCGCGTAATTGTCACATCATTGACAGCAAAACATCGTTTTTTTGTTTGGCTCAGTACTCAAATACTCGCAGATCAAGCATTGATTGTTATTTCCCGCGCCGACGACACCACTTTCGGTATTTTGCATTCGTGTTTTCATCAATTGTGGTCATTAAAAATGGGCACCAGTTTAGGCACAACGCCGCGCTACACGCCAACCACCACCTTTGAAACCTTCCCCTTTCCAATTGGATTAACCCCCGCCGACACCGCCAGCCATGCAATTGAAACATTAGAAAGCGGCGCCATCATTCCCAGCGTCGCCAGTGAATACCGCGCTCATGCCATTGCCATTGCCGAAGCCGCGCATCAATTAAATCAACTGCGCAATCATTGGTTAAATCCGCCCGAGTGGATTGATCGCGTACCCGAAGTCGTGGCCGGTTATCCTGATCGCATCATTGCCAAACCCGACTACGCTGCGCAATTAAAACAGCGCACCCTGACCAATTTGTATAATCAACAACCAGCGTGGTTGGTGAATGCACATCAGCAATTAGATCAAGCAGTGGCGGCCGCGTATGCTTGGGAAACTGAATTGAATGAAGCGGCGATTTTGCAGCGGTTATTACAATTGAATCTAGCGCGCTGCGCATCGTATATTGAATAACCCATTCAATTTTTTGCTTGCCAACCGCCGCGAGTAGCGCTATTCTTATCCGCGTAACGACAGGCGCGTAGCTCAGTTGGTCAGAGCACCACCTTGACATGGTGGGGGTCGGTGGTTCGAGCCCACTCGCGCCTACCAACACTGAAACCGTCAGCAAGCCACTGAATTTGCACGATCACCGCCCGCGACTCGTGCAGCTTCCTCGGTTTAAGCTGGCGGTTTTTTTATGCCACACTTCATCGCACTACCCGCCGCCACAGTCCCCGCCAGCGCCCGCCGCGGCCGCAACTGGTCAAAGGTGGCGACTACGCTATACAATTGCAGGTTGTTTTCCATGCCGACGATCACCCTCCCCGATGGCTCAACGCGCACCTTTGATGCCCCGCTCACCGTTCACGCCGTCGCCGCCGCCATTGGTGCGGGATTGGCGAAAGCGGCGCTCGCCGGGCGAGTGAATGGGCAATTGGTGGATGTGAATTACTTATTAAATGAAGACTCGACCGTTGCCATTATTACGCGCAAAGATGACGATGCGTTACCATTATTAAGACATGATGCCGCGCATGTCATGGCGCAGGCGGTGCAGGAATTATATACCGGTACGCAAGTCACCATTGGACCGGCAATTGAAGATGGCTTTTATTATGATTTTGCCCGCGATCAACCATTCACGCCGGAAGATTTAATTGCCATTGAACAGCGAATGCACACCATTGTTGCGCAAGATTTATCCATTCAACGTGAAATATGGTCGCGTGACCAGGCGCGGCAGATATTTAATGACTTGGGCGAAACTTACAAGGTCGCCATTATTGATGAGTTAATTGCCCCGGGCGATGACGTATCCATTTATCGGCAGGGCAATTGGTTTGATTTATGTCGCGGGCCGCATTTGCCCAGTACCGGCCGCCTCGGTGATGGATTCAAATTAACCAAAGTGGCAGGCGCGTATTGGCGGGGCGATGCGCGTAATCCCATGTTGCAACGCATTTATGGCACGGCGTGGCGGGATAAAAAAGAATTAAACGCTTATTTGCACCGATTAGAAGAAGCTGAAAAACGCGACCATCGTAAATTAGGGAAGCAATTAGATTTATTCCATTTTCAAGATGAAGCGCCGGGCATGGCGTTTTGGCACCAGCGCGGGCGGGTGATTTATCGGTTAATTGAACAATACATGCGCGATAAATTAGCGCAATACGATTATCAAGAAGTGGAAACGCCGCAAGTATTAGATCGCAGTTTATGGGAACGGTCGGGGCATTGGGATAAATTCGCCGGCGGCATGTTCACGACGCAATTAGACGAGCGCGATTACGCCATTAAACCCATGAATTGCCCTGGACATATTCAGATTTATAACCAAGGATTAAAAAGCTACCGCGATCTGCCGTTACGGTTAGCAGAATTTGGCGTGGTGCATCGCAGTGAACCGTCGGGAACTTTGCACGGTTTGATGCGGGCGCGGCGCTTTACGCAAGATGATGCGCATGTGTTTTGCACCGAAGATCAATTAGCCGCTGAGGTTGCGGTGTTAATTGACATCGTATTTGAAACTTATCACGATTTTGGTTTCGATCAGATTGATTTGGCATTATCATTACGCCCCGAACAGCGCGTCGGTAGTGATGTGTTGTGGGATAAGGGTGAATTGGCATTAGAGCAGGCACTCACCGCTAAATCATTAGCATTTCGGGTGCAGCCGGGCGAGGGCGCTTTTTACGGGCCGAAAATAGAATTTACTTTGCGTGATAGCATTGGCCGCAATTGGCAATGCGGGACAATTCAAGTGGATTTTTCAATGCCCGGGCGCTTGGGTGCGTATTACATCGCCGAAAATAATAGCAAACAAACACCGGTCATGGTGCATCGCGCTATTCTGGGTTCATTAGAGCGGTTCATTGGCATTTTAATTGAACATTACGCCGGCGCATTACCGGTTTGGTTAGCGCCAGTGCAGGTGGTGGTATTAAACATCACCGACCGTCACGCCGCGTATGCGAATCAAATTGCGAATGAATTGCGCAGTCAAGGATTCCGCGTGGCAGTTGATTTGAGAAATGAAAAAATTGGGTTTAAGATTCGTGAGCATACCTTGCAGCGCGTGCCGTATTTGGCCGTCGTGGGTGATCGGGAAATGGAAACCGCGACCTTATCATTACGCAGTCGGGCGGGTGAAGATTTAGGCAGTCAGACGCCGGCAGCGCTAGTTGCATTATTAACTGACGCAGTGCAGACGCGCCGTTAATTCACCTTTTTAATTAATCAAGTGCGGACTTGTCGTATTGTACAATGCTGATTTGTGCTGCGCTTCAATAGATAAACTGAAATAAATCTCATCAACTTGTCTAAATGAGATTGAATGATCGCAGTGGTTAAAACGGTGTTTTTGGCCACTTGAGCGAATGGTAAAAACACATCGGAGGAAACGACTATCGCTGCACCAAAACGTAATCGTGTTAATGAGGAAATTTCATCGGCTGAAGTTCGCCTCATTGGCGCTGAAGGGGATCAAATCGGCGTGGTGAGTTTATACGCGGCGCTGCAAAAAGCCACGGAAGCGGGGCTTGATCTGGTTGAAATTGTCCCGACGGCTGAACCGCCGGTCTGCCGTTTAATGGATTTCGGGCGATTTTTATTCGATCAGAAAAAGAAGAAAGCCGAAGCCAAGCGCAAGCAAAAGCAAGTGCAAATTAAGGAAGTGAAGTTTCGCCCCGGCACGGATGAAGGCGATTATCAAGTGAAGTTACGCAGTTTAATTCGCTTTTTGAATGAAGGTGATAAAGCGAAGGTGACAATGCGTTTTCGCGGGCGTGAACATGCGCATCGGGAATTGGGGGTTGAGTTTTTACGCCGAATTGAAAATGATCTTGCCGCTGTTGGTATTGTTGAACAACAGCCGCTGATGGAAGGCCGACAAATGATTATGGTGTTTGGCCCGAAAAAGAAATAATTGTGTTGTGGAATAATTGACTATTGCACACGCAATGTCACACTGAATACGACAATCAGCGGGGGGTGGGCTTCCGCTTGGTTGTTTTCTCTCCTTTTTTATTGACTCACTCAGGAGATTAAAATGCCCAAATTAAAATCAAATCGCGGCGCGGCCAAGCGTTTTGCCCGCACGGCGAATGGTGGATTTAAACGCAATGCCTCTCATCGGCGGCATATTTTGACTAAAAAAACAACCAAGCGGAAACGTCAATTGAGGGCGGTGCATTTATTACATAAAAGCGATGTGCGCGCCGCGCATCGGATGCTGCCGTATTGTTAACTGCAATAGTGGTTGATTGAGATTAATTCAAAATTTGTTGAATAGCCGCGTATCCAGTTGTGACAATTTTCAATCACACAGCGCGGCTGGTTCATTGGCTGATTTTCACTGAGGAATTGAGATGCCAAGAGTAAAACGTGGCGTAACAGCACATGCCCGCCATAAAAAGATATTAGATCAAGCGAAGGGTTATTACGGCGCTCGGAGTAAAGTTTATCGCGTTGCCAAGCAAGCGGTGATTAAAGCCGGTCAATATGCGTATCGGGATCGGCGGCAAAAGAAACGTCAATTCCGTGCGTTGTGGATTGTGCGTATTAACGCCGGCGCTCGTCAATGTGGGATTTCTTATAGCCGTTTTATGGAAGGCTTGCATAAAGCAGGATTAGAAATTGATCGTAAGATATTAGCTGAATTGGCGTATAACGATGAACCGGCATTTGCGGCATTGGTGGAGCAGGCACGGGGGGCATTAACACCAGCGTAATTGTTTTAATGCTGGCAGCGGTGCGCATTGTCAATTGAACTAACACCCCAATCAATTGACGCTACATGCGCTCCGCTGCGTATTTTATCGAATAAAATTATCTGCATCTTTTGCCGCAACTACCCCACCTGTATTCACTTTATTTAATTGGACATCTGACCCATGACCACGCCCGCTGCTGACTTGGTACCTGATTTAACCGAATTAAATGACAAGATCGCAACTGACGTCGCCACCGCGCAAACCCTAATGCAATTAGATGAGGTGCGGGTGCGTTATTTGGGTAAAAATGGTCAATTAACCGCGCTCTTAAAATCGTTGGGGCAATTACCGGCCGATCAACGCCCCGCGGCCGGCGCGGCAATTAACCAAGCAAAGGTGACGGCGCAGCAGTTAATTGACATGCGGCGGGCGGTATTAGAAGAGATCGCGCTGGTTGCGCGGTTGAATAGTGAACAAGTGGACGTGACCTTGCCCGGGCGTGGTCATACAGCGGGTGGATTGCATCCAATTACCCGCACCCTGCAACGGATTGAAAAGTTATTTGTCAACGCTGGCTTTACTATTGCCGAAGGGCCGGAAGTTGAAGATGATTATCATAATTTCGCGGCATTAAATATCCCCGAATCACATCCCGCCCGTGCTATGCACGATACCTTTTATTTTCCCGACGGACGGTTATTAAGAACGCACACCTCGCCAGTGCAGATTCGGGTGATGGAAACGCAAGCGCCGCCATTAAGAATCATTGCACCGGGGCGCGTTTATCGCTGCGATTCTGATTTAACCCATACGCCAATGTTTCATCAAGTCGAAGGGTTTTTAGTAGATGAACAGGCGACCTTTGCCGATTTGAAAGGCGTGTTATACGATTTTTTAAGTCAGTTTTTTGAACAAGATGATTTGCAATTACGTTTTCGGCCGTCGTATTTTCCATTCACTGAACCATCCGCAGAAGTGGATGTGCAATGCGTGAAATGCGGTGGCGCGGGTTGCCGTATTTGCAAACAAACCGGTTGGTTAGAAGTATTAGGTTGCGGCATGATTTATCCCGAAGTCTTCCGCAGCGTTGGTATTGATAGCGAGCGTTATTTGGGCTATGCGTTTGGCATGGGCGTCGAACGATTAGCGATGCTGCGTTATGGCGTAGATGATTTACGGTTATTCTTTGAAAATGATTTGCGATTCCTCGCGCAATTCGCTTGATCTTTATTCCTTTGCAAAGAGTTTATGTCGTTTTTATTAGACTGCGTTGCTCATAAACTGCTGACCAGAGTTGAATCGTTATGCCGCAGCTTAAACCGGGAACAATTATTCCCACACCCGATGAAGATTATATTTTGCATCAAGCGGCGCTCTCTGATGCGGATGCATGTCCATTCACTGATCAGGAATGGGAATCTATTAAACCGACCGCATCTGTGACTCGGCCGCCGTTCGAGATACAAAAAACTTCAATTGTAATTGACTGCGATGCACATGTCTTGGCTGAATCGAATTAAAACCACTTGGCTGTCATTTCGAGTCGAGCGGCGCGAGACATCTTAATTGCTTTTATCATTCTAATTTCATTTCACCACAGGATGGATTTATTCAATGCGTTTTAGTGAAGCCTGGCTGCGCGACTGGATTGACCCACCAATTGCCACGGCGGCGCTGGCCGAGCAATTAACCATGGCCGGTTTAGAGGTCGAAGCAATTGACGCGGTCGCGCCAGCATTTAGCGGCGTGGTGGTCGGTGACGTGGTGAGCGTCGCAGCGCACCCGGACGCGGCTAAATTGCACCTGTGCCAAGTCGCGGTGGGCGACGGCGCCCCGCTGCCCATCGTGTGCGGCGCGGCGAATGTGGCGGCGGGTATGAAAGTTGCTTTGGCACGAGTCGGCGCGGTGCTGCCCGGCGATGTCAAGATTAAAAAAGCCAAGTTACGCGGCGTCGAATCGCACGGCATGATCTGCTCGGCCACCGAGTTGGGATTAGCCGAGAGTTCCAGCGGCATTTTACCGTTACCCGATAACGCGACGGTCGGGGCGGACGTGCGCGCCGTGTTGGGTTTGGACGATCAGGCGATTGAATTGAACTTGACGCCCGACCGCAGCGATTGTTTGAGCATCGCCGGCGTTGCCCGCGAGGTGGCGGTGATTAACGGTTTAACGCTCACGCCGCCGCCGATTTACGCCGCCGTGTCGCCCGAACACGACCGCAGTTGGGCGGTAAAATTACACGCCCCCGCCGCCTGCCCGCGTTACGCCTGCCGTTTAATTGAAAATCTCAATCCCGACGCGGTGACGCCGCTGTGGCTGCGCGAGCGCCTGCGCCGCAGTGGGTTGCGCGCCATCAGTCCGCTGGTGGACGTGACCAATTACGTTTTGCTGGAACTCGGGCAGCCGTTACATGCGTTCGACGCGGCCAAATTGGCGGGGGCAATTCAGGTGCGCTTCGCTCGCGCCGATGAGCCGTTGACGTTGTTAAATGAACAAACGGTCACGTTGCGCCCGGATACGCTCGTGATCGCCGACGATAGCGGCGCAATTGCGTTGGCCGGCATCATGGGCGGGTTGACAACGGCGGTGACGGCGACCACGACTTCGGTGCTACTGGAGAGCGCGTTTTTTGCACCGGCGGCCATTGCCGGGCGGGCGCGCAGTTACGGGTTGCACACCGACGCCTCACATCGGTTCGAGCGCGGCGTGGATGCGCAGTTGCAAATGACGGCGCTGGAACGGGCAACCGCGTTGTTACTGAGTATTGCCGGCGGGGCACCGGGGCCGGTGGTGGAGGTGCATTCGCCCACCGATTTGCCCGTGCCGCCGACCATCACCCTGCGCCAGCAGCGCATCGGTCAGGTGTTGGGGGTGACGCTCGACGCGGTGACGGTGGTGGATATTTTGACGCGGCTGGGGTTGACGCTCACGGCGAGCGTGGAAATCCCCCCTGCCCCCCTTTTGCAACGGGGGGAAATCGGCGGGGGGGAATTCAGTTGGCAAGTCACGGTGCCGAGTTTTCGCCCCGATTTGCAGCGCGAAGTGGACGTGATCGCCGAACTTGGGCGCATTTACGGCTACAACCGAATTCCCGTGCAACGCGGGCGCTCGGCCACGGTCACGCGGGCGACGCCCGAGGCGGCGTTTGATCTCAACGTGGCACGCGCACGGCTGGTGACTCGCGGCTACCACGAGGTCATCACCTACAGTTTTGTCAACCCGACCGCCCAGCGGGCGCTGTTTCCCGATCAGCCGGTGCTGGCGCTTTCCAATCCAATTTCAGCCGAATTGGCGGAGATGCGCACCAGTTTATGGCCGGGGTTAATGCAAGCCGCGCAGCAGAATTTGACGCGGCAGCAGGGGCGGGTGCGGATTTTTGAAACTGGATTGCGGTTTCGGCTGGACAGCGCGGGTGAATTGCAGCAGGAGGCGATGTTAGCCGGGTTGGTCACGGGTAGCGTGTTGCCCGAGCAGTGGGGCGTGACGGCGCAGGCGGTGGATTTTTATGACGCCAAAAGTGACGTTGAGGCGGTGCTGGCGCTGACTGGCGCGGGTTGGGCGGCAGATGTTGATTGGCAAGTGGCAGATCACGCGGCGCTGCATCCGGGGCAGAGCGCGCAAATCCTGCGCAATGGGCAACTGGTTGGCTGGCTGGGCATGGTGCATCCGCGCTTGGCGGCGCAGTTGGAATTACCGCCGGCGCTGTATTTGTTTGAACTGGCGTTGGCGGCATTGGGCGACGGTCGCAAGCCGCACTTTGCGCCGCTGTCCAAATATCCGTCGGTGCGGCGCGACCTGGCAATTGTGGTGGATGCGGGCGTGGCTTATGCGGATATTGTGACAAGTATTCGCGCCGCGGCGGGCGATTGGTTACGACAACTTGTTATTTTTGACCGCTATAGCGGCGAAAGTATCGAATCAACACGAAAAAGTCTTGCTTTGGGATTGATTTTACAATCGTTTTCCAAGACACTTGCAGATGAGGAGAGCGATGCACTCATCGCCCGGGTGTTAGAACGATTGGCGCACGATGTTGGCGCACAGGTCAGGGGATGACTGCGTGACAGCTTGCAACTGACTATCCAACGGCAAGGATCCAAACAAAATGTCACTGACCAAGGCCGATATGGCTGAACACCTCTATGCAGAACTGGGTTTGAACAAACGCGAAGCCAAAGATGTGGTAGAGATGTTTTTTGAAGAAATTCGAGGTGCGTTAGAACGTGGCGAGCAGGTGAAGCTCTCTGGGTTTGGGAACTTCGATCTGCGCGAAAAAAAACAGCGTCCCGGGCGAAATCCGAAAACGGGTGAGGAGATTCCGATCTCCGCTCGGCGCGTTGTCACCTTCCGGCCAGGACAAAAACTGAAGTCGCGGGTCGAAGCCTATGCCGGACACGAACAGCCATAGCTGCACCAATGATGAGTTGCCACCGATCCCGAGCAAGAAGTATTTCACTATCGGCGAGGTCAGCGAATTATGCGATGTTAAAACGCATGTGCTGCGCTATTGGGAGCAGGAATTCCCGCAATTAAAACCCGTCAAACGGCGCGGTAATCGGCGCTATTATCAACGCCATGATGTGCTGTTGGTGCGCCAAATTCGCAGCCTGCTCTACGATCACGGCTTCACCATCGGCGGGGCGCGCCAGCAGTTGACTAGTGCCACTGCCGCCGCCGCCGTGGCTGCCGCCGCACCACCGTCAGCCGATCCACCGGCGCCGAAAATTGATCCCGCCCAGCGCCAGCAAATTGTTAAGCAGTTGCGCGGCGAGTTGGAGCAGGTGTTGCAGGAGTTGAAACGGCGGCTGCATTGACTTAGGACAACTTGTCCACCGCAACGACGAGTGGCAAACGGCGGCGCTCTCGGGTAGAATGTCGGCGTTGACACTGTTTAAATGCAAAAAGAAACAGACATTCCGGGCATAGCGCAGTCTGGTAGCGCACCACAATGGGGTTGTGGGGGTCGCAGGTTCAAATCCTGCTGCCCGGACCAATTATAAAAACGCGATGTAACTTAAAAGTGCATCGCGTTTTTTTATGGGTGATTGATTTGCACAGCGCCGCACCGATGACGCCATTCAGCAACGCCGCCACCATCCGCATTCGCGGCCTCGTGCAGGGCGTCGGTTTTCGGCCACACGTCTGGCACTGCGCCCGGGCGTTGCATTTAATCGGCACAGTGCAAAACGACGGTGACGGCGTGTTGATTGAAGTGTGGAGCGCCAGCGCGTCAGCACTTGACCAATTCTGCGCCGCCCTGCAACGCGACTGCCCACCGCTGGCACAGATCACCGCCATCGAGCGCCGGCGGTTAAATCACCCCCCGCCCGCGTCACTAACTGATTTTCACATCATCGCCAGCGCCGCCACCGCTGTTCACACCGGCATCATCCCCGACATCGCCACCTGCGCCGCCTGCCGCGCTGATCTCACTGATCCGGCCAACCGCCGCTACCGCTACGCCTTCACCAACTGCACCCACTGCGGCCCGCGCTTCAGCATCATCACCGCGCTGCCCTACGACCGCGTTCAAACCAGCATGGCTGCCTTCCCGCTCTGCCCGACCTGCGCCGCTGAGTACGCCGATCCCGCCGACCGCCGCTTTCATGCCCAACCCAACGCCTGCCCAAGTTGCGGGCCACAATTAACGCTCACCCATCCCGACGGCAGCGCGGTCGCGTTACTCGACGGCGACGTCATCGCCACCACGCGGCAATTGTTGCGTGACGGCGGCATCGTCGCGGTGCAAGGCATCGGCGGATTTCACCTCGCCTGCGATGCCGCCCACGTCGCCGCCGTCGCCCGCCTCCGCCTGCGCAAAGGACGTGACGCCAAACCCTTCGCCCTGATGGCCGCTGATCTGACCACCATCCGCCGCTACTGCGCGGTCTCAGAATCCGAGGCGCAGTTACTCACCAGCCCCGCCGCGCCGATTGTGCTACTCGACCGCCTGCCGCCGTGCCAAATCACCGGTGACGATCTCGCCGCCGCCGTCGCCCCGGGGCAAGACAGCCTCGGTTTTATGCTGCCCTACAGCCCGCTGCACTGGCTGCTGCTGACCGATCAACCGCGCCCGCTGGTGATGACCAGCGGCAATCGCAGCGCCGAGCCGCAAGTCACCGAACACGCTGACGCCTACCAGCAACTGGGCGGCATCGCCGATGCACTGTTATTACACAATCGCGGCATCGTTAACCGCGTGGACGATTCCGTCGCCCGCGTGCTGTTGGGTAAAACGCACATGTTGCGGCGAGCGCGAGGTTACGCCCCCGCGCCACTGTATTTGCCCGACGACTGTGTGACAAATACCACAGTGCTGGCGCTCGGGGCCGAATTAAAAAGCACGTTTTGTTTTGTCACCGGCAACCGAGCGCTGCTATCACCGCACCTCGGCGATTTGGATAATCCCCGCACGTTTGCCGAATATCAGCGCATGATCGCGGCATATCAGCGGTTATTTGCGCTCGAACCCGCCGTGATCGCCGTTGACCTGCACCCCGATTATCGCGCAACACAGTACGGGCGGGACTGGGCAGCGCGAGCGGAGTTGCCACTAATTTTCGTGCAACATCATCACGCGCACCTCGCCGCCGTGCTGGCAGAACATGGCTGGTCACGTCACGGCGGCAAGGTACTCGGCTGGGCGCTGGACGGTTTGGGTTACGGTGCGGACGGGACGTTGTGGGGTGCAGAATTGCTACTGTGTGATTATTGCCACGCGGAACGGGTGGCGCATCTCAAAGCAGTGGCGTTGCCGGGCGGAGATCGCGCCGCGACGCAACCCTGGCGCAATTTACTGGCGCAACTGGACGCGGCGGGCGTGTGGTCAACTGCTGTTGCGCGGTGGTCAAACGTACCAATTATGCAACTATTACTCGCGCAACCGGTTGATCTGCTCCGTCAAATGATTGCGCAGCAGATCAATAGTCCGCGTAGTTCTTCAGCCGGGCGCTTGTTTGACGCGGTGGCGGCAGCGCTGTTGCCAGAATACGCCATGCAGCTTAATTACGACGGTCAAGCCGCGCAGGCGTTGGAAATGTTGGCGCGGCCGCAGTTGGCCGCAGCGGGTGACGGCTATTGTTTTGAAATAACAACAGATGCAATGGAGCAACAGGTGCTGGAGCCGGCGCCAATTTGGGCGGAATTATTTGCCGATTTGATCGCGGGTGTGGCACCGGCGTTAATTGCGGCGCGGTTTCATACCGGTTTAGCGCGGGCGTTGGTGGACAGTGCGCAGCAGCAGGCAGCGCGGTTTGGGGTCACGACGCTGGCGCTGGCGGGTGGTGTGTTGCAAAATCGCAGCTTGTTGGTACAAATCACACAACGGGCTGAGGCGGCGGGGTTGCGGGTACTCACCGCGCAGCAGGTGCCGTGTCACGACGGCGGGATTGCGTTGGGGCAGGCGGTGGTGGCGGGGCAGCGTTACGTCAGCGGTGGCAAGGTCGGGGCGGGTCGGGCAATGTGATAACCCTGGGCAAAATCAATGTCTAATTCGCGCAAAATGTCGAGGATTTCAGCAGATTCGACGAATTCGGCAATCACGCGCTTGCCCATTGTGTGCGCCATTTCAGCAATAGCGCGGACAAAAATGCGGTCTTCTTGATTATAATCTAAATAACGAATAAAGGCGCCGTCAATTTTAACATCATCAACCGGTAATTGTTTTAAGTACGCATAAGATGCAAAGCCGCTGCCGAAATCATCTAATGCAAAATGGCAGCCGAACGTGTGTAAATCATCAATCAGTTTGACTGCATTACTCATGCTGTTAATTGCCACGGTTTCGGTGATTTCAAAGGTTAAACGGGCGGGGTCAATGCCGGCATCTCTAATTAACCGTTGCACATCGCCGCCGAGTTGCTGATCGGTTAACGCATTGGCAGATAAATTGACTGATAATGATAAGCCGGGGTGTTGCTGCAATTGCGCAATGGCTTGAGTTAATACCCAGCGGTCAAGGGTGTTAATTAACCCGGTCTCTTCGGCAATTGGAATAAACAAGCCCGGTGAAATGAGTTTGTTTTGTTGATCGCGCATTCGCAATAGTGCTTCAGCGCGCCAAATTCGCCCAGTGACAATTTCTAATAATGGTTGATAATGGACTTCAAACCGATCTTCATGGAGCGCCTCTAAAATACGATCGGTCCAAACTAACCGCGCCCGCGCTGCATCACGTCCTTCATCTTGTTCAGAATATAAATGAGACCGCCCGCGTCCGGCACGTTTTGCTTGATACATCGCTAAATCAGCATTGGCCATCAACGTTTGAATGTTATTGCCATGTTCAGGAAATAACACAATCCCAATACTGGCAGATAATTGGTAGCGTTGCGTATCTGTATTGAGAATAACCTGCGCAATTTTGGCTTGCAAAGCAGCTGCCTGTGAATAAATGTGTTGAATGTCTTGGTGCGGTAAAATCAGTGCGAATTCATCGCCTCCAAAACGCCCTAAAAATCCATCTTCACCAATAAAGTTATCTACCTGTTGGGCGATTTTTTCTAATAACTGATCGCCAACTAAGTGGCCGCTAATGTCATTTACATCTTTAAATCGGTCAAGATCAAAAAATAATAACACGCCGCCTGATTCACCGCGATTAGCGCGATCAATGGCACAGGCTAATGTACGATAAAACAGTCGCCGATTGGGTAAGCCGGTAAGTGGATCGTGATCAGCCAGCCAAATTAACTCCATTTGCGCTGTTTCGCGTTCACGTTGCAGTTGTTCCATGCGTTGGTTTAATTGAAAAACGGTAGCAATGGTGACATCCATTTCATCATGCAATAATCGCCAAGTACGCACTTTGGGTAATTGTTGTGCTAATGCGGTAAAACGATTTTCGGCTAACAACGGTAATAGTAATGTCAATTTAAGCAATCGTTTTAATGGCGGGTGCATCACTAGCAGCAGTAATAACTCGGATAAAACTAATCCAATCAATCCAATAACAACGCTATTGCGTGTAATGGTGGTAATACTTTGCCGCTGACTAGTAATACGATTAACAATTAATGCGGATAACTGCGGCGTCAATTCTAAATGGAACACATCAAACCATTCGCCCTGTTTTTCCCAAGCAAGAGAATGTGTGGCGTCAGTATCACGCAGCATCTGTGGTGATTGCATCGATAATAATGGAATTAAGAATTCGGGACTGGTTGCTGCCGGAAACAGATTATTAGTCGCTGATAAATCAGTAGTAATTGCAATATCAGCACCTGTTAAAGCACGAAACGCTAATAAAACATCACTCACTAATCGTCCAAGAACTAATGTTCCTTCGGTATGACCCGCCATAAGCTGTGGCACTGCAAGGTATTGACGACAATCCTGTTTGCAGGATAACCAGTGAGCTGTTTGTTCTGGTGTTTGTTGCACCATAGCGAATAATGTTTGTGGCACGATTGGTGCGGATTGCGGCCACAATAAGGTGATGCGTCCAGCTAAATCAATAAAATGAATCGAACGAATATCCCACTCTAAATCTAATAAACTGCCATTTTGATTTAATGCGTATTGTAACTGTATTTTAAGGTCGGTGATGTGATGAGGTGGCGCAAATAATGGCAATAAGTTAGCCAACTGCGACATTTGTTGGTAACGATCAGTAAATAAGGTTTTTAGTTGATTAATCTGATGCTTACGAACTTGGATTTGGTCACGCTCAAATTGATTAATTAATTGCCGATAAGAATAAAAGCCTAGTGCAGTATTAATAATTATCAAAACGACACTGACGCTGATAAGTACTTTCCAACGCAAGCTAAAAAATTGCGTAGTCTTAGAAATAAATTGAGGTGTTTCCACAGCGTACTGCATTTAGCGTTGGGTAAAATTTTAGCATCCTGTGAATCAAAATCGGAATCCAATTTGCAATGTAAATAAACTCCAATTGCGTTCTAATTGACTGAAATCAGGATTTTCACGCGGTGACAAAATAAAGCAACCATTGTGCAATTGGTATTCAGCGCGAAGCATCCACTGTGAATTGATATTCCAGCGCAAACCCGTAGAAAAAATTTTAGAAAACCCCATTTCTTTCTTAATAAACCCATGTGAGATTTGTTCAAGGTCATTACCGTGACGGTCAGCACGATTAGCAAACCCTTCTTCGTATCGTAGTAACCACTCCCATTGCGGATGAAAGCGGTAAGTGGTTTGCAAATAGTAACCTTCAGCGTTGGCTTTATAATCCGGAAACAGTTGCCCAAATTGCCGCCATTCAATGGGTTCACGGCTATATTCTGCTGTAAATGACCACTGTTCTGTATTGTATTGTACTGATGCTACCAAATACAGCAAATCTACATGGCCAGCGCCCGGTGTTGTGAATGGCAAGGCATTTACATTCGGGTTAAACTGCATGTCAACCGTCATAGCACTCAACCCTAACTTAAAGCGTTCACTTTGATTGCTATACCAAAAACTTGCTAACCAACCGGGATTATCCGCTTGTAACTGTCCACTAAAATTGCGAAATAGATAGGCATTTTCAACATTGGTGTCAACTAATGGCCATCCGCCCCCGAGGCTAAATGAAATATTACCATTTTCTAAATAAAAATCGTTATAAAAAAGCAGACCATCTGACGATAATGCTAAATTACGCACTTTGTCAAAATAGATGACTTGTGGTAAAAAAATCCCGGAACGGGTAAAAGGAACATCTCGGGTTTCATTGTATAATCCTAATGGATTTTTAAAACGCCCAGCCCGAATACCTACTTGATTATGCGTTGAAGAAACTAAATTAAAATCAGCGAGTGCGAAGTCAATAGTTGGTGTGCCATTTGATAGCTCACCAGCACGACGAGATAATATTTGACCTGAAAATAAAAGTCGTGGCGTTAGGCGTAATGAGCTATTTACACCAATTTCAGTGAATGCAAATGAGGTATGAGCGCTGTCTCCTAACCACTGATTTTCTGTCGTATGTAAGACTGCTTGACTAATAAATCCATGAACTTGGAGTTGATCTGATAACGATTCCGCTGCTGAGGTTACCTCTGCCAGCAATAATAAATAAGTCGTCATCATTCCAATTGCTGGTTGACGCAACTTATTCCAAACGAAGTGTGTAAACATTAGAATTTTTTGGTAAAATACTGACATAACCGATGGCGCCTGGTGTTTTAGCAATAGACATAATCATTTCTTGTTCACTGGTCAGTGTAATAGGCACTTGACCGGTACCAGAAAATAATTGACGATCCCAAACGTGGCGTAACTGGTAAGGAAAAATTTCTAATACCGTTTTAGTGAATTCACGATGTACTGGGTTATCGTCCGCTAATACAAAAACGCGCACGGGAAGGTGTTCTTGGTTCGGCCATTGCTGAATACGCATGGTAAATAACAAGCGGGCTGTGTTTTGATCAATGCAGGTTAGATGTACAGAAGGATTAATAATTATTGTTTGTGCCTGAACTAAATGCAAACAACTACAACTCATTAAAAAAACAATAATATGGCGCCACCATTGCCAGCGATTGCTATCAATGACCTGTGATAAAACAATCGAGTCTATGAGCATATCTGATAGGCTGTTAACAGCGATTAGGTTTGACGCACAAGCTAAAAAGCGTACTCAGAGATTCAATCACGAACATCTAAGGTGGTTTTCAAATTTTACCATCGGACAGGTTAGCTTTACATAGGTTAACACACTTTTGATTGGCAACCAATAGCAACTTTTTTGCAACTGATAATTCATTCAAATAAGATTTCATACGCTATCTCTATGAATATTCGGCGCTCTTTATTAGTAACTTTTTTTGCTAACTACTTTCAAATTGTTTTGCAATTTATTGCTACTTTAATTATTGCACGGTTATTGACACCAAGCGAATTTGGTATTTTTTCTTTATCAATGATTTTGATTAACTTGGCTGATTTATTACGCAATTTTGGCGTCAATAGCTACATTGTACAAGAGAAAGACTTAACTTGGGGACGTTTACGCGCCGCTCGTTTAGTTAATTTCATGTTTTCATGGGGATTAGCTGTCGTCGTTTGGTTATTAGCAGATTGGACCGCCCAATTTTTTGATGAACCGGCGGTTGCAGCTGTGCTACATGTTTTAGTCGTTAATTTTATTTTAATTCCTTTTGGCACCACAACGGCTGGATTACTGCGCCGTGAATTACAGTTTCAAACGCTTGCGGTTGTTCAAATAATCACTGCCACTGCCTCAACTTTAACATCTATTATATTAGCCCTGCTAGGCTTCAGCTATTTTTCATTAGCATGGGGTAATATCGCTAATGTCGTAGTTGGAACATTTTTAATCTGGTATTTTCGTCCTCGACATTTGAAATTACCTCCCGGTCGTTTTGAAATTTGGCCAGTACTACGTTTCGGTGGATTATCCGTTATTACCGCAATTGCGCATGAAACCGGCAAGCGGTTACCAGATTTATTTTTTGGAAAATTACTTAGTGTACAAGCGGTTGGCTACTTTAGTCGTGCCACTGGATTGCTGGAATTAATTAATCAGTTTTTAATGCGATCAATATTCAGTATTACCATGCCACATTTTGCCGCACAAGTAAGACAACAGACGGCATTACTTCCGCATTATTTACTTGCAATTAGTCATATTACCGTATTAGGTTGGCCATTTCTGCTTTTATTGGTATTCACCGCACCACAACTTATCCCACTACTCTATGGCGAACAATGGTATGAATCTATCATATTAGTACAAATTCTGTGTTTAGGAGAAATGCTTTTAGTTCCATTTTATCTGAGAGCACAAATCTTAATTGCAATAGGTCGTATCGCAATTGATACACGTTTTGCACTCATTATGCTAGTCGTTAAGACCGTTTTTTTATTATTTTTAACGCAGTTTGGTTTAATCATCGTTACTTTTGGATTAGCCGTAAGTAATATAGTTGCCATGCTGCTTTCTTATCATATCATGCGTGACAACTTGAATTGTTCTTTACAAGAATTGTGGATGGCATTACGCAAAAGTTTATTAGTCAGTGGAACCATTGCGTGTAGTTTATTACTAATAACACGGTATATACCAACAGGTATTTTATCATTGGTTGCCTGTGTAGGCATTGCTGCACTCGCTTGGATCACTGCAATATTTATTTTACAACATCCTATAAAAAATGAGATATTGTGGTTAGTAAGCAAAATAAAATCTCGATTAGCAATATGATGATTCTCCAATATAAATAATGCTCTTTATAAAGAATTAACGATAATGCAGAATATAGGTCAATATGAAACCGTGTTGGTGTTAGATGGCGATATGGTGCCGTCATTGACAATTGCACGTTCATTAACACAATTAAAAGTTGACGTGGTGATTGCCAGTCATCTACCTAAACCACTTGCTAATTATTCACGCACTGTTAAGCAATGTTTGTTATATCCTGATCCATTATCACGGACGGATGATTTTATTGCATGGTGTCGCACTCAAATCGCGTTGAATGTTTATCGTTTAATTATTCCAGTGACCGAGCGCACCTTAGTTCCTTTAATGACGCTGTCGAACGCTGCAGACCGTGAACGTATTGCAATGGCGCCACCAACAGCACTTGCAGTTGCATTGTTTAAATCGCGCACATTAGAACTTGCAGAACGGTTGCAAATTCCTATTCCAAAAAGTCAGTTAATCACAACAGAACATGCCGTAATCACCGCGGCCAATTTGGGATTAAAATTACCCGTTGTTATTAAGCCAGGCTGTTCTATTGGTGAACACGCATTCACTAAAAAACAATTACAAGTCAGCTATGCGTTTGATGTAGAAACTGTTAATGTAAAGCTGCAACAATATCTACCGTATGGCCCTGTGTTGCTTCAGGAATACATGATTGGCCAAGGAATTGGAATTGAGTTAATTGCAAATCACGGAGAAATACGCTATGCCTTTCAACATTTGCGGCTGCATGAAGTGCCATTAACAGGTGGTGGTAGTAGTTTAAGAATGAGTGTTGCAATAGAGCCATGTTTATTAGCAACAGCGCAGAAGTTAATGAAAGCATTGCATTGGCATGGCGTTGCAATGGTTGAATTCAAATGGGATCCCCAAACCCAAACATTTGCACTGATGGAAATCAATGGGCGGTTTTGGGGATCATTGCCATTAGCCGTCGCGGCGGGCGCTGATTTTCCTGCAATGCTATATGAGCTATTAACAACTGGGATTATTACCACTACCCGTCCAGCAAAAATTGGCGTCATGTGTCGCAAATTAGATCGTGATTTATATTGGTATGAACAGGTATTGCGTCACGATGCGCCGTCAGAATTAGTGCATTTCCCTTCGCGCTGGCAATTATTGCGTGACAGCTTGCTGGTATTTAGTCCACGTCATTATTTTGATGTGCAAAGTTGGCGTGATCCATTGCCAGGAATCATTGACATCGGGCGCATTATTTCGGATTATTATTATCGTGCTTTACAATTGTGGCATCATCGCTATTGGTTATTTCAACAACGCCGCGCATGGCGCAGTGGTCAAATAAAGGCATTGCTACAGAATGCTAAACAAGTATTATTTGTTTGTTATGGCAATATCAATCGCAGTGCGTTTGCTGAACGCTATGTTGCCACCGTTGCACCAAAGACGCATTTAATAATACGGTCAGCGGGGTTTCATCATGAAACTGGACGGGCTGCTGATCCAATGATGATTAACGTGGCGCGACAGGTTGGGGTGGATATGACGAGCTGGTCATCGGTGTGTATTAATTCAGATTTGGTGACAGCAAGTGATGTGATTTTTGTCATGGAATATTGCCATTATAAGCAGTTAATTGCGGCGCTTCCCAGAGCAAAATATAAAACGTTTTTATTGGGGATGGCGGGTATTAAAGACAGCCTACAGGGCGCTGTTGAAATTGCTGATCCATTTGGGCAGCAGCGATGTCAGTATGAGAATTGTGTTCAGTCACTGGTATTGAATGTTAACTACGTTTTAGATTCAATAAAAACTACTCAACTACATAGAGATAAACAATGATTGTTATTGGATTAGGTTCAGGACGCTCTGGTACTGCATCATTGGCAAAATTAATCAATGCGCAACATGATGCGCTATGTTTTCACGAAATGAATCCGAGTTGCGTACGTTTTCATGGTACACGCCGACCAATTATCAATACAATTGAAGAATACCAGCGTATTTTAGATGGTGGTAATTCATCTGAATTAACGGTGGATTTATCACGCCCTGTCGCAGCGGTAGCTTATGATAAATTATGTACTATGAAATCAGTTAAATTGATTGGAGATATTGCTTTTTATTATTTAAGCTATGTCGAAGATATTCTTACAGTTAACCCAAATGTGAGATTTATATGTCTCAAAAGAAATAAAGAGGCGACAGTGAGAAGCTGGCTAAAAAAATCAGAAATTCAGAGATGGCGCTCTAAAAAAATTGCTGATAAATTATCTGCTTTAATTACACGACAACCTTATTATGAATCGCGTAATTTTTGGCAAGAACATGACGGGACAGAATGGGAAAAGGATTTGGTATGGGATAAATGCTTTCCAAAATTCGACGCAAATAATAAACGTGAAGCGATTGAACAATATTGGGATTTTTATTACTCAGAGAGTGAGAAGATTGCGCAAAAATATCCTGAGGTATTTCGGTTGATACAGACTGAATCACTGAATGAGAGACAGCAGCAAGTAGCATTGTTGGATTTTATTGGTGTTGCGCAAAAAGAAATGGTATTTACAGACGCACACATTCACAAACTGGCTACAAGGGATTAAATATGGCTGGATTATTCAGCGTTATTTTAGCAACACGCAATCGTCCTGAGTTGTTTGGTGATGCTCTAAATTCTGTATTAAATCAAACCTATCAAGGGTTTGAAATCATCGTTGTTGATGATGGTTCTGACGCCCAGTATTCAGAAAACTACAATAATCTTTTTAATTCAATTGCTGGTGAACGTCCTGACATAGAAACAAAGCTTTTACGCCTCGCCCAACGCGATAAAGGGCATGGGCAAAGTTATAGTTTAAATGAAGGTAGCAAGTTTGCATCAAATGAATTCCTTTGTTTTCTGGATGATGACGATTTTTGGATAGAACCATGCTACCTTGAACAAGTTGCAAATAACTTGTGTGATATGCCTAGCATTGATTTGTATATGAGTAACCAACAAGCGTTATTATTAGGTAAACCATTAACACAACCAGTTTGGCTTGAGAATTTGCCTAACACCTTTAACCGCTTTCCGCCTAAATCTATTTCGGCAAATATTTGGCTGGTGTCTGTTGACAATTTGATGAATATTGATGGCTTTTGTCACTTGAATTGCTTGGTTATCCGCAAAAAACTCTTTTTTGCGATTGGTGGAATGGATGAAAACATACGTTGGGAGTGTGACCGAGACTTGTATTTAAGAGCGATAAATCAAGCAAACCAAATTATCTTTAACCCAAATGTCGTTTCGCATCATCGGGTGCCAGATAAATCAAAACAATCAAATATGACAACGGCCTTATCAGAAGTTGACAGGCGCTTGTATCAACTCCGCGTGTTTGAAAAAGCGGTCATTTATGCCAAACATCCTCTCATTAGAAACATGGCTAAATGCCAATTAGTTTACACCCTTAAACACATTGCCGAACAGTTATTCAAATCTGGCAACTATACTGCGGGTAGTCACTTTGGTTGGCAGGCATTGGGTGCGCGTTTTTCATTCAAGTGGCTTGCGTATTTGGTTGTGCAATTCTTAAAAAATAAGTTGTCATTTAAAATGATCGGGTAGTGTTGTAGGTATTTATTTGCCAATTATACCCATAAAAACACTACCCGCCGATTCTATTAACCCGCCGTATCCTGATCCCCCGCTGGTTCGTGGCACTGCTCTGATTCATACCACATCACGTTAATAATGCCGAATGCAACGGCTAATAACACGCCAAGAATCCACGAAAAATACCACATCATCAACCTCCGCTAATGTGCAATGACTAAGACCGCAATTTGCATTGTGTCTTAGTCATGCAGGCGTTATTTACTCATTGATCGGTTAATACGCTAACGTGTCCTGCGCTTGAATCTCTTCAATCGTCACGCGCCGCCACATCTTGTAATACGTCCAAGTGGTGTAGACCAGAATGATCGGAATAAAGATCACCGCTGCCCAAAACATCACCGTTAATGTCAAATGACTCGACGTGGCATCCCACGCAATTAAACTGTTATTGGGATTGGTGCTAGACGGCATAATAAACGGGAACATCGCCGCACCGACGGTCATAATAATCCCGGTAATGCCTAGCCCGCTCAAAATTAACCCCAAGCCGGGGCGATCTTGAATAGACATGGATACCGCGAACCCTAATCCCGCAAATCCCAGCACTGGAAATAACAGCGTTAATGGATAATCGCGGTAATTGACTAACCAGCCGCTCGAATCAATCACGACCTGTTTAGTTAATGGATTCGGCACGGCATCTAATGCGGGCATTGATACCACTTTGAAACCATCAATCCCAAAGGTCAGCCAAATACCGGCTAATGCAAAGGTGGCAATGGTCGTTAATCCCAATGGTTTCACCCAGGCTTTGGCGCGAGTGGCAATTGGATCAGCCGTGCGCAATTGCAACCATAATGCGCCGTGCAGCATTAACATGGCGACGCTCACCACGCCCGTTAATAATGCAAATGGATTGAGTAAGCCCCAAAAACTGCCGGTGTAATAGGGGCGCAGGAACTCGTCTAAATGGAATGGGACGCCCTGTAATAAATTGCCGAACGCAATGCCGAAGACTAATGCCGGTACTACGCCGCCAATGAATAAGCCCCAATCCCACGCGCTGCGCCAAATAGGATTGGCAATTTTACTGCGGTAATCAAAGCCAACTGGTCTAAAGAATAGCGCAAATAATGCCAAGAGCATGGCGAAATAAAACCCGCTAAATGCTGTAGCATACACTAATGGCCACGCGGCAAAGATTGCGCCGCCGGCGGTAATTAACCACACTTGATTGCCATCCCAATGCGGCCCGACGGTGTTAATAATGACGCGCCGTTCTAGGTCATTCTTACCCAAGAAGGGTAATAACCCGCCAACGCCCATGTCTAATCCATCGGTGACAGCAAAGCCGATGAATAAGACACCGACCAATACCCACCAAATGAATTTGAGTACTTCATAATCCAATGGCATGATTATTCTCCCTGCGCCTTTTGAGTCGCGGCCGTTGCTGCAATTGCGCCACCACCTAGATGATTGGTTTGCCGTTCGTGGAAATACCGTCCGGTGTGCAATGAACTGGGGCCGAGGCGGCTGAATTTGAACATTAAAAACATTTCAATCAAGAAGAGAATCGTATAGAAGGTAATAAACCCGGTTAAACTCAACATGATTTCCTGCGCGGTTAAACTCGACGCGGCAATGTAAGTGGGCAAGACTTCACCAATTGCCCAGGGTTGACGACCGAATTCAGCAACAAACCAACCGGTTTCCACACCGATCCAGGGGACGGGAATGCTGAATAAAAACATCCATAATAACCAGCGTTGTTCTTGCAAAGTGCGCTTGGCATTGTAATAAAACCCTAACGCAATTAATAGCAACATCCAGAAGCCGCACATGACCATCACGCGGAAACTCCAGAATAACGGCGCCACTTGGGGAATTGAATCTTTGGCGGCCAATTTAATCTGTTCTTCATTCGCTTGTGCGGGATTGTCAACATAGCGTTTTAATAATAACCCGTAGCCAAGATCGGCTTTGTGTTGCGTGAACACGGCGCGAATATCCGGCGTATCTTCACCATTGCGCAGTTTGTGTAACGCATCATAGGCGATCATGCCGGAGCGAATACGGATTTCGTGCTTTGCTATTAAATCTTTCAAGCCAACCACCTCCTCATCTAATGAACGAGTGGCAATTAAGCCTAATAACCAGGGGACTTTAATGGCATTGTGCGTGGCTTCATCTTCATTGCTGGGAATACCGAAAATCGTGAAGGCAGCGGGGGCCGGTTCAGTGTGCCATTCTGATTCAATCGCCGCTAATTTGACGCGCTGGATTTCGCCAATTTCATAGCCAGATTCGTCACCTAATAAAATGACCGATAGAATAGACGCGAGCGCGAAACCGACGGCGACGGAGAACGAACGTTTGGCAAAGGCGACATCACGCCCTTTTAATAGATACCACGATGAAATACCCATGACGAACATGGCGGCGGTGACGTAACCGGCGGCGACGGTGTGAACGAATTTGACTTGCGCGACGGGATTAAACAGCAATTCAGTAAAGCTGGTCATTTCCATGCGCATCGTTTCAAAGCTGAATTCAGAACCGACGGGGTTTTGCATCCAGCCATTGGCAATTAAAATCCACAACGCGGATAAATTAGAGCCAAATGCGGTTAAAAAGGTGACGGTTAAATGTTGGCGTTTGCTTAATCGTTCCCAGCCGAGGAAGAACAATCCAATGAAGGTAGATTCTAAAAAGAATGCCATTAACCCTTCAATAGCCAGCGGGGCGCCGAAGACGTCACCAACGTAATGCGAGTAATACGCCCAGTTGGTGCCGAATTGAAACTCCATTGTCAAGCCGGTGGTGACGCCGAGGGCGAAGTTAATCCCAAATAACTTGCCCCAAAACTTGGTCATGTCTTTATAGATTTCACGGCCGGTCATCACATAAACGCTCTCCATGATGACCAGAATCCAGGATAAACCGAGCGTCAGCGGGACAAATAAAAAGTGATACATCGCGGTGGAGGCGAATTGCCAGCGCGATAGCTCGATCATACTACTGTCAAGCATTGTTTAATTCCCCAGTGAATTGATGGGAGATGGGCGGATGTCAACCAGTGACGCGGTGATAATGCACACATCCGGGTGCGCGGGCAACTGGCAATTTGTGACGGGTTGGGAATGACGCGGGCGGGCGGGGCGGCATTTCCTAAACAGTTTTTTCAAACAAGCAGATTAGAAGTTAAATCAATGCGTTACGCCATCGTTATCGAAAAAGCGGCCGGCAATTTTTCCGCCTACGTTCCCGATTTGCCCGGCTGTATTGCGACTGGGCAGTCGGTTGAAAAAGTGACACGCGAAATCACCGAGGCGATTCTGTTCCACTTGGAAGGGTTGCGCGAGGATGGAATTGCGCCGCCTGCGACACAATGTCATGTTAAATATGTGGACGTGGCGGTGTAATTGGCTGATGCGTTTAATCTGTTTTATGCCAGTTTTAATTGGCTATCAATCATCACCCGCCAATAAAATACCCTGCTCACTGGTCTTTGCTGCCGCCGCTTTTTTAATCACTGCGTGATGCAGCGGTAAATCACTGCGGCGGCCGTCTTCAAGCATTTCACGAATGGTCACGATTTGAATACACGGGTAATTGCGGTGTAAAAACTCATGCTGATAAAACCCCGCCGCTATTGCCTCATCCCGCATGGGTTTGGTCGGTTCTTCTAATGTAATCAATACCGCCATGACTGCCTGTTCTCGCGCCATATCACCGCGTAACGTGGCAATGTCATTGCGCTGTACTTTGCCAGATTTGACTTGAATAATGACCGGCGCTGTGGCGGTTTTTTCTTTACCAGTGGCAATGTACGCAACGCCGTCAATGCCTTTGTCGGCACCTTTTTTATCATTGATGACGGCGCGATTATTGCTGTAAGTTAATACCGCCCATTTCTCAAACTCTTTGCGTAATCGGTCATCTTTTTTATTAGCCAAAGCGCGGGCGAATGCCATGTCACGCGGGATGCCGCTTAAACTGATATTAGTTAATACGTCGCTGCCAAAACTGTCTTCTAATCGTTGGAGAATTAACGCAATACTTTGGTAAGTGATGTCTATTCCAATCCATGACCGATTTAATCGCTGGGACACAGCAACGGTGGTACCGCAGCCGCAATACGCATCTAATACCAGGTCGCCTGCATTGCTGCTGGCTTGAATAATGCGTTCTAATAAGGTTTCGGGTTTTTGGGTGGGGTAGCCGAGGCGTTCACCACCAAACGTGCCAATTTGGCCAATATCGTTCCAAAGATTGCTGACGGGCGCCCCTTTTTCTTCATTAAAATAATGCTTGTAGACTGGATATTTTGACGTAAGTATTATTTTTGCTTCGCCTGATTCCAACAGCCTATTTAATCTTTCAGCGGACACTGTTTTCAATGGATTCCATTTAAATCTTCGACCTTGTTCATCTATTTTATCGTAGCGTTTTAGGGCGCCTTGACTATAGGGCCGATTGATTTTATTGAACAAATATTCTGATGTTTTACTGTACAAAAAAAGGCTATCAGTATTGGTTGGAAATTTCCGCGCTATAGATTTACTGCTGCCTGAATTAAAAGTCCGTTCCCAAACAATTTCATTCAAATAATCTCCGCCCCTTGGACAAAAAATACTATCCAACATCAATTTCAAATAATGACTACAGGTTGGGTCACAATGCAAATAAAAACTGCCGGTTGGTTTTAATACCCGCCAAATCTCATTCACCCGCTGCGTCATACTCACCAAATACGCCAGCAAACTGCCCGTCCCCAATACCGCCCGCAAGCCTTTTAATAATTCAATTGTCTGCCGCGTGTAATCACTTTGGCGAGTTTGCGTAATATCTAACCAACCCAACTCGGCTAATTCATTCCACGTCCAAGTATCAATAAATGCCTGCGCTTGTGCCGCGTCTTCTTTGCCGACGTTATTATAAATCTGGAAATAATTGCGTTTAGAATTAAATGGCGGATCAATGTAGCACAAGTCCACGCTCTCATCTTTAATCTTATTGCGCAATACGTCTAAATTGTCGCCGTAGAATAGTTGGTTCATCATCACTCCAAGTCATTCCCACAACTGCGCGAATTAAACCCCGCCGTCGCGGGAATAACAATCAAGGCAACTGTGCTGGTCGGTTCATTAAAACTGAATCGCGCCAGCACAGTTCAATTTACTCATCGCCGTTTTCATTCACCGCCCGAAATGCGCTTTGGCGTCATACAGCGTCTCAACCGTAATCACCGCCAACCCGCGCTCGCGGGCGAACTGCTCGGTATTCCGCCGCGCTTTACCACGCACGAAAAACGGAATTTTGCGCAATTCCTGCTCGGCATCCGCTTGCCACTGCGGCGTGTCGGATGACGAGTCGGGCGCAGCGGCGACTGGCGCAGGTGACGACGCACCCGCGTTAATGTCCACCGCCGCAGCGCCAGCATTGATCGGGGGCGCGGGCGGGGCGTGATCGTGAAACTCGCTGTCCTCGCGGAACATCGTAATCAAATGCTCCTCCAGCCCCATCATCAACGGATGCACCCAAGTATCAAAAATGACGTTCGCGCCTTCAAAACCCATCTGCGGCGCGTAACGAGCGGGAAAATCCTGCACATGCACCGGCGCTGACATCACCGCGCACGGAATACCGAGCCGCTTGGCGATGTGCCGCTCCATCTGCGTTCCCAGCACCAACTCCGGTTGCAACGCCGCGACCTGCGCCTCGACCTGCAAATAATCATCGGTAATCAGCGCCTCGACGCCGTACTGCTCCGCCGCGGCGCGCACCTCGCGGGCAAACTCGCGGCTGTAAGTGCCTAATCCCACAACAGTAAATCCCAATTCCTCGGTAGCGATGCGGGCGGCGGCGGTGACGTGCGTGGCGTCACCAAAAATAAACACGCGCTTGCCGGTCAAATAGGTCGAGTCCACCGAGCGCGAGTACCACGGCAACCGCGTTTTGGCAGCAGCGAGTGCTGGCGCGGGGTCAATGCCGATCACTTGGGCGACTTCGGTGATGAAATCCCGCGTCGCGCCGACACCGATGGGCACGGTGCGCACCCACGGCTGCCGAAACATCCGTTCGAGCCACACGCAGGTGCTGTGCGCGACTTCGGGGTACAGGCAGATGTTGAAATCGGCGTTGGGAATGCGCAGCAAATCGGCGGGCGTGGCACCGGCGGGCGCGATCACGTTGACCGCGACGCCGAGACTGTCGAGTAACCGCCGCACTTCGGTGATGTCGTCACGGCAGCGAAAACCGAGCGCGGTGGGGCCGAGTAAATTGGCGAGCGGCTGGCGCCCGTTGAATGGCGAATGATTCACCGGTGAATGACCGCGTAATAAATGCCGCACGAGCGTATGAAATGTTTCACTCGCGCCCCAATTCTCTTTACGCGAAAACGCCGGTAATTCGAGCGGCACGACGGGAATGGGTAAACCCATACCCTGCGCTAATGCACCGGGTTGATCTTGTAATAATTCAGCCGTGCAGGCTTCACCAATTAACATGACCTGCGGTTGAAAACGATCATAGGTCGCTTGCAAGCGCGTTTTGAATAATTCGGCTGTGTCACCACCTAAATCCCGCGCTTGAAAAGTTGTATAACTGACCGGCGGGCGCTCGGCGCTACGGGTAATCATGGTGAATAATAAATCGGCGTAGCTGTCGCCGACGGGGGCGTGTAATACGCAATGCACCGCGTCCATTGATGCGGCAATGCGCATCGCGCCGATGTGCGGGGGGCCTTCATACGTCCAAACGGTGAGTTCCATAGTGAATTTCTATTACTTCGGATCGTTGTTAATTAACTAGGACTGAAACCTATCCGCTAGGTAGTATTATCAGCCATAGTGTCGCTTGCGGTGACAGTTCGGGCACAATGCTACAACATTATCTATTGTGTCTTCCCCGCCTTCTTTTAATGGAATGATGTGATGCACTTCAAGAAATGGCATGTTCGTCTTTTTGGATATGAATGGCGCATCTTTGTTACAATCGTGGCATACACCCTCAGCCTCTCGTAGAGCATAGGCTGCAACTTTCGGATCACGTTTGAACCGATTCACCAGCACTTCTATTTGTGATGGTTGTCTATTTCCTTCTGGCTCTGTTATCTCTCCATTTTTCAATACTGTTTCGACTTCATTATTAAATATATCGTCGTCAGAGAGTAACGACAAGATTCTTTGCAAAACTGCATTGTTTTTTTCAATACAGCCTTGCTTTATAGCAAGTGCTATAACTTTTTCTAAAGCTAGCCTCTCGACTTCGTAGAAATTATTTTGCCCCCACCGACGATCGTTCTCAATGTTTTCTATTGCATCAGACAATGGAAAGTTAAAAGGCAATGAGAATGATTCGAGGCAAGTGTAATGGTAAGTTAACATGTTACTATCGGGGCGAAGCTTTTCTCCAACGTATACGCATCCCGCCTGAATACCAAATATTTTGTTTCCACCTTCTATTGCTCTGCCTGTCTTTCCATGCGTTTTTCTCGTTATTGTAATCAAAACAAAGTCTTTTGATTCTTTCACTTTATTCAACGGACTCGGTGGTAAATATCCCTTTACTAAACCGGATTCGGACATAAAATTGACCGCTTCATAAAACCAGTCTATTCCAGCATTGTTGCATATTCTTCTTTTTTCCTCCTCAGTTGGATAACTAGAATATGGCGTACCAAGCCGCAAATCTGGAATCAATCGCACAGCAAATATGTCCATAGATTTTTCACCCAAGTGAAGTTAATGTTAACAACGCAGATCGATCTGACATAATCAACCCAACACCAAACAAAATCAACCGCCGCGTGGTGTCGCATTGCTAATCAGCAACAACACACTAATGCAATCAAAGCACAGGCATCAAGCAGGTATCCATTCATCCGCGTTATTCTCGATCAATTTCTTGCTGTTTAGCGGCAATGAAATCATCCACACTTGACAACATCCCGCGCATTGTCCCTTTAATTGCGGAGCCGGGCAGCATTGCTGGTCGCGGCAAACGCAAAATAACGAGGTATTCATTGTGATTAAACACGACCGGCTCTAAAGGTTGAATCACGCCGTTTTGGCAAATTGCTTCAATTGCTTGATACATCACTGACCTCACTGTTTATATCGGCAGTCGCAAATTAGGTTGCGTTGATGCAACTCATTCAACACAATTTGATCGCATAGATCACACGATTTTTCCTGTCTTAATGTCAGTGACAGCCTGCTCGAAATCTATCACTTCAATATTGGCTTCATGTCTCGCTTGGTCATAAGCCTTAATATCATCAAGCTCTTCTAATTCTTCAACTATTTCTCTCCATTCAGAGTACGGAATGATGACAGACCGCGTGTTTGAATTTTCGTCTAAAATATATTCTGCATGTACATTCATAATACCATTACCCTAAATGATTACAACAATGTAGATTAGCTTGATACAATCAACCCAAAACCAAATAAAATCAACCGCCGCGTGGTGTTACAACAACATTGTCATTTAATTGGTTTAACGCCGAGGTCTTTGCAGATTTTAACCATCAGAACATCATCAATTTCAGTGTGTCGCGGTATAGATGAACGCTTGTTTTGATCGGGATTCCACCACCATGAATGATTTCCACCTTCACGGAGAAGTTCACACCTTTGCGAGCGCAAATACTTTACAAATGCGCTGCGTTTCATACAGCGATGTGTTCTTCGGTGTAATTTACACCGGCGGCAGCAATCGCATCCGTTCGGTTGAATTCAATCGCTTCTTGCAGCGTAATACGCAACGTGTTTAATAACGCTTCACGGGTTTTTTCTTGACAATTAACACCGGGTATTTCTTCAATCCAGCCAATCCACCAATCACCATTTTGTTTAATGACGGCAGTGTAATTCGCATACATAAATGACATGTTCCTGATAATTTTTTAGGTATTTTGAATAACGTAAATTGGATTGACATAATCAACCCAATACCAAATAAAACCAACCGCCGCATAATGTTGAATTGCCAATCGGCAGCAAATCAATTGACCGCTCTGTTCAACCAATATGCTCACGCAAAAATTCCGGCGCAAAATCCGCACCATTACTCCACGCTAATGTATGTCCTTCTAATTTGAAAGACTTAAAAAATGCAATGTTTTTTAGCGGTTCAAATATTTCACCATACAATTCTGAAGATAAATCGATGATGCCAGTCGCGCCATCATTAAAAAACAAGCGCACTTTGTACTCTTCAATATATTCAGCATGATTGACATGAATAAACATTTTTACTCCAGTGGTTCAATCTTAGACAATGGTTTTCTGTGTGCTGCGGCTTCCCAATTTGCCATCAATTCGCCCTGATGTAACACATACCAATCGAGCACCACAGTCAATGCTCTTCTTGGAAATCTACCTGTGACAATCCCCGTTTCAATCTCAACAGTGATTTCGTACTCACCATATTCTGCATGAAAATGTGGCGGCGCATGTTCACGCATGTACATGCGTATAATAATTCCAAGAAACCGGCTAATTTCGGGCATTCGTTTTTTCTTTAGCGGCAAGTCAATTTACATTGAAGATCAAGCAAATTCTACCAACTTTTCAACAACTCTTTTATCATAAGTGGGCGCAGGTAACGGACTGCCATCACTTCGCCATAACTCCAACCATTCATTCACGATGTCACACAATTCTGCATAAACTGCTTTTTCATCATTCCCGTGACAACACGGGCCAATCACCCCCGGACATTGACCAATAAAACATTGATCTTCATCTGACCAAGCAACACTTTTTAAGTATTTTGCACTATCATTCATTGTTTGGTCTCTTTAATCTTTTGCTGTACTTTGCGCTCTTGATAAATTTTTGCATCATCACCGAATTAACCTGAGAGTGTCATGCTTACTCCAGAAGGGTGCTGAAAATTGCGGTGACTGCCTTTACCACCACGATTACAAAAGCCTGCTTTTTCAAGATCACGCAGCAATTCTATAATTTTGCGTGGCACAGAGTTAATACCTAAAATCGCTTTATTGAATGTAATCAAACAAAATCAAACATCGCGTGGCGTTGCATTGCCAGATAGCGGCAACACACTCAATACAATCAAGGTACAGGCATCAAGCAGGTATCCATTCATCCGCTTTATTCTCGATCAATCTCTTGTTGTTTAGCAGTAACGAAATCATCCACACTGGACAACATCCCGCGCATTGCTCCTTTAATTGCAGAGTCGGGCAGCATTGCTGGTCGCGGCAAACGCAAAGTAACGAGGTGTTCGTTGTGATTAAACACGACCGGCTCTAAAGGCGTGAATCACATCAATAACGAGGCTTTTTATAAACATAACCAAGACGCCGGAGTACAGCCGAAAACCTGATTCAGTGGTGTATAGTTGCATTGATATAATTCAGGTAATTCAGTCATCTTTTAACAATCTCGTTTTCAATTTGTGCCATCATCGCCTGACATTCGGTGAATAACTGTTGCCGATCCCATTTCCCCGACGGTAATAATGGCAATTGGTCACGCTGAATAAATACTCGCGGCCGCTGCACCGGTCGTAAATGCGCACGACTCCATTGCATCAATTCATCTGGTGCCGCGCTCCCCGTATAGAACGCGAATAATTGCCCACCCCAGTCTGGCGCGGGTATTCCTAATACGACGCACGCCATCACACCTGCGATTTTTAATAACTGTTGTTCAATAGCCGCCGGCCAAATATTCATGCCCGCAATGACGATGCAATCATCCGCCCGCCCGAGAATTTGTAGCGTGTTATTTGGCAATTGACACGCCACATCCGCCGTCGTAAACCAGCCATCTTGATTAAGACCAATCCCCGGCCGGCGCTCGGGCGTGGCATAACCGGCCATTAAAATAGCGCCGTGAATTTGTAATGGTTGAGGTGATTGATCGAGATTGCATGGCGGGCAAGCGTAATTCAGCAACGGCAATGGGTGGTAATCATTTGTGGTGATTAAATCATCGCTGTTGTTTAATTGCTGGTTGGATAAATCCCCCCTACCCCCCTTTTGCAAAGAGGGGAATACTTCTTCCCCCCCTCTAATAAAGGGGGGTAGAGGCGATTTAATCAAAGAAGGCAGGGAAGATTTGATCAAGTCGGGCGCGGGGGACAAATCAGGCAATGGTGATTTTATTAATACCTGACTGGCACATAATGAAAAAGTCTCGGTCATGCCATAACTCAAATGCAATGGCCAACCGGCGGTTAATGCCCGCTGTGCTAATGAATACTCCAATGCTTGCCCACCAATTAACACCGCTTGCAAACTCGCGGGCGGCGCGGCGTTTAATTCTAATAACCGCGCCAGCATGATCGGCACGAGCGACAGGTGGGTGATGGCGTGATCGTGTAACGCCGCGTTGACCTCGGTTGGAACAAATTGTGGCTGTAATACCACTGTTGCACCGGCCACAGCGCAGCGGTAACTGATCGCCAAGCCGCCGACGTGTTGCATGGGTAAACAACACAGCCAGCGGTCGCTGTGGTGTAAATGTAACCGTTCATTGACGGCGCGGGCTGAGGCTAAAATGCTACTGCGGCGAAAAAGTGCCAATTTAGGCGCACCGCTGCTGCCGCTGGTGCTGACGACGGCGGTGAGCGGATCATCAATTGACCACGCGGCCGCGTTAGTACTGGGTGGATTAAGTCCGGTGGTAATTAATTGGTGTGTCTCAGATTGCCAACACCATTCGACCGCCGCGGTGGTCAGCCACTGGTCGCGAGTCGCGGACGCCACAGTGTGACTAATCGGCAACAATACGGCGTTGAGTCGAGCAAGCGCATGTAGCATGACAACCACATCTGCGGTGCCAGCGGGCGTCAATACCACCTGTCCGGCGCGCAATCCCTGCTGGCGTAACAACTGGCAACGCGCCGCAACTTGCTCGGCTAAGTCGTTGTAATGTAAAGTAAAATTAGCAGTCAGCACTGCCGGCGTTGTCATGGAGACCGTCGCCGGCGGCCAGAACGCCTTGACCTGCGCCGTTGCCAACGCGGCCGCCCTAATGCTGTTGGCGACGGCAGTCGATGCAGCTGCCGTACAACACCAGTGCGTGGCCTTGCAATTCAAATCCGTGTTGCGCGGCGATGGCGACTTGACGCTGTTCGATCACTTCGTCGGTAAATTCAACCACTGTGCCACATTCGACACAGATCAGGTGATCATGATGCTGCCCGCGATTGAGTTCAAACAGCGACTGTCCGGTGTCGAAATGATGCCGCAGCACCAGCCCGGCCTGCTCAAATTGCGTCAAAACACGGTACACCGTCGCCAATCCAATGTCATCACCCGCGAGTTGCAGCGCCTGATGAATAGCTTCAGCACTCAAATGATGCGATGGTTGTGTGGCGAGCAAGTTGAGAATTTTGACACGCGGCAATGTCACCTTCAGCCCAACCGCTTTAATATGTGAGTGTGTATTAGTCATGGGTGCCGCCAGATTAAGAATTGAATATCACGCGCCGCCAATTTGCGTTATCATCGCAGGCTAATTTATTGATTTTAACTCTATTGGATGTTGACACGGCAATGCAAAAAATTTTCATATTGATAGAATCATGCGCACTGTTCATGGCAGCCGGTTGTGCGAATACGCCCCAGCCAACTGATTACCAAGATTCATTGCTGTCAGACTTACCATTCGTATACAAGATGACAGTTCAACAGGGAAATATCGTCACCGAAGAAATGGTGGATCAATTAAAACCTGGAATGACCCAGGCCCAGGTGCGTTATTTACTCGGTACACCGTTATTAGCCGATTTATTCCATCCCAACCATTGGCATTATCCCTATACCATTAAACGCGGTCATCAGCCAATGGAATTGCGGCAATTAACACTCTTTTTTGAACAAGATGCGCTGGTGAAAATACAAGGCACTCTGAAACCCGATCCCGAGCGCGCCGCCCGTGCGGCCACGCAGCCGCGTGAATTGGTGATGACCGTTCCCGATTGGCAAGATCAACGTGGATTAGTGCAGCGCGTATTAGATGTGATTAACCTTAAAAGCGTCGAGCGCCCGCCCGTGAATTGATAAATCTATTGACTGGCTTCACTCAACCAATGCACATTACCGCTGGGCAGCGGGCGTTTTATAAATCGCATCCGCCCGTTGACAAAACGCATCTACCAATGAATTGGCAATTTGCCCAAACACGCTGCCAAATGCGCTGTTAATTAAATGTCCAGTAAATTCAAACTCTAATTGCAATTCCACTTTACAGGCATCCGCTCGCAGGGCGGTAAAGGTCCAGCCGCCTGTTAATTTACGAAATGGGCCTTCTTGCAGTTCAATTGACATATAGCGCGGCGGCTCAATTCGATTGCAGGTTGAAAAGACTTGATGAATCCCCAGTCGCGCCACTTCAATCCGTCCGCATAATTGCTCATCATTGCGCGATAATAATGCTGCCGCATGACACCAGGGCAAAAACTTTGGATAGCCTTCGACATCAGCAACTAAATGAAACATTTCGGCATCTGAATGCGCCACCAATGCGCTCTTTTTAACAATTGGCATAGTTGAATACTGTCCCCCAATCTGTACTTGATGAGTGTGTGATTCATTCACGTTTAATCACTTAATCGCCACCTCCGCATCCGCCACCGCAGCCATCACTACCGCCGCCGTCATTGCTGTCACTATCAAACCCGTCCGTCGTGCCATCAAAACTGGCATCACCCATATCCGCGCCGCAATGAATAATTTCACCAGTGTGACGTTGCAAGCCATGACAATTCGCAGTGTAATAAAACCCGTGTTCAATCCGCAATAATTGATCTAATGCAAATAACAATGGCAACCGATCAGGATGACGCGGATTGATTTGTTCTAATTGACAGGTGTGCCACCACACCCGCCGCAATCCCGCATTATTGCGGTATTCACGGCTTAATACAACGGCGGGGGTGTGATGTAAAAAGCGCCCGAAAGCGCGGTTGCAAAACAATTGATATAAGCGGGTGTATAGAATGAACTCGTGCCATAAATCGTCAACCACTTGCGATGGCATGGCAACAAAACGGCGGCCGCTATTCAAATAGGCTAAAAAAAATTGTCTTAAGCCGGCGACCACTTGTTGATGATCTTGCGGCGATAAGCTGGGATGACGCGCTGCAAAACGGTCAATTAAGCCACTGGGAAACCGATAAGCGAGAATATAAGCAGCATAGCGAGCGCGTCTGCGTTTAAGCCACGTTTTAATTAACCAGCGGCCACCAAGATACAGGACAAATAAGACAACCAATAACTCGATGGCGCTGATGTCTATCATGGCTTTTTCACGCAATACAACTGCAAAGTTGGCAATCAGAGTGACTAATACGGAACGAAGCTGCCATAGGTGAAATCATTCGTGGTGATTGACGTTGCATCAACACCCAGCAGCACTAACTTGACGGCATCATTGCCACCGCGCACTCCATCAACATCAATAGTCAGGGTGGTCTGTTGTTGATCGGCATCATAGCGCAAATCAAACAACTGGCTTGAACCATCAAAATCTAAACCATACAATACATTGCCCCAACCAATTAAGTCGGTTAAATCTATTGTTTCAATTCCGGGCGTAAACCCATCTATTTCCATCGTGACTGTCGCGGCGTAGTTAATCACTGTTGTTGTAGCCATTATTTCACCGTCGCTATGCAGGCTATACACGGTAGTGGTTGATTCGATGACTTGTCCACTGTGATCGTAGGTAGCAGACGATTCAGAACCTGTGCCATCTGGATTAAAATAACTATAGCTGTCTGCTAACAAATGCCATTGCTCATCATAATCAGCAGTATCGGTTGAGCTGTAGCCGTCTTCACTGGTATAGCTATAAAAATAGTGGTGGCCAGTGCATTGGGCATTCACATCATAATAGTGCGTATGATCCGTTGTTGTATAACTGTAGCCAATGATTTGCCCACTGTCATCGAGCGTTGGGGTCATAGCGGTTAAATCTACTACTTCATTCGTGATTTGACCCATTGAATCGTAGGTCATAGTGATATAACCATCCGAACGAATGCGCTCAATCAGTTGCCAATCACTATCATAAGTATTGATATTGGTTTCTATAATTGAACTGCCTGCATTTTGCATAATAGTTGTCACGACATAATTGGTTATTAAACCATCGGCATTCGTGAGTGTATCGCGTGTTTTACTAAAATGATAGCCGTTGCTATCAGTGGTTGTAGCACTGATTAATGTCCAATCACCCAGATAATCATTGGTATTACTGGAATTATAGCCCAGTCCATCATCATAGCTGGTTGCTTGATGATGCCAAACCGCTTGTCCATTCAGATCGTAATGGTGGGTAAAGCCATTGGCACTAGCATAATGATAACCGACAATTGCAGCAGTCACGTCATCTATGGTTGGCGTCATGCGGGTTGTATCGGCTTCTTGGCTGATTAAATTGCCATCCGCATCATAGGTTGTAGTTGCAATGCCATCAAAAACAACCTTATTTGATTTAATACCATCGGCATTAAAAGCAATGGTTTCTATGACCACCGGGAAACCATCGGCATAATCAGTTGTCCTGGTTTTAATAGCACCAGTGATATTGCCTTCGACATCTTTTAATGTCTGTAATTCCGTCGTAGTGCAAAAGCCTGTGAGATTATCATGGTAAATATTTTTAATAAGATTTTGCTCACCATTGTAAAAGTATTCTTGAGTTATATCGCCATAGGTATCGATAAGATGATGACTAATCGCATGGCCAGTTGCATCATAGTTGTGCGTCATCCCATCGGCGCTGGTGTAGGTATACAGCGTCGTGCCGTTTTCATCTAATGCCGTTGTCATTAAACTCAAATCAGCGTCTTGACTAATTAAATAGCCGCCAGCATTATAGCTTGAGGTGACAAAACCATCAAACTCAATATGATTGATCAATTGCCAATTTGCATCATAGGTTAGGGTTTTAATAATTAGCGGTGCATCATTCGCATAGTCTATTGTGACCGTTTTAAAGTAACCGGTGAGATTGCCAGCTTCATCAGTTTGTTTTTCTTGATCTAAAACGTTTTGATAACCGGTGCTATCGCTATAAGTGGAACGTATTAAAAACCAATCCGCATCGTATTCTTTAACTGTGCTGAACGTAAAGCCAGCGCCATCATCATAGCTATTAATGATGCGATAGCCCGTAATATTCCACGCTAAATCATACAAGGTGTCTTGACTGCCATCAGTCACAGAATAGCCAATGAGAATGCCGTTTTCATCATATAGTTCGGTGTAGTTTTCTGGGATGGTCAAGTCTGTCATTGTTATTCTCCGTTGTTAGAGTAATAAAAAATGTGCATTGACTGTAATCAATGCAATACGCACTAGATCAAAATGAAACGCTTGAAAATCTTATTCACAAAACAGCAATGGATGGGTTGATATTTGCGCGGCGGCCATAATTCCAATAGGCGGCACAGGCGCCTTCGGATGATACCATGCACGCGCCTAATGGATTCTCTGGGTTGCATACCCGCCCGAATAATGGACAATCCGTCGGTTCTAATTGCCCGCGCAAGACACTTGGACATTGACAACCGCGCTGTTCTTCACTTGGTTTAATCGTCACGGCAAACCGCTGTTCGGCATCAAACTCGGCGTATTCATCCGCTATTTGTAAAGCACTATTTGCCAACCAACCCAGCCCGCGCCATTCAAATTGTGGGCGCAGTTTTAATGTCATCTTCATTAACGCTTGCGCTTTACAATTGCCCGCTGTTGTCACCACGCGCTGATATTGATTTTCTAATACACAGCGCCCATCATTGATTTGGCGAATTAACATCAGGGTACTTTGCATGACATCGAGCGGTTCAAAGCCGGCAATGACAATGGGTTTATTAAATGCTTGGGTAACAAATTGATAGGCGGCGCTGCCAATAATGGTGCTGACATGCGATGGGCCTAAAATCCCATCAATTGATGCGGATTGATGTGCGGTGTCAGTGAGAATTGCTTGTAATGCGGGCGGGGTCAAAACATGATTGCAAAAGACTGAAAAATTATGCAGGCGTTCTTGCTGGGCAGTGATTAATGCAACGGCGGTTGGCGGCGTGGTGGTTTCAAAACCAATGGCAAATAACACGACGGGACGGGTGGATGTTTGCCGCGCAAAGGTTAATGCGTCTTGCGTGGATGTTATGATACGAATATCCGCCCCCGCCGCTTTAGCACTGAATAAAGTTTGACGATGACTGGCGGGCACCCGCATTAAATCACCATAGGTCGCCAGCGTGATTGAATACTGCTGCGCCATTGCAATAGCTTGATCTATTCGTGCCATTGGCAAGACACACACGGGGCAGCCCGGACCGTGAATAAAGTGCACATTTGGCGGCATTAAATCTTGAATACCATAGCGGAAAATTGCATGGGTATGACCGCCGCAAAACTCCATTAAACGGTAATAGCGATTGGGATTGACTTCGGCGGCAATGCGGTCGGCTAATTGGCGCGCTAATTGACCATCGCGGAATTCATCAAGGTATTTCACTGCGGCAAGTCTGTATTATGATGAATAGCAATGAGTCCGGCATCACGCATTAACGTCAGCGTTTCTTCGGCATCGGCGGGGCTGATTTTGGCTAATGCGTACCCGACATGCACTAAAACATAATCGCCAATAACCACATCATCATCTAATAAAGCGAGTGAAATAACTTGATTAACACCTGCAATAGTCACTGCGGCGCTGGGCGGATCGGTGATGACTTGTGTGACGCGCACCGGAATTGCAAGACACATGGTGGTTATTTCCAAAGCGTGAGTAATGTTGATTAACTTTGCCAATCATCAACCGATCAATTTAACGGCGGTTTATTTAAACAACCCGATTGACTGAGGTGCCGTTTATAAATGCCGTGATGTTGTCAGCAACGGCATTTAATAATCGCTGGCGGGCTTCGTGGCTTGACCAGGCCGCATGAGGTGTGACAATTAAATTGGGAATATCTGGCGCGAGTAATGGATGCGTGAGCGGAGGTGGTTCTTCCGTTAAAACGTCAATTAAAGCACCACCGATCCAGTGTTCCTGTAGCGCGGTGGCTAATGCACATTCATCTACAATGCCGCCTCGCGCTGTATTGATTAATAGCGCAGTTGGCCGCATTAACTTTAATTCGTGAGTGCCAATTAACCAGCGGGTGGTTGGGGTTAATGGGCAATGCAAGGTTAATATGTCAACTTGCGGCAGGAGGGCGGTTAATGCAAGTCGTCCGGGCGGAATGATTTCGCCCGTGCGAGCGGCAATTAATACGCGCATCCCAAATGCTTCAGCAACTTGCGCTACACTGCGACCGAGGGCGCCGTAACCGACAATGCCAATACAGCGCCCGGCGAGTTCATAAATGCGCCCGTCGAGTAGGCAAAAGCTGTCGCTGCGGCACCAGTCACCGCGTGTAACTGATTGATTTTGAGACCATAATTGGGTGGCAAAGGCTAGAATTCCGGCGAAAACGTGTTGCACGACGGCGGGCGTGGCGTAGCCGGGGACATTGGTGACGGCGATGCCGAGTTCGCGGGCAGCAGCAAGATCAACGTTATTGGTGCCAGTGGCGGCAATGCAAATTAACTTTAATTGCGGGGCGGCGGTTAATACGGCGCGATTGAATGGCACTTTATTAGTGACTACAACCTGTGCATTGGCAATACGCTCGGCAATAACGTCGGGGGCGGTGTGTGAATAAGTTGTCCACTGTAGCCCGGTGTTCATTAATGTTGTTAAACTGAGGTCGCCGGTGTCAATACTGGCTAAATCAAGTATTACGCCGTTGGTGATGGGGATTGAAACGGGGGATGTGCTTGTCATCATGGCGTTGCTCAATTTAGGTGCTGAATGGCGCTTAGTTTAACAGACTGAACGCGCTGTGAACCATGAAATTAATTGCCCACTGGTATTTAATGCGATAATGATTGTGTGGCGGGGTATGGTGATTCGGTGTATTTTAACTGTAGCTGCTCGCGGGGCGGCATAACCATTATTTTTTGCAGTCATCTGCAATGTAGCTATTCTTTATTTTTATCAAATGCATTTCACTTTTTAACCAACCTTGATGAGGCTGCCAATGTCAAAGCGTTTAATCTTCTTTTTATTGATGAGTATCATTGCACCATTACAGGCCGCTGAGGTGGCGACGGCACCGCCGGCGGTCAGTTTATTGTCAGCAACGCCGCAGGCGCAATTGGAAACAACTGCGGCTACGCCGGCGCCTTTACCAATCATTCGCCCAACGCCACCGCGTAAAACATTAATGAAAATCATTGATGCGGCGGCGCTGCGTTATGGTGTGGATCGTGATTTAGTTCATGCGATTGTGCGGGCGGAATCGAATTATAATCCCAATGCAATTTCACCGGCTGGGGCAATTGGGTTAATGCAGGTGATGCCGGAAACGGCCGGTGATTATGGCGTGACTTCGATTGAGGCTTTATTTGATCCGGCAATTAATGCCCGCACTGGTGTGCGACATTTAAAACGGTTGTTATCATTGTATAGTATTGGTCAAACAGTGATGGCGTATAATGCGGGTGAAGGGGCATTAGAACGCTCGAATGGTGTCGTGACTTATCCTGAAACCCAGCAATACACGCAGCGGGTATTGCGGCAATATTTGCGTAGTAAAGGATTAAAAGTTGATTCACCCGAGGCGCAGAAATTAGTGGGATTGGCACTCAATTCATTGCCAACTGCGGCGCTGAGTATGCGCGCCCAATTGCCAATGGATGGGCCTGGGGTGCTTGCGGTTGGCCGGCCAAATATTCGCAAGGTGACACGACTGGATATTTCCAAATTATCATTACGGTTGCGCCCATTGTCATTAGAGAGTCCATTATCTAAACAGGCGCTTGATCCCTCGATGCACCGGGTTGGTCCTGAAAGTCAGCCGATGTTTGTATTAGAGTCGCGGTTGGCAGATGATTAAACGGCATTCGGTTGAATATGCCGCCAGCGGTGAATGTGTGCCGATTTAGTTAATTGCGTTTATGGCATTTACGACATTCATCATGACATCACCATTATTTGCAGCTTGAATTGAGGAGGGATAACCTATGGCAGCGCAAGAATCAGCGCGAGATCGCGCCACGACAATGGCTTTGGCATTGGTGGTTTGGGGATTAGCGGGCGCAGTTTTTGGCGCTATTTTTGTTGCCGTGCAACAGGTGTTAATTGCGTTTCATTTCACGGGTTGGCAGCCGTTAATTGTCGGCACCTGTATTGCGGCTATGACGACATCGGCGTTGTACAGTGCGATGACGGTGGCATTAGTTGGGGCGGGGGCGGGGGTATTGGCGTCAATTGGTTATTTGGTGGGTGCTGGGCAGCAGGTGGAATTACCGATGTTGGCTGGTTTAACGGTTGGTATGGGGGTTATTTCGGGGGCGTTATTCAAGTTGGGGCCGCATCATAATGCGCGGGCATTGGGTGTGACATTAACAGGTTTATTAGCTGGTACGAGCGCTGGATTGGCGATGGCTATTCTGTTGTCATTATCGCCTCAACCAATTGCGCCGGCGGTGATTGCGGCGGGGATTGTGGCGTTGGTTGGGACGTTATTTGAGTTTAATCAGGCGTGGTTAATTGATATGAGTCGTGGGCGATTGGCCACGTTATTTGGGGCGCCGTTGGTGGCGGGTTTAACGGCGGCGGTGGTGGGGATTAGTGTGTGGATTATGGTTGGTTCGGGGGCGAATCTTGATTTGCCGACTAAAGAACGGATTTTGAGTTTTGTCAATGATGTGCCGGCGGGGTTGATGGGGGGGTTAATTGGTGGTTTGGTGAGTGCATTGTTATTGAAAGCGTTGGGTTGCCGTATTGAAGATTATGCGGATATTTAATGTTTGAGTGAGTTGTTAAAAGGTCGCGGCTGTTCCCGCGCTGGTGCGTGGGAACGATTAAATCCCCAGTCAGGCACTATTGCCTTACCATTGACGTGGCATAAATTCAATTGGGTTTTGAATGGATGCTGAATTGCCGGTGGCGCGAATACTTAATAGGCCGCGTTTGATTGCCATTTCTTCGGCGCCGGCATTCGCTGTTAGCCAAGCGACTGCGCCATACATGCGATTATTTGCATAGCGCGGCACCCATTCTTTTATGCAATCGAGTTTGGCAATAAAATGAGTGACATCTTTTGGGCGTAATGTGGTTTTGACTTCGACGACCACTACTTCATCGCCATTGTGCGCGAGGATGTCGAATTCATAATTGCCACCATTGGGGGTGCGGCCCTTGAGTCGGGTGCTGGTATCTGCAATGAGAATGTCGCGCTGGCGTAATAGCGCAACCAAATCGCCTTCTACCAGCGATTCCATCAATTTTCCCCATTGACCGACAAAAAGCTCTTCAAGCGCTTTCGTTTTCTTTTCCATCCGTTGGGCGGATTCGTTCAGGAAGCGTTCGGTTTCTTTGTGCGATGCCGCGAGTTCCTGAAGTATACGGTCAGTTTCCTTGTGCGATGCCGCGAGTTCCTGAAGTGTACGGTCAGTTTCTTTGTGCGATGCCGCGAGTTCTTGAAGTGTATGGTCAGTTTCTTTGTGCGATGCCGCGAGTTCTTGAAATTTGCGGTCAGTTTCCTGAAATTTGCGGTCAGTTTCTCGAAATAAATTGAGAATTTCTTCATAGGTGGTGGACATGTCGCGTTTCCTGTGTTGGTTATTGGATTCACTGTAGAGTATACATCCAACACACTCCACCGCATCGCTTGTTATTCCGGGTGACGTAGTGTTTGCCTATTCACTCTTATTTATTCAATTTGCGTGATCTTGGATTGAATTGGAATTGAAATCAATTAACCGCTACCGTGAGATCGGGGCGGTTTTTTTGTTGATGCTGGGGATGTTGGCTTGCCCGATTGGAGTAGCTGAGGTTTTGGTGGGTTGGTAAGCCTTTAACAGCGTAACTTTTTGATTTTTAAGGTAAAAATATCTCGATCTGTGGACAGATTCAGGGCGATACATGGACAGATTCGGGATGATATGTGGACAAATTCAGGGCGATACATGGACAGACGAGGTTGACGAATGGGTGGGGCGGTTGGGTGTGGTGTCGGTTGTGCGCCCACCGTGTGGTTTGCGCTTTTTAGTTTTTAAATTTTTATCTTTTAAGATTTTCGGACGGCGTAAGTGTTTGATTTTGACGGTGGAAAATGTCTCTATATGTGGAGGGATTCGGGATGATATGTGGAGGGATTCGGGACGATATGTGGAGGGATTCGGGATGATATGTGGAGGGATTCGGGATGATATGTGGAGGGATTCGGGATGACATGTGAGAAGGTTTAAGTTCTCATTTTTTAGTATACTCGGCGCCACTTGTTCACCAATCACACTGTAATTATATGACTGATAAACCCGAAATTGTGACGAAGTCTAACGCGCTCGTCAGTGCTACCTACCGTCTCACTGTCGCCGAACAGCGCATCTTGCTGGGCTGTATTGCGCAGGTGACTCCACGCGAGCCAATCACGGATGCGGTGATGTATAAGGTCACAGCCGCGCACATTGCGGCATTAGCAGAGACTGACAGAAATAGTATTCACGAGGAATTAAAAGAAGCGGCGCTACGCTTGAGTCGGCGGGAAATTTGGATTACGCAATTGCCGAATGGTGGCGGCAAGCATAAACGGACGTTAGTCACGCGCTGGGTGCAGACTGTCGCTTATGAAGAGGGTGGTGATATTTATTTGAGATTTAGTAAAGACATCCTGCCGTACATTTCCGAATTACAAAAGGAATTCACCCGTTATGCTTTAGCCGATATTAGTAAGTTTGATTCGGCCTATTCCATTCGGTTGTATGAACTGATGATGCAATACCTCAGTAAAGGCGAGCGTGAAATTGACGTTGAAGAGTTGCGGCATATTTTGATCTTGGATGATAAATATCCGGCCATTGCTGATCTGAAGAAATGGATTATTGACCCGGCGATTAAAGATATTAACGCGCAAACGCCGATTCATGTGGCGTATGAGCAGATTAAAGCGGGGCGGCGGATTGTGGCGTTTAAGTTTTTGATTCGCTCGAAGGTGAAGGCGAAACAGCCAGCCGCGCACACGGCGCCGCCGGCTACACCGCCCGCAAAACCGACCTTGACTCGTGCTTATATCGAGAAACATGCGCGCCCCGGCGAATCTTGGGCGGCGGCGACTGAGCGCTTGCAACGCTTACTGAGTACCAGTGTCTGAGCATTCCGCCTTCTGTGGCATTAAAACAACGACCGCAACGGCGCCAATGTGGTAAAAAAACGGGAGTTGCTGCATCAATCCTGTTGACGAATCACGTTTAAGCGGTTAGGCTTGCAGGCGATTGTTGGTGATCTTGCCACATATGCAAAAAACAACACCGACAGGTACATGCCAATTCTAACGTTGAAATTGACCCATGCAGGATGCCATTTAACGCTGTGGGCGGTTCTGTATGTTGACCAATTGATGTGCCACCTTTTATCCCGCATTTACCCGCTAACGGCGCCGGTTGCGTCGTGATTTGCAATACGGTTGCGCCCTCTGGTGTGACCTACGCTTTAGAATTTATCATCAGTCGTGATAATCTAGGACTTGTTACCTAAATCATTCACGCTGACCTTTTAGTTTTTTTTGTCACAACACTCATACGGAGTTTTTCTGTCATGTCACGACCAACTACTTACGGTACTTTGGAAAAAGTTTTAGAAATCTACGCTGGCGTCTGGAGCGCTGCTGCCGACGCTGAGGGTGCGAATTATTGGGTTCAACAAGTTGAAGCCTGGACGACGCCCGAAGATGCGTATCAACCTTATGTCAATTTGGTAAATGGCTTTTTCGATCAGGAACTAGTCCAAGCCAAGTACGAGGATGAAGCGGGCGCGCCGCTAACGGGTGATGCGTTTTTGACCGCGTTGTATCAGAACGTGTTCATGGTGGATGCGCCGGATGCGGAAGGCTTTGCTTACTGGCAGGCGGCGATGTCGGCGGCGGGCATTACCGATTACAACAGTGCCGGTGTGGGTGCGTTGGTCATGCAGATGATTGACGGTATGTGGGCGAGTGCGGCCACGACTGAAACTACGCAGATGATGTACCAGAATTGGGTGACGGCGTGTTCTGATTTTTATGATTACCAGACTGAAAATGATCTGGGCGGCTATTCGGAAATGACGCCGGTTGAGCAGCAGGCGTTTTTGGCGACGGCGGCCAATTTGGTCAGTGGCATTACGTCTCAAACCACACCAGAAGAAATTCAAGCAGCTGTGGATGCTGCGAGTAACGCTATTACACCACTGGCCTACACGGTTGAGGGCGCGGCGACCTCCCTGTCTGAAGGTGGTACGATTGAGTATACAATCACATCAAATGTGCCAGTGACAGAAGATGTGACGCTCAACTACTCGTTGACTGGCTCGGGTGATAATCCGGCGACTGCGGATGATTTTTCCACCGCGACCGCTGGCACTGTGACCATCGCCGCTGGTTCCAATACCGGTACATTTAGTGTGGGTGCCAAGACTGGTGATGGCGCGGAGTTCACCGAGCAGTTCACCGTGACCGTGACTGATGGCGCGGCAGCGACGATCGGGTCGGTGACAACCTTGTTGGTTGATACCTCGACGGGGGATGACATCAAGCCGGTAGTGGCAGCTGATCAGACCTTTAATTACAACGAAAACCAGGTTGCGGGCGCCACTATTGCCACAGTTGTGGCAACTGATGACCGGGTCGCAATTTCTGGCTTTAGCATTGTGTCTGCGGTGGAAAATACGACCACGCCGGCAGCGACGCCTGTCAACTATGCCAATTATTTTGCGATTGATGCGACAGGCAAGTTGAGTTTGACGGCGGCAGGTGCGGCAGCAGCGGCAGCGGCGACTGAAACGGTGCCGGCAACGACATCTGCGCCGACCAATGATTTTGAAACTGCGCCGAATGGCTTTAAGGTGACAGTGACCGCCACCGATGCGGCTGGTAACGTCTCCGACGCTGTTGACGTCATGCTCGAAGTGGAAGACTTAGACGATACTCCGCCAGCAGTCACGTCCGCTGTCATTGTGGGCAATAAGGTCACACTCAATTTTGGTGAGGCACTTAATACTACTGTCGCTTCACCACTTGCGGGCGATTTTCAAGTGACCGTGACTTCCGCAACGGGCGGCGCCGGCGTGAATAATGTCGTCGGTGTTATGGTTGAAAGTGCTGCAGTGGTCTTGACGCTGGCGAGTGCGGCGGCGGCGGGTGAAACATTTAAGTTGGCTTACACGCCTGGCGCTAACACGCTGCAAGATGTCGCTGGCAATGACGTATTAGCCTTTGCGAATCAAGCGGTAGTTGTGGATACCACCGCGCCAGTAATTACCGCCGGTCAGACAATCAGTTACATCGAAGGCGCGAATGATGATGTCACTGACCTCGTCTATAAGGTGCAGGCGACTGATGCCGATTCCAGCATTGCCAGTTTCGGTATTGAATCAGGTAATACTGATGGCTTCTTTGCGATTGACGGCAAGGGTAATATCACCTTGACTGCGGCGGGTTTAACAGGCGCGGCCAATGATTATGAAACGACGCCGAACAGCTTTACGCTGGCGATTAAAGCAACGGATGTGGCAGGTAACTCGGCGACTGAAAATGTCGTGATTAACGTGACTAACAATCCAGCCGATGATGCTGAACAGCCGCTTGAGTTGTCACTGACTAGCCAAACCGATGCGTTGGAAGGTGCTGGTGGTAATGACACTTTCATTGGCGATCAAACGAGCGTCAACCCCGCTGATGTGATTGATGGGAATGATGGTACGGATACGGCGCGTTTTACATTCGCACCCAATCTTGATGCCACTTATATTCTCACTTCGCGTGAAGTCGAGGTTTTCAAGCTACAGAATGCTAGTGTTGATAAGAATGTAGTGTTCAATGCTGTCAATGTGGCCGGCATGACTACTCTGACCAATAACAACAGCAGTGAAACCCTGACTGTCACTAATGTTGCCAACAATGCTGCAATCAGTGTAGTTGGCGGCGATGTGGAGACAGTTGAGACAGATGACTTCAAAGTCACCTATCAAAATAGCGTCAATACCGGCACTGCGAAAATTGCGCTGTCGGGAGTAGCACTGGATACACTCGATCTCACGGATGGTTTTGCGACCTATGAGATTGCTACAACGGGCACGGCCAGCAGCACGATCAATGATTTTGCGGTGTTGACTGACCTGAATGCTGATACCGACTATGACGATGCTGCCGAGGTGGTCAATCTCAGTAATTTGGCGTCTATTACCTTCACTGGTGACAAGCAGTTGACTGTCACAAGTGAGTTGGAACGTGTCTCTACTTACGACGCGACTAACAACTCTGGCGGTGTGCAGGTGGTGATTGATGATGCAGCGAATGTCAAATTCACCGGTGGATCAGGTAACGATCGTGTGGATGTGCAGGCTGTAGGATTGACAGGTAGCGACAATCTCGAAGGCGGCACTGGTACTGATACGTTGCGCATCGCTGATGGCGACATGATGTCGGTGGTGAATGCCTCTAACGTCAAGGGCTTTGAAGTGTTAGAAGTCCGCGCAACCGTAGGCACTAATGAGGTTTACAATGTTGACAATATCATTGCCAGCAATGCACTCACTGGCGTCACCCTGTCGGGCGGCAATGGTGTCGGCGGGCAGACATTTACGGTCAACAACATCAATGCGGGTGCCACGAGCAATATCAAGTTCGAGCTGTCCGATGATGATGTTCTTGATAATGTTACATTAACGGGTAAGGGATTCTTGCCTGGTGGTACTTCTGACACGGCAACGCTTCAACTCAAAAATATCGCGGGCGAAGATGGTATTGACGTCGGTACCCTCGACTTTACCGATGTGGATAGACTGTCCTTCACCTCTACTAGTGACGGTACCCCAGCGGCGGGCGAAGGGAATTCGATTGCTGAACTGCTTGCCCCAAGCCTAACAAGCATCACCATCAGCGGCGATCAGTCATTCCATTTGGGAACTGGTGTTAGCACGACCGCGTTGACATCGGTGGATGGCAGTGGGCTGACGGGAACAACGCCGGGCACTTACGGTTTGACGTTGGATGCCAGTGATGGCTCGGCGGCCAAATTGGAAGTCAAAGGGACGGCTGATGCGGATACCGTTATCGCCAGCAAGAATGGAACGGCGCTGACCTTTTATGGTAACGGTGGCTCCGATAACGTGACTTTGGATTCCGGACAAGCCAGTAACTTGCAGTTCACGACGGCAACGCTCGGCTCGGGTGACATGAAGGCCGGCAATACCATTACTGTATCTGGTGCTGAAGCGGCGAATGATCTCCAAATTAATTTGGCGGCGGGCGTCGAAGCGGTGCTGAAATCAGCCACCACTAACCTGGGGGCGGCGAGTGCAAACGTGGCATTAACCACCACGATTGATGCCAACAGCAATGTTGCTTATCTCACTGGCCAAGACTTGAACAATAACGGTACGTTTGATAGCGCATTGCGAATTGACTTGAGTGGCAATGGCGCTTTTGATGCCAATACTGATTGGCAGGTGATTGTGGATAACACCAAGACGACGGGTGTGACCTACAATGCCACAACGGACTCATTCACCTTTGACACTTTGGAAGCAGTTGCTGCTGTCAATCAAGCCCCTGTTTTCAATCCCCCCGGACCTTTCACTGTCGTTACGAATGCGGCGGCAGGTACGGTGGTAGGGAATGTTGTTGCTGTTGATCCCGAAGCAGGCGTTGTGACTTATGGGATTGAGGCTGCTGGCAATATTGACGTTAATAAGAATGGGATTGCACCCTTTACGATCAATGCTGCCACAGGGCAGTTGAGCGTAACTGATGGTAGTGACTTGGCTGCCGGCAGTGTCTCGAACCTGTTCATTCGCGCAACAGATTCTCTTGGCAAGAGTGACACTGCTCAGGTGACGGTGAATGTGACAGCAGGTGGCGTGAATCCAACCTATACGTTGACACCCGCGACGGCGACGGTGAATGAAGGCACTGCGCAACTCTTTACTTTAGCCACGACCAATGTGGTGGATGGGACGCAGTTGAATTATGCCATCACTGGTACCGGTATCACGACGGCGGACACGACGATCCCGCTGACTGGTACGGTGATGGTGAATAGCAATGCAGCGACCTTGACATTGACGCCGATGGCGGACGTGGCAACTGAGGGCAATGAAACTGCGACGATCACGCTGACCAGTGTTGGTGCGCAGGTCGGTAATACAGCGGCGCTGACCATTACCGATACCAGCACAGCCGGTGGTGGCGGTGACACTGAAGTAAGTATGGACGATATTGGTGGTACACAGCTGGCGCCGGCGAGCTTTGACGCGGATACAGGTGCACTGGTATTGACTGATCTTGCGGCAACGCAAAATTTTGTCGACGTGAGTAATTTTGGAACTGACGATGAGCTACATTATGAAATTACGAGTGAAAGTCTGTTGACAGTGTCCAATGCCGGAAATGATGTCACCTTAATACTTAACAACAATGGTACTGTCTCTCAGATTACCTTGTTGGGTGTGGCAACGCCTAATGACCTCATTTTCGATGTCGAGTCGTTTAATCTTCTTCCAGTAGGTGACATCACCTTCCCGTTGTGATCCTTCATTTCACCTTCCGCTGCTGACAGGTAGCGGAGATTGGTGGTGAGTAAAATACCCTGCTAAGATAAACGGCAAAGCCGCTTATTTTGGCGGGGTTACTTCGCATAATCCCGACACACTTCCTTTGAAATGAGACGAGGTTCTTATGGCACTTTTAAATCCGAACCTATACGGCACCTTGACTTCAACAACCCCCACGTTCACGTTGCCCGAGCAAATGCGGGCAATCATTATTGATGCTGATGGTGGACAGTCAATTAACATTGCTAACGGGGCATCACTCGCGCTGAGTAGCAGCAAGGGAACAAATAGCTTTAATATTCAAGCGGATTCGACGGCATTTGTGGTTTCCCGTTCGGGAGCGACGGTGACGTTGTTGGATAATAATAGTGGTCAACAAATTGAAATACCGGCCACGACCTCTGAGCAAACCATTCGGTTTGGCGATGGTAGCGTTAAACTGGTGATTAGTAGTGGTGCGGTCAAACTTGGTAGTCAAGCATTGACCGAAACAGCATTAGCAATTTCAGCATCATTGAATGCTGATGATTCATCAGCCAGCTTCTTCTCTAATCAAATCACGAAGAATCTTGATACACTGGGCGGGACTCAGCAGGTGCCGTCAAGTTTTGATACAGGGGATGGGGCTTATCTATTAACTGATGCCGCTTCTGTTCCCAATGTTGTGCGCGTCACTGATTTCGGTGCGGATGACCAGCTTAAATTAACCGCCACTGCTGAATTGTTGAGCATTGAGAGCAGCAATACTGATGCCATTGTGACTATTAATGATAATGGAATTGTTTCGCAAATTACATTGGCTGAGATATTAACGAATAATGACATTGTTTACAATTTAGAAAGTTTTAATGCCTTGCCGGTGGGCGATATTCTGTTGGCCAGCAATAGCGCGCCAGCAACCACCAAGGATGTTGACAATTTAGGTACCGCGACTGCGCCAGCCGCTTTCGATGCCGGGTCCGGGGCGTTTTCATTAAAGGACACGGCGGCGGCGCCAAATTTCGTTGATGTGAGTAATTTTGGAGCGGACGACGTTATCCAGTTTGAGAGTGCAAGCCAATCTTTATTGTCGATCAGTTCGTGGGAGACTAACGTGACAATGACTATTAATCAAAGTGGCGTGATTTCTCAATTGAATTTGATTGGAGTGACGACAGCAAGTAGTTTGGTTTTTGACGTTAATAGTTTTGATGCCTTACCTGTGGGTAACATTAGCTTTGTTTAGGGTGCTGTCGGGCGCATCTGTCTATCTAAACTAAATCATATTCGTGCGTTATTTTTAACGAGGAGTTGCACCATGGCACTGTCTAATCCAAATGTATACTTTACTTTTACTACATCTACGCCGCCGTTTACGCTCCCGGCTGATATGCAGGCAAACATTATTGATGCTGACGGGGCGCAGACAATTAATATTGCGAGTGGCGCTTCCCTGAGTCTTTCCAGTTGCAAGGGAACAAATGATTTTAATATCCAGGGTGAATCTAGTGCATTCAAGATTTCCCGCACGGGCAGTACGGTTACGTTGACGGATGAGGCGACAGGGCAACGCATCGAATTGCCCGCCACGACCTCAGTGCAAACGATTCGGTTTGCGGATGGCAGTGCAACGCTGGTTATTGAGGGTGCCGTGAAGTTTGGTACCCAAACGGTAGATGGCACTGCAACGGCCATTACCACAGCATTGAACGCTGCGGATACGTCAGCATCATTTTTTTCTTCCTCTAATCAAACCACTAAAAGTCTCGATGCGCTTGGTGGTACTCAACAGTTGCCGGCAAGTTTTGATGCTGGCACCGGTGCGTATTTACTGACTGATACTGCTACCACGCCGGATGTGGTGCGGGTGACGAATTTTGGTGCAGATGACAAGCTGCAACTAACGACGGCAACCAATTTGCTGGGTATCAGTAGTAACGGCACTGATGCGGTGGTGACTATCAATAGCAATGGGACGGTGTCACAGGTGACGTTGGCGGGCGTGGTGCCAGCGGGTAGTCTGGTGTACGATCTGACCAGTTTTAACGCGCTGTCGGTTGGTGATATTACGCTGATTGGCAGTGGTGGAACGACCAACAGTGCGCCGGTGTTGAATAACCAGACTCTGAGCGTTGCGGCGGGGGCGACGGTTGGCACAGCCGTTGGTCAGGTAGCAGCAACGGATGCTGATGGCAGCATCGCTGGGTACGCGATTTTGACGGGCAATGTGGATGTTGATTTGGATGGCACGAAAGCGTTTGCGATTGATACCAAAGGGACGCTGACGGTCGCTGATACGCAGGATTTGGTGGATGGTGGCGCTAATGATCCGTTCACGCTGACGGTGCAGGCGACGGATAATGGTGGCGCGACTGATACGGGGACGGTCACTGTGAAGGTGACGGCGGCGACCACGCCCACTAATCAACTGCCGGTTGTTTCACCGGCCAGTTTTGCCGTTTCAGAGGATGCCTGGACTGGTGATTGGATTGGCGACGTTTGGGCCACCGATGCGGATGGTACGGTCGTGAATTATGCGATCACGCAAGGTAATACGGATGTTAATTTGAATGGCACCAAGGCTTTTGCGATTGATAGTTGGGGCAGTTTGACGGTTGCTGATCCGGGCGATTTACTTGATGGCGGCGTAAATGATCCTTTCACTTTGACGGTGCAGGCGACGGATAATGCGGGTGGCGTGGGCAGCGGTGTCGTGACAGTTGATGTGACTGCCCAAGGGAGCGGTTACATTGACCTTGAGGCATTGGGCGGTAATTACTATAGTTCACCCGCTTATTTTGATGCAGCAGCCGGGAGTTTTTACCTTTCCGATACTTGGGATGATAATGCCTACGAAGGCAGTTGGACGTCCATTAGCGGGCTGGGGTGGGATGACACGTTAGAGTTGTATTCAGTGTCGCCAGTCATTGTTTATCAGTACGGCAGTGACGTTGAGGTGTATTTTGAGAATTCCTACGGTGTATATTCTCAAGTATCCCTGCCGGGCATAGCAGCCGGATTGCCTGCCAACGCAATCTACGATGAGTACACTTTGGGGTTGTATTCCGGCGCGGTTATCGATGTTTGGGGTGGCAGTTCACAGCAGTACATTGATTTGGAAGCATTAGGTGGTAATTACTATAGTTCACCCGCTTATTTTGATGCTAGTTCAGCAGATTATTACTTCTACGACACCTATGATGACAACAGCTACGAAGGCAGTTGGACGTCCATTAGCGGGCTGGGGTGGGGTGACACACTGGAGCTATATTCAGTGTCGTCGGTCAATGTTTATCAGTACGGTGATGACGTTGAGATGTTTTTTGAGAATTCCAACGGCATATCTTCGCAAGTCTCTTTGGTGGGCGTTGCGACAGGTCTTGCGGCGGGATCAATTTATGACGTTGCCAGTCTGGAGTCGTACACCGGTGCAACGATTTTCGCGTAGTGCCAGCCAGTTGACTGCGGCCGCGCACTGAGTGGGTATGCGCATTCGCATCTGTCGTTTGGTCAGCCCAGGCGACAGGTGTGGCATTTAGAGTACGGTTGCAATTTCGACACAGCGCGCCTATCTTCTAGTATCCGTTGTCACCTTGCTTAAAGGTGATAACTCTCTATTTATCAACAACAGAATTTTGCACACTCGTTGCGACAACTTGTGTAAAATAGATACGCATCCTGTTGTCTTCCTGCAACACTTATTTGTCTTTAAAATAACCCGACGAGGCGAATGTGAGTTTTGTCGAGTGACTAATGCAACCGCTGTCACTGTATTTTAAGTGCGGCATGTTTTAGTATCTTACGTCAAATGCCCCGTCGCCCTCTGTTTCCAGTAGCAACACAACACTTCACCCTTGAGAGAGGAAATCTACATGGCTATTAATCCGAACGTCTATGTCACTTACACTGGCACTACCCCAGCAATGACCATGCCAACTGGTGCTGCTGCCAGAATTACTGATTCTGCCGGTGATCAGACTGTCAATATTGCTAACGGCGCCTCGGTTGAAATCTCCGGTGCCTCTGGTGCAAATATCATCAACATTCAGGCGGATTCGACGTCCTTCACGGTGATGCGCAGTGGTAGTACGTTGATTTTGACCGGGGCGAATGGACAAGAGATTCGCATTCCAGCCACGGCGACTGAGCAAACACTGAAGTTTGGTGATGGCAGTGTTGGCTTGATGGTCGGTACTACTGGGGTGGTGCTGGGTACGCAAGTGGTTGACGCAACGGCGGCAGCATTAGACCCGACACAACTGGATGCGGCGGATACCTCTGATTCCGTGTTTGAGACGGGCAGTTCAACGCCGGCCGTGCCAACAGTGACGCTGTCACAAACGCCAACGGATGGCATGATTGATGAGGATGGCAGCGCACATCCAACCAGTGTGACCTATACCGCTACGCTGAGTGAGGCGGCCGCGGCTGATGTGACCATTCCGTATGTGTTGTTGGGTACGGCTGAGGCGGGTGCGGATTATACCGGCAGTACCGGCACGGGCAGTATCACAGTGGCGGCGGGCGACTTGTCAGGCAGTTTGACCTTGACGGCGGAGGCGGATACCACGACTGAAAGTACGACGGCGGAGACCATTTCGGTCAATCTGATTTTGCCGCAGGGCTATCAGGCGGCGAGTGCGTTATCTGTGACGACGCAGTTGAATGACACGAGTTTGACGCCGGCGGGTGGGCAGACGGCGGAATGGGTGGCGGGGGGTAACACCACGCCGTTTGATGCGGCCGCCGCTGATATGCTGTTCCAGATCAATGCCGGCGGTACCTACACTTATAACATCAGTGGTTTTGCGGCAGGTGATACGTTGGATTTCCCAGACGGCAACGCACCGACCGTCAACAATGGCGACTTTAATGATAACGCGGTTGATGTGGTGTGGGCGTCAATGGGTAATGTGACGACTATTCATTTGACAGGGTTGGCGGCTGGTGAAGACATGTTGCTGAATTCGGTTGCGGATTTTAACACGGTCTTTGGCGCCGGGACGATCATCTAAGTCATGTTCTTCAGTGGTCTCGGCGGCGGGTGCGTTGAGACACAGTGATTGATTTTTAACCTAAATTCATTGCGTGTGGAGAGGTTTGTATGGCAAGTGTATTTTTAGAACCAGGTGACAACTTTACGTTGGCCAGTGGCGCGAAAGTGTACGGTTCAACCGGATCAGAAAAAGTCATCGTGAATACCGGCGTGACCGGTGTGGTGTTGGATCAGAACGTCGAGCGCGTTGATTTGGCGGGTGACTTTAGCACCTTCACCTATCAGCAAGCGGGTAATCAGTTGAAGGTGTTTTCCGGCACGACGTTGGTGGCCACTATTCCGTTGCAGGGTGATGCTGACGGGACGCAGATTGTCACGACGGCGGGTAGTGTGGTGGCGAAGTTGTCCGGTGGTGTGATGACGCTCGGTGGTACGGATGTGCCGAGTGCGGCGGCGGGTGTGGTGGCGCCGGCGACGGTTGATGCGGGTGTCACGACTGGGGCGACGCTGCCACCGACGCTGCCGACGTTTAGCATTGCTGGGCCGGGGAGTGTGATTGAAGGCGGGAGTGCTGAGTACACGGTGTCGCTGAGTGCGCCACAAGGCAGTGCGACTACGGTGAATTTTGCCACTGCGTTGGGTGGTGGGGCGTCTAGCACTGATCTTGGCACGGTGACGGTCACGGGGACTGGTGTCACGACGGCGGGTTCGACGCTGACGTTTGCTGCTGGCGCGACGTCGGCCAAAATCACGGTGCCGGTGCCGTTTGATGGTTTGACCGAAACCGGTGAGACGGTGGCGTTGACCTTGTCCAATCCTAGCACGGGTATGGTGCTGGGGACGTCGTCGGTGACGACGGCGCTGCAAGATCCAGGCCCGACCACTTATACGATGGTGTCGGATGCAACTGCTGGGACGTCAACGCAGGAAGGTAAGACGCTGACCTTTACGATTACGCCGGCGAGTACGGTGCCGACCGATACGACGATGACGTTGAATCTGACTGGCACGACGTTGGGTGCGATTACGAAACAAGCGGATGCGGCAGATTTTTCGCCCAGTTCGGCGACGGTGACGTTTAAGGCGGGTGATACCGGCCCGAAAGTGACGACCGTGACGGTGGTGGCGGATGGTTCAACGGAAGGCACTGAGGCGTATCAGGCGCAGTTGTTGGATACCAGTTATGCGGCGTTGGCCACGACCACTGGCACGATTACGGATGCGTTGCCGTCGCTGGTTTTGACGCAGGATAAGTCGGCGGTGGATGAGGGCGGGAGTGTTGTCTATACCGTGACGTCGGATATGACGGCGCCGACGGGTGGTATTTCTGTGCCCTATACCCTGGCGGGAACGGCGACGACTGGCACGGATTATACCGGCGGGACGGCGACGGGTGGCACGATTACGATTGCGGCCGGCAGTAAGACGGGTAGCCTGATTCTGAATACGGTGGCGGATAATGCGACGGAGTCGCTGGAGACGATGAAGGTGACGCTGGGGTCGCCGAGTTTCGGGACGGTGGTGAGCCCGGGGTATGTTGAGACGACCATTAACGATACCAGTAAGGCTCTGGGTGCAGCAGAAATCGCGCTGACCGGTGCGGCAACGGTCGATGAAGGCGGCGATCTGGTTTATACGGTGACACGCGGTTCGGCGGTGGCGACGGGTTCAACCTTGACCATTCCTTATGCGTTGACCGGTGAGGCAACCAACGGGACGGATTACACCGGCAGCGCCGCGACTGGCAATCTTGTGATGGCAGCAGGCGCGAGTTCCGCTTCCTTAACGCTGAAAGTGACCGCCGATAGCCTGACGGAAGCCACCGCAGAAAACATCATTATGACGCTCGGCACGCTGCCCGCCGGTACCACCGTTGCAGCCGGACGTCCCAGCACAATCACGACGGCAGTGAATGACACCAGCAAAACGGTACTCGGTGATACCGGTACGCTGACAACACTCGCCACCGATAGCGTGCTCAATAAAACCATCGTCAATGGTGTGTTGGATACCGTTGCTCCGGCGACCAATCGCACTTGGCATGTCTCCGATACCATTTCTGGTACTGCGGCTGCATCCGATGCGCTGAATGCCATCGTGCTGGGTAACACTGCTAACGCTACGACTGACTCCTATGCCGGTCTGACTACCACGCTGATTGAAAACTTCAATTTCCGCTACATCGATAACAACGATAGTGCTACTGCTACTGGTGCGACGATTGATGCGTCGGGCTTGAGCGGCGCGGCGAAATTGGCGGTCAGCGGCAGCACAATCAACGGGACGACCAACAGCGATACCTTCACCATCACTAATGCGGTGGCGACGGCAGCAGCAGAAGTCTCCAACAATTCTAGTTTGTTGAATGTGAAGTTTGATAACGCGGGCACGGCATCAACCGCAGATTCCATGAAGTTGGTCACCAGCGGTGGCAGCACCGGCACCGTGACACTCGATGACGTCGTGAACAATGGTTTTGTGACGGTCAATGTGACCACCGAAACCGCTGCGTCAACGCTGAAAGGTTTGGATGCTGGTTCGACGTTTACAACGTTGAATGTGAGCGGTAATCAGGGCTTGACGATCACGAATGCGTTGCCAACCACCGTGACCATCATCAACGCAGGTGCGAATTCGGGCGCAGTGAAGCTGACGACAAACTCCAGCACGTTGACGGCTACCGGCGGCACCGGCACAGCGGATGTGTTGACGCTGAACACGATTCCAACCGGTACGATTTCCGGCTTTGAAACGGTGGTAGCAGGTGCGGCGAACTCAACGCTGAGTCTGGCAACTGTGACTGGTGCGACTAAATTGGGCGTGGCGACTGGCTTGACCAGTGCGGCGTTTACCAATGCGGCGGCAACGACCAACACCATCCATCTGTCCGGCAGCTATCAGCCCAATGGTGCGGCGCTCACCACCAGCACAAGTTTGACCACCGGCACGCTTGCTTATACGCCAGTGAGTGCAACGACGGTGGCGACGGATACGTTGACGATTGCGGTGGATAACGGCGGTACGGCGAACACCGGCACTTACACGGCTGGCAACATCGCCGCGAATCAGATCGAAAGCCTGACGCTGACGACGGCCGATTGGACGAATGTCACGACCGGCACCATCACCCAGACGGTGGCGTCAACGGTGGCGGGTTCGTTCACGGCGTCGGGTGCAGCCAATTTGACATTGGGAACTGTCAATATCACGGGCGGTTTGGATACTACCACCGATACTTACAACTTCGGCGGCGTAGCCGGCACTCTGAATACAACCATCGGCGATACCGGCAATGCCAGCGTTACTGGTGCAGCGGGCGCGGATACGTTGACGACGACCAGTATGGGTGACACTGCAACGGTGTTCACGCAGACCTTCAATCTGGGCACGGGTGACGACAACATCACCTTTGTTTCAGGAACTACTGCTGGTGTAAATGAAGTTGTTCTTACTGGCGCTGGTGTTGACAAGCTGATCCTCAACGGCGAGGCGGGCAACGATAAGTTCAGCTATACAGCAATTGCTGCTGCCAATACCGACTTGGTGACAATTGCGGGCGGTTTAGGGACGGATACGCTGTATATTTCATCTGCTGCTGCCAACGGACCGACGGCGACAGTGTCAGGGGTAGAGGCAATTACCTTTGCTGACACTACTGCTGATGTTACAACCATCTTAACTTGGGCGGCTGGTGCGACCGACATCGTGACCATCACCGATGTTTCCACGAAAGTGCAAACCCTGAACATCACGACAGTCGCCGGTTCGGGTGTACTCAACACGAGCAACTGGTCGTGGTTGGGTTGGGCAGCGGCAGATAAGTTCTCGGTGACTGGCGACACCGGAAACGATGTGCTGACCGGTACGATTGGTTTGGATACGATCATCGGTGGTAGTGGGAATGACACCATCGTGGGTGGCGACGCGGTAGATGTCATTACTGGCGGCGAGGGTGCGGACACGATCAATCTGACAGAGTCGGCGGCGGCGGCGGATGTTGTGGTCTTCGCTACTGGTGATACCGGCATTACTGTTGCGACCGCCGATGCAATTACGGGCTTTGCAACAACTTCAGATCAGTTGAAAACGGGCGTTGCTGGCGTTGCTACTGGCACTGCTGCTACCACTGAAAACTACACTGAAGCTGTGGCAGTAGTTGCTGATTTCGCAGCGGCTCTAGCTGCTGCGAACATTGCTTTGGCTGCCACCAACGTTGCTGAAACGACTGCAACTATTGGTTATGACTTCCAATGGGATGCAACGAATGGCTACTTGTTCATTGACCGTGATTCAAGTGGCACTGCTGACGAGGTAGTTGTTTTGGTTGGGATTACCGACGCGGGAATTGCGGCTGGCGACATGATTGCTTAAATCTGGCATCCGTGTAGGTTGGGTTGCCGCTGTTGGCAACCCAACTTCTCACCCACCGCTTCAACCTGACTGAATGAAAATGCCCGCCGCTTGATTTTGAATCGGGCGGCGGGTTTTGTTTTTAATGAGCAACCAAAAAACCATAACCAATTGATTTGTTTTGCGGTGGATGCTGGGCTACATGCGTAACCCAACCTACGAACTACTTAATCATCACACTACTTGCGAGGCTCTTCATGCCGATTCCACTAACTACCTCTTACGAAGAAATTACCTGTAAGCTCGATGAATATGTTCAAGAGTGTACTGCCGTTGCTGCCGATACCACTCATGGCTACAAGAAAAAGGAGGCAGCATTGCGCGCCGACGGTGCTATCCGCCTCTGGATGACACTGTTCGTGGGTGAAGCAGCCAGACTCGCACCGGATATGCGGAAGCGCGTCGAACATGATCTGGTCAGACTGCGGGAAATAGTTCAGAACATCCCTATTGACGAGTAGTTGGGTTGCCGCTGTTGGCAACCCAACTTTTCACCCACCGCTTCAACCTGACTGAATGAAAATGCCCGCCGCTTGATTTTGAATTGGGCGGCGGGTTTTTTGTGGTGCTATTGGAGAATAAAACGTGGGACATCTGTTTGCTGAAATTGGCTTGAGCAATCCGCGTCGCCCAGAGCTTAAACCGCTGGTCGTCAAAGCGTTAGTTGATACGGGGGCATTGATGTTGTGCATCCCAGAGCACGTTGCGGTGCAATTGGATTTGCAAACGGAATCAGTGCGCGAAGTGACCGTTGCTGATGGACGTGCAATCAAAATCCCCTATGTTGGTCCCGTTAAAGTGATGTTTGAAGATCGGCTGTGCTTTGTTGGGGCGCTCGTGATGGGCGATGAAGTGTTACTCGGCGCGGTACCAATGGAAGATATGGACTTACTGTTATCGCCCAGCCGACAAACTGTGGTGGTCAATCCCGCCAGCCCGAATATCCCTCATGCACGGGTGAAGTAGCAGCAAAGGTTGGGTTGCCGCTGTTTGGCGACCTGACGGGGTGAGATGAGAATGAAAATGCCCGCCGCTGGATTGGAGAATTGGGCGGCGGGTTTTTGATGGCTGCATTGAAATTAGAATCATATTTTTTGGTAACTAATGGAGCTAAACCATGATGTTTCATATTCTGCTCGAACACGCCGAAGATGGTTGGGTCGTGGCCGAATGTCCTGCCCTCCCTGGATGCGTTTCACAAGGACAAGACGAACAGGAAGCAATGAGCAATATCAGAGAAGCAATCGAAGCATGGTTATGGGCTGAAGATCAAAAAGCACTCGCTCAATGCGTGACGAAAACGCCCATTTTAGTTGCGGTGTAACAAGATGGGACGCTTAAATGGTGTTTCTGGCAAAATGGCAGTCAGTGCTTTTCAGAAAGCAGGTTGGTCTGTTGTAGGACAAGTGGGCAGTCATGTTGTGATGACTAAAGGGATGATGCGTGTGAACCTTTCAATTCCACAACATCACGAATTATCAGTTGGTACACTACGTGCGTTAATTCGCAACGCTGGGATCACTGTGGATGATTTTTTGCGGTTATTAAATGCTTAAAATCTTTAGCAGCGTCGGTTGGGTTGCCGCTGTTTGGCGACCTGACTGGGTGAGACGAGAATGAAAATGCCCGCCGCTTGATTTTGAATTGGGCGGCGAGGTTTCTTTTAATGAGGAGTGATTGTGATGAATGATTGGGCTTTTTCACAATGCAAGCAATTTTTAGAGCATTGCATACTTAATAATCCGAACAATAATGAATTTATTCAGACTTACTGAACACTTATTGAACAGAAGTCAAATTTTGATCTGGAGTTGTCTAAGCTCAACGTAGACGCTCAAAAAATTTGGCACGAACACAATCTGCAAATGTTAAATCAACTACCACCGCAATCAACCGTGTAGCAGCGTAGGTTGGGTTGCCGCTGTTGGCAACCCAACCTTCCTGCCAACGCTTGATGCTTGATTTCAACCGCCCTCGGGAAACTGGGGGCGGTTTTTTTATTGAGAGGTGCTACATTGCACAATGAATTTTGAATGGGACGACACCAAAAGCGATGCCTGCTTTGTTCAGCGCGGTTTTGATTTTGCGTATGCGGCCAGAGCTTTCTTTGACCCAGACCGTCTGATCCAAGCTGATACCAGGTACGATTACGGCGAAGATCGCTACCAACTGCTGGGCAAAATTGAACAGCGCCTATTTGTGGTGGTTTATACAATGAGACATGACAGCACCCGCATCATCTCAGCACGCAAAGCCAACCAACGAGAGGTCAAGCATTATGAAAACAGTACGCATCAAGATTGATCCTGCTATCCCAACATCGCTGGCATCTGGACGAATTGACCCGGCGCGAGTAGATGCCACAACCGAAGCCGAGCTTGCCAAACAGGCGGCGACCGACGAAGCAAACGCCATGCAGGATGCAGCCAAATTCGCTCGCCGTAGCCGTATCGGTCGGGTTGCCGCTGTTGGCAACCCAACTGCTCACCCACCGCTTCAACCTGACTGAATGAAAATGCCCGTTGCTTGATTGGAGAATCGGGCGGCGGGTTTTTGTTTATCCTTTCAATCGCTAATGATGTATAAAACTGACTATCATGCGCCGAACTGAGTTAATGCGTCATTTGCAACAACATGGGGTTACGCTGATTCGTGAAGGGCGTCGTCATACGATTGTTGGCAAAGACATGTTGAAATCGCAAATCCCACGACATCGTGAAATCGTTGATGAACTGGCACGACAAATCTGCAAAGATTTGGGATTACCATTTGTGAGGTGAATAATGCACTACCGAGCAATTTTGAAACAAAGTGATGGTTGGTGGATTGGGCGTTTAATTGATTTACCGGGGGTGAATGCGCAAGAGAAAACACGCGAAGCGTGTTTGCAATCGTTGCGCATTGGTGCTGAGGACATGTTGGCAACACCAATTGAATTTGACGCAGAATCAATAATGACCATCATCGAAGTGCCAGATCGCGTTGCTGCGTAACAGCAAAGGTTGGGTTGCCGCTGTTTGGCGACCTGACTTCTCACCCACCGCTTCAACCTGACTGAATGAAAATGCCCGTTGCTTGATTTTGAATCGGGCGGCGGGTTTTTTATGGGTGGAGTGGTTTATAATTAAGCCACAGCAATTGACGCAACGGAGTTGACGAATGCCGACGATTAGCATGTTTTATGGGATATTGGTGTCTATGTATACATTGGATACTCAAAAACATCATCTGCCTCATATTCATGTTAGATACAATGAATATAAAATCGTGTTGGCAATTCCTAATGGTGAGATACTGGAAGGTCAATTGCCGAACCGCCAAATGAAATTGTTGCAAGCATGGATTGAATTGCATCAGGATGAGTTGATGGCAGATTGGTTTTTAGCGTCCAGCGGGCAAACTCCATTTAAAATAGATCCATTACGTTAAGGAGATTTGGAAATGACACCAGATGCTATTCAGGTCAAACCATTACCTGATTTTCGTCTTGAAGTTGATTTCGCAACAGGCGAACATCGCGTTTTTGATATGAAGCCGTATCTTTCATATCCCGCATTCGCGCCACTCGCTGATGATAATTTATTTATGAAAGCATTCATTGTTCATGGCGTCATCACTTGGAACGATGAAATCGATCTTTCTCCTGATACGCTTTATTTATTAGCCGCGTAGGTTGGGTTGTGTGCCATGCGCGGGATTGGTGAATAATGACCAAACCCAACGGCACACAACCCAACATTTCCCGCCCATTCAACCCAATTCAATTGAATTAACCGTTGCTTGAATTGGAATTGACATGAACCAACCGCCGCCGCGCAATCGGGGGCGGTTTTTTTATTGCGGGCGGGGAATGTTGGGTTGCCCGATTGACGGCGGTGGATTGGTGACGGTGTGGTGGACGGGCAACCCAACCTACAATCCGATGTGGTTTAATAATGCCCGCCGCTTGATTGAAAAATCGGGCGGCGGGTTTTTTATGGGTGTAAGTTGGGCTATCATTTGGTATGGAAATCGAATTTGATCCTGAAAAAGCCGCTGCGAATCCTATCAACCATGAAGGAGTGACGTTTGAAGAAGCAAGTCAGGCATTATTTGATCCGTATGCGCTGACTCGTGAAGATAGCGATACCGAACAAGAGCAGCGATTTATCACACTCGGCATGGGTGCCAAATCGCGTATTTTGGTCGTTGTATGGACATTACGCGGCGAGCGTATTCGCTTGATTTCGGCGTGGAAAGCCAATCAACCCCAACGGAGGCGCTATGAGCAACAATTCTGATCCTCTCTTTGTACGCTATGCCGAGATGGATTTTGCCGATGCACAACCCGTCGCGGCAGTGCCTGCATTAGCACAGTTACAAGCAGAAACGGTTGGCAAAACCTATGTGACGTTGCTATTAGAAAATGAGGTATTGGCTGCCCTCAAATTGCGTGCCGAAATAAATGGCTGCCATTATAAAACGCTGATCAATGAAATACTGATACGAGCCGCGTAGGTTGAGTTGCCGCTGTTGGCAACCCAACTTCTCACCCACCGCTTCAACCTGACTGAATGAACATGCCCGTTGCTTGATTGAAAAATTGGGCGGCGGGTTTTTTATTCCCCCCCTTTGGCAAAGGGGGGTTGGGGGGATTTAATCAAAAACGGGGAATGTTGGGTTGCCCGATTGACGGCGGTGGATTGGCGGGATTTAATCAAATAGAAAACGCCTTAACGCTCGCTATTCTGCAAACACTCAATAACACTGGCACGCCATTTGATCTGTCTGATTGGCGTTCCATCACTGTGTTTTTTATTGGTGTCCAGATACACACCAAAACGATGCCCTAGCGCAGTCAATTCATAATACAGTTTATCTTTATGATCACGCTGCTCGGTTTGTAATCCAGCATTCGTTATTTTGGGATTCACTGAATGTACAGTACAATTCAAACGTAATGCCAGATCAGAGACCGCTAATAACACTTCTTGATCGGGTGCCTCAAGATAAATGTGACCCATCGCTTCTAATAAATTCACACCTGTGAAATGCCGAATGGCACGATTAGCAGATAGCCGCGCTTGATTGCCCCGCAATCCAAACGCTTTCGCCGCACGAATGAATACCAGCACCAGATTGGCGGCGTATTCATAATTGGTCATGGTTGGTGTTGATGGTGGCTCCGGCGTTTGCTCTGTACGCGGATTAGTGGCGTGACCTTTTGACCAATACTCCCACAACACATCATCGCATTCGTTTTGATAGGCAATGATGTTGTCGCGGATTTCGGGTTTAACTTTATTTGGGTAAATGGTCATTAACCAGCCGGGGAGTTTGCGCAGGGCGAGGCAGCATACGGAGCGACGCTGAATATCGCTAGGTAGCTGCATTGAGATTTCCTCAATGCAGGCTGTAAATCTTTGATTTTCTTTTAATTTAGTGAACTGGCCTGCCCAGTCCAACCCCATGCCCTCAACGACCGGTTTCATCGGGACATACGGCGTACCGTCAACATCAATTAAAAAGAGAGTCGTAGCGCGGAAGGGAACAGGAATTAAACTTGACATGACTGACTCCGTTGTTAATTAACAGGAGTCCGCCGCTCTGGTGATTATCAGAAGGGTGGCGGACTGCGTGAGGTAATCACAACCGTACAACGGAACGGCGAACCTTGCGGCTCCCTCAAACAATCCACCATTGACTAGACGATAACGCGCATAAAAAATGCACCGTTACGCGAGTTGATGCTGTGCGTCGTTGTACGATGCGGGTGTGATTATTCCCGACTGCCAGACGGCAGCGACACTAGGTAAGCACAACGCAACGGTCATGTCAACTGGGCAGTTCACCTGATTTCATTAAAGAGATCATCCTATGAACCGACTGCATGATGAGACAATACTGAATGAATTGCGCGACGTTGGCACGGCTTTTTTAATTGAAATTGCGCCGCAAATGCCATTAAACCTAGCCGCGTCGGTTGGGTTGTGTGCTATGCGCGGGATTGGTGAATAATGACCAACCCGAACGGCACACAACCTGACATTTCCCCCGAAGAAATCCCCCCTCCCCCCCTTTTGCAAAGGGGGGTAAGAGGAATGAAAATGCCCGCCGCTTGATTGGAGAATCGGGCGGCGGGTTTTTTGTGCGTGATTGGTTTATACTCAAGTCACAGCAATTGCCGCAACGGAGTTGACGAATGCCGACGATTAGCATGTTTTATGGGATATTGGTGTCTATGTATTGGATACTCAAAAACATCATCTGCCTCATATTCATGTGAGATACAATGAATATAAAATCGTGTTGGCAATTCCTAATGGTGAGATACTGGAAGGTCAATTGCCGAACCGCCAAATGAAATTGTTGCAAGCATGGATTGAATTGCATCAGGATGAGTTGATGGCAGATTGGTTTTTAGCGTCCAGCGGGCAAACTCCATTTAAAATAGATCCATTACGTTAAGGAGATTTGGAAATGACACCAGATGCTATTCAGGTCAAACCATTACCTGATTTTCGTCTTGAAGTTGATTTCGCAACAGGCGAACATCGCGTTTTTGATATGAAGCCGTATCTTTCATATCCCGCATTCGCGCCACTCGCTGATGATAATTTATTTATGAAAGCATTCATTGTTCATGGCGTCATCACTTGGAACGATGAAATCGATCTTTCTCCTGATACGCTTTATTTATTAGCCGCGTAGGTTGGGTTGCTGCTGTTTGGCGACCTGACTGGGTGAGATGAGAATGAAAATGCCCGCCGCTTGATTGGAGAATTGGGCGGCGGGTTTTTTATTCCCCCCCCTTTGGCAAAGGGGGGTTGGGGGGATTTAATCAAAGCAAGCGGTTGTGTGCCATGCGCGGGATTGGTGAATAATGACCAAACCCGAACGGCACACAACCCAACATTTCCCCCGAAGAAATCCCCCCTCCCCCCCTTTTGCAAAGGGGGGTAAGAGTAAAGCCCCCCTTTAACAAAGGGGGGTTGGGGGGATTTAATCAAAAGGGAAAAATTCAATTCACCGTTGCTTGAATTGGAATTGACATGAACCAACCGCAGCCGCGCAATCGGGGGCGGTTTTTTTATTCCCCCCCTTTGGCAAAGGGGGGTTGGGGGGATTTAATCAAAAACGGGGAATGTTGGGTTGCCCGATTGATGGCGGTGGATTGGCGGGACGCGGTGCGCGGGCAACCCAACCTACAATCTACAATCCGATGTGGTTTAATAATACCCGCCGCTTGATTTTGAATTGGGCGGCGGGTTTTTTGTTTTTTACGGAGTGCCAGTGGCTGCTGTGCGATAATCACGCCAGCCATTGACTGAGGTATTTCCCATGCAAGCCATCGAATTCTGTGCTGCTGTCGAAAATGGACGGCTGCCCATCCCTGAAGAACTCAAACAACTCGAGCGTCAGCAGGTACGGGTGATCGTACTCATTGAACAAGATCAACCAGAACGCAACGAAATCTGCCTATTTGCCAACCACACAGCAAGTCAAATAGCAGAATGGCAAGGGACAGCAGAGGATGACGTATGGACTTGAAAACCGGCGACCTTGTGCTCTGTGAGTTCTATTTTTCAGACACCAAACAAAGCAAACGGCGTCCGGTGTTAGTCTTCAAAAATAACCTGCCCTTTGATGATTTTGTTGGTATTCCTGTGAGCAGCCAAGTTCAACAACTGCACGAAGATGAATACTTAATTGAACAGGCCGACTTTATGCAGGGTCAGTTGCCCAAAACGTCCAAGGTCATGGTTAGAAAAACGTTTGTGATCTCCAAGCAGGTTGTGATCAAACAATATGACTGCCTCACACCGCAGAGTCAGCAACGCTTGCAACAGGTCTTTTGTCGCTACTTTGGATGCAATTGAGCAGCAAAGGTTGAGTTGCCGCTGTTGGCAACCCAACTTCTCACCCACCGCTTCAACCTGACTGAATGAAAATGCCCGCCGCTTGATTGAAAAATCGGGCGGCGGGTTTTTTATTCCCCCCCTTTTGGCAAAGGGGGGTTGGGGGGATTTAATCAAAAACGGGGAATGTTGGGTTGCCCGATTGATGGCGGTGGATTGGCGGGACGCGGTGCGCGGGCAACCCAACCTACAATCTACAATCCGATGTGGTTTAATAATACCCACCGCTTGGTGTTGAATTGAGCGGCGGGTTTTTTGTTGGGGAGTGGTTTATAATTTAAATCACAGCAATTGATGCAACGGAGTTGACGAATGCCGACGATTAGCATGTTTTATGGGATATTGGTTTTGATGTATTTTCGCGATGATCGTCGTCATCATCTGCCACATATCCATGTGCGTTATCAGGGTGAAGAAGCGGCGTTGACAATTGATGATGGCGTGGTTTTCGATGGGTCGTTGCCGCGTAAGCAATTAAAAATGATTCAGGCTTGGATTGAGATTCACAAAGAAGAATTGCTGTTGAATTGGGAATTGGCCGTCAATGGCGAAGAGCCTTTTCGTATTGCTCCACTCCAGTGAGGTGCATCATGTTGATCAATGTAAAAACGGTTTACCCTTGTCCTGATTTTCATCTTGAGCTGGAATTTGAAAACGGCGAGTGGCGGCGTTTTGATATGCGTCCATTATTGCAGATGAAACCTTGGAGTTGCCTGACACTGCCCGGACGATTTGACCGCGTTCGCGTGGATTATGGCACCGTGGTCTGGCCGGGCGAGATTGATATTGCTCCGGAGACGCTTTATGACGATTCTGTCTTAATCCAATGCGCCGGGTAGCAGCGTTCGTTGGGTTGCCGCTGTTTGGCAACCTGACTTGAGAAAATCCCCCCGATCCCCTCTTTGAAAAAGGGGGGCGCGAGCGCAGCGAGTGGGGGGATTTAATCAAATAGAAAATGCCCGCCGCTTGATTGAAAAATCGGGCGGCGGGTTTTTGTTGGGGGAGTGGTTTATAATTAAGTCACAGCAATTGACGCAGATCACGCCATGAATCTGAAAATTATCCTTGAAGCAAGTGATGAAGGTGGATTCACCGCATTTGTCCCCGCACTGCCCGGTTGTATTAGTGAAGGCGATACCCGTGCAGAAGCCGATACATTTTTCTTAAGCATTAGTGAGCAATGCTCAGTAACGCTTAACTGCCAATCCGAAGATTGGGGTGTATCTACCAAGGCTGCAAAAACAGATGTTTTTACAGCGCGAACTCTTTGATGCGTTTCAAGTTTTACGCCAGCAACTTGTGCTGGCAACCGCATACTCGAACTTGTTAAAGAGCGTGATTGAGTAGCACGCGCTTGGTTATCGCCATAAAATACATGCTACCTAGTCTTAGGATAACGACGGATTTTTGCACTGTCAAAGTCGTTCTCTGTAGAAATATGCTAACGGACTCAGCATTCCTCAATCATGCTAATCAAAACACAGTTTATTGAATACTATGTGGCAACCCCCGCCGATTGATGTTGAATTGATCGGCGGGGGTTTTTTTGTTAGATAATGAAATAATTTAAGTGAGAAAAATTATTCAATGTCTAAACACGACAAACGCATTAATGTGCTATTTGCAAATCCCAAAGCGGTACGTTTTGAAGATGCTTGTCGAATTGCAGAGGCGCTTGGCTTTCATGCTCAAGGCGGCAGAGGTTCTCATCGAACGTATGGTTATCAAAATGAACCGTTGCTACTCAATTTTCAAAACCACGATGGTTATATTAAACCCTATCAAGCGCGTCAACTCATTAATATGGTGAATAAATATGGAGCGTCGTTATCAATACCTCATTGAAATTTTTTGGAGTGATGAAGATGAAGGATTTATCGCCATTGCGCCTGATTTACCGGGCTGCTCGGCCTTTGGTGATACACCGCAAAACGCGGCTAAAGAAATGGAACACGCGATGGCATCTTGGTTAGAAGCCTGTAAAAATATGAACCGACCCTATCCAGATGCCACAGCGAAACCCCAACAAATTGCCGCTTAAAACACATTGGTTAGCAGCAAAGGTTGGGTTGCGCCGCGAGGCGTGACCCGTTAAATCCCCCCTACCCCCCCCTTTTTTGCAAAGGGGGGTAAGAGTCAAGCCCCCCTTTTTGCAAAGGGGGGTAAGAGTCAAGCCCCCCTTTTTGCAAAGGGGGGTAAGAGTCAAGCCCCCCTTTGACAAAGGGGGGTTGGGGGGATTTAATCAAAGCAAGCCTGCCGCTTGATTGAAAAATCGGGCGGCGGGTTTTTTATGGGTGATTGGTTTATACTCAAGTCACAGCAAGTGCCGCAACGGAATTGATGAATGCCGACGATTAGCATGTTTTATGGGATTCTTGTCAACATCCTGTTTGAAGATGACGACCGTCATCATTTGCCACATATTCATGTCCGCTATTAAGGCAACAAAGCGTCCATCGCCATTGAAGACGGACGTGTGCTTGCTGGAGAGTTTCCACGGAAACAACTACGCTTAGTCCAAGCCTGGGTGGAAATCCACCGCGATGAATTATTGGCGGATTGGGAATTGGCTGTTCAAGGTGAACCGATACATTTTTCTTAAGCATTACTAAGCAACGCTTAACTGCCAGTCCGCAGACTGGGGTGTATCTACCAAGGCTGCAACAGCATTTGCAGCGCGTCACTCTTTGATGCGTTTCAAGTTTTACGCCAGCAACTCGTGCTGGCAACCGCGTACTCGAACTTGTTAAAGAGCGTGATTGAGCAGCACGGGCTTGGTTATCGCCATAAAATACATGCTACCCAGTCTCAGGATAACGACGGATTTTTGTACTGTCAAAGTCCTTGTCTGTAGATGAGCATTCCTCAACTATGTTCAGTAAAACACAATTTATTGAATACTATATGGCAATCTTTAAGATCGCCCCCCTTCAGTGATGAGACGCTATGAATACGCTACTTGATGTGACCGGTGTTCAGGTAAAACCAAATTATCATCTCGAACTCGAATTTGAAAATGGCGAGCGTCGCCTCTTCGATATGTCTGCTTACATGGATAGAAAACCCTTTATTCAATTGAAGCAATCATCGCTGTTTGCTTGTGCGTCAATTGATTACGGGACGGTCGTTTGGCCGGGCGATATTGATATTGCGCCCGAAACGCTGTATGAACGCTCTATTCCACTTTGAGCTGCGTAGGTTGGGTGGTGCCGCGAGGCGTGACCCGTTAAATCCCCCTACCCCCCTTTTGCAAAGGGGGGAAATCAAAACCCCCTTTAACAAAGGGGGTCACGAGTGGGGGGATTTAATCAAATAGAAAATGCCCGCCGCTTGATTGAAAAATCGGGCGGCGGGTTTTTTGTGAGCCCCCCTTTGGAAAAGGGGGGTAAGAGTAAAGCCCCCCTTTAACAAAGGGGGTCACGAGCGGAGCGAGTGGGGGGATTTAATCAAAACAAGCCCGTTGCTTGATGTTGAATTGAGCGGCGGGTTTTTTGTGGGTGGAGGAATTGGGTTTATACTCATCGCAACAATCGCCACCAACTGGAGTGATCCACTATGTCAATGACTTATGAAGAAATTCTCGGTCTATTTCGGGAAGTTGCTACTGCAAACAATAGAACAGGTGCAGAATGAGCAACACGACTCCAGTCATGCAAATAAAAATCCGCAACAAATTTAACCTATTTGACTTATTAAGCAAATATGCCTTTAATGATGGTGACGATGTGTTACCAGAAGAAAGGCACATCATTCAAGCAGCTTGTGAAAAATTTGCCAACCAATTAGGTGTAGTGGCAAATCGTTGGAAACCAGTTATTTTGAAAACATCTCATTCGCCATATTACGTTGCGTTTCAAGATTGCACGGCAGAGAAAGCAAACTATTATCGTTATGATGATTTGTCAGTACGAGAACAGCGTTACATGGATGCGATGATTGAACACCGTTTTGGTGGACAAAATGTCATTACTGTCAGTGAAGAAGAACTACCACAATTATTGTCATACGCATTAATAAACGATCAACAACGCAAAGACCAACCACCGGGACTGCTTATCATGTCCGTCACCTATGAAGAGATTCTCAACTTATTTCGGGAAGTTGCCGAAGCGCAAAAAGAAACGGAGCGCAAGTTTCAGGACACCGACCGCAAACTCAATCAACTGGAAAAACTGTTTACCAGTCAATGGGGCAAATTGATGGAATCGCTGGTTGAAGGCGATTTAGTTGCCTTATTAAAAAATCGCGGTATTCTCATTGCCGATACCACGATGCGGCTCAAAGGTAAATCTCCAGACGGCGGCAATTACGAATTCGACATCATTGCGCATAATGGCGCTGAAGTGGTTGTGGTCGAAGTGAAAACGACATTAAGACCGCAGGATGTTAAAGATTTTATTGAGCGTCTCAATCAATTAAAAGGTTGGATTCCGCGTTATGCACATAATCAGATTTATGGTGCAATGGCATGGCTCACTGCGGATGCGGGCGCTGAACAAATGCTCGAAAAGCGTGGCTTATTTAGTATTCGTGCGACGGGCAATTCCGCATCAATTCAAAACCCAACCGAGTTTATTCCACATCAATGGTAAATAGCAGCAAAGGTTGGGTTGCCGCTGTTTGGCGACCCAACTGCTCACCCACCGCTTCAACCTGACTGAATGAAAATGCCCGTTGCTTGATTTTGAATTGGGCGGCGGGTTTTTTGTTGGGGGAGGAATTGGGTTTATACTCAGTCAAGGTTATTGAGTGAGCAGATAAGCAATGCCAACACTATTAAATCAAAATGGGTTTAAATTTATTTTCTATGCCAATGAACATCCGCCACCCCATGTTCATGTTTTAAAAGGCGATACATGGGCTAAAATTGAAATGCGTACCGCACAAGTGATCACCTCAACGCTTAAACCAAAAGATGAGAAAATGGCGGTGGCATTGGTCAAACAACATCAGCACACATTTCTGGAGGTTTGGAATGACTGGTTTAGCCGGTAAAGCGGTTCGCTTTGACAACCAACATCTTCATGTTGAACTCGCTGACGGACGCATTATTTCAACACCGTTGTGTTGGTATCCGGAGCTTGAACAAACATCAATTAAAACACTCAATCGGTATCGTTTTATTTGCAATGCCACTGGAATTGAATGGGACGAACTAGATTATCATCTCAGCATTGAAGCCATGCTGCAGATTTCAGTAGAACAGGCGGCGTAGGTTAGCTGCGTCGGTTGGGTTGTGTGCCATGCGCGGGATTGGTGAATAATGACCAACCCCAACGGCACACAACCCAACATTTCCCCCGAAGAAATCCCCCCTCCCCCCTTTTTGCAAAGGGGGGTTGGGGGGGATTTAATCAAATAGGGCTTTTTCAATGCTACCTTATCGTAAAGAAAATAAGCTATTAGCACGAGAATTGCGCAATCATGCCACTGAAGCTGAACGTCTATTA
>NZ_JABVCQ010000110.1 GCF_014145225.1 Thiospirillum jenense
GAATAACCCACCCGTCGCCATCGTATCTAATAAATTGGTCAACATCTGTTCAACTTGCGCGGGATATTTCAAGCCATTTTCTAATAACCGCGTGAATAACTGATTCGGCAATAATCCAATATCTTGCGCAAATAAACAGAATAATAATTGCTGACTAAAATGCGCCACCGCGGCCGAATCATGGCCGCGCTGACGCAACGCCGCCGCCCATTCACTGAATTGACGCGCCGCTCTTTCAGTTAATGCCGCAGTTGTATCAATTGGCCGCAATTTTTCGGGATCAGAAAACGCCCATTTTAATAACTGCAACTTGGACGGATCGCGCAGGTCATTTAATGTCAGCGTGTATTGATCCGGCACCGTGCCAGTAAAGGCGGTGTGAATAATGATTTGCTCCATATCGGAGACAATCAATAGCGGCGGATGATTCAACGCCGGTGCGTAAAATTGCAATCTTTTTAATGCCTGATCTAAGTTTTTACCCGCGCTTTTATATTCCCAGCCGAAATGACCACTTTTCCACA
>NZ_JABVCQ010000111.1 GCF_014145225.1 Thiospirillum jenense
ACCAGGGGGAGTTTCCGCTCAGTCAATTAGTGGAGCGCTTGACGGCGGCGCTGGATATTGAAAAAGTTACCAAGAAATTTTTTAAACAATTCGATGAAGAGCGGCTGGCATTTGTCGAATTGATTGATGGCATTCCGAACGAACGCGAGCGGCGCTGGTTGGCGTCGGTGTTAATGAATCGGTTGATGTTTATTTGGTTTTTGCAATGCAAATTATTATTAGATAAGGGCAATAGTCGGTATTTATTGGACAAATTAGCGGCGAGTGGCCGGCGCGGTCAGGATTTATTTTACAGCGAGTTTTTGCAGGCGTTGTTTTTTGAAGGTTTTGCGAAACCGGCCTATGAACGGAGCGCGGCGACGCAGGCGCTCATTGGCGATATTGTGTTTTTGAATGGCGGGTTATTTTTACAGCATTCGCTGGAGTTGCAATACGGCGCGTCAATTCGTATTCCCGATCTGGCATTTGCCAATTTATTTAAGTTATTCGGCAGTTATTCGTGGCATTTGGATGAC
>NZ_JABVCQ010000112.1 GCF_014145225.1 Thiospirillum jenense
CAGTTCCAACTATCACGAGAAAAACAAATGAAAATTACAACATCAGACCTAACGCAAGATCGGCAATGGAGCGCCACGCTCGGTATGACTAAGAAACGGTTTTTTGTTTTGCTAGAGCATTTCAAGAATGCTTATTTTGAGACTTATAAAGCAGAGCTATCCAAAAGAAAAGTTGAGGTTAATATTGGTTATTGTATTAATAGTGAAGAGGAGCTTTTATTATTCACCTTGTTTAGTCTTAAATCAGGAATGACCTATGATGTTTTAGGAGTTGTTTGTGGAATGAGTGGTTCTAATGCGAAAAGAAATCAGGAAATTGGTTTGAAAATTTTAGTTCAAACCTTGACTAAGCTAAAAGCAATGCCAGAACGTAAACTACTGACTGTCAAAGATTTTCAGGAATTTTTCAAAGAGGAAAAAGACTTAATTATTGATGCCACCGAACAACATACACAGCGTCCCAGCGATGACGAACAACAAAAAGAAACCTACTCGGGTAAAAAAAAGCCCACACA
>NZ_JABVCQ010000113.1 GCF_014145225.1 Thiospirillum jenense
CCCCTGTCATCTATTATAAGGTGACGCCAAAAGGGATATAACTAGGAGAGCAATCATGGCACAAGTTATCAACACCAACTATTCATCATTAAATGCGCAACGTAATTTGGTTAGCAGCCAAAAAGGATTGGAAAAGACATTGCAGCGTCTGTCCACCGGCTTGCGGATCAATGGTGCGAAAGATGACGCGGCAGGTCTGGGTATTTCTGAACGCATGACCGCGCAGATTCGCGGTTTAGATCAAGCCACCCGCAATGCGAACGACGGCGTTTCATTAACACAAACAGCTGAAGCGAATTTGGCGTCCACTGGTGATATTTTGCAACGGATGCGTGAATTGTCGGTGCAATCAGCGAATGCGACCAATTCCAGCACTGATCGCAAAGCGCTGCAAGATGAAATGAATCAATTGAATTCAGAAATGGATCGCATTGCATCCAATGCCGAGTTCAATGGCAAGAAATTGTTTGATGGCACTTTTGGATCAGTGAAATTCCAGATTGGTGCGAATTC
>NZ_JABVCQ010000114.1 GCF_014145225.1 Thiospirillum jenense
ATACACTCTAACCCATCTTCAAGCGGCATGGTTATCCACTCATTCATCACTCATTCCCCCGCCAATTACACTCGAATCACCGCATCCCGATTACGCATACGCCAACCGTCGCCCTTTCGGTTCGGGCACCGGATCGCCAAACTCAATCGCCGTATCAATCCACAGTTGCCCCGCATCTATAAGATTGGCCAACGCCGCCTGATAGGTATCACCGTGCGCCATGCAGCCGGGTAACTCGGGTATCTCACCGACAAATGCTTGGTCGGCTTCACTCCAGAAAATGATGGTTTCGTATTTGAAAATTAGCGCCGTAACACCCTCTTTCACTCATAGTGATACCGACAAGCAATAATGACCACTGAATCACCCTCACACTTATAAACCAGCCGATGCTCATTCGTGATCCGCCGCGACCAGTAGCCTTGCAGCTCGTGTTTCAAAGGCTCGGGCTTGCCCAGTCCCTGATACGGTTGCCACATAT
>NZ_JABVCQ010000115.1 GCF_014145225.1 Thiospirillum jenense
ATTGGAGCCGTTGCCGAATATCGATTTTAATCTGTTGACCGGTAATTCATTAGTTGGGTTATTACAAGTCAACGCGGCGGCCTATTCAGAACAGCAGAAAAAACATGCCGATTTGTTTTCCAGTGGTGAATATGCGCGGGTGGTGGCGGAGAAGAATCGCTTAATTGGTTTATATCGGGATACGACGGCGGAGTATTCCAAAGTGGATTTGGCGGCAATTAAACAGGAAATTAATCAACATCGCACGGCGGCGCAGTTGGTATTAAATGATTTGCTATTGCAGGAAATGGGGCAGGCGGGGGTGAAGTTTGAACAGGCGACCTGGGATGATGCGAAACAAAAACTGGGTAAACCAATTAAACGGGCATTAACAACGGCGGATGTTGCGCAATTAAAACCGTTCCACTGGGGCTTTGAATTCGATCAGGTGTTGAATGAACGCGGCGGGTTTGATGCAATTATAACGAATCCGCCCTGGGAA
>NZ_JABVCQ010000116.1 GCF_014145225.1 Thiospirillum jenense
CATAAACAATACGACTTCGTCTTTGTTTTTGTTGAGTTTTTTGTAATTTTCGACAAACAGTTCTTGCACATCTGGTTTGACTACAGCAGGAACTAAACGAGGCTTTTTATAAACATAACCAAGACGCCGGAGTACAGCCGTCATACCGCTTGGTGTATAACAAATTTGCCATTGTTCTTTAACCCAGTGTGCAACTTCTTTTGCAGTCAAATAAAGGCGATGTTGCAACTGTAAATTGAGTTCATTTAATTGTTCACGACTCAGATAAGGCTCAGTGCCAACATAGTTAACTTGCAATAACTGTTTCAAACCACCTTGACGATAACGCTTGAAATGATTGCGTACCGTGTCAGAATCCATTAACAATGCTGCCGCAATATCCGCTGCTGTCCACCCTTGCGCAAGCAAAATCACTGCGTTAATGCGATACGCATCACGACTGTTTCGCGCTCGGCGATGGGCAGCGCGTAATTCTTCGAGCTCTTTATCGTTTCGAG
>NZ_JABVCQ010000117.1 GCF_014145225.1 Thiospirillum jenense
GTTTGACCATAGACTTTTAAGCGTTCAAAGATGCTTAATCCGCTGTTATGCGCTAAAAAGACGGTTGCTGAATCACCGACATAGCCCGGCCCACCCGGATCATCAATACTGCCATTCACTGCGCCGTCATTATCAAATGGCCCGCCGTCTTGAATAGTGAAATTCAATAGCGTGCCGTGCTCATCAATCACAATTGAACCGCCGTATTCGGCACTGGCTAAATTGGCCCAGCCGCCGCCGCTGGTCTGTTTCCAATAACCGTTTATTTCAATCTCTGGTGGCACGAATAACTCGAAATCTTGATTATCAACCTCGGGCGGTAATTCAGCAGTGAAGCGAATAAACCCGAGTGGTAAATCCGGGGCGAGTGGATCATCCGCTAAATCCTCGGGCGCGTCTTCTTGCGTGACATTGGTTAAATGAACGCCGCCACTATTCTCACCGCCGGCCGCTAAGGTG
>NZ_JABVCQ010000118.1 GCF_014145225.1 Thiospirillum jenense
CCCCCCCCTTTTGCAAAGGGGGGTTGGGGGGATTTAATCAAAAACGGGGAATGTTGGGTTGCCCGATTGATGGCGGTGGATTGGCGGGACGCGGTGCGCGGGCAACCCAACCTACAATCCGATGTGGTTTAATTGCGAAACTGCTATATTGGCATCATCAATATTGCAATCCTGATGGAGCCGACACCGATGTCCACTATCACATTCGATACCCATGAATTTGTCAAAAAACTGCAATCCGTCGGTTTTACGCAAGAACAAGCCGAAGTATTTACCGCTGAACATCGCCGCATCATTGATGACACATTGGTCACAAAAGACCACTTGGATATGCGTGTGCGTGAACTCGAAATGCGTTTGCGTGAACTCGAATACCGCTTAATCATTAAATTGGGCGCGATGATGATGGCATCCGTCATTACACTGGCCGCATTGGTGCGCTTTCTTTAGCCGCGTC
>NZ_JABVCQ010000119.1 GCF_014145225.1 Thiospirillum jenense
TAGAGTTGTTTTAACTAGCAAAATCAGCTAGTTAGCTAGATTAAAATTCCATAGCCCTGCACAAACTCCAAGAATTTTGTCATATAAATCAAAGTTGTGAATACGAAGCCGATCTGAAAGAATACGAAATCGCTTTAATCCACCAATACTGTGTTCAACAAAAATACGCTCTGAAGCAAGCTGTTTGTTCACGTTTTTTTGTTCGGTGGTTAATGGTTTATTTTTAGATTTTTTGTGTGGAATTGAAACGCTTTTGCACCGATAACTATTAACAATTCCGTTGTATCCTGAATCAACTCTAATTGTACAATTTTCAAACCAGGGTAGCTCTGGTGGAAATTCTTGTTTTAATAGATGAAAGTCGTGTCTTCTACCACCATAAGGACGACTTAAATATTTAATGAATCTATTTTTAGTTGAAATCAGCATGGTTTTTAA
>NZ_JABVCQ010000012.1 GCF_014145225.1 Thiospirillum jenense
CCTAACAATGCCATACACTCGCTCTGGGTCGGTAATGGCTGTTATTAGCGCCGTAGGTTGGGTTGCAATTACGCAACCCAACAATTCCTTTAAAATCGAACTCTTCATACCATGACTGAATTAAGCACCCTATATGACACCAATTACAGCGCCTGGGCAACGCAAACGGCTGAATTATTACGCACCGGGCGCTTTGCTGAATTAGACATCGAGCATTTGTTAATTGAACTTAGCGACATGAGTAAAAGTGAGCGGGATGAACTGGAAAGTCGCCTATTGATTTTAATTTCCCATTTATTAAAATGGGAATACCAATATCACACCTTATCTGAACGGTGGCGGGAATTTGATGGCCGCAGTTGGCAACGCACAATTATTGAACAACGGAAACGCTTAAAACGGCGATTGCTTAAATCGCCTGGCTTAAAAGCAATTGTGAACGAAGTAATTGCCGATGTGTATTCCGATGCGGTAGATTTAGCGCATAAAGAAACGCACTTGCCCATCACGACCTTTCCAATTCACTGCCCCTATCAATTGGCGCAATTGTTGGATGATAATTATTATCCTGACGCAGGACATGACAAGCCATGACTGAATTAAGCACCCTATATGACACCAATTACAGCGCCTGGGCAACGCAGACGGCTGAATTATTACGCACCGGGCGCTTTGCTGAATTAGACATCGCGCATTTGTTAATTGAACTTAGCGACATGAGTAAAAGTGACCGCCGCGAATTGTCTAACCGCTTGTTAATTCTATTGGCGCACCTACTAAAATGGCAATATCAATATCACATCTTATCCGAACGGTGGCGTGAATTTGACGGACGCAGTTGGCAGCGGACTATCACTGAACAACGCAAACGCATTGCTATTTTACTGCGGCAAGCGCCCGGCTTAAAAGCAATTATTAATGACGTGATTGCCGAGGTCTATTCAGATGCGGTAGATTTGGCGCATAAAGAAACGCACTTGCCTATGACGACCTTTCCAATTCATTGCCTTTATCAGTTGACGCAACTATTGGATGATAATTATTATCCGGAATCAGCAGTTTAGCTGACACAATATGAGGTTAAATAATGAATATGCCACAACTTGCTAATACCTCAGAACGGTTTAACTATGGTGATTATTGCCAATGGCCGGCCGATGAACGTTGGGAGTTAATTGATGGACAAGCCTTCGCTATGACCGCGCCCAGCCGTCTTCATCAAGCGTTCGTCGTGGAATTGACGCGCCAGATTGCTAATGCACTACAGAATCATCCGTGTCGTGTTTATGTCGCCCCCTTTGATGTTCGTTTACCGAAATATGATGAGTCAGATGATCGCATTGACACGGTGGCGCAACCCGATTTAGCGATCATTTGTGATCGGAATAAATTGGATGATAAAGGCTGTCGCGGCGCGCCGGATTGGGTGATTGAAATCCTCTCGCCCAGTAGCGCGGCACACGATCAAATCCATAAACTGGCGTTATATGAACGGCACGGTGTGCGTGAATACTGGTTATTGCATCCAATTGATCGGATTTTAATGATTTATCTTTTAGGTGAAGATCGGCGCTTTGGCAAACCAACCGTATGCGAATTAATTCAGCCGACGGCGGTGACAGTGATTGATGGATTAAACATTCAGTGGCCTGAGATGCTGTAGGTTAAATGATTGCTTTTGGATGTTGGGTTGATTACATTAACTCAATCTACGCGAATTGAATAACGATTATTCCCAAATCAAAACACACAACACCATGACAGAATTAAACACGCTTTATGATAGCAATTACAGCGCGTGGGCAACGCAGACGGCTGAATTATTACGCGCCGGGCGCTTTGCTGAATTAGACATCGAGCATTTGTTAATTGAACTCAGCGATATGAGTAAAAGTGAACGGGACGAGCTGGAAAGTCGCCTATTGATTTTGATTTCTCACTTACTAAAATGGGAATACCAATATCAAACCTTATCTGAACGCTGGCGCGAATTTAAAGGTGATAGTTGGCAACGGACGATTATTGAACAACGGAAACGCTTAAAACGGCGATTGCTTAAATCGCCCGGCTTAAAAGCAATTGTGAACGAAGTAATTGCCGAGGTGTATTCCGATGCGGTAGATTTGGCGCATAAAGAAACGCACTTGCCTATGACGACCTTTCCTGTCAACTGCCCCTATCAGTTGGCGCAATTGTTGGATGATAATTATTATCCAGAAGCGGGGTACACAACACCATGACAGAATTAAACACGCTTTATGATAGTAATTACAGCGCGTGGGCGACGCAGACGGCTGAATTATTGCGCGCCGGGCGCTTTGCTGAATTAGACATCGAGCATTTGTTAATTGAACTCAGCGATATGAGTAAAAGTGACCGCCGCGAATTAGCCAATCGTTTATTAATTCTGTTGGCGCACCTATTAAAATGGCAATATCAATACCACATCTTATCTGAACGGTGGCGTGAGTTTAAAGGTGATAGTTGGCAGCGGACAATTATTGAACAGCGCAAACGCATTGCGGTTTTATTGCGGCAAGCGCCCGGCTTAAAAGCAATTATCCATGAAGTGATTGCCGATGTGTATTCAGATGCGGCAGATTTGGCGCATAAAGAAACGCACTTACCTATGACGACTTTTCCTGTCAACTGCCCCTATCAGTTGGCGCAACTATTGGATGACAATTATTATCCGGAAGCGGGATGCGCAACGCCATAACTGAATTAAACACAGTTAATAACAGCAATGACAGCGCGTGGGCGACGCAGACGGCTGAATGATTAAATTATTCACCTAAATTGGACTGCGCGAGCAACCCGCCATTTCATTTCAATTGCCCACTGCGTCATTCATATTTATCCAAGTCTATTGCCTGCCCGCCTTCAAACCGCCGCCACTGCGCCCCGTCCCAGATTTCCAGCGGCCGATACTGTTGTTTATAAGCCATTTTGCGGCTGTTGGCGATCCAATATCCCAAATACAAATGCGTCACCCCCAACTGCTGCGCTTCGGTGATTTGCGCCAAGATCGCCGCTGTCCCGAGAGCGCGGCTGGACTCCGCGGGATCAAAAAAGGTGTACACCGCCGACAAGCCATCACTCAACACGTCAGTCACCGCCACCGCGACCAGCCGCTCGCCCTCGCGCAATTCCAATAACCAGGTGTCGCCGCCCCACGCCGTCAACAAAAAGCGTTCGTAAGCGTCAGTTGAGACATCGTCCGCCATGTCGCCATCCGAATGCCGCGTTAATACATAACGCGAATAGAGCGCGTAATGTTCGGCATCAAACTGCGGCGAGCGTTGAATGCAGCGTAAATCTTGATTGCGTTTAGCCGCCCGCCGCTGGGAGCGATTCGGTTGAAATTGCGCCACCGGCAAGCGCACGGCACGGCATTGTTGACACTGGTGCGGACGACACGAGGGGCGGTAAAAATGACTGCCGCTGCGGCGAAAACCAATTTCCTGCAACCACTGCGCCCGCTCAGTGTTGATTTCGGCAAGTGGATCAACAAACAACGTCCGCGCTCGTTGCTGGTCAAGATACGAGCAGGGGTGATCGTCAGTGAGATACAGTTGCAGGGCGTGATTGATTGGCGGCTCGGAAGTCATAGGGTGTCAGTTTGAGCAAGTGGAAAGTGGAGCGGGGCGGGATCCCACACGTTGACGGCGCAGGGCAGGTCGCGCACTGCGGTTAAACGGGTGACGAATTCGGCGCGGGACATGAGGTGCGCGCCCATGCGCATCAGGTGGCCGGTCAACACTTGGCAGTCAATGAGCGCAAATTGCCCGCGTGCCAATTGGTGGCATAATTGCACCAGTGCGATTTTGGACGCATTGTCCGCCGCGCTGAACATGGATTCGCCAAAAAATGCGCGGCCGATTGCCACACCGTACAGACCACCGACCAGTTTTTGCGTGTGCCAAACTTCCACCGAATGCGCAAAACCGCGCTCGTGCAGGGTGCAGTAGGCGCGGATCATCTCGGGTAACAGCCAGGTGCCGTCGTGCTGGCGCTGGGCGGCGCACTGGTGAATCACGGCGGGAAAATCGCGGTCGAAGGTGACGCCAAAGCGGCGTTTACGCAACAGTTTGGCCAGACTGTGTGAAATATGCAACGCGCTCGGCAGTAACACGGTGCGCGGGTCGGGCGCCCACCACAGAATCGGCTCGCCCTGACTGTACCAGGGAAAAATGCCGTGTCGGTACGCATTGACCAACCGCGTCACGCTCAGATCGCCGCCGATGGCTAATAACCCGTCGGGATCGCGTAATGCTTTGCTGACATCGGGAAATGCGCCGCTGGGATCATTGGCGGATAATAGATACGGCAATGAAGCGGCGTAGCGAATCACAATGCCGCCGTATTCGAGTTGGACGCAATTAATAATACCGTTAATTGGTCATTTAATTGCATTTGTACACCTCACGGCGGCGCAGTTGCATTATTGAAAACGCCTCAACTCGGGCGGCCGGGCGCCGTCCAGCGTTCAATTTCACGATTGAGATTGCGCCCGTAAAAAATCTCCATCATCTCCCGCCGCACCAGACGTTGAATACGCTCGTATTCTTTATCCGACAATTCGGCCGTATTCACACAAAACAAATAATCGTCCAAGCGGAAATCATTCACCACCATTTTGGTGTGGAATAGATTTTCTTGATAGACGTTGACATCAATCATTTGGTATGCGTATTTGGTCTCGGGCGTCAAATAGTTCTGAATGGAACTGATGTTATGGTCAATAAAATGTTTACGGCCGGTTAAATTGCGCGTAAAGCCGCGCACCCGGTAATCCATAATGACGATGTCCGATTCCAATGCGCGAATTAAATAATTCAACGCCTTGAGTGGTGAAATTAACCCGCAGGTCGAAACATCAATATCCGCCCGAAAAGTGCTAATACCATTGCGCGGATGACTTTCGGGATAAGTATGCACCGCAATATGGCTTTTATCTAAATGCGCCACCACCGCATCTGGTAAAGGCCCGGGCGTGGCGGAATTACTCATCGCCTCTTCACCGGGATGTTCTTCGGCAATTAACATGGTGACGGATGCGCCCTGCGGGTCATAATCCTGTCGCGCAACATTTAATACATTGGCACCGATGATATTCGCCACTTTGGTTAAAATCGTCGTTAAACGTTCTGCATTATAAGCCTCATCAATATAAGCAATATAGGCTTCTCGTTGTTCACAAGAATCGGTATAGCACACATCGTAGATATTGAAACTCAACGACTTGGTCAGATTATTGAAGCCTTGTAACTTCAAGCGTTTTAATGGCTGTGTCATGGTACCCCCAATTAAGGGCGCGAGAATTGCTCCGTTACGCGCAAAGGTTCAAACAAATTACTCAGTGTCACTGAGTGCTATTAACACCGCCGGATCAGGGCGGCGAATTTCGTAATCATGGGTGATGGTGGCCGTGGCGCCCAACATAATTGCCGCCGAGCAGTATTTTTCCGCGCTGAGTTTAATTGCCCGCTCGACGTGACGCGGATTTAACTCCTGCCCGGTGATAATAAAATGCACATGGATTTGCGTAAAGACTTTTGGATCGGTACTCGCCCGTTCCGCCGTGATTTCCACCACGCAATCCGTCACCGCTTGTCGAGCGCGGCGCAAGATCAATAGCACATCAAATTGTGTGCAACCCCCCATCCCTAATAATAACAATTCCATTGGCCGAGCGCCGAAGTTATTTCCCCCAAACGCCGGTGGCCCGTCCATGACAATTGTATGACCGCTGTCGGTGTGACCCAACATCACACAATTTTCTACCCATTTAATGCGCGCTTGCATGATAATTGTCGTTTCCTAAACAATGGCGGCGTGTTAATTAAGAATTGAAAATGAACACGCATACTGTGACAACTCGGGTCAATTTTATCACTAAAATCAAAACTGTTCCAAAAACCAATTATCTGCCGGCGGGGCGGGTGATTTTTTCGGCACCAGCGCGGCGCTCGACATTTTCACCCGCTCGGTCAATTGCTGACCAACCGACCAGGTCGGCGCGGAGGTGCGCTGCAACGTCGGTTGTTTCCAATCACCCGTGACGCGATATTGATAACTGCTCAGGCGATCCACCGCCCCGCCCGCCGCCTTGTCCACCAAATACACCGCCGCCCCGACCAGCGGCCCGCCCGCCACCGCACTCGCCAATGCCACGCCTGAGCCAATTTTTGGTGTAATTTCAACCAGATGGTCAACTGATGCGCGCACCAAATTCGTCGTGCCAGTGATGCGCACATCCGCCGTCGGTGACAGCAGCTGAATTGGATTTAACCGCGCCCGCCCGCGTTCCAGTTGCACCTGCCCGCTGACGCGATCAAAACTCAACCCGTCCGCAATCACGTCGCTAAAATCCAGCGTCACGCGCCGTAAAATCGCGTTCACGTTCAAAATTCCCAGCATCCGCCCGACGCCCGGCTCGACGTTGAGTAACTGCCCGCCGCCCAATTCAAACCAAATTTGCCCGCCCACCTGCGCCAGCGTGACCTCGGCGGGCGCCGCCGCCCACTCCAGCCGCGCCGTCGCCTCCAACACCCCACGCTCAAGTCCTTGATAAATCGCCAATTGTTTCAACACCGCCCCGCTGTCCGCGCAGGACAGATGCACATTCAACCGCGTTGACTCGTCCGTCCAACTGCCCGTCCCGCTCAATGTCAGCCACCGCCCATCAACCCGCAGCGCCTGCAAACGAATGCCCAGCGGGTCGGGCACCAATTGCAGCGCCGCCGACCCGAGCGCCAATTCGCCCCACTGCAATTGACCAATTGACAATGTCACCGCCGGCCACGAGCGCGGGTTGGCCGAACGCGGCGCCGCTGGCGACTTGACTGCTGCCGCGTCACCCGCCGCCGCGGCCGCTTGCTGCAACAGTGGTTTTAAATCCAATTGTTGCAATTCCGCCACGAGCGGCGGCTGACGGCTGGACGCGGCGGGAATGCGCACCTGCCCGCGTCCCTCGGGTACTTGCGCGCTGATGAGCCAATCTTTGGCTAACTGCTTGATTTCTAACTGAACTTGCGTTCCCAGCCGAATATTCAACAGCGGCGGCTGATCGGCAATTAAACGAGTCGTGATAACCAACACCCGCGCCGCCGCCGCCGATTTGCCCAATGATCCGGGCAATTGCAGCGCCGTCCCGCGCAAATCGGAACTGAGTTGCACCGTCAACGGCGGCGCCGCCGCCCCGACATCGGCGTTGCGCAGCGCCAGCGTCAACTGCCACGCACTCTCGCCGCTGGCAACTGACCAGAGCGCATTGGGAAACAACCGCGCCAGTTGCGGCACCGCAACAGTGGCCGTCATGGTCACAAGCGTTTGCGCACCCGCCGCACGATTGGCTTGCGTCGTGGCGATCTGCACCCGCAGTGGTCGCCCATCACACTGCGCGTTCAATGACGGCGCGGTGAGACCCTGTGGCGTAAATGTCAATTGCCCGCGCACCTGGTCAAAATGTAATGTGTCGCGCAAATCACCCAGTGGCCGCAGCGCAACACTGGTGGCGCCGTCAAATGCCAGTTGCCCGCGATAATTCCACGCCGCGTCAGAATTGAGCGGCACGTCGAGCTGCAACTCGATGCCCAAGTCACCCGTGACCTCGAACGCTCGGCTCAAGTGACCAAAACGGTCAACCAGTGGCGTTTCTGCCAACACTCGCAATCCGTCGCTGGCCGGCCCCGCGCCGTGCAGTTGTAAATTTAACACGGTGGCATGTGCCAAATCAGGCAAGGTCGCGCTGCCGCTGACCAGGCGCGTGTTGAGAAACTGCCCATTTTGCGCGGTAATTTCCATGCTATTGGCGGTGAACCGCAACTCGGCGGCCAGCTCAGTCAGCGGCGGCCAGTTGTCGGGTTGATAATCTAAGACACCGTTGCGTAATTGTAACACAGCTAAAAAAATGCCTTGCTGAGTTTTGAACGGGTAATCGGCCAGCCGCCCGCGTAACAAAATGTCACCGCTGGTCAACTCGCCCGCGACAATCGCCTGATTTAACCAGCGCCGCAGGTGCGGTTTGACTAATTTGACCGGCAAATACCGCCCGACCGCGGCCGCGTTGGCATCGCGCAGGTGCAGGTGAATGTCCGCCGCCGGGCTGGGATCGCCGGCACGAAATTGGAGTTGTAACCGCGTTTCGGTGTACGCATCGGACGTGATCGCCACCAACGCGGGCGCGCTGATGGTCAGGTCGCCCGCCGCGTCAAACGCCCAGCCAAGTTCGCCGTCAAGGTGGCGCAGCGGCAGCGCCGTCAGCAAATATGGGCGTAAATCCAACTCGCCGTCGGTGCTGTGCAAATGCGCAACACCGCCGCTCGCCGTCAACGCAAATTGCACGTTGAGATGTTTGACGCCGGGCAACTTGGCGGTCGCCGCAGCAGTCAAGTCGTGGATTTGACCGCGCAGTTGCCAAGTGGCCGCGGCGTTTGATGGCGCTTTTACCACAGATGGTAGATTTGCAACGATCTGCACCTGTTGCAATTGCCCGCCGAGCGGTTGCGCGAGTAACGGCTGCAATTGACCAGGTAGCGGCAGCGCGGCGCTCTGCACTAGTTGGCGTAACTCGTTGATTGGTAACGCATCTAGCGCGGCAGTCAACTGCTGGCGCTGCGGCTGCCACGCGCCGCGCAGCGTCCAACCTGTGGTAAAAATACCGCCGCCAAGGTGGCGCAGGTGCGTGTGCCAGTCGCCCGTGTCACGCTGCCACCGTGCCTGCGCCGTCAAGCTGCCGAGTGCTAAAATATCCCCAACTTTGTAAAGAAAATCCCCCCCGCTCCCCTTTTGCAAAGGGGGGTGAAGAGTTGACGCAACACGTTGTAATTGCACATCAGTCACCGTCACCTGATGCACCGCGCTGGTCAGTTGCCCGCCGCGCAATTCACTCCAGCTGCGCCACTGCGCTGCCCGTGTGGTCAGTTGTAAATGTGCCAACGGGTCGGGAATTTGCCACTGCTGCCGCAGCGCCGCGACGTATGGATTGCGCCACACTGTAGCCAAATCGCTCATTTGCCAGTCGCTGTAGAGCCGCCCTGACCACGCCAGTGGCTGCGCAGCATCACCAGTCAACTGCGCCAAAACGGTCAAGTTGGTATTTAACACGTCGAGCGTCACGCGCCACTGGTGCTGATCACCGTGATTAATGTTGGTTAATTCAGTCACTTGCAGCGCCAGCGGCGGCTGGGCGTGTTGCTGATCATGCCAAGTCAGCCGACTGTTCAAGATCGCCACCCGCCCGTGCTGTAGTAAAAATGTCAAGGCGGCGGGATCGTCACTTTTTGGCAACGAGCGCAGCGCGGGAATGACTAATTCACCACTCGGCAGGCGTTGCACCGTCAAATCAAGTCCACTGATGCTGATCTGCAACAGGCGCGGGCGGTGAGCGCGCAGCGTTGCCAGCAGATCGAGTTGCACTGTCAACCGCTCGGCAGTCAGCGGCGCGGCGTGGGGTTGGTCAGGTGGTGATACTCTGATTTGGCGGGCGGTGAGGTGTGGCGTCGCGCCGTGCCAGTCGAGCGTGAGTTGCGTGGTGCGGAGTTCCAACCCGAGTTGCCGACTCAATGCGTCCAGCAGCGGCGCTTGCCAAAAGGTGGTGTGCGGCAGGATCAGTTGCGTTGTCACCACAATCAGTGCCGCGTTGGTCAGCAGCAACAGTAACAGTGCCGACAACAGCGGCGCGATCTTGCGTGTCAGTCGCAGCATGAGGGGGGGAATCCGGCAAGCAGATCAATCCAGTGATGTGAGCGCTTGACCGCTTGGGTGGTGGCGTCAATCAGGATAAAACGCCAAGTTTAATAGGGCATCTCTCATCGTTTTGATTAAAGAAGTCAACTGATCCAGCACAGTTTCCATGAATAAATTGTTCATTCACGCTATTTAATCCATTTAACCCCGCCGCTCAGAGGCCGATTTATTTACAGCGGTGGATGTTAAATAACGCGCTCGCCGCTGCCGCAGATGTTGAATTAAATGCCAGCGCCACAGTGTAATGACGATGAAATACCCCAGCGCCGCACCGGCAGTGGCACAGATTAAACAGCCGAGTAAAAATGGCGCGAGGACGCCGGCCCAATTTTGCCAATTGAGCCAATGATGCCAGTCAAGCCAAAAGCTCGCCATATCGCCTAAACTTTGCGCCGGCTGCCCCAGTAGCCAACAGCCGAGCAAATACGCGGCATAAAACATCGGCGGCGCGGTAATCGGATTTGTCACCCATGCTAAAACAACCGCAATCGGCAAATTAACGCGCAATTTAATCGCGGCTGCGGCGGCAATGAACATTTGCCCCATCATCGGCAAATACATGACAAATAATCCCAGCGCCGTTGCACCCGCGACCGAGCGGCGGTTGAAATGCCACAGATTCGGGTCTTTGAATAGGTGACTAATGCCTTGAAAACTGGCATGACCGAGCAAAGTATGGCGAGTGGGCAGGCGATGTTTTAACCAGTGTTTCAAGCGAATTCCTGCATGGGGTGAGAGGGCGATTAAATGGCGGCGCTAGTATAGCCGTGCCAAGTGACGACATGCAGCGTGACTATTGATGCAATTGCGCAATAGTCTCGCGTTTATTAGCGGCATCGGCGGCTATTTTATTCAACCGCACCTGCCCGCCACCTGGCTGGTCGTCACCGCGCTACTGGTCACGGTCGGCATTGCGTGGCGCTGGCGCTGGATGTTACCGCTCGCCATCGCGCTGGTCGGCTTCAATTACACCCATTTCACCGCCGGCCGCGAGTTAGCCAACCGCCTTGACCCGCAGTGGATTGGACAGGACGTGCAATTGATCGGGCGCATCACCAACCTGCCCGACGTCGGCGAGCGCTCAACCCGCGTCACCTTCGCCATCGAATCCGCCCGCCACCAGCTGCAACCCATCACTCTGCCGCGTCAGGTCAGCCTCAGTTGGTACGCCACGCCCGCCCAACCCGTGCCGCACCTGCGCGCCGGCTCGCGTTGGCAATTGACCGCCCGCCTCAAACCGCCGCACGGTCTCATCAACCCCGGCAGTTTTGACGCCGAACGCTGGTTCGCCACCGAACATCTCGGCGCCACCGGCAGCGTCCGCCCTAAACCACCGCCGCAATTGCTCGCCGCCGCCAGCGGACATGACCGCCTCAATCGCTGGCGACAGGGTTTGAGTGAACAAATCATTCACGCCCTCGGCGCCACGCCCGCCAGCGGTTTAATTCGCGCATTAGTGTTAGGGGATTGCACCGGCATGACCAGTGCGCAATGGCAAATATTCGCCCGCACCGGCACCAGTCATTTAATCGCCATCTCTGGCGCCAATATCGGGTTAATTGCCGGTTTATTATTCTTAATCACCCGCTGGTTATGGTCACGCAGCGCCACGCTCGTATTATGGCTACCCGCCCCCCGCGCCGCCGCTATTGTCGCGTTAATCAGCGGAATTGGCTACAGTGCATTAGCCGGTTTCGCCATTGCCACGCAACGCGCCGCTATCATGTTAGCCGTCATTTTAATTGCCACCATCAGCGGCCGCGCCCTCCGCCCCAGCAGCGGATTATTATTAGCGATGATCGGCGTCTTATTACTTGATCCCATCACCATTTTATCATTTGGTTTTTGGTTATCATTCGGCGCGGTGGCATTATTAATCTACGGATTAAGCGCCCGCCTCAGTCAACCCATCTCAAGCTGGCGCAGTGTCTTGCATCAACCAATTCAACTCATCGCGCTATGGAGTTGGACACAATGGGTTGTCACGCTCGGATTATTACCTATCAGCGGCGCATTATTCGGTTATCAATCCGTGATCGGCTTTTTTATCAACCTGATTATCATTCCGCTGTTTAGCATTTTTTTACCCATTTTATTAACCGCCACCGCCGCGAGCGTCCTATTTGATTGGTCACTGCCATTGCAGTTAATGGCCGATTTACTCACGCACACCGAACACTTATTAGCACAACTTGCGCAACTTTCATGGGCAATTATTCCGATGAGCGCCCGCCCCGTCTGGGTTTTGTGCGCACTGGGCATTGGCATTTTAATACTACTGGCACCCCGCGGCATCCCCGCTCGGTGGCTCGGCAGCATTTGGTTATTGCCATTTTTGTTCATTACCCCGTCACCACCCGCCCCCGGGCAGATTCAATTCACTTTACTCGACATTGGACAGGGTTTAAGCGCCGTTATTCGCACCGCCAATCATACGCTGGTGTATGATCTTGGCCCGAGTTATTCCAGTGGATTTAATAGCGGCGAGCGCGTGGTGATGCCGTATTTACGCGCCGTTGGTATTCAACACATTGACCAGTTAATCATTAGTCATGCCGATAATGACCACGCCGGCGGCTTGTCGGGTTTATTAGCCGGACAAATACCAATTCACCATGTTTTGAGTGGTGAACCGCAGCAATTAACCGGCGTCACCGCCGCGTTTTGTCAACGTGGTCAACATTGGCACTGGGACGGCGTTGATTTCGAGATATTACACCCCGATCAACCGCGCAATAACGGCAATGATTGCTCATGCGTCTTAAAAATCCGCACCGGTCAATTCAGTGTTTTATTCACTGGCGACATTAGCAGTAAAATTGAAAAAGAATTGGTCAGGGTATTTGGTGCGCAATTAAACAGCGATCTTTTAATTGCCGCGCATCATGGCAGTGCCGGTTCAACATCATTGCAATTTTTACAGCAGGTGGCGCCGCAATGGGTGTTGTATTCAGCCGGTTATTTAAATCGCTATCGCTTTCCAACACAAAAGGTGCGCGAGCGGGTGAATGAATTGGGCATTAACAGTTTGAATACGGCCACGGCGGGTGCAATTGATTTTTTAATCACGCCAACCGGTTTTACTGCCCCGCAATTGGCGCGCCCGCAGGCGGCGCGGGTGTGGCGGCATGTGATGCAGTGATATTCTGTATCAGAAAAGTGCCAATTGGCAGGCAAAACCGGTAATTGATTTTAGTTGGGCAGCAAAAAAATTCCTTATCAGTACAGACTGATAGCGCAATCTCCTCAATAAAAGGTAAAATTCACCCTTGACAGTATCGCCAGTTACGTCTAAAACTAACTAAATACAGGGAGTTGTGAGCGATACTGCGTGTATTACTTTAACTTTGACCGAGGGGAAATCATGCGAGTATGGTATAAAAACAGCATCCTTGTTGCTATTTTGGTCACAATGGGATTGGCGCAGGGGTGCGCGAGTCGCGGCAGTAACGAGTTGAGCGGCGGCAAGTTCGAGCCGGATGCCGAGGACAGCCAGCGGGCTGACGTGGTGATGGCGGCGCTGTCGCAGGTTGGTACACCGTACGTTTATGGCGCAACCAAGCCCGGCGCAGCGCTCGATTGCAGTGCCTTGACTCAGTACGCGCACCGGGCGGCGGGTTTGGCGATTCCGCGTGCGTCCATGGCCCAGCGGGCAGCGGCGGCACCAGTGAAAAAACAACGGCTTGAAGCCGGCGATTTAGTTTTTTTTCGCACCGGTCCCGGCCAGTACCACGTTGGAGTGATGGTTGATGCGGCGCGTTTTGTTCATGCGTCCACGTCGGGACATCGGGTGTTAATTACGCACTTTGATACGCCGTATTGGAAAGCGCGTTATATTGGCGCTGGAACTTATGTTAAACCATAATTCACAGATTCTTATTAGATTTTATTCAATTTAGGCAGTTTGCAATTATAACACCAGTGGTTTTGCCAATTAAACCTGTTTAATACGCGAATCATTCAAGTCTGCAAACGTCTCATATCACTATTCAATTTTTGGCTGTGGCTTGGTCTTTAGATGTGCGCACTGCAACCCAGTATTCTACGCCGGTTGTCGTGCGCTCTTTTTTCCACAGCGGCACTGCTTTTTTCAATTCATCAATTAAAAACTCACACGCTCGAAATGCTTCTTTGCGATGCGCACTCGCCACCGCAATTAAGACAATTGGTGTTTGCGGATTTAATTGCCCAACGCGGTGAATGATGCGCACTGCTTCTAATGGCCAGCGCAGCGCGGCTGTCTGTGCTAATGTCCGTATTGCCCGCTCGGTCATTTCGGGGTAATGCTCAATCTGCATGGTTGCAATGCGCTGATCATCATTAAAATCCCGCATGATGCCAACAAAACTCACCAGCGCCCCGCTCTGCTGACAGTGATGTCGTATTGCAGCTTGTTCGACTTCAGGATCAAATAGATCAGTCCGGATTTGAATACTAATGTCAGTCATGGTTTATTTGTCGTAACCTGAAGCAAATGCACGGTTATTGGTGATATAAAAATCACGTTTGCAATAATGTTAATTACTCCGATTGAATGCAATTAGTTAGAAACACTAAACCAATGCCACTGATAACCAGTGAGTGTTTTTAATTGCATGAATAATGCCGGCAATGGCATGACTTCACCAGGAAAAATTGCCTCGACACTTAAAATAACTCGCCCAAATCCTGCATGATGCCCCCATTGCCATTGCCAGCCGGGTTGGTAATAATCACACGCCGCACACCGCAATAGCGGTTTATTATCATTTTCTAACCAGTTAATTATTTGTTGTTGCCAATCAATAGCTGCTTTACCGCATACCGGACAGCGCGGCGGGCGTGTATTAAACCCTGAAAAAAAGCGGGGGTGTGTTGTTGGCCCTGCTAATTGCAAATGACAGGGCGGCACTGTGGCAGCAGTGGTTGATGTGTTGGGCAATTGTACCGCGCAGCCAGTGAATGCAATGAAATGAAAAAACTGTTCACCACAGGTGAATGCAATTGGCTGGGTATCATCACACGCTGATCGGGTTAATTGCGTTCCTAATAACCCAAGTGCTTGTAATTCAAACTGTAATTTTTGACAATTTGGTGCAGCATCAACTGGTTGTGGCGCTAATAATAAACGGCCGCTAGGTGGGGAAATTGGCATCATGGTGCGAAATGCTGGTATTGTATGGTTGTTATAATTAAACAGTAGGTGATCCAACGAACTGGCTATTTATACCTAGTGATTATTGGGAGTATACTACAGGGTGAGTGATGATAAAACGATTGAGATTATCCGGTGACATCCAGTTAAAAATCGCATACGCATACAACAATACCAACCCGATTTTTTATTTAAATTGTAGCAAAAAAACTGCGCCCAAATTGTTTTTGTTACAGCCCATCATCACAATAATGAACGCTTGATAAACAGCACATTCTCATTTAAATATTGTCGCATCTGTTAAAAATACATATTTTAAGTGGATTTTCGGTTTATACGATTCATTCCCATTCGCCCTTTGTCTGTTGAAAGACGTTATTTATTTATCCTTCGACAAGCTCTGAATGAGCGGCAATGATTAAAATGCTCGGAAATTGTTATTTATAGAATACATGAGAACTCATCATTAATCCGCTCGGATTTTAATTGTCAATTAAACATGACTATATTGACTACTGTATAGTGCGTTAAACTACACCTACCGGCTGTGATCTCTGGTTAACAATTTAACAATAGTGACAACGTGATGTCTGAACTGTCTCATATCTTACCAAACACTGCATCGAGTGAACCCCGATTATCTTTGTTAGAAGCACAATTAGAAACTTTATTTGATGTGAGTTGTGTACTCAGTCGCTCACTCGACTTGCGTACCACCTTATATGAAGTATTAAAAACCCTGCATGATCGCGGCCGCTTACATTTGGGCATGGTGAGTTTAATCGATGAAGACACTGGCGAATTGATTGTCAGCGCCCAATATAATGAACACGCCACACCGTTTGAAAAAGTGCGTTATCAATCTGGCGAAGGCGTGGTTGGCCGTATTTTTGAAATGAATGCCCCCTGGATTCTACCGCGTATTAATGATGAACCCCGCTTTCTTGACCGCCTTAATATTTATGATCGTCATTTACCCTTTATTGGTGTGCCAATTCGTATTGGCAATGAAGGCGCGGTTGGTGTATTTGCCGCCCAGCCACCAGTGGTTGATGGTTTATTAACAGAACATGCCCGGTTTCTGGAAATGGTGGCGAATTTAATTGGTCAAGCAGTGCGATTATCGCGCACCGTTGAAGCTGAACAAACCGCGTTGCGTGAGGAGCGCGATAAATTGCGGCGCCACTTAAAAGGTGAACATGGTTTTTTTAATATCATTGGGCATACACAACGAATGCGTTTTGTATTTGAACAAGTCCGTCAAGTTGCAAAATGGAGTACGACTGTATTATTACGCGGTGAATCCGGTACTGGTAAAGAGTTAATCGCAAATGCTATTCACTACAATTCACCACGCGGGCGGGGGGTTTTTATTAAACTCAATTGCGCTGCTTTGCCAGATAATTTATTAGAATCTGAATTGTTTGGACATGAAAAAGGTGCATTTACTGGCGCGATTACACAACGCAAAGGGCGCTTTGAACAAGCGGATGGTGGGACATTATTTCTGGATGAAATTGGTGAAATTTCTCCGGCATTTCAAGCAAAACTTTTGCGCGTATTACAAGAAGGTGAATTCGAGCGTGTTGGCGGCAATCGTACTCTCAAAGTCGATGTACGCGTCATTGCTGCCACGAATCGGCATTTAGAACAAGCGGTAAAGATGGGCGAATTTCGTGAAGATTTATATTACCGTTTGAATGTTATGCCAATTACAGTACCGCCACTCCGCGAGCGAATTGAAGATATTCCTGAATTAGCCCGATTTTTAGTTGCTAAAATTGCGCGGTTGCAGGGACGCGAACTAGAAATGACCGATTCAGCATTAAGAATTTTAATGCAACATGATTGGCCAGGCAACGTGCGTGAATTAGAAAATTGCATGGAACGTGCCGCCGTGATGAGTGAAAATGGCATCATTGATCAGGCAGTTATTCAATTAGCTGGGCTGCATTTAGATATAGAAAACCATTTTAATCACGACGCAGTGCGCTCAATTTCTAATCTTGACTTGCAAGATGTTGAATTGGATGAGCGCGAGCGCGTAATTTCCGCACTTGAACAGGCCGGGTGGGTACAAGCTAAAGCAGCGCGTCTATTGGGTATGACACCGCGTCAAATTGCATATCGTATTCAAACACTGAACATCAAAGTGAAGCAATTTTAATTACTAGAATGAAAAAACAAACTTAGCTGAAACAACGAATTTTCAGTGTAAAAACAATTATTTCAACACGATTAATGATTTAATTACTCAACTAACTAACTCTTGACAACAATCTATACATTTAACAAATGTTAGGATGTAGTGAGTTTGCTAACCATAGCATTCTTGGCAAATTTCCAATACGATTCGTTCCACACCGTATCTTACGCAAGCTCAACTTAAAAATTATCACGACTTAAACCGAATCTTTTAGAAAAGACCCAATCATCACAGGGCACATCAGTCGTCACTCACCAGCAACTATATGATTGTTATTTTGCCCTTATGAATATCATTCGCAATGGTACTGTGACGCTTAGTTTAATAGGAATTTGCATCCTATTGGTCAGCGTATTATTAATCAGTTTAGTTATACACCAGTACCTTTTTGCCATAAAAACTTACACGGAACGTCAATTTAATGCCGTCCAAGTGCGCACTCAAGCATTAGCAACATCAGAAGAGGCATTGTTATTAGCGCGGCTTGATGAGCTTGATCGTATTTTAATTGATATGCGCAATATGGTTCCGCTTGAACAAGGGCCGAAATATGCTTTAACACGCCTTCTCCGTGAAACTGATAGCAAAACAATATTAGATTTTTTATTATTAGATCGAAATGGAAAAATTATTGCGTGGACATTAGCTGGAACACCGCCGGATGTGACAGACCGTGATTATTTTACGGTGCATCGTCATCGGCAATTGGATCAACCTTATCTATCACCGCTCCTATTATCGCGGGTTTCACCGCAACGTCATTTTATTGCGCTGAGTCGGCCGTATTTTGATGCCAATAATGACTTCGCGGGCGCTGTAGTCGCTATTATTGAATCTGATTGGTTAGCAGTTGCATTACACAATACGCGACATATTGCGGCAACATCTATTCTGATTACGTCATTGGATGGACGTATTGTCGTGTATTTACCCAATCGTGCTGATACGGTTGGGCAATTATTACCAAACATCGCTGCATTTCAGAGTGAAATACCACAACAAGCGACACAGGTGACACTGCCACCATTTGAAACTGAAACACAAATGATGTCATGGCGTCGTTTGGCGAATTGGCCATTGGTATTAATCATTACAGAAAGCATTGAACCAATTTTGGAAGATATTGCTGTCTATAAAGGTCAGCAGCAATTTTTATGGATATCAGTAGCATGTGGAATTTTCATACTATTCGTTGGAATTGCTTGGTTAATTTATTGGTTATTAAAAACAATTAAAGCATTGGCAATTAGTTTAACGGATGAACGTCGTACAAAAGCAGCGTTGGTTGATAGTGAAGAAAAGTTTCGCACTCTCACACAAAACATTCCCGGTGCGGTGTATCGGTGTCTTAATGATGTGTTTTGGACCATGAATTATATCAGTGATGGTATTGAAACCCTTTCGGGCTATCCAGCTTCAGGGTTTATTAATAATACTATTCGTGCCTATGCTGATATTATTTGTCCAGATGACCGTATTAATGTTAATAGGCAAGTACAGGATGCTGTATTAAAACAAGAGCCTTTTGAGTTGACTTATCGGCTTTGTCATCGTGACGGACATCATATTTGGGTTCAAGAAATTGGACGTAGTATTCATACAGATAATGGATATTTACTTTGGCTCGATGGTATTATTGTTGATATTACAGAACGCAAACGTGCCGAAGCGACATTAAAAGAATTGAATCAATTTAATGTAATTGCTTCACGGTTAGCGACCGCAAATGCACAATTGCGTATTGAAACACTTAATAAAGGACTTACTGATTGTTTGGAAATTCTTGGCCGATATTTAAATGCAGATCGTGCTTATCTATTTAATAATAATTTTATAACAGAAACTTGGTCAAATACACATGAATGGTGCCGTTCAGGTGTGAATTCCCAAATCGAGCAATTACAAAATATTCCTTTTACAACCTTTCCAGGCTTGATTGAACGCTTTAAAACTGGGCAGTCATTAGTCATAAGTTATTTGAACGAATTACCCACCACAATGGCAGCAAGTAAAGCAATACTGCTTGAACAGGGTATTAAATCTTGTTTAATGCAACCCATGTTTTTAGATGGCGATTTAATTGGATTTGTTGGGTTTGATGATACGGAACAAGAACGGCAATTCTCTTCAACTGAACAGGCGTTATTGCGATTAGCCGCCGACAATTTTGCCGCTACTTTAGGGCGTTATTACCAATATTTACAGGAACAGAAAGCGCGACAAGAATTAGAGCACACTATTCATTTGCGGCGCTGGGCACAGGATGCGTTAAAACAATCGGTTGCTGAATTACGTGAAGCAAATACTGCCTTAATCCGTTCTAGTGAACGCGCTGAAGCATTGGCACATGCGGCTGAAGAAGCGAATGTCGCTAAAAGCGATTTCCTTGCAAATATGAGCCATGAAATTCGCACGCCTATGAATGCAATTGTTGGCATGACGTATTTACTTCAAAATACAGAACTTAGCCAACGTCAACAAGGTTATCTCAACAATATCAATGTTGCGGCAACAGCATTATTAAATATTATTAATGATGTTCTCGATTTTTCTAAAATAGAAGCCCGAAAACTTGAATTAGAAAATGTTCCTTTTACATTAAATCAATTATTGGCAGATTTAATCGCTATTATTGGATTGAAAGCGGAAGAAAAAGGATTAACATTGACTTGCCAAGTGGCACCAGACGTGCCGCAATTATTGTGTGGTGATAGCTTACGTCTTGGACAAATTTTAATCAATTTAGTAAGTAATGCGGTGAAATTCACGCATACTGGAAGCATTACAATCAACGTCACCATTGAACAACAGAATACACAACAGATCAGTTTGTGTTTTGCGGTGACTGATAGTGGTATTGGCATAGATTCACACCAAATGGCTCGTTTGTTTCAAGCCTTTTCACAAGGAGATAATTCAACTACCCGTCGCTTTGGTGGCACTGGTTTAGGATTGGTAATTAGCAAGCAGTTAGTTGAAATGATGGGAGGCGATATTTGGGTAGAAAGTCATTTGGGGCAAGGAAGTACATTTTATTTCACCGTGACACTAAACCGCGTCATTGATAAAGAAATAAACACTCAATCAATCACCACAAATCCCCCAATTCAATTAGGTCACTTCATTCAAAGTGTTCACGCAATCTCTCAATCAATTAGTCAAACAACGCAACAGCAGCCATGCACGATTTTACCTTTAGTTGGCCGACAAGTATTGTTAATTGAGGATAACGCACTCAATCGTGAATTAATGTGTGAGTTATTAAATGATCTTGGCATTAGTGTAACCAATGCAATACAGGGACGTGAAGGTTTACGGCTTGCTTTAACCAAACCGTTTGATTTAATTTTGATGGATATTCAGATGCCTGAATTAGATGGTTTAGAAGTGACGCGACGTATTCGCCGCTGTGAACGCCGCCGCGCTCGCTATGGAGTTACCAATGCCGTTCCAATACGCATACCTATTATTGCGATGACTGCGCACGCTATGCAAAAAGATCGTGATCGCAGTTATGCCGCCGGCATGGACGATCATTTAACCAAACCGATCAACCCACAACAGTTAATACAGGTGTTACAACACTGGTTGTCAAGCAATCCTGATGATTTAGATATTCCAATCAACTGTGATGGAACAATTAATGATGAAAAATTGCCCGTGGTGCTGCCACCTTTTGATTTAAAAATAGGATTAGCACATTGCAATGGTAAACCAGCATTATTGCGGCGTTTAATCGCGCATTTTGCTATACAATTTGCCGCAACCCCGGCGCAATTAAAGGAAAGCCTCATTGCAATGCGCTATGAAGATGCTTTGCAATTAGCTCATTCTTTAAAGGGCAGTGCCGCAACTTTGGGATTAGAAATGGTGAGTAGTCTTGCAGCTCAACTAGAGCAAGTCTTATCTCAACCGAAGACAGCACAGTTGCAAATTGAATGTGATCGGCTTTTAACTATTTTGCAACCCGTATTAGAGCAGGCGATTACAGTGGCCGCAACGTTAGCGCCCAAGTCACATGATTTAATTGTATCAGCTCATCAACTAGCATTTATGAATAATAACGATTTAACAACACCGCCGGTTGATCTATTATCAGCGCTACAAACATTGCAGGCACAATTAACACATAATAGCCTGAACGCCCGTCGAAGTTTTCAAACCATATTGCCGCAACTTGCCAGTTATGGGTTGGAGGAAGAGTTAATCAAAATTGGGCATTGTTTGGATCAGTTGGATTTTCTACAAGCAATTACACGTTTAGAACAAGTGATGCGTCATATTGGATTGGAGCAAATGACACCACCGCTCTGATTTTAATGCTTTTGTGCTAAATTTTTAGTCGAACCAAACGAATGTATAAACTTAGTTAACAGCATAATATGCGTGATGACACCATGACAATTCAATAAAACAGTAGCCGCATAAACATGCTCTCTGTTGTTTATGCGACTACACAGATTGTTGGGTATTAGCCGTGCGAATTCATCATCAATTTAAGAATCTTAAAATTGATAACGACAAAACGTACTAATTGCCAAATAATTGAAGTGCGCATATAGCAAGTGAATGCTGTTGGCACCGGTGGGTAGTATGCTTGTTGATACGGTTCACGATTTTTAACTGGCATCACCGCGCTCCTTATTTTACTAATGTAGGTTTATTAAAAACACGCCCTGATTAGATGGTTTAATCTGGCAACAACCACCAACCAAAACGTAGTTTCGCTTGATATAAAAAGACATGGTGCAAAATGTATTTCATCCAATGTCCTGCCAATCCAATTTCGCCAAACGTTAAACTCATATCCCGCCCATAATCGGGATAGGTATCATAATCTGGCACAACTGGAAAGACAGTCATCGTTGCCGCCGTGCCTTTGAAAATGTGTGATCCTGTGGAAGCAACACAAGCCGCCCCCATTTCGCCCATTGAAGCGTGACGAGTGGGTTCTATTGCACCACGCAACATGTCACGAATACTCCCCGCAACCGCTTTACCCATCGTTGCTGACGGCATACCAGTACGCGGCGGCGTGGGACTAATTGGCGTTCCATTCGGGCTTTTCATTGGCTTACTGATTGGGTGCGGTGGGGCAAATGCAATTCCAACTGCAAAGATATTTTTATGTGTTGGCGTTTGATAAGTCCGTGGCCAATCATGTTTACTCCAATCTTCATAGGGCTTGGCAGTATAATCAGCATCTACGCGCATCATGCTATTAGGTGCAAATAATTTATCGGTGATGTCACTGCCGTCTTTCGCGTATGCTTTTAATCCGACCCCCGCGAATGGTGGAATTAGCATAGCGAAATCAAACTTTAATTCATTTTGACTGCCATCAAGTAATTCATAGTGAATCACTCCCGACTCAACTTTACTAACATGAGCGCGTGTAATCCATTGCATGCCACGCTCTACCATCATAGATTCGGCAAAAACCTTTCCATTGGTTACATACCCACCGCGATGAAGATGCACTCCCCCCATGCCAAAATCACCGAGTTCATATTCGTTACTAATCCAAATAATACGCGCTTTATTGCGTACCTTAGCTTCACGCAAAGTGTGATCTATATTATAAATGTATTCAAATGCGGCACCCTGACAGGTACACATTCCATGCCCCGTTCCAATAACAAAGGTGCGCGTTTGACCGGCTTTTAATGCGGCAATATTCTCTTGTAATCGTGCATTTGCCTCTAACGCATGTGTAGCAGTGCAGACAGAAACCGTATGACCGTGTTCAGGCCCAAGCCCTGGTGTTGCATTAAAATTCAGTTTGGGACCAGTCGCATTGACCAGAAAATCATAATCAATAATATCAGTTTTTCCGGCGCGTTCTGAATCAGTATATTCAATAGTGACATGAGGACGTGCTTGATTGTCATTACCGTCCGGGTGAATAGAAATTGCGCGTGCTTGGCGAAAATCAATATGTAATTTTTTATAAACTGGCGCCAATTCAAATGTCACTTGTTGTTCAGTCATTTCTCCCACCCCTACCCAAATATTGGATGGAATCCAATTCCATTTGGCATTGGGTGATACAACCACAATGTCATGTTTTTTACCAACCCAACGCCCTAGATAACGGGCGACTGTGTGACCAGATAAACCTGCACCAAGAATAACGATACGTTTGCGTTCCATAGATAAACCTCCCCGGCGTATTTATTGTGACAACGTTTGAGACAGCGTTTGAATAACATTAGATGGGTGGTTAGGTCAAGTATTATTGCTAAACAACGCTGTTTGACAGTCAGCTGAGACTACTATAATAACTACTATAGTGACTCAACTGTGTCAAGACAACTAAAGCTATTCAACTATAAATTATGTTAGCAATCACTGAAATACGACAGTGAACTGAAGTTGCCAGCAATAAGACACTTGAATATTACTCAATATTGTCATGTCTAAAGTAATGAAAAATAATACAATATTGAGTTAAATGTTGTGTTCTTTTTAGTTATATGCCAAGCATTAAACATTGTTCAACTGTGTATAATTAAAAATATACTTGTTAGGTGGAATTCGTCAAATGTTTTTTAACAAATTCAGCGACTTCAATTGCCGGCATTGGGTGACTAATGAAATAACCCTGTGCTGCATCAGCACCAAGCTCGCGTAAAAAGTCTAATTGCGCTTGTGTTTCCACACCTTCGGCGATGGTTTCTATACCGAGTGCTTTTGCCATCGCAACAATCGTGCGCACAATTGCCCGATCATTACCATCCTGCTCTATATCACGAACAAATCGTCGATCTATTTTTAATGCATTGACGGGTAATTCTTTCAGACGTGCTAATGAAGATTCGCCCGTTCCGAAATCATCAATTGCAAGTTTAAACCCAGCAGCAACCAAATCATGCCAAAACTGCGATGTTTGCGTGGTTGGACTCATTGCTGTTTCGACAATTTCTAAATCCAAATCATCGGCAGTAATTCCAGCAGACTTGACCGCTTGCAATAGCATATTTTTTAATACACCCGCATCAAGTACTAACGCATCTAAATTACACGCAATACGCCCCACTGGTAAGCCAGCCGCCCGCCATTCAGCACTCGCCCGCGCTGCCTCATGCACAACCCATTCTGTTAATGCCGGCATTAACCCGGCATCTCGTGCTTCATCAAGAAAATGACCGGGCGCTAATAGACCCTGTTCGGGATGCTGCCAACGTAATAAGGCTTCAAAACCAATCACACGATTAGTTGAGAGTGCTATTTTTGGTTGATAAAACAAACGCAATTGATTTTCACTCAAGGCACGTCGCAAACTAGATTCCACTGTAAAACGCCGGGCGACATCCGTTGCCATATCTGGATTGAAATAACAATAACTATCACGCCCTTGTTTCTTTGCAAAATACATTGCTGCATCCGCATTTTTTAATAATGAAATCCCATCAGTTCCATCCTGGGGAAATAAACAAATCCCAATACTAACCGTAATATGCAGGTCATTACTCGCAATACAGATTGGTTCACGCACAAGAATTAAAATCTGTTGCGCAACTTGCGATGGTGGACCACTCAGATAAAAATCATTAATTAAAATACTGAACTCATCACCACCAATCCGTGCGCAATAACTATAGCTGTTCACCAGTGTCCGTAAGCGCTGTGCGATCTCTTTTAACAGCGCATCACCAACCAAGTGTCCGAGCGTGTCATTAATACGCTTAAACCGATCAATGTCGAGATAAAGAAGTGCGAGTTCTTGATGATTTTGTCCAGCTATAATAATAGTTTCTTTTAATTTCTCGATAAAAGCACTGCGATTTGCTAAGGTAGTAAGTTGATCGTGTTGTGCAAGATCACGCAATAAATCATCTTTTTGATGCAAATCGCTCAAATCACGGCAGATTGCCACATAGCCTAATATGTGTTTTTTTTCATTAAAAACGGCTGTAATTTTTAACCAAGCGGGAAATAACTTTCCATTTTTATGCCGATTGATAATTTCACCTTGCCAATGACCATGATGATTGAGTGTATCCCACAAATTGGCATAAAAGGTGTCATTTTGTTGTCCTGATGAGAGTAAGCGCGGATTTTTTCCTAACACCTCTAATTCTGTGTAGCCAGTAATATCTGTAAATGCCGTATTAACAGCTTGAATGTTGACACTGGCATCTGTAACTAATAGCGCCTCACCAAAATTTTGAAATGCAATGTCAGCTTGCTTCAAATGCAATTGATTTTGGTAAGCCTGCGTGACATCACGAAATAAGACGATTGTCCCAGCGATTTGATGACTACTTTTTAATGGAGATGCTGTTAGACTGACGTGAATTTTATGACCATCACGATGATAAAAACATTCTTCTTCGGTGTGCAATATTTGACCAGAATATGCAGCGATTTGTAATATGCAAGGCAATACTTCATCAGTTTTTACCGTTGCAGGATGGAGATGAAATAGGCGATGTGCATTTTGACCAATCAATTGATGACGTGCATAGCCAAGAATATCGGTTGCGGCTTGATTGACATGAACAATTAGACCGTTATTGGTGACAACGTATAATCCTTCGGCCATGTGTTCGGTAATAGCATGTAAATATTGTTTGGATTCTAGCCAACCTTTGAATACAAATGCTGTTGCAATAATCAGAAGACTAGCAATACAACCCAGTAACACAAAATAGATTGTATCTTGGCGATAATTTGGAGCATCAATATAAGAAACTGAATAAGCAATAACATGATTTTCAGTGTTAGCTATTGGTGATAGATTGATAGCAAAACAAGTGTTCAATTGAACACAAACGTAGTCACTAAAATATGTTTTTTTAGCAATCGCATCGTGTAGTTTTGTGAGTTTACCAAGATAATTGTCAAGCTGACTAACCCAGTCATTTAGCGCTGTATCGCCAGTTTGGTCAAAATGATGTTTATTAAATACGGGAACGTCAGCTGCGATTTGAGCGACAAATTCTGGGTGTAATACAGTGGGGCGAAAGATTTTTTCTACGTCTGGTATGGGCGTCATATCTAATTGATCGCGTCGCACAATGAGTTGGTGTGCATTACGCGAAGCATTCCTAAAACTGGCAAATACCCGTCGCCGTGTGTTAGAAGTATCAACACCAAAATCTATGATTGCGATTAATTTTTCTTTATCTAACAACGGATAAACATAACGAGAAGATGGCAAAGACATGCCGGTTTCAAAACCATGTTGAAAACTGCGGGTTGCAATTGCCCGGCGTACTGTTAAACGTTTTGCAGAGACGTTTTCAGTAATAATATCTGGACGTTCAAAGCGTAGAAAAGAATCACCACTAGGTAAAATAATTTGCAGTGATTGCACATGATGATCACGCAAAATTCGGTAGGTTAAAATCAATTCACGGTAAAGCAAACCGCGTAGTTGTGGTAATTGATCCGGTGGGGTGGTTTGAATATGAGTGAGTAAATTACGAATTGTTAAACGATCAATGTTCTGGCGTAAAACAACGCTAGTCAAATGACGATAGCTTTCTACCACTGCACTATGGCTGCCAGTTAGTTCCGAACGTAAAACGGTTAATTGTTGTGCAGACTGAAGAGCAAACCACTGCCACAATCCCAATAATAAAATTGTTTCGGAAATACCGATAAATACAAGCGTGATTAAGGTTGATCGGTTCAAGGTTATTTCGTGTTAATGACATCAGCAGGCAATGGCCACGGGATAAGTTTTAACGCATTGTCAATCTGCGTATAATCACCACATTGCTCGGGTGGCAAAAGCCCATAACGTAAAGGCAATCCCCACTGCATCAATTCCGGCTTTTGTATTGGAGTTAGTGAGAGTAAGGCTTGCTGCAATGCGATCTGTAATGATTTATTAACTGTAGCGGTATTAACCACTAATGAAAACCCGGGGTAAGGCGGGCTAATAGCTAGAATTTTTAGATTTAAATGTGCGTATCGTTGGGCGATACTCATTTTAATACTGGCGACCGCATAATCACCTGCAACAACACCAAGTGCCGCAATGGAATGGCTGCCCGCATAACTAAACCAATTGCCATCGCCGTTAATATCACGTCCCGCCGCTGTTAAAATTTGTGCTGCATTTAAATAGCCGCAGGTTGAATGAGGCTGAGTCAGCGCGATATGCATATTCACTATATCATGCACCGTTGCTGGTGGTTCACCATTAAAACCAACTAACGCACAACGCAAGGTTGCCATACCATCAGCATCAGCAACACATGCTAATGGTTGCGCTGCAGTATAGGTGCGTTTGAGCAATGTATAAGGTAATGGACCAAGATATGCTAAATCAATATTACCGTGTTGGAACTCATCTAAAATTGCTGCATAATCCGTTAAAAATACCCATTCAATACGCACTGATAACGCTTGTGATAAGTAATTCACAAAGTCTTTAAACTGTTCAATCGCAATACTTTGATTTTCTTGTATTAAAGGTGCAAAACGAATCACTGGCGGTGCGGCATAATTGACGGGTGTAAATATTATTAAAGTAATATAAAACCATATTAGTATCAGCCTACATTGTCTCTCGCAGCGCTTCACACATAACACAAGTGCAGGAAAAAAATGGTAATTTACCATAATCTAATCAATCCAGCGATCGAACTAAATTATTATAGTGACAATTTGCATCCAACGGCGTCAATACGAACAAAGGTGACACAGGTTGAAAATATGGCGGTTTCTGCTCCAGAAATTAGATCATCATCATAAACATCAACACGATAACTCACTGAGGTCGTTCCACGATGACTAATGTTAATTACAAAGCGTAATACACTGCCTTGTTTAGTGCTACGATGAAAAGCGACTTGATCCATACCAACGGTGACAAAATGATAGCCAGGATAATCACGACTGGCAGCAATCCAAGAGATTTCATCTACCCATTTCAATAAAAAACCGCCAAATAACTTCCCGTAATGATTTAAGTGTTCTGGTCGAACAAGCCGATAACTTTCCATTGATTATAACCTTGCTGTATGGCACAATTTATATGCTATTATGGTTGGTAGTGTTGTATCCGAGGTGTCGTCATTTAATTATTTTTGTCAGTCAATTATTTAATAGCTGCTTGTTTGTGACTGGTCAGATCAGATTTTCATATCCCATCAATACATTATCTATAGGTTAATAACTATGCAAAAATCTCCCGTTTCCAAACCGATTGTCGTTAAATCAGCTGATTTACCAATATGCTGTCCACCATTGCATGATGCAATATGGAACGCACACCCTCGTGTGTATTTGCCTATTGAAGATAATCCAGAACATCGGGCAATATGTCCATATTGCGGCGCTATTTATCAAATGCAATAATCAGTTGACTTTGATAGACTAAAGTATGGAGAAATTCAGCGGTTTAATTAAATTAAAAGGCAGAATTTCTCCCTATGTTTTCAATCATATTGTTCAAATAAAACCGATCAAAAATTATTGAAATCTTTTTTGTCAGTTTTATAATGGTTACATTAAGTCTGATGTTATCAATCGAATATCGTCAATACGTCATTTTTTTGACATAGTCATGTGATCGGTTTCACAGTACAACCCCTATTAATGCCGTAAACCCGCCACTTTTTTAAAAGCGATTGCTAACCTCTTAATTTTAAGCTAAAAAATATTGGCGTTAACATTGCTTAAGTTTCTGGAAAATGCTTTTCAATTCGGGAAACTTACTATGCACACCATGACTTATGCCGATACACCGCATCTTACTTTGGTCACCGCCAGTAATGAAATGCCACTGCTATCACTGCCGCCAGTCGAGCCAATTCAATTCCTACAAGCAATTATCAGTACGCTGGATCCGCACCACGCATTTACTATGTTGAATCATTTTTTAATGAATGTGATTCATCACACCGGCTGGGAATATTATTGGACACACGTCAATTCTATACCCACAGCGGCTACCCTGCGGCTCTCTGGTGGCAAAACAGATCGGCACAGTCTGGAATACACCTTAGTCTTTAATGACCGTGAGATGGGCGTATTAAAACTTATGCGCGGGCGACGCTTCACTGAGGCAGAACAGACACACATTGAAGCATTAATTGGTTTAGCCGCACCGGCATTACACAATGCATTGCAGTTTCACGAATTAAATGCACAATTAGAAAGGGATGTATTAACTGAACTTGGCAATCGGCGCGCATTAATGACACAAGGGCAGGCGTGGTTGGCAGATTGCGAACGCCAACAACGCCCTGCTAGTATGTTGGCATTAGATTTAGATAAGTTTAAATTAATTAACGATCAATACGGACACCCCACCGGGGATCGAGTTTTAATTGCAGTGGCACAGGTATTGCGACAAGTAACACGCGCTGCCGATTTATGTGTGCGAATGGGGGGCGATGAATTTGTCATTCTCTTGCCTGGTGCAGATATTATTCAAGCGATGGAATGCGCGGAACGGTTGCGTCATGCACTTACGGCATTAGTTTTAACAACACCTGAAGGGCAAACCTTAAATATCAGTGCCAGCATTGGTTTGGCGACTTATCGTCCAGGCTATACATTGCAACAATTATATGAAAAGGCAGATGCAGCGTTATACGCCGCAAAACACGCAGGTTATAATCAAGTTTTAGTGGGCAGTCGGAGTGCTGCGGCCCACCATCATCATACCCTTGTGCAATGATGTTAGTTCAACTTTTTATTATCAATAGCCGTACATTTTTAACGCGCTAATAACGCATCAAGCCACGCGCTCAGATGGTCATCTGTTTCAAGCAAAGCCTCGTTAATAACCCAGTGATGGAATGGTTCAGCGGCTGTTATTAACGTGTGATGTTGTTGTGTATATTGATGAAGTGTTTCAGTCCACGCTGCCGTTTCATTCGGAATTGTGGACACAGGGAAACTCGTCGTGAGTGGAGTCTCTGCCGCTAATACTGCATAACCCATTGCACCCCATTGCCATAATTGTTCCATTAACCGTGCGGTTGGCGGTAAATGCGGAGCAACGCAACCGTCCAAATCCAAATCCCGCAACGCCGTTGGAGTTTTAATTTGATGCGGATAGATTTCAGCTTGAATTGCTTGTGCTTCGGGCGGATTCCAGCCAATAAATACCCAATCAATCTCGCGTGCCAACTGCGGTAAAGCAGCAAATAACGGCTGCAATACGGCTAATTCTTTTTCACGTCCCACCCACCCAAAACGTGGGGCAAACCATCCCACTCGCAATTTACGCCATTTCTTGATTTGTTTGCGTGGTTCTATTGCACCCCAGTGTGCTTGCGGCAAATACGGCGGCAATACAACAATATCAGAATGAAAATTAGCTAATAACTTCGCCGCCTGTGTATTTGGCACTATTAACCGCTGACATAATTGCGCAATCGCAGTTACTTGTGCAAATAATTTAGGATTTTCCGTCTCACTTAACGCCTCATTATGCAGCAAAGTTAATAGCGTATCCTCAACTGTAAAGACGCGGAATAATTCGGGCAACACCGCAGCATAATCCGCCAATACCGCCTGTGATGTATTAATAAAAGCGCGATGCACTAATAATGTTGTTGGACGAGCGCGTACTAATTCCGTAGCACTTGGCAACACACGCTGTTTGCCAAATTCGGCTGAACAAATAAAATGACACAATTGTTCTGCACTTGTTAATGCCATTAAAGGCGCAATCACGCGCTGTTCAATTGCAGCTCGCTCGGGTAATAAAGCGACGACTCGCGGCAATGGTTCAAGAATAGGATGCCAAGGGACATCCATCACGCCATCAATCACCCAATCTGTATCGCGCACACTGAGATAACGATGATGCGCCGGATCATTTTGATAAATATTTAACCAGCGTTGATTAAACTGTTGTGTCAATTTTTCATTAACCGCTGTTGATGCAGCATCTTGCGTACTATCATTTATTTGTTGAATTAATGTGACGTGTGGCGTCCAAATGATACGATAGCCTTGTTGGCGCAGTTGTAAACATAAATCAACGTCATAATAATGCTGCGAAAATGTTTGTTGATTAAAACCGCCCATCGCTGCAAATACATCATGGCGTACACATAACCCTGGCACTGCCACTGCTGAATACTCTTGTGTGACTTGCAAACGCCCAAGATACCCAGGTTGATTTAATAATTGTGCGCCACCAAGCGCCTGCGCTCCATTACCCATGCCAATAATCACGCCAGCATGAATAATGTGTTGTTGTGGATCAATCACTCGACAACCAACCGCGCCGACATCATTCTGTATTGCTAAAGCCAGTAGTTGCTCTACCCAATGATCTTGTGCAATAACCGCCGTAGCCGTTAAAAAAATAAAAAACTCGCCTTGTGCCGCTTCCGCCGCATAATTAAATTGGATTGCTAAATCACTTCCATAGGGGGCGGCAATTACTTGAATACGGGGATCGCGGTGTGGTAATTGTGCAAATGATTCGCGGGTTGTGGCATCACCTAATTGCGTATCTGCAATAATGATTTCGTAATGCGGATACAGGGTATTTTGCAAGATGCTATCAAGACACACAGATAAAGGTGCGGCATTAGATTCAATCGCAACAAGAATTGAAACACGCGGCTGATAAGACAGTTGGTAATCAACAAAAAACCGATCCGGTAATAAACCAGGACATACTGATGCGTTGATGCCACAGCGGGTCAAATGAGATTGCAGAATAGGTTGCGCGGTTTTTATCCAATCTTCTGGTGCGTTATTGAGGTCTTCTGGTACTGTCAATAACAATTCATCAATATGCCCTAAACCCTTATTACCATACAGTTCAATCGCCCGCAATGCAGCATAAAATGCCCATGCTCGGGGTGATGTTAATAATTCCGTTTCTAATGCTTGCCACAATTCTCGGTGAACTAAAACAGCTTGCCCGATATACGCACTGCTGCGCAGTAATTCAAGATTGACAGCGGGTTTGCAATCAGGATTGAGCGTTTGCCCGTCCGAAGATAAATGATCTTCATCACAATAGACACAACGCCACGTCGAATGTTGCTGCGCTGTTAATAATAGATAGCAAATAAATCCAGGGTCTAAGCGTATGCCCGCCGTGCCAATCATTAACCAGCTATATGGTGATTGCGTAAAAGCGGTTTTGATTGCATGGTTGAATTGAGTTGGATCAGTGACCGTGACCCAGTCCAACATTGATTCAGTTTCAAATAAAGCGTTTGGACAGGATAGGGGAGAAATAATTGTTAAATGCCAATACGCGGGGATTTGGGCGGCAAGTGAATCAATCGTATCGGCGAGTAGTTGATAGTCATCATCATTATAAACAAATAAAAAGAAATGCACCCCTCGATCAGGGCTATCAATAATTTCAGGTTGACTAATCAGCAATCGTTGTATTGTCGCAGGCGTTAATCGGTGACGTTCTCGCCAGGTAGCATAGGTTTCTTCCGCTGGTGCAGTGTTGTCTAATAATTTTTCTGATTCGGATTGTTGATTATTTGCTGGACGAGCGCGAATTAAAATCTGAAAGGCTTGTAATTCAAAAATGTCTTGTTCCGTTAGATCGTTGAGCGTAAGTTTGCCAATGGTGAGGTTGTCACCGGGTGTTACAGTTGATAAATCAATAACCTTTTTTTCTTCCGTATGAGTCTGTGGGTTTTCAACAATAAAATCTAATTTGGAAATAACGACGGAGCCAATCTCATCAACAATATAACCCGTTTCCGAAAAGAATTTATGAATTTCATTTAGCGTGAAAAAACGAATATGGGTGACATCGAGTAAACCAGCTTCACGATAAGTCCAATTACCGTGCGCAAGATCAGAGAGTAAACTGAAATGACGGCTATTGGGTAAACTGACAAGAACTTGAGCATCAGCAGTGAGATATGGTTTTAAGTTTTCAAGCACCGCCCAGGGATTATAAAGGTGTTCAAGAACATCGCCAAAAAACACAGTATCAATAGAATTAAGCGGTATTGCATGTTCAGTAAAGTCGAGTTTTTCAATACTCTCTACAATGACTTGATCGAGTTTTATTTGCGCAATTTTTGCGGCAGTTTGATTTAATTCTACTCCGATGACAATAGTATCAGGATATTGCCGCTTAATTTCAGCACCTGTTGCGTCTGCTGCGCAACCCATATCTAAAACATATTGCGGCGGATGTTTTAATAAAGCAATTAATTCATGACATACCCCGCTGTAATAATCGATACTAACATCATCCAAAGTTGCTGTTCGTGCAGAGAGCGCTTGCCAAACGTAATGCGGTGGTTGCAGCGGCAATGAACTTCTTGAAGGTTTTTTTATTTTTTTGGCTAACTTTGCCATGAGTGCTGCAACCCGTTCAGTGGCGCGGCCGTCAACGCCAAGGTTGTGATAACTCGCGGAATCACGCATTTGTTGTACATGTTGTTCTCGATAATGTTTATCTATGATAAGCCGCTCAATTTCACACGCGAGATGTTGTGGTTCGACTTCAATAACACCTGAGTTAACATCAAAACAAGGACCTAAAATTAAACCCAGTTCATACATTAAATTAATAGCGGGCGTTTCCGCGATCAGTGCTTCTATCAGCAGACCAGAATCAACTGCAACAACCACATCGGCAATAGTGACAATTTCAGCTGTATCAGCTAAAACGTAAAAGAAATCTTCTACTCCGCAGTTTTTAGCAAGATTGCTAATAGTTTCTAGGGTGGTTGCTTTAAACGCATTTTGCGGACGATCTTTAATGACAAAATTAGCCTGAATACCCTTATCAAACAACTGTTTGCAAGCGGAAAAAAAGTGTTTAATTGTTTTTTCAAAAACAAGAGGATCACTAAAAGAAGTGAAGTAACCATGCCATGTTGTGCCGAAAACTATTATAGGTCTATCAGGATTAAACTTATACTTTTCAATAATATAAATTCGCGTTGTCAACTTTTGTTTTTTTAGCTGTGAATAAACATCGGCATGAGGTGCGCCGGTGACAAAAATTCTGGAAAGATCGAAACCGAAATCTGCATAGGCTTCAAGTGAACGATGATTGGCAACAGCCAAAAAATCGGCGTATAGACTACTGTGTATTGTAAAAGGGTTCTGGGTAGTAAAAGCGTGTTCAACATGTAAGCTCGGTATGCCCATTGACTTAGCCCAACTTATGACCGCACGAGCTAACGCCATGAAATCTTCATTTACTATAACTAGCTCAATATCGTAAAAATTTGATGCCTCACACAGTCCCTCGAAAAGAGTTATACCAGCTATCAAACTATTAATTGCTACTTCATTAAAGACAAGATGAGAAGTATTTTGATTGACACAAACCTGGTTAAAGTAAGAAGCAAATTCGTTACTTAAACCATAAACTAACTGACGATTCTTGTCTTCAAAGACGAGATTGAGACTATTTATTTGCTCTTCTATCAAAAAATCTTCAATTCGTAGTAATTGATTTCCCGTACTCTTTACTAAGGTATGCAAAGATTCACGATACAAAACACTAGGAACTAAAACAGAAATCGATTTTTTGTCTAAAAAACAACGCAAAACTGGATCGTTCTTTTCCCAAAGTAAAGAGACAATGGCTCTATTCATTTTGCAAAAATATCTCGGGGTTAGAGAACAGTTCTTGTAGCATTTGGTACTCAGTTAAAGCACCAAATTCAACATTTTTGAAAAAAAACACTTCCGAAAATTCAAATTGTTTGTACCATGTTTTAGTGATAAAAAGCACTTCTTCATCCCTAACATGACGTTTTGACCAATTCGCAAAAGTTATCAGTAAGTCATCAGGTAACCACGACGGGAATTTGTCACATACCAAATTGCGATCCCCGTGCCAACAACGGCTATAAAGTACATAAAACAACACCTGATTACGCAGCGTATCGAGGAAAGAAACTAGATTCTGAGACCAGATGAAAAAATCAACATCAACTTCTATATTTTCAAGAAAGATTATAAATTCAAATAAATGTAAGTCCTTTTCTTTCCAGTTAATCATTCGTTGCCAAGAGTAATAGTAATCATTAGTTTCAGAGCATAAACAAGCGATTACAGGAGGTCTTCCGCAATAAATATGTCTGAAAAAATCAGCAATTTTTCTAGAATTTTTCACGGCAATCTCAGTGTTGTACCCTTATTAACTAATTGCCAATGTACTACCCAATTTTTCTAGCAACTAACAGCATGTTAGATGAGAGAAGATTTTGAGACAAAAAAATCTGAAAAGCTTCACCTACTTCCTCCCATTGTTCTATTAAAATCTGTTTTAAGAAAGGATAACCGCTTACATCGAACTTACCTGAGAGAATTTGCTTCCGCACCAATTCCGCATCAAGTTCTCCCGGAGTTCGTTTTTCAATCAAATCAAAACCACATATTTTTAACAACATAGTCAGAGAACTGACGTTAAATAAATTAATGTGTTCATTATCGACAGCGCTAGATTCCTGTCCCAGTGTGGTTATGTCAAAACCTTTAGCATTAGGACACGTTATGATCAGTATCCCGCCTTCGGCTAGTAAACTGTGACACTTGCTTAAAAAGTCTTTAGGACAAAAAAGATGCTCAATTACTTCAAAAGTAACTATTACATCAATAACCTCGTTACCAAATTCAATTTTTTCTATAGGTTTTTCAACTATATTGATACCACGATTGCGGCAGGTTTCTGCCAAGTCTGGAGTGGGTTCTACCCCTATAATTTTATTAAAAATACCAATTTTTTGCATTTCTTCGCAGAAAATTCCAAACCCTGCTCCAACCTCTAAAAGAGTGTTCGTTTGAACGTTTAATCTTTTACAAATTTCAACAACCTTTTCGACTCTTGGTTTAAATATTTTCTCACGCCTAATTGCTTCTGAAGCAGGGAATATATACTTGTTCCAGTAGGCATAGTTTTCTGAGCAAGCGTAATATTCATCTAAATGTTCTGGTTGAGGACGTGGGTTAGCATACAACGTACCACAACACTCACAAGCCACAAATTGAACTTCGTATTTTTCATAGACTTTGTGACTCTTATTAAACCCGCAGGCAGGGCAGTTGACAGTAATAAACTCATGTTTGTGTCGTAGCAAGCGTCGGATATCTGCTGCTAAACGATCAGCTTGATCTCTCATTAACTCATCTGGTCGAATCTCTGATTCTTTTAACATAGTAAAAGCCATGTAGTTATAAAATAATAGAGAAAACTAAATGAACGCAACATCCGCAGTGCATTTATTGATAGGAAATCAGCCAAGTCAATTTTTTCAAGTGCTTTGATTCAAGATGTCCTACTAAAAATGCACCACACTTATTCTAACTTTACTACAGCGTTCGATTTACAAGCGTATTGAACAAGAACCAAATACACTACACATAAACATCAATTTCCACCGTTGTTCTTCAGCAAAATTTAAAGTCGATGGGTAATTCTTATTTTGCAATAAACAAGGAGGTAGAACATGCAGATTAATAAACTCTTGCTTTATTTCTTTAAACTTAAACCCATTTAATTTATATCGATAAGACAAAGGATTTTCCCTAATATTATAATAGGCACCTTTAGACAAAGCAGAGTCCGAAATCAACTTTGAGAATTCAGAGCGATGGTACCTGTCCGGGATGAAGTTATTTTCGAAGAAATCAATTGTGTGCTGATTTAGACTGAACAAGTCAAATAAACTATTAGAGTGGGTGACAACTAGATAGCCTCCTGATCGAACAATTCTAGAAGCCTCTTGATAAAAAGTAAGTTCTTCTTCATTAGTCAAATATGCTAAGACATTAAAACTTAGCAATCCATCTAGTGATGCAGAAGGGATTTTTTTAAGATAATTAACATCAGAAACTTGAATTAGACAGGAATCAACTCCTAAATTGGTTAATCGCTGCTGTCCAATTTCTACCATTTCGGGAGAAATATCAATTCCTTCAATGTGACATCCCATTTCTAAAAACCAGGGGAAAAAGACAGCATCTCCGCAGCCAAAATCAAAAATTTGCGATTGCGGTTTAAAAAGTTCTGCGGGAATCAGCGACCGAATAACATCTATTCTATGTTATAGTCATTTTTTAAAGCATCCGAATATTGCTTAGCCTCATCTGTCCAATATTGTTTGGAGTCAATATCTTGACCTAATTTTTCCATAGTTGCTCGCCTCTCTTATTTCAAGAACTTAACTAATCAGCCTGATCACTTATCAGACCATAAGCTGATGGTTTTCCCCAGATGTTGTCCTTAACCCATTGTCCATCCTCAACTCGCCACACTCTGGGGTTGCGGAATTGATCGCAGATTTCATCAAACTCGCTTTCACTCATGCCAACATATTCTAACCATCGCTCCAAATCACGGCGGGGTTTAACAGAATCGTATTTGCGAACCATCTCAATACCCTGTTCGCGAGTCATCAGACCAGCCCGAATATCTTTACACGCATGGTCGGATGCGCGGCCATAGCCAAATTTAATGAATTTCAAGTAATCATGGATACCGTTTTCATGCATATCATCCAAATTGGAAATCATCCGGTAAGTACGCTCAAATGGTTGTTGGGCAGGTTTCCAACCATATTGTTCTATTACCAATTTGGAGTGTTCATTAGCTTCCCAATTGATAAAATTACCTAGATAAATGCCGCGCACTCCAATCGCGTCAATTTCATCATCTGAAGGATACTGTGCCCATAGCAAGTCTTTAGTTGTCAACCCTTCTTGAAGATCAGGTCGTCCCAATTTGTTTAAACCTTCATCGGTAAAATCATACCAATCATATCCACGCAGCGCGTGTTCCAAGCGAAACTTCGCGGTAAATTCTACTAAGTCGTTATAGGAATACATTCCTCCTAAATCCATAAAACCATGCTCGCCCCATAAAATTAATGGCACTTTGTAGCGAACTGCAACTTGAATAGGTACTGTAAAAATTCCACAGTGTCCATGCCAATTCATATCACCCTGAAGCTTGAAACCAATCCGGTTCATTTTGATTAGTATGTCTACACTGGGGCGAACAATGATGTGGTCGCAATCAAAGACCTCGCGCATTCGATAGAGGTTATATTCACCTTCAGGGAGATAGTTATTTCCGTGATAAGTTACTAGAAGAGGTTTGAGCCCTAATTCTTTAACGGCAATATGAGTTTGAAAATAACTATCTTTCCCACCACTAACAGGGATGACAATGTCGTAATTATTCTGAGAACAGTACTCGTCTGTTAATGTTTTTAACCACTGCCACCGCTGTTGCCAATCAATTTGTTTTTTCTGATTATGAATACGGCATCCGGAACACACGCCATTATCATCAAAGGTTAAAGGAGCCGCACTAATCGACGGATAAACACATTTCGTACAGTATCGGACTGACATAAATTTTCCTTGTTACCAAACAGCCTATAAACGAACCCCAATACCGGCTTTTGCCAAAACCCGCTTTGATCCTCTATCTGATAATTCTTTAAAATGCCAAATGTTAGCAGCAGCAACGGCAGAAGCGCCTGCCTCTATACCTTCAATATAATGTTCATATTTGCCAACACCACCACAAGCAATAATAGGAATCTTAGTATTAAAACTAACTGCATTAATAAGTTCTAAGTCATAACCAGTTCCTGTCCCATCACGATTGATGCTATTCAGTAAAATTTCTCCCGCTCCTCGCTCTTCGGCTTCTTTAGCCCACCGTTCTGGCTTTAAGTCTGTCGGTTGACTTCCGCCGTTGATAAATACCAGCATTTTTCCATCAGTTTGTCTAAACACGTCAATACTTACTACAACTGCTTGGCTACCTAAAACATTTGCGGCCTGAGTAATTAACTGTGGATGTTCCACGGCCACTGTGTTAATTACTATTTTATCAGCTCCTCTGCTAATAATTTCTTGCATTTGACTTATCGTACGAATTTTACCTCCCCAAGTTAAGGGCATAAAGCAAGTTTTGCTAACTTCATCTAATATCGCAAGGTGATCGCTTAAACCTTTAATTTTGTGATCGTCTCTACGCAAGTCATATTCGTAGCTTTTGCTGATATCTAAATATATTAATTCATCAACATTCCACTCGTTAAAACGTTTAGCTTCATGAATAGGGTTGCCAATAATTTGATGGATTTCAAACGCTTCGCTGCGAACTAGTAAACCATTTTTCAAAAGCAAAACCGGAATAAGTCTTTTTTTGAGCATTTGTTTTTTTACAAAGTCGATTTAATAAAATTATCTAAAACTTTTAATCCTACTTTTTGACTTTTTTCTGGGTGAAACTGAGTTGCATATATGTTGTTTTTTTCTAAACTGGCAACAAATTCTATACCATGACAAGTTAATCCACTTATCAGGTGGCCTTTATTTTCCACATCAAAAACATAGCTATGTACAAAATAAAATACTTGAGAATCTCCTAAATCTTGATAAAGCCCATCTCTTTTTAAAATTCGAACATCGTTCCACCCCACATGGGGAACTCTAATTTGAGGTTCGTTACTTTCTATTTTTTTGACTGTACCGGGAATCCAATTCAAGCCTTTATGCAACCCATATTCAGTTCCAACTGTTGCTAATAGCTGCATACCTAAACAAATACCCATAAATGGTTTTCCTTTTTTTATGACTTCTTCCTCTAAAATATCTAACCAACCGCATGAGCAAAGATTTTTCATACCATCTCCAAAAGCACCAACACCAGGCAAAACCACATGGCTGGCGAAACACAAATCATTTGGATTTCGAGCAATAAATGCTGCATAACCTATATTGGCAAAAGCATTGGCAACCGACTTCAAATTGCCCATTCCATAATCAATAATTGCTATTTTAGTGTGCTTTGTCATAAAAAACTATTCAGTGCTAAAAATCTTATAGGAATTGATAGCTACTACAGTACGAGTAAAAAAATTACCACAGTAAATCCCATGATAAGGGCGTACCTTTAGAAATAAACTGCCGCGCAGTTTTACCATAAACAATGTCTAAATATTTGGGTGCTAAACCCTTGCCAGGTCGAATAGCGCGAACATTTCCTTCCGTGAATTGTTCGCCCTTTTCCATGTCTTGTACAACATACAAAGAACGACGAAACATGTGAGAGTTCAACTCCGTATCCATTACACCATAATTTATTTCACCCAATGCCTCCCATGCGTTTTTTACTTCTTTGCATAACTGTGCAAATTCAGTTGGTTCTAATGAAAAAGCGGCATCTACACCACCATCAGCACGACTCAATGTGAAATGTTTTTCAATGACTGTCGCACCTAATGCAACTGCTGCGACGGCAGCGCCTATGCCCAACGTGTGATCTGATAATCCGACTTCACAAGAAAACAATTCACGCATGTGTGGAATTGTACGAATATGGCTATCTCTCTGATTTGCGGGATAAGCGCTGGTACATTTTAATAAAACAAGCTCTTTACAACCAGCTTGACGAACTGCTCTTACTGACTCATCTAATTCAGCCAGCGTTGCCATTCCTGTGGAGATTAGTAATGGTTTACCTGTGGCAGCTACCTTGCGCAATAATGGTAAGTCCGTATTTTCAAATGAAGCTATTTTGTATGCAGGCACCTGCAAAGACTCCAAAAAATCCACAGCAGACTTATCAAATGGAGTACTAAAAGCAAACATACCGCGATCATAAGCACGTTTAAAAATAGGCTCATGCCATTCCCATGGTGTATATGCCTGTTGATATAGAGCATATAATGATTGCCCGCCCCAGAGCGGATGTTCAATATGAAATTCACCATGATCTAAATTAAGTGTCATGGTGTCTGCTGTGTAGGTTTGTAGTTTTATTGCATGTGCACCTGCGTCTGCCGCAGCATCAACAATCGCCAATGCACGCTCTAATGACTGGTTATGGTTGCCAGACATTTCGGCAATAACAAGTGGCGTACTATTTTGACTAATAACAAATTTTCGATTTTTATTCACTTTATTCACGCTTTTTGGAAAACCCACAACTTACCTTGTGCGCATTCACTAATTAAAGGCAAATAGAATGCCAACTGATTGATTGTATCTTCATATTGCGGATCACGATTTTCTTGCTTTGCTAACCATGCGTTAACGACACGACTGATAAAGTAGTAAGTAGCACTATAAGGAACTACTTTAGTTAAATAACAATCACCCAAATTAAGTGATTCCATATTGTTATCGTTTAAATAAATATTATGCCACGGAGGTATAATTTCAGTAAGTCCTACACGAACTCTAAGCTTATTGATCTCTTCTAGTCCTTGTTGACTATTCTCACATAATAGCAAGTATCCTTTGGGTTTTAAAAAGTGCGCCATATTGTTGATAGCAACTGTTTGCATTTCCCAATTTGGTAAATTGATAAGCATACGTTCACTATAAACAATATTGAATTTTTCATCCAACATTGGCGGATCGAGAATATCTGCTACGGCAAATTGAACACGGGATTCCATATTAGCGTTTTTAGCATAAAGCCGGGCATGTTCAATCATTTTTTCTGAAAAATCAAATCCTTTTATGTGTACAAATTTTCTTTTCAACAATTCTATCGCTGTAACACCATTCCCACAACCAAATTCAAGTAATTCCATTTCATCTTTTATCCAAGAAGACAAAACCTCTATTTCTAAGGCTTTGATTAAAACATCATCTGTACCTGCCCGATTTTGCAAAACCGCCCGACTATCCCAAAAATCTTTCACCAAGTTATACTTTTCCGTATCCATTGTCACAACACTTTATTCATTGCCTGAAATAAATACTGGCATCCATATCCATTAGTTAGTTGCATAGCAGCTTTAGATATGTCAGCTCTTTTGGTTGAATTATTTAACATATCATCTAATTCTGACACCCACTGTTTTACTTCAACTTCATGCAAACAACCTAAATAAATCAGAACACCTTTTTTAAGGCAAGGTATACCATTGACATCCTGATTATCTTCCACAGTGACGACTAAACTTGGTAACCCTAAACAACAACGCTCCCAAGTGGCAGACCCTCCCGCCCCTAGTGCCAAGTCGGCTTGTGCCATCAATTCGGCCATATTGTCCACTTCACAATACAAATGCGTTTGATGAGGCGAAGCATTACACGCAGACTGAATCGCATCACGGTGCGGATTTGCCTCTCCAATAACAACATCCACAATAAGATTTTCAATTGGTTTAATCTGTGCAAGCGCCTCTAATGCTTTAAGAGTAACTCCTTTGGCATCAGTTCCACCAAAAAACACTAAAATACGGCGCACTGTATCGAATTGTTTGATTAGTTTTTGCCGCTGCTCGACAAATTGAGAGCGTAATAAAGCGTAGCGTGGGCCTATAAGTCTTATACAACGAGTCGGTACTAAATCTTTATATGCCTCATTATCCCGAAGGTTTTGATCTAGCAAAATATCGCAATCATGTGGACGATTAGCTAAATCATCAATCACCAGAATATGTTGCACATAAGGACGTAATTGTTTTTCCCAAAACCTATCCAACTCATAATGATCAACAACTAACCAATCTGCTTGTTGAAAAGCTAAACGACTTTGTTCAGCATCATGCAAAAAATTATTTAATCCTGTTGGTAAAAACGTCACTTCATGTCCTTGTACAAGGATTTTTTCATATAAATTATTTAACAGTTCACGACAGACAAACTGAGTGATTACCCCCCGTTTTTTTAATTCTTCTGCTAACACCAAACAGCGCATCACATGTCCTGTCCCTAAACTAATAGACGCATCTACTCGAAAAACAACTTTCATTCTAAATTACCAGCCATAATATCCTCATATAACCGTATGAGAATTAAAGCACAGCAGCCCTTTGCAATTCACTTACAACGTAAAATTGCTCACTCTCAGTTAAATCTGGAAACAAAGGTAGTGATAATGCGTTCCCATAGTAAGATTCCGCCTGTGGAAAATCACCAAGTTTGAATCCAAGACGCTGATAATCAGGCTGCAAGTGAACAGGAATGTAATGTACATTTACGCCAATTTTGGCTTGACGCAATGCCGAGTACACCTGTTGACGTTTCGCAGCATTCTTTAATTCAATAATATACAAATGCCATGCTGAATTTTCACTTGGCAAAGGTTTTTTGATTGGTAAATGCGCCAATAACGCATCATAACGCATAGCCAAATTACGGCGCTTTGCAATAAATTCATTTAACCGAGTTAACTGTGACAAACCAAGTGCTGCTTGTATTTCAGTTATCCGATAATTAAATCCAAGTTGCTGTTGTTCGTAATACCAGCCCCCTGCTGAATCGTATTCAAATTCACTGTTATTACGAGTAATGCCATGATTTCTTAACAAACGTAACGTTTTTGACAACTCCAAATCATTAGTTAAAATCAATCCACCTTCGCCAGTAGTTATGCTTTTTAGTGGATGTAAACTAAATATACAACAATCAGAATGTTGACAGCATCCAATTGGTAAGCCCTGATATTGCCCACCCAACGCATGAGCGGCATCTTCTATTAACTTAATTCCATAAGGCTGAATTAAGTTCTTAATTTCCTGCATTGCACAGGATCGCCCGGCAAAATGTACTGGAATGATCGCTACCGGTAAAGTGTTTTGTTTTTTAGCTGAATTCAATTTTTTCTGTAATTCTAGGAGACTCATGTTTTGAGTTTCTTCGTCGATATCCACAAAATCAACGGCGGCACCACAATAACGCGCACAATTTGCTGAAGCAACAAAACTAATAGGTGATGTCCAAACAATATCGCCTGTTGTTATTTTTAAAGCTAAACAAGCAAGATGCAACGCCGCTGTGCCATTCGCCACCGCCACCGCATCAGCAACTTTGCAATAATCAGCTATAGCGCGTTCAAATGCCGGAACAAGTGCTCCTTGTGTTATGAAATCAGAATTCAACGCCGCCACCACCGCAGCAATATCATCTGCATTAATGCTTTGCCGACTGTACGGGATCATAATAACTTTTTGCGTATAAAAACTAGAATTTCTTAACCCGATTTTTAACAAAATTAATGCACTAGTGCCTTTTGCATTATATGACTGTTGACATTTGACCACTCAGGATTTTGATCTAAAATGCGAACTATATCTTCCATTGCAAATTGCGAATGAACAGGATAAATTTTTTCCAATACTCGCTTCACTAATTCAAAGTCCTCAGCAGTGTCTACTGTCCAACGATATTGACTCAAATCGACAGCATTTTTTATTTGGCTAATCCGAAAACGTTCCGGTTGGCAATAAAAAAAAGGCGTCACATGCTCTCGTTCGTAGGCTTTAGTTGCTTCTTCATAAGCTAATTCCAAAAGCGCAAAAGAGAAAACTTCGGTATCCAGTCCACGCGGGTAAGTTCTCTCGATAGTATTGGAAACGTAATCAACCTTACCCTGAGAATCCAAATAAAAATTGATGACTTGTTCTGATATTTTTGGATCAATTAGCGGGCAATCAGATGTGACACGCACCACAATATCTGCATTAAATTGTTTTGCAGCTTCATAATACCGTTTTAATACATCCAGTTCATCACCACGAAATACAGCTACATTTTGCTGATGACAAAAATCTTCAATGACATCGTCCAATGAACTTGTTGTTGTTGCAACAACCACCGCATGAACATTACTAATATGTTTCAATCTTTCAATTTGATACATTAAAAGCGGTTTGTTCAAAATTGACATCATCACTTTACCAGGCAAGCGTGTTGATGCCATCCGTGCTTGGGTAATAACGACAATTTTTTGAAATGTCATAAAACATGACCGTTTAGGTTTTCTATTTCTTTCACGCTGAGAAAATAACTATTATTACTAGAGTTGTACTCAAATCCGTCATTAACTGCCTCACCACATTCACCGAGCGCATTACGATGACAATCTACAGGATTAGTCAATTGAATACTTGGCGTAATGACATAGTGATCTCCAAATTCTAATACACGATGCGCTTCATCGGCGGGACACATGATTTCATGTAATTTTTCCCCAGGACGAATTCCAACATATTTGATTTGTAAATCTTTACCTAATGATGCGACCAAATCAACAATACGCACTGAAGGGATTTTTGGCACAAAAATTTCACCGCCTTGCATTCGTTTGAATGATTGATTCACAAATGCGACGCCCTCATCTAAAGTGATCCAAAAGCGTGTCATGCGCGCATCTGTAACAGGTAATGTTTTTTGTCCATCACGAATCAATTGTTGAAAATACGGCAAAACCGAACCTCGAGAACCAACAACATTGCCATAGCGCACCACAGAAAAACGTGTTGGATACCCCCCTGCAATGTTATTCGCTGCAACAAATAATTTATCTGAAACTAATTTCGTGGCGCCATACAAGTTAATTGGATTAGCCGCTTTGTCGGTAGAAAGTGCAATGACTTTTTGTACGCGATTTGCTAATGCAGTGTGAATGACATTGTCCGCGCCTTGAATATTCGTTTTAATACATTCCATTGGATTATATTCCGCAGCAGGCACCTGTTTTAATGCCGCTGCATGAATAACATAATCAATACCCTGCATTGCTTGAACTAACCGTTCTTTATCACGAACATCTCCCAGAAAATAACGCATACACGGCAAGTTAAATACTTGCTGCATCTCAAATTGTTTTAATTCATCACGGGAAAAAATAACAATGCGACGTGGTCGGTAGTCTGTCAACAAAAGTTTGACAAAATGTTTCCCAAATGACCCCGTACCTCCAGTGATTAAAACAGACTTATTATTAAACATTTTCAATAACTCATAATTGCAAAGATTCGATCAGTAAGATATTTACTGTTTCGCATACCACCGATCGAACATCCCCTCAAATGCTTGTCCTAATTCCTCTGCTAACCCTTTCGCATCACACAATTGACTGTGGCGCATTTTCTCACGTTGAATAGGTCTTAATTGCTGACGAAGGGCAACATTTTCAGCAAGCGCAACCGATTTTTCAATATACTCTTCTTCAGTCTGAGCAATCCACTCTGGATGACCCAAACCAGTAAGAATTGATGCCGCCATGCGCCCACCCATCCAATTCCCTGCCAGTGTAATTAAAGGGGCGCCCATCCACAGCGCATCAAATGCAGTTGTGCCGCTATTAATTGTAATTGGATCAAGCACAACATCAATCATGTCATACTTGGACATGTGTTCAGCCCAGTCTGCTACTGTTGGGATAAATACAATGCGTTCAGCAGTAATCCCCTGTGCAGTAAAAATAGAAGTTATGCGTTCTTGATGCGTTTGTTGATTACCCAAAGCAGTTTTCAACAATAAACGTGCTTGCGGCAAGCGTTGTAATACTTTGACCCATAGTGCCAGCGTTGCTTCTGTGAGTTTGGCGAGTTGATTAAAGCTACCAAACCAAACAGCGCTATCAACCGCCGGTTGCCATTGAGGAACGGGTGCCGCTTCCAGCGGTTCATACGCAATCCAAGCGCGATTAAGTCGCCAAATTTGCTCGGTGAATTGCGCATCCAATGCTGGTGGCAGCAATACCGCATCACCAATAAAATAATCCATTTCAGTTAAACCCGTCGTTGCAAACCAACCAATGTAATGACATTGAATTGGCGCCGCACGGCGGGCGATAATAGGTAGCTGGTTATTCGCCGTGTGACCACTGGTTTCAATTAAAACGTCAATTTCATCTTCACGAATACGTTTTGCCATTGCTTCATTTGTAAGACCGGCAAGTGGTACCCAATAATCTGCTAATACTTTGAAATCCTTAGTGAATTCACTATCCCGCTGTGTTGAATACAAGAACAACGTAAAGCGGTGACGATCTAATTCTTTTAACCAATTACGCAGGAAATACGCGACCACATGTTTAGAGAATTCCGCTGATAAAATGCCAATACGCAACGGTCGATGCTGACGCCCCTGCCGATAAAAAACATGCTCTCGTGCCGCAATACGCACAGACGCACTCAGCACCTTATTTTCCCACTGTGGCGCTTCACTATAAATGTCTTCGGGCGAAATAAAGCCTGTGTAAGCGCCAAAGAATAATAATAGACTTTGGGCAATCGCACAATTGGGATCATATTGTAATGCTTGACGTAAGTAATTCGCTGCTTCTTCAACACGCCCGGACCGTCCAAGAAAACTCGCATAACTGGACAATAGAGTGGCGTTTTCAGGTTCTAATATTAAAGCACGTTGATAGGTCGCTTCCGCTTCGTCAAAACATTTAATATGATTCAACCAGTATGCAATGGAAAGCAGTATACCAATAGATAACTGCGGATTATTTAGCAGTTTTTTAATAGTTGTTTCAGCGCGATTATGTTGACCGGATGCAATTAAAGTTTCTAACAGGTTAGAATAAAACTGCGGAACATTTGCATGCCATTTTAAGGCCTGTTCAAAAACATCTGCCGCTTCTTCCAATCGTCCAATATCGCGGTACAAATAACCCAGGTTATTGTACAATTCAATTGCATTTGGAACGAGTTTTAAGGCAATACGAAAATGCTTTTCCGCGTCTGCATGATGCCCGAGTGTACCGTGCAAAACACCTAAATTGCTTTGGGCAATTGCATAATCAGGGTTTAATTCAATTGCACGTTGAAACGCGGACAACGCATCATCAAAATGCCCCGCCCGTTGCAATAAAATGCCCAAATCAGAATGTCCAGCCGCTTCATTCGGGCGATATTCAACGACCTTTTTTGCAGCGGCAATTGCTTGAGTACGATCCCCCGCTTTTTCATAACTATTAGCTAATACTGCCCAGCCATTTGGATCAAGCGGCCGCTGCTTGACAAACTCTTCGGCAGCAGTCACTGCTTCAGAAAATTTCTTTGCATCAATCAGTGCGGTGATTTTGTTGATTTCAGTTTTGAGCGGCGTTTGTTTATCTTTCTTTTTCTGTTTTTGTTTAACATGAGGCGGCAATACATGACTTTTTTTGACATCAGAATGCGATAATTCGGGTATGATTGGATCAGAATCTTCTTTATACAATGCAGGCGCTTCAATAACAGCGGATACAATCATAGAATCAGGATTATCTAATACAGGTATGCTGGAATCAGGCGATGAGCAAGATGGTTCGGGCAATAGAACTGGCGTATTCGTTATAAAAATTTGCCACCATTTTAATAATACCTGACACGCCGCCGTGGGCGCACTACGCATGACCCAATGATCGCAGTTTGCCATGTGCTCTAATTGAACTTGTGGCATCCCAGCCAAAAAATAACAATCAGATTGATCTAAATAACATGGACTCGTGCGCGTCATGCGTAACGGCCACAATGGCAAATCACCGGTGAGTAATAAAATTGGCGCTGGATAATTGGCAAGGTCAGCATAATACAGCGGCTCTGCTGTATTGTCTTCGACATTATCATGATAGCCAAGCCATGTATAAGCTAATTGACGCCAGCAATTCTCTTTTGAGTAATTTCCGACTAACCGCCGCAATGGCCACAGTTTAGCGGGTGCTAAAGGTGGGTCTAATAAGACTAATGGCGGTAGGGAAAAATCTCGATGAGCGGTGGTCAATTGGAGAGCAATTAAACTACTAAAGCCTTCTGCAATAATAAGCTGCGGTGCTATCGTGTTTTGTTGCTGCCAATGATTGATGATTGCTGCCGCCCAAGCTGCATGTTCATTGGGCTTTGACGGTAAAAAATGTTCAAAAATCTCTAATGAAAGCGTGACAATTTCAAACTGCTCCGCGAGCAGCGGCGCTAAAATAGACTGATCTAAAACGGCATTGCAAAACGGATCAGGAATTAACAATGCTTTTGGTAAAATATTCATGTCAATTAATTAATTAATTCCTAATCATGCCACGCCGCTAACCAATTAGTCAGATTTTGACCGCGTAAAAGATGACGTGCTACCACCGCTTGTTGCAATGCTAATCCCTGTTGATAACTAGCGAATGGATCAGCAAGATGTGAGCGAATGGCATCAATCCAATCTTTATGCCGATTTTTTATTCGGGTGACGGGCAAATTACCTTGATAAGGCAATAGATTAGAACACACTACCGGCACTCCACACCAACCATATTCTAATAACCGTAAATTAGATTTGCAACGATTAAACGGATTATCTTCCAAAGGCGCAATCGCCAAATCCCATTGACTGACTAATGACATTAATCGTGCGGGATAATACGGTGTTGGAATACCATTAATAAACCGTTTGACTACTGGTTGCAAGCGCTCTGGACACATGCCAAAGAATTCCCATTCAACCTCATCCGCCAACGCGGTAATGACATTTTGCACGAGTTCCAAGTCGCCTTGATGACCAACGCCACCTGCCCAACCAATACGCGGTTTGCGCTTTTTATTTGCTTCTGTATAAACCCGCTGCGGCGGATTAATTCCCCATAAATGGGCGGGTAAACAATTTTCAACCACCCGCACATCCCGATTCAATTTATTTAATTGTTCGGCCAAAGGTGCAGTAGAAACAATTAGACGATCACATAGTCCAATTGCCTTTGTTAGGCGTTTGCGTATATCAGCTGGCATGGCATCGCGATGAATACTTTTTAGTGGAATATTGAATAGCAAGTCGTCTACTTCGTAAATTTTTTTAATGTGATTTAATTGTAGCAATTCTTCTAATAAGGTAATCTGAATATCTGTGTGTGGACGTTGGAAAATGAGGGTATCGGCACCGCTACGCAATACCAAATTAGCACCAAAAATTTCGTATGATAATCCGCCTTCAATTAACTGATCATCCAACATCGCCAACATAGGTTGAATAATACGATAATTACCACAGCCCTGCATGTCTGCGGGAAAAGCGATAACTTTTGGATAAATTAAAGCGTCATTTTTCGGCGGTGTTAATAGCGCATTAGTTTCAATTTCAAAGCTGCGATTAACTAAAGATAATCCCGGACTATATGCAGAATCGTTTGCCACGCATTGTGGCCATTTATTATAAAAAATCCCTTGTTCTTGACGAAACCGTTGTTGTTTTTTATCAGATTGTGCAATCTTTTTTTCCGCAGATTCAATAGCGCGTCGTTGACTGGCACTGCCCTCGTGCAGCAATATCGCTAATGGCGTCCAAACAATTTGCTTGCTTAATGCCGCCAGCCGTAGACAAAAATCTACGTCGTTATAACCGACAGCAAAATCGGTTTCATTCAACCCATTGACATCAAGATACAATTCTTTTTTGACCAATAAACACGCCGCCGTCACCGCCGAATAATTCTGCGTCACCTGCGCACGGAATAGATAGCCTGGTTGATCTTTTTCTAATCCTAAAAACGGATGCTCGGCCGGCCCCGCTAATCCTAATACCACGCCCGCATGTTGCACCTTACCGCCGGGAAATAATAATCGTGCACCAACTGCGCCAACTTCTGGCCGCAATCCATGTCGCATTAAATGATTTAACCAATCCGCTTGAAAAACAGCGGTATCATTATTTAACAGCAATAAAAACTCGCCAGTTGCTATTTGTGCGGCTTGATTATTTAACCGCGAAAAATTAAATGGTCCCGGCGCATACAGAACACGAATCCGTTCTGGCGCAATGGTCTCCATGCCGCGCAAATAGGCAACACATTCTGAATTGGTGCTGCCATTATCAATAATAATAATTTCATAATTGGGATAAACGGTTTTAGCTAAAATGGATTCCAAACAGCGTTGCAAATAGGGCAGTTGTTCTTTGGTGGGAATTAAAATGCTGACCTTTGGTGTGCGCGTCAACGGATGTAAAAAATGAAATGTCCCCGGCGCTGGCCCTTCATTCAGTGTCGCAGCTATGCCCAGCCGCTGCGCGTGTTGTTCTAATAAAATGCTTAATTTGTGCCAAGTTTCTGAGGTTGCCGCAAACACGGTGTCAATTGCTGGATTCAAATGCGCCAATACCAGCGGAACGCGCACAATGTGTTCTGATTTGAATTGTTCAATAGCAAATAAACAAAGCGCGTAGGCGGCTGTTAATTGCAATGGCCGTGCAGTGATTGCCGCCTGTTGATTAAATAAATCAGCGCGGGCGGCGAATACGCGGCCAATATACGGATAGCTGCGTAATAAATCGGGATTTAAGGCCGGTTTGAAATGCGGATTGGCGGGCGGTGTATTGCCGTCATAATGATCGTGATCGCAATATATCAATACCGCATCCGGCGCGGTTTTAATTGCCTGCGCCAGCACTTGCAGCGCCTCGGGTGTCAAAATGTCGCCAGACTGGAGATCAAGTCGCCAGTCATTTGCGCCCAGCGGCGGCAGATGTGCGGGTTGTCCACTCGCGTCACAAATCACGATCCAGCGGGCGGGATGGCGTTGCTGGTGGACGCTGCGCAGTGTGTGCGCGAGGCGAGCGGTGTTGTTATCTGCTTGAATAAACACCAAAAATTTAACCAACACGGGCGCAGCAGGGACGCGCTGTTCGGGGAATAACCAGCGCAATTGCAGCGCGTAATTGCGCACGGCGGCGGGAAAATAACTGCGGTCATCGCGTGATACAGTATGCACGGCAATGGGTTGCAGGCGCTCGACTCGCGGCGCAGCGGTCGGGTAGTGTGCAGCGACAATATCGTCTAAATGGCAGTGATTGACGCCGATTTGTACGAATTTTTGCCACAAATTCGGCACATCTGGCGCGGTGAGGTGCGGACAGGCGGCGCTGAGGTGAAAGGTTTTTAACGCGGCGTGATACACCGATGCGGTGGCGACGTGCTGCCCAAGTTGCGGTGATTGCCCGCCGTGATCGGTTGGTTCGTCCACATCGTCAAGAATTTGACGCGCCAGCCCGTGCGCCCATTCGCATTGGGTGCTGCGCGCCGCACCGAGTAACTGCGCCAAATGTTCGGTGGCGAGGGCATCTTCGCCGGCGATGTGACAAATCCATTGCCCCCGCGCCAGTCGCAGGCCGGCATTGGTGCGGCGAATCAGGTTGGAACGTGACGGATGTGGTGGCGATGTGAGCCGATATAGCCGCATTCGTTCGTCATGTTGCAAGTTGAGCCATTCCAACGTGGCGGCTGAATGCGTGGCGTCGGCGATAAACAGCACTTCAAACTGCGGGTAACTTTGCTGGCGCAGTGTGGGGATGAGACGCTCGAACACGCGCTCGCCGCAGGTGAAATCGGCGACGATGATGGAGATCAGCGGGCGCGAGTCGGTGAAGGCGCACCCGTAATTTGGGTGACGGCGCAACGCGGCGAGGCAGTCGCGGTCGGTTTGGATGCTGGGTAATTCGGTCACGGCTTGACCACCGCTGTTGAGGGTTGCTGTTGTGAAGCGGGTGGGCATGGCGTGGTAGATTCCAACTTTGGCCGAGGTTAGTCAATGGTCAGCAATTTGTGGGCCGTTTTTCCATTAAAAACCAGTTGCTGTCTTCGCCGGGGAAATTGGGGTCGTGGCGGTAAAGAAATCCGTAGTCAATCAACCGCAAATTTGGGAATCGAGCTAACATTTCGCCGGCGAAATCTCTTTTATAAAGTTTATTAGTGTGGCCGCGATAAACGATTTCGACTGGCTCTGGATTATAATACTCGGCTACCAGCACATACCGCGCCGCGCATTGATACATAAGATCATAAACCGCCGGCAATTTGTCGGGATGAATATGAATTAACACACCGCGAGTTAATACCAAATCCCACGTTTTATTTGCTTGAAAAGTGAGAATAGAGGTTTGGTGTAAATCAACAGCCGGCAGCGCTTTTTTTAATTCTGTTGCTGCTTTTTGATTGATTTCCACGGCGGACAGTTTTGCATCAGGAAGTAGTTGTTTTAATGCAATTAAATTCAACCCAATATTTGAACCAAACTCGATGATTGTGTTGAGTGTTTGAGTACGACTAATTACCTTGCATAAAAAAGCTAAATTGGCCGCAATGAGTTTATCGCCGCGGTTGCGATCAACATAATGATTGCCAAAATCACCGTGCCAAAATGCTTCTTGCTCTGTCTCAAATGGTGTCATGCTGCATCGCTCCCAGTTTTTAACTTTTATTCATTCACTGCATGGTTATCAAATAGATTATTGTGTGATTAATCCAATCACACACTCCCCATTTCATGTTAATATCTCATTAACACCTTCGTTTTGGAATACATAAACTCATGCCCAAAAGTATGACCGCCTTCGCCCGCCGCTGCGATAATGATGCGCCGGGTGAACTGATCTGTGAATTGCGCTCGATCAATCACCGCTTTTTTGAACCGACCATCCGCCTGCCCGACGACCTGCGCAGTCTTGATCCGCTGATCCGCGAGCGCCTCGGGCAACGACTGGAGCGCGGCAAATTGGATTGCACGGTGCGCTACACCCTCCAATCGGGCAAGGTCGCGCCGTTGCAACTCAACACCGCGCTGCTCGACCAACTGTTGGCGGTGACTGACACCCTCGCCATGCGGCTGGACGACCCGGCGCGCCCCAACGTGTTGGAACTGCTGCGCTGGCCGGGGCTGTTGATTGAACCAGCGCCCGACATGACGGGGGTGCAGGCGCGGGCTTTGGCACTGCTTGACCTGACCCTGACCGACCTGCTCGCGGCACGCGAGCGCGAGGGTAGCCGCTTGCAGGCGATGATTGAGCAGCGGTGCGAGCGCCTCGCCGCGCTGGTTGACACGGTGCGCGAGCGGCTGCCGACCTGTTTGGCCAACTACCGTCAACAATTGCACACCCGATTGGCGGAACTGCGGGCGGAACTTGACCCGACGCGGTTGGAACAGGAAATGTTGCTGTTTATCCACCGTACCGACGTGGCCGAGGAACTGGATCGCCTGACTAGCCACCTGACCGAGCTGCGCAGCACCTTGACGGCAACGGGCGCGATTGGGCGGCGGTTGGATTTTCTGCTGCAAGAATTGAACCGTGAAGCCAATACGCTCGGCTCCAAATCGCAGGATGTGGTGGTGACGCGGGCGGCGGTGGACATGAAAGTTGCCATCGAGCAAATCCGCGAGCAGGTGCAGAATTTGGAGTAATTGCGCATCGTTCCCCGCCAATTAGCATCATTTGCCGTCAGGTGCGCCCACCCGCCATCCGCTCCCGCACCTGCAACGCCACCGTCAGCGCTTTCAACCCGACTCGCCCGTCCACCAGCGGTTTGTCACCACTGCGCACCGCCGCGACGAATGCGGCAATTTCACAATCCAGCGGCTTGACGGCGGGTGGCGTGAGGCGCTGGCGCGTAATCACCGGCCGCTGCGCGGGATCAGACTGCGGTTGCGGGGCGGCGATGTCGAGCGTTTGCGCGGCAAAATCGAGTGCCAAGTACGCCTGCGGTTGAAACACGCGAATGTGGCGCACCCGTTTATCGGACACGCGGCTGGCGACCACGTTGGCGACGCAGCCGTTGGCGAATTCGAGTCGCGCACTGGCGATGTCAACATGCGGCGTCAACACGGATGCGCCGACAGCGCGAACGTCGGTTAAATCGCTGTCAACGAGCGCCAAAATGATGTCAATGTCGTGAATCATCAAATCGGTGACGACATCCACATCCGTTGCCCGTTCCACAAACGTACCGAGCCGCTGCGCTTCCAAATAACGCGGCGTGGTGATCCGCTCCGCCAGCGCCATCACCCCGGCGTTAAACCGTTCCAGATGACCAATTTGCAACAGCGCGCCATGTTGTTCAGCCAGCGCGACGATGGCGTGACCGTCCTCAAGCGTGGCGGCAATCGGTTTTTCCAACAGCACCGCGATGCCGCGTTCTAAAAATGGGCGGGCAACGTCCAAATGCAGACTGGTGGGGACGACGATGCTGACCGCGTCCACGCAATCAAGCACGGTGCGGTAGTCGGCGCTGTAGCCGCAGCCGGCTTCGCGGCCGATTTGCGCGGCGCGGGTTAAATCGGTGTCAATCACGGCGACGAGGTCAACGCCGGTTAATTGCGCGTAAATCAGCGCGTGAAAGCGGCCTAAATAACCTGCGCCAATCACGGCGACGCGCACGGGTATTGTCATGTTGTCATTCGCTCCCGCATCTGATGCGACATTTGATCGTTCCCACGCGCCAGCATGGGAACTGTTCTTCCTTGAAAATCAATCGGTTAAAAGCTCAACTGCATCACGCCTGAATCAACCAATTAACCCGCAGCGGTGCAGCAAAAATTCAACCAGCAACGGCACCGGCCGCCCCGTTGCACCCTTCTCCTTGCCGCTGACCCACGCCGTGCCAGCGATGTCCAAGTGCGCCCACGCCGGGAATTTTTTGGTGAACCGCCCGAGGAACAGCGCCGCCGTGATCGCCCCGCCGTCGCGTCCGCCGACATTCGCCATGTCGGCAAAATTGCTATCCAACTGCTGCTCGAATTCTTTCCACAACGGCAAGCGCCACACCCGATCCCCCGAAGTCTCACCGGCAGCCGTCAGAGTCGCGGCTAACTCGTTGTTATGCGTGAATAAACCGCTCGGATGATGCCCGAGTGCCACCACGCACGCGCCGGTCAAGGTCGCCATATCCAGCACCACCGCCGGATTAAACCGCTCGCAGTAAGTCAGCGCATCGCACAAAATCAAGCGCCCTTCCGCGTCGGTATTCAGCACCTCAATCGTTTGACCGGACAAACTGGTCAAGACATCGCCCGGTTTATACGCCGCGCCGCCGGGCAGATTTTCCGTCGCCGGAATCACGCCGATCACGTTGATTGGTAAGCACAATTCCGCCACCGCCCGCAGCGTCCCCAACACACTCGCGCCGCCGCTCATGTCGTACTTCATCTCGTCCATGTCATTGGCCGGTTTCAGCGAAATCCCGCCCGCGTCAAAGGTCAAACCCTTGCCGACCAGCACCACCGGCTGCGCATCCGCCGCCCCGCCCGCGTACCGCAACACAATCAACTTGGCCGGTTCACGACTGCCGCGTGCCACGCCGAGCATCGCCCCCATCCCCAGCGCCGCCATCGCGTCGGCATCCAAAATCTCCACCGTCACCTGCGGCGATTGCGTCGCCAAAAACTGCGCCTGTTCCGCCAAATAACTCGGGGTGCAAATATTGCCGGGCAAATTGGCCAAATCCCGCGTCCAATTGACCGCCGTCACCAACGCCTGCGCGTGCGTGATCGCCAACTCACACGCCGCCTGCGCCGCCCCATCCGCCACCCACAGCGTCAACTGGTCGAGCGGCGGCTTATCGCCCGGCTGCGCGGCTTTGGTTTGGGTATACCGGTAACTGCTCTGCCCGGCCGCTAACATTGCCGCCCGCGCCGAGTGATAAACCGACATCGCGGCCGGCAGCGGCTCGGGTAACGCCAAGGTCGCCGCCGTCACGCCCACGTCCGCCAAGCGCTCAAACGCTTTTTTCAAACTTTTGGCGTAATGAGCGCGGTCAAACTCGTCGGCTTTGCCCAAATTGACCAGCAGCACCCGTTCGGCCGCGACATTGGGCAGCGCGTACAGTAAAACACTCGCGCCAATTTCTTGATTCAAATCACCGCATGACACAAGGTGATTTAACGCACCGTTGCTGGCGCGATCAATTAACCCCGCGGCCGGCGTTAATTGCCCATTATTAAATGAACCCAAGACCAGGGCCGGGGTGGAAAGCGTGGCCAAGTCATTCGTTAAAACCGTTAATTTCATATTGATTTGCACAGTCCTTGAGTGTGTTGGATAGCGGATGAAGAATTCGTTTAACTGAGAGTGTTAAAATACGGCAAATAAAAAACGCTGTCAAAATGTCTTATTGCACCGGCGGCATGGCATACGGTAATAATTGTTCACCCGCTTCAAAGCGCCGTAACCACGCATCCCGATAGCGCGGCCCTAATGTGGTTAATGCACGATTGGCATCCGCATCAGAATAGAATAAACCATAAATGACCGCGTACATTTGTCCATTCGGCCCCGAGCGATACAAATAAATATCTTTCGCATCGCCGCCCTGTTCTTGCACAAAACTCCGCGCCGTGCGTTCTAATTGAAACGCCGCCAATTGAATACCAAAACCAATTTGGTTGAGTAGCACCGGCGCATCAGTTGGCATTGCGATTGGCGTGGACGATGCCGGGGATGCCGGCGACGCAGCAGGCGGTGGCGGCGCGGATAATACCGCCAATAACGCGCTATTTTCCTTAACTGGCGGTGGCGGCGCGGGTTTAACCACCGGCGGTTCAGGTGGCGGCTTGACCACCGGGGCGGCGGCAGCCACGCGCTCGGTACGCGGCGGCGCGGTTTCCAACGCGCTACTGGCGGCGGTCAATCGCTGCTGCATGTCGGTTTGAAACTGCGCCAGCGCCGCCGACTGCACCGCCAACTGCCGTTCCAGTGCCTCCATGCGCTGCTTGAGTAACGCAGTATCCCGCGCCGTATCCGTCACCGCGTTGATGAGCGCCAACTGTTGCGGCGTATCATTTGGCGTACTGCCCAGCCACCACCAGGTACCGATAAACAGCACCAACATGCTGATCGCCAATGCCGTTAATCCGCGTGTTATCAACGAGTTAAGTCGTTTAATTTCCGATTGTTCCGGGGCGAGACGCGCTGCCGCCGCACCTTTTTTTGACTTAACCGGCGCGGCCGCTGGACGTGACCGGGGCGGTGGCCGCTCGGATGGTGGCGAGAATGGTTCCGGATCAGGACGTGGTGGTGGTGACGGTTCACTGGCGGCCCGAGCGGCGGCGGCGGCGGCGATGGCGGTGGTCACGCCTACAGCGGCGGCGGCAGTGGCGGTGGCGGTGGCAGTGGAAAATTCAGCCGCAAATGCCGAAGGAGATGATAATTCCTGCTCTTCTACCGCTAAATCACGCATGGGTGGCGCAGTTGTGGCGGCTGCGCCGGACGTTTCAGTGGCTGCCAACGAGAGTGCCGCTGCCCGTTCGGCGGCGCGGCGTTCGTCATCAGTCACCGCTGGAGTGGCGGGAGCTGCACCAAATAGCGGCTCGACAGCATCCATCTCTTCCAGTGACCACATATCAGCCACCGGTGTAGCGGGTGGTGGCGCGGGCGCAGGTGATTCAACTGGCGATTGTTGCACTGTCGCAGGTGGCGCGGGCGCAGGTGATGTGGACAAGGGGGCGGGTTCCGATTCGGGTTCAAACTCGGTCAGGATGGCGGAGGTGGCGGTTAACTCAGACTCCGGCGGCGCTGGCGGTTCAAATGTCGGTGATGCAGGAGAGTTATCAGGGATCACATCTTGGGATTCCGGTTCGAATTCGGATAAGCGTTCATTGGCTTCATTGGCAAGCGGCGGGGTTTGATCAGTTGGATCAGGTGTGCTGGCGGGTGATTCGGGTGGCGGCGGTTGTTGGGCGGCGAGGGTTTCCACTTCGGCCAAAATTGCCGTTGCCACCGAGGCAATGTCCACCGGTTCGGCGTCAGCGATTGGCTCAGTTGACGGCGGCACGGGAAGATCAAGACTCAGTTCATCAAAATCGGCTTCTGAATCATCGTGCCGTTTTTGTTCAACTGGCGGCGCGTCAGTCACCGCTGGCACTGGCCGATCCTCCACCACCTGATCGCCCAGTGCATTCATCATTTTGAGAATCCATGCCACCTCTTCACTGTCTGCATTCGCATCAGCCGGCGGTGTCACCGTAACACTGGTCGCCATCCCATCGGGCTGATTATCGGACTGATTGGTTGCTGCCATTGCGCTGTCATCCTCGGCGATCCGTTGGGTCAGTCAAGAGCGTACCGACTCACGTTCCGCCCGCAAAAACTGTAAGACTTTCCGCACATAACCGACCGTTTCCGGGTAAGGCGGAATCTCGTAGCCGTAACGTTTTACCGCATTTTCACCGGCATTGTAGCCAGCTAAGGCTAACCGCAAATCGTTTTGAAATAAATCCAACAGCCAGCGCAAATAACTTGCGCCACCGCGAATGTTCTCGGCCGGATCCCAAATATCGCGTACTTTGAAACGGGCGGCGGTGTCCGGCATCAACTGCATCAACCCACACGCCCCCGCCGATGACAGCGCATCCGCTCGATAATTGGATTCGGTGCGAATCACCGCGTGCAGCAACGAAGGCCACAACCCGTACTGATTGGCGGTGCGCTCGATCAAATGGTGATAATACGCCCGCCGCGCCGCAACGGTCGCCGAGGGTGGTGCCGGCACGGTTGGGGTGCGCGACTGTGCCAGCAACTGCCGAGCGCGAGCCACCGCCGCCGCCGTAGCCGTCTGCTGTTCTAACAACTGCGCCGCCCGGCGACTAGCCACCAATTCCTGCAACTGCGCCTGGTTATTCGCCACCAGTGTGTGGTTACTCCGTTTCCATTCCAATTGCAAATCGGTATTGGTTAGCATGACGTCGGAAAAAATCACATTGCCTTTGTCATCAGTGTACTTATACACGTCCGCTGTGACGGAACATGTCAACACCAGCGCCAGCATCCCAAGACCGAATGACCATATCCGTTTGATATTCATCAATATTCTCCGCAAACATGTTCGCCAACACCGGCCGCACCAACCGCCATCACCACGTTCGGTCAATACAATCAGTTAGTGTGACCGCCCCGCCACCGTCAACGATAAAATCGTGCGCGACGACTTGCCCAAAACCAAAAACTGAATTATATTATCTTAGTAGAAATATACAGTTAGAATTGTTTGTTAAAGCTGTTTAGAGATTATGTTTACACACTTTCTTAATATTTGCTTCCAACCCGATGATTTAACGATGAATCTATCAAAGAGGACAATCGGATGAAGCGGCGCTCTTTTTTGGGCATGGTGTTGGCAATTACTGCCGCGCCAGCAGTGGCATACAAATCCAGTACACTGTTTTCGTTGGATGCGACTCTCAAGCCGCGTAGCCTGCATTTGCAGCACTTGCGCACCGAGGAGTCGCTCAATCTGGTGTACCGAATTGGTGATAATTATCAACGCAGTGCGTTAAGACGTTTAAGTTATTTGTTACGCGATTTCCGCAGCGGTGACAGTACCGCCATTGACCCGCGCCTGTTTGATTTGCTGTTTGACGTCCAAACCCAACTGGATTGTCGCGGTGAGCCGATTCAGGTGATCGGCGGCTATCGCTCCCCCACCACCAACCGCATGTTGCGCAGAACCTCCAGCGGCGTGGCCCGCCAAAGTCTGCACATGACCGGTCAAGCAGTGGACATCCGCATTCCATCCGTCTCGCTACGGTCACTGCGCAACGCGGCGGCGAAACTCGGCCGCGGCGGTGTCGGCTATTACCCCAGCTCCAATTTTGTGCATTTGGACACAGGGCAACCACGCCGTTGGAGCGCCTAACCTACTGATTATCGGTAGGTTCTGGCAATCCAACCGCCTCGCGCCGCCAGAGTACGACAAACGGTGGCGTCCGCCCTGGCTGCGTGTTGACCAGCACCTCCGTCGTCCGCTGCGCCGACTCGTCCGCTTTAAATGTCACGCGCAGCCGGTACTGCGGCCCCCCGCGATCCGTCGGGGCGGTGCGTTCCACCCCCACCTCAGGTGGCGCATCGCGGGTGGCGATGATCTCAAGTGCTTGTTCATAGGTCACATTTTGCGTCGCCGCGATCACCGCCGCCGAGGCAAAGCGGGCGTTAAACCCAAGATTACTCGCGCTGCTGCTGGTGGCATGACCGCCAAACACCGGTTGACTGGATACCCCGCCGCCGGCGCTCGTGCCACTGACACGCAAGTCCGGCGCCAGCCGCGCCAGCACCGCTGGCGTCATGCCCAACACTTGACCCAATTCCTCGACGCTCTCAAATGGCGCATCCCGCGCCCCGTAACTCAACCCCGCCGCTTCGTAATCGCCATCCTCCGCGCCGTTCAACTGGGTTAAATCATCCACGTCGCGCCAGTCGAGAATCGCATCCGCCAGCGCGTCCAGTTGCTCAACATCCGCCCCGGCCAACTCCAGCAAAATTGCCCACTGGTCACGAGTCACCTGATTGACATCCAGCCGCGATGCCTCGTTGGTGATCTGCACTTCCAACTCGGTGTCGTCAAATTGCAACAGGTGCGTACTGCCATCAGGTAGCCAAACGGCGGCGTCATCCACTTGGATGTCAGACGGGCGGGTGATGAGATTTAAGACGGTCAAGGTGATCGCCGCCTCGGCATGTGCGCGAAACTGCGCCGCGGCCAAATAATTGCGCGTCAAGGCGGCGGTGCTGCGCTGCGTACTGGTCAAGCCTAGCGCGATCACCGACAACAGCGCGATCACCCACAGCACGATCACCAGCGCGATGCCGCGTTGCTGGCGCAGGTTGAACAATTGCCGACGGATCATTTGCTCACCTCGTTGGTCAGGGTGGCGGTGGTCTGCACGGCCGCGCCGGGTAACACAATCACGTTGGCCGGCCACGACTGCGACGGCGTGGTCAACACCAAACTGATCGCCTGCGGCGGGTGCGGCTGCTCCAACCACTCCGCCCCCCAACTGGCGGCAGTGTCACCCGCCAACTCACCGCTGCGCACACCAAAATACGCCAGCTCGAATTCGCCCACGTCCGGCAGTAACAACGTCCGCCCGTAGCCGCCGGCGGCGAGGTCTTGGTCAAGATCGCCATCCGCGCCGGCCGCTTCCGCCGTCGCCAGCGCCAGCGGTGTCCACGCCGGATAGTCGCCATCGCCACCGGCCAACACGTCCGGGTGCAGCAACCAGCGCGTCAAAACCAGCCGCTGGCGGTCGCGGTCAGCCGTTTCCAGCGTCAACCGTAGAATGTACAACCCGGGGATGCCGACGTGTGCTGACAGCGGCGCGACCCACTCGACCTGTTGCGCGTCACCGGCAAACACCTGCTGGCGCTGGCCGTCGTCGAGCGTGACCTGCACCTCGCGCTGCGAGCGCCACGAGCGGGCGACAAATTCGCGGGCAAAGCGCAGTTCGCTAACTTGATCGGAGATGGTTTCGACGCTCTCCCACGCACGGCTGCCCAGGCGCAGTCCCGAAAACAGCAGTACGACGATGATGACGATCAACACCAGTGCGATCAGTAATTCAACCAACGTGAAGCCGATTTGACTGGTGCGAATTGGGCGGGAATGCGAGGCGAGTAGCAGCACAGAAGTCTTTGATTATTCAGGTAATTTATGGCGGCGTGGTCAGCGACTCACCCAAGCGCAGGGTGCGCAACGTCACGCGGCGCGGCTGACCGGGATTCGGCCACGAGGTAACGGCGGTCACTTCATACACCTGCACCGTCTGCGCCTCCGCCAGCCAATCAACCAGTGGATAGGGTGCGACATGCACAATCCAATCCAATTCCTGCTCGGGTTCACCGCTATAAATCCCTTCAGCTAATGGAATATCAATCCCAACGCTATTCAATTTTTCCTCCGCCAATGCCACAGCACGGCTGTATTGACCACTGGTGGCGGTATTATTCATAGCGCGGGAAAAAATCTGTAATAACACGCCTAATGACAGCGCGAGAATGGCAAAGGCGATCAATACTTCGAGTAATGAAAAACCGGTTTGGCGGCGATGATAACGGGATTGCAGCATATATGAAACGAATGCGTTCCCACGCGGGCGCAATGGGAACGATCAAAGCAGATGTTTTATTTAATGCGCCGCAGCAGGTGTATCAACCGCAGCAAATGGCTCAGGTTTCGGTGTATTCGCCACCGACGGCGGCAATTGCGGTAAAGCAAAATTGGGTTGATCGCCCGTTAACGTATTAAGAAATGCCACAACTTTTGCATTCTCATCGGCGGTTAAGGTGCGATTTAATTGAATATGCGCCATGATGTTGACGGCATCATTTAATGATTGCACCGCGCCGTCGTGGAAATACGGATAGGTTAAAGCGATATTCCGCAAGGTCGGCACCTTGAATACTAAACGGTCGGCATCCTTACCCGTCACGGCAATGCGACCTTCCGCCGGATTAGTGGTTTGATACGGTGCAATCACGCCAACCTTTTGGAATGAACTGCCACCGACTGCTGGGCCATTATGACACGCAACGCACCCAACTGATTTGAATAAGTCATAACCAGCGCGTTCTTCAGCCGTGAGCGCCGTTTCATTACCCGCCAACCATTGATCGAAGCGCGAATTGGGCGTGACCAATGTTTTCTCAAACTCGGCAATGGCTTGCGTCACCTGATCGAGCGTAATGGGCGTTTGATTAAACACGGTTTTGAATTCGGCAACGTAGCCAGGAATCCCATTTAAGGTCGCCACCGCCGCCGTATGATCCATTGCCATTTCACGCGGATTGGCAATTGGTCCGGCGGCCTGTTCTTTCAAATCAGCCGCCCGTCCATCCCAAAACTGCGCAACACTCAATCCCGAGTTTAATACAGTTGGCGAATTGATCGGTCCCTGTTGCCAATGATGACCGACCGAGGTTGGCAAATTATCGGTGCCACCCATACTCAAATTATGACAGGAATTACACGAAATAAAACCCGATTTAGACAAGCGCGGATCGAAATATAATTTTTTACCCAATTCAACTTGCGCGCTATTCACATCTGATGGCGGTGTGAGCGGTTGAATCGGTTCTGCTGCGCCACTAGGAATAGTGGTAAACCACAATCCAATCCCCGTTGCTAATACGGTAGATTTAAGTGTCATCATGGAGTCAAAGCCTCAGCTTGTGATTAAATTACAAAGGCACACCAATTTGGTGCAATGTGATACTAGGGTACACCAAAATATGCGCAGTGGGGCGCTCATTCAGGTTAATACAACAACATTTGTGCGTAATCGCTGCGCCAAATTCCGATGAGTGATTGTCACGCGAAGTGAACATCGCATTTTTTGTTATCGCAGCACCACTCGGCCACGCAACTATTAAGACAGTATTGAGTGACACTATGAAAACGCTGCATCCATTTTTACCCGATTTTAACGAATTACCAACCTTGTTGCCAATTTTTCCATTCAATGGCAGCATCCTGTTGCCTGGCGTACAATTACCACTCAACATATTTGAACCGCGTTATCTTAATTTGGTGCAAGCAGCACTTTCTGAACCGCAACATTTATTAGGATTAGTACAGCCGGTGATGAATAAGGTTAATGATGAATCTCCATCATTATTACATCGCATAGGTTGTGCTGGACGGATTACCGCGTATAGTGAAACGCAAGATGGACATATTATTTTGGTATTAACCGGGGTCTGTCGTTTTGAGCGGGCAACTGAATTAAATGAACACCAAGGATTTCGGCGTATTCAAATCAATTGGGCGCGGTTTGCTGACGATTATAGCTATCACAATGACACCATTCCAATTAAAGAACGTGAACAGTTAATCACCGAATTGCAGCGTTTTTGTGCCTGTCAACAAATTGAGTTGCCCTGGGAAGAACTCGCACACATGACTGACGCAATATTGGTCAATTTATTATGTGCGCATTTACCAATTGATCCCGATGACAAACAATCTTTATTAGAAATTGTTAAACTGTCGGAGCGGGCTAAATTGCTGCGTAGCTTATTGGCGATGGCGGTCTTCGTCCACACGCACGGGAGTACATCTCTGCATTAAGTTGCTTTTAATTGTATGATCGGATACTATTAATTAATAGTACAACCATCGCATGAAATAAAGGTTAACATGCCAATCATCGTCACCCCCGCCGCTGCGGAACATATTCAAGCGACACTATTAGAACATGGTCAAAGTATCGGGATCCGTATTGGAACACGCAATCATGGATGCGCGGGCTATACCTATGTTGTTAATTATGCCGACTCTATTGAAGAAAATGATAGCGTCTTTTACAGTCAAGGAATCACTATTATCGTGGACAACGATAGTTTGCCACTCGTTGATGGCACTGAAATAGACTTTTATAAAACAAATCTATTCAGTCAAGGGCTTGAATTTTATAATCCAAATGTTAAACATCAGTGTGACTGTGGCGAATCATTTTCAGTGGAATAATCGCCTGAACGCGCCAGAATATATTCTACAGTCTCTATCATTGCATGATAAATCAAATCATAACACCACAACAACGGAGATTTAGTGATGCTTGATGCGCGAATCGCAGCAATAATTGATGACTTTGCATTATTGGATGATTGGGAAGACCGGTATCGGTATTTGGTTGAATTGGGCGAGCAATTACCAACCATGCCAACCGCGCTTAAAACCGATCATAACCAGGTTAAAGAGTGTATGAGTGTTGTGCATATTCATACCGAATATGATCCACTCCATCCAGGACAGCTGCGTCTTTACGGTGACTGTGATACGGCAATTATTAAGGGCGCGGTCGCCTTATTAATTGAATTATGCCAGAATAAAACGCCAACCGAGGTTGAACAACTAGACATAGATGCACTGTTTTCGGGATTAAACTTAGAAGAACATCTCAGCCCAAATCGGCATGTTGGTGTCTATGCCATCGTGAATAAAATAAAACAACAAGCACACGCGCTTGTTTGATCTGTGGCAACAAGATAATTTCAATTTAGTCGCATCAATCGTGTATTTATTCATTCCCTCTCATGCAAGTATTCAAATTAATAACCGCCAATCGCCAGACCGTTGTGATTTTAATGTCATTATGTCTAGGCATCATGGGTGTAAAATTAACCGGTTGTCAATCCCCCGCGCTTCCGCAATTAGATTTCACCGGACCAACAATGGGCACCTATTATGCCGTCACGCTTATTGATCCACCAGAGTCGTTAGATGCAACAGTAATACAAACCGCCATTACAACAATTTTGCAAACCGTTATCAATGAAATTTCAACCTATGAACCCAATTCAGAATTATCTCGATTAAATCACAATCCCAGCACTGATTGGCTACCTATTTCTCTCCAGCTTTATACCATATTAGCCGAAGGACAACGATTAGCTGCAATCACCGACGGCGCCTTTGATATTACCATTGGTCCATTAGTCAATCTCTGGGGATTTGGCCCCGATAAACAGACTCGACAAATACCCAATGCAGAGCAGATTGCATTCGCTAAAGCGCGAGTTGGTTGGAAAAAATTAACGCTTCAGCAATCACCACCAATGGTACGCAAAGCGCGTCCAGATGTTTTTATTGATTTATCCGCATTAGGTGAAGGGGTCGGTGCGGATCGGCTTGCTGAATGGTTCAATCAACACGGTATTCAGCATTATCTAATCGCGGTGGCGGGTGCATTAAGAGTACGCGGACATAATGCGCACGGGCAACCCTGGCGCATTGCAATTGAAGCGCCTATTGCTAATCAACGCGATGTTCACCGCATGATTCCTATGACAAATTGTGCAGTAGCGACCTCGGGTGATTATCGCAATTTCTTTGAACAAGCTGGTCAACATTATTCGCATGAAATCAATCCAGTCACCGGTCAACCAGTGAATCGGCGGCTCGGTTCAGTGACCGTAATTGGTGATGTTGGCATGACAGTTGATGGGTGGGCAACGGCATTAATGGTATTAGGTGAGCAACGCGGTTTAGCCATTGCCGAAGCGCAAAAAATAGCGGCTTATTTCATTATTCGTGATGAACAAAATCAGTTACGCGGCCGTGCTACAACTGCATTTAATCAACGGATTGCGCAATAAACATAGCCCCATGTTTCAATCGCTGTTAATACACCTTGCCCTCTCGCTGTAACTCGTTCATTTGGCGTTGTGATAATGGATGACCGAGTGCGGCTGCTTTGGCAATCCACATAATCCCAAGATTATCATCCTGTGGCCGCCCCCGCCCTTCAATAATACAAGTACCCAAAAGATTCATGGCATCAACATGATCGCGTTTAACGGCCAATTCCAACCAATACGCACCATGTTTTGGTTTATCATGGATTAAAAATAGCAGCGCCACTGCCACCTGCGCTGCTGCATTACCACTATCTGCTTGTGCCAATAATGGTAAATCGGTCTTCGTGAGTGGTACACATAAATACGGTTCAATTACACTAAATGGAAATAATGCTCGATTGCTGGTTGGCGGTTGTTTAATCACTTGCTTGCCAAAACGCCGCCAAATAGTGCGTTCACTTAAATCAGTCAGGGTAATAGTTGTGGGGAGACTGAATAATAATAAGTCGGATTGATTCATTGGTATTCACCGCTGTAGCGATTTGTAAATTGGTCATCGTTAACATAGCACACAATACGCTGTTTAATTAATTATCTATTATGTCTGAATCATCTGTCATCCTGCCAATGTGGTGGGGAAATCGCATTGAATCTATTCAACAATACATTGGTGCCGCGAATGGTGATTGCCGTCCACAATGGCCATTGGAATTGTTTTTAGAAGTCAGTAATGTGTGTGATTTGCGCTGTGCCATGTGTCCAACCTTTTCTGGTTTAAGTCCCAGTCGGTTTTTTTCCATTAAAGAACAAGAACGCGGGTTTCTGGATTTTGCCACGTTAAAAAATCAATTAGACGCCATTTTGCAACGCGCTTTAATTGTGCATTGTTTTAGTTACGGTGAACCAACATTACACCCGCATTTTAATGAGATTTTAGAACAACTAAGCCACTATCGTGTGTTAATTGATTTTTTCACGAATGGAATGCACTTAAATACTGCGCTCTGTGAACAATTAGTTCAGTGTCATGTCTTTGCCATCACGGTGAGTTTTTCTGGTGCAAATAAAGCGGATTATGAAAGCATTTATTTGGAGAGTGATTTTGACCAGGTGTTAAATGGATTACGTCAATTAACTGATGTAAAACGCGCTCATAATAGCGCCTATCCCAGAATAGAAATTAACTCACTGGCATTTGAACATCATGTCCAAAACCTGCCGGACTTTGTTGATTTAATGGCCAGTTGCGGCGCTGAAATCATTCATTTAAAAACTTTACAAACCTTTGAAACGACAAAAGAATTACGCGGGCATTGTTCAATATTTCGCCACTGGATTGATGGGCAATTTATTCAATCTGCACAGGAACATGCTAAACAACATGGCATCATTTTATCGTGTGAACAGTATTTACGCACTGCTGTTAACGATGAGACGAGTTGGCAACAAAAACGCGGTGATGTGACCGCCACTTTGCCATTAAATCAATTAGCCAATCACGCCCAACAGATTGAACCAACCCGCCCGCCTATTGGTTATCAAACACCGCCAACGGTGAATTGCATGACGCTGTCACCGACTGAACTGGCAGCCGTATTGCGCTTTGAACCGTTAATCAACAGCAGCGATCAAACTGCGCCGTTTTATTGTTTTGAACCATTCAAAACCATGTATATTCGGCGCAGCGGTGATATTAAACCCTGTTGTTTTGCACAAGATCAAACCGCGCCGACGCTGGGACAATTAAATACCAATAGCGCGGTTGCGATTTGGAATGGTGCGCCCTGGCAGGCAATACGCGATGGAATTATACAACAGCGTTATCCGCAAGCATTATGCGAAATCTGTTTGCGCGATCAATACGGGCCGCGTCAACAGGTTATTCCCGATCAATTACAACAATACCAACGTTGGTTATCCCAAACTTGGCAAATTGAATTACCTTTCATAATACCAAACACCACTTTACCAAATCATAAAATTGTGCAATGTTGGCAGCGCACAACGGATGAACAAACATTATTAGCAACCATTCGCCGTTTAACCCCGTTTGGCGTATCTAAACACTGGTTGACTGGTCATTTAGATGGCTTAAATCATTATTATTTGCATGGCTGGTTATATTCGCCACAGACGCCTAAATTACGCCTCCGCGTGACGGTGAATGTTAATGGTCAAATGTGGAAAACGCTTATTGCCGACCAATTACGCGAGGATGTCAAAGCTGCCGGGCATGGCGATGGTCAATATGGTTTTGGCATCTTAATACCCGATTGGCCGAGCGGTACTTTAATTGAAGTCTATCTTGCTGATACACCATGGTTATTAGGACGAATTGAAACCACAACCGCAACCGATACGCAAAACAACGCACCGTCTTCAATTGTACCAGTTGACTTACTGGGCGATCCTCTTTTATTCCCAGTTGAATTACCCACCGGTCATGAGTCAGAATGCAGTCATAATACTTCAGCGCCACCGCAGGCGCTGTTATTACCCTATGATGCCGGTATTTACGAACAAGAAATTTTGCGCTATTTTCATCAATCACCATCAGACCTTGCCGCCGAAATCACAGCACTGGTTAATTCAGGTGCTATTCTAAATAGACCGCTAGTGGTAATTGCGTTTACGAATCGCAGCGGGTCAAATTTATTAGCTGAATCATTAGCGGCAACGGGATTAGTCACCTGTGCTGAAGAGGCGCTTAATTTGTCTCAGGTAATTAATACTTGTGACGATTTACACTTGACTCAATTGGGGGACTATTTTGTTAAACTGCATCATACTGAACCTGAAACGCCGGCGCTGGCGATTAAGTTAAGTTGGGATCAATTATATTTTTTAACGCACATTGGAGTGTTACCGTATTTATGGCCAGATGTGCGATTTATGTGGATGATGCGAGCGGATTTATTAGCACAGTCATTATCACTGTGCGTGGCGCGGCAAATGCAGTGTTGGAAAGGTGCTTATCCAACGGTATTATTAAATCAACATCTTGCCACGCTCACGGCGGCCGATTTAATTGCTCCATTAAATGAGATTACCGAAGCACACCGTCAATTTTGGCGTTGGTTTGCAGTTTATGGCATTGAGCCGGTAATCGTGGAATACAACGAATTAACCGCGGCGCCAATGGTTGAGACGCGACGGGTATTGACTGAATTAAATCTGTTGCCGAACGGGTGGCAATGGCAATTTGATGCGACGCGCATTCAAATCATTAAACAGCGCACACCTGCAATGGAGCAGTGTTTATTAAGATTGCGTCAACAACTGCAATTATTTCCCGAACTGCATCATTATTAACAATTAAGCTCCGCTATGGATGAATGAATGGCTTGCATGTTCGCTATATTTACGTTAGTATAACGCCGTCACATTTGGTAGCAAACCCCCATGCCCTATTCACTTGCAAATGATCTAGCCGCCGGTGCAGCGCTGCGGTTTGATTTGAAACAACAGCGTTTTGCTGGTCATGGCCGAATTGAATTATTACGGCGCATTGGTGAGACGGGTTCAATCTCACAAGCGGCAAAAGCAATGAACATGTCGTATAAACAGGCATGGGATGCGGTGGATGCAATGAATAATTTAGCCGCCGAACCATTAGTACAGCGGCAGGCGGGTGGACGGCACGGCGGCGGCACGACATTAACACCCGCTGGGCAACAATTGATTACCATTTATGAAGCAGCCGAAGCGGTGCATCGGCGTTTTTTAATACAACTTAGTCAACAATTGCACGATGTCGCGCAATTTAATCAATTATTAGGAGTGATGCACATGAAAGTCAGTGCGCGCAATTATTTACGCGGCGTGGTCACGGCAATTAAAACCGGCCCCGTCAATGCCGAAGTCACGCTTGATTTGAATGGTACGCCATTAGTGGCGATCATTACGCAAGAGAGCGTTGAATCATTAGGTTTGACCATTGGTAGTGAAGCGTTTGCGTTAATTAAAGCGTCATTTGTCATTTTAACGACAGCCGACGGTGGATTGAAAACTTCAGCGCGTAATCGGTTATGCGGGACGGTTGAACGCATTAACACCGGGGCAATTAACTCAGAAGTAGTTTTAGCACTCGATGGCGGTGCTCGTTTAACTGCGATTATTACTAATGACAGCGCAGTTGAATTAGCTTTGACGGTCGGCAAGCGAGCGTGTGCGTTAATTAAAGCGCCACATGTTATTTTAGCGGTACAGGATTAACCATTGCCATGTTAGCAGTGACGCATTGCGTATTAGATGATGCCGCATTACAGCATTTGTTAATAGAAGATGTGCCCTATGGTGATTTAACCACTGAGGCGCTCGCTATTAGTGAACGGGCGGCGCGTATTCAATTCACAGCGCGGGATGCGATGACGGTGTGCGGTACGGAGGAGGCGCGGCGGTTGTGTGAATTGTGTGGCGCGACCGCAACATTGCACACGCCATCGGGTCAGGTCGCGCCGCCGGGGACGCTGTTACTCACGGCTGACGGCACTGTGGCGGCGGTGCATCATGTGTGGAAAACAGCACAGACGTTGCTGGAATGGTGCGCGGGCGTGGCGACGCGGGCGGCGGCGATCCAAACGGCGGCGATTTGCGGGCATCCTGACGCCATCGTCGCCGTAACGCGCAAAAATGTGCCGGGTGTGCGGCAGTTGGCGGTTAAGGCGTGTCGCGCTGGTGGCGCGGTGATGCACCGCTGCGGCTTGTCAGAAACGGTGCTGATTTTCGCCGAACATCGCCAATTTTTGGGCGATGAGTCGCCAAATACCACGCTGGCGCGGTTGCGGCGGCAGTGCCCCGAAAAGCGCATTGTGGTCGAGGTCAATACGCCCGCCGAGGCGCTGCAATGGGCAAATGCGGACGTGTTGCAATTGGAGAAATTCACGCCGGCGGCGGTCGCGGAAGTTGTTGATTTAACGGCACAATTGAATACGTCGCCATTGATTGCAGCCGCCGGTGGTATTCATGCCGATAATGCCGCTGATTACGCTCGGGCGGGCGCTCGGTTATTAGTGACCAGTGCGCCGCATATTGCACCACCGCGTGATGTGCAGGTACGTTTTCATTGCGCATGATAATTCGTTTTTCATTGCCCGCATGAGTGGGTTTTGTTTTGACAGGCGCTCTATCTTTTTTAACATAACGGAGTTCAACCATGCGTTTTTTGTTTGCCGTGTTATTTGTATTTTCCACTGCCGCGCAGGCTGAAACCATTCAAGTTGCGGTCGCGGCCAATTTCACCGCCCCGATGAATCGTATTATTGAAAACTTCACTCGCGCCACCGGTCATACGGTGAAAACTGCATTTGGTGCGACGGGTAAGTTTTATGCGCAAATTAAAAACGGTGCGCCGTTTGACATTTTATTAGCGGCAGATAATGAAACCCCCGCGAAACTCGAGGCTGAAGAATTAACGCAAGCCGGCTCGCGCTTTACTTATGCGATTGGCACGTTGGTTTTGTGGAGTGCAGATGCGACGTTCATTACCGATGGCGCTGAGGTATTAAACCGTAATCAGTTTAATAAATTGGCCATTGCCAATCCGAAAACCGCACCCTATGGCGCGGCGGCATTGCAAGTTATGAAGCAATTGCAAGTGGAGCAATTATTAGCGCCCAAATTGGTGCAGGGCGAAAGCATCACGCAAGCCTATCAATTCATTAGCAGTGGTAATGCTGAATTGGGGTTTATTGCATTGTCGCAGGTATTCAAAGAGGGTAAGGTTGCTAATGGTTCCGCGTGGATTGTACCTGCCGAATTGCATAATCCTATTCGGCAAGATGCGGTGATTCTCAAACACGGCAAAGATAATGCGGCGGCAATGGCGTTAATGGAATATTTGCAAAGTGAATCAGCGCGTGCCATTATTCGGGAATATGGGTATCAGTTTTAATCAATTGAATGACACTCCGTCCAGCGTTGTGTTATTTCATGGAGCAATGACTAATGTCAAATAAAGCATTTTATGATATGTTTTGAAGCGTTGATAGGTAACAACGCAATTTAGGATCAAAAAATGCCAATCCCTGAAATTTCAAAAGCTAATGTTCTCGCCGCACTTAAAAAGATAGATCAAGAAGGTGTGCCTAATAACCGACACTCAACTCGGTACTGCCTAGTGTATAGCGGTCACCGCTATCCTCCTAAATATGTAGTTTCATTAGCTGTACACGATGCTACTGGAACAGAACTTGATTCTAGCCAATTCAGTGGTGGAGTAGAAACAAATTCACTATTGCAAAATTTAGGATTCTCTATTGTCAATATCAGGTATGCTAATGATAAGGTTGATGCACATTCCACAGAATACCAGAATTCATTGATAGGCCGAATTGTAGTTGACTGGCAGCCTAATAATACGTCCGCTGCACAAGCGATACTACTTGATTTGCTTAAAAATCACTGGCAGCAAGGTTTGCATCTCAAATTTCTTATTACGCAAGGTGGTTTCGTCAAAATTTTATTTCCTTCTACATGGCATGGGCTGGAATTCAAATGAAAATGATCTGGAAACTTTGAAAACACATGCCCAAAAAGCACTTGCTAAAACGCTAACAGAAGAAGTGCGCAAAGCAGCTAAAGGAAAAATAGATGTTTTGACTATTGGAATTGATCTTATCGCTAATGATGAGAGTGAGAGACACGCAGAACTCGTAGCGGTATGTGAACTTGCCAGTGGATACGTCTTCTGGACAGGCAAGTCGTATCCAACGGGCGCTCAGGAGCGCCATCTCATTCAGGTGGTCGATCTTAAAACTCACTTGCTTAAGATCGCTGGTGAACAAGTATTTGTTCTTGGTTGCCATGATCTCAATATGTTTAGCCCACGAGGTCGCGCAAATCAGAAAACAAAGGGGCGTAGGTGGCAACGCTGCGAAGAAACGATAACGCTCGCAAAGCAATTCCAACCAACAATCGTTTTACAGCATCCACATAGCACTGACTCTCCCAACATTTGGCGTACAGCATGGGCTGGGCTTATACAAGAATTGCCCGACGTGAAGGCTTGGGCATCAGGTATTGCTTATCACCATTGGGATGACCAGCAAGAACCGCGTGGCTCTCTTGATGAAGTGCTAATTGCGACTCAAGGCGGAATGCAGACGGTTGATTTTATAGTGAGTTAAAGATAATACCTTTGATCGTTCCCTCGCTCCAGCGTGGGAACGCGCTATTGTGTTATTTCATGGAGCAATGACCAATGTCAAATACTGCCTTGATTGAACATTACTCCGTTGATGTTTACCGTCAATGGGAAGGTGATTGGGAATTGATTCGCGGGATGCCGGTGGCAATGGCACCATCGCCCGGCATTGCACATCAGCACACCAGCGGCCGCTTATTTGCACAATTTGATCGCGCTTTAGCGAATTGTTCTCAATGCACGGTGCTGTATGAAATTGACGTAGAGTTTGCCGCTGATACCGTCATCCGCCCGGATGTGATTATTATTTGTTTTAATCCCGAAGGCGACCGCATTGTGCGCGCTCCAACGTTAATTGCCGAAGTCGTGTCACCGAGTACGGTGCGCCGCGATGAACAGACTAAATTTCAATTATACCGCGATGAAGGTGTGAGTTATTATTTATTACTCTATCCGCAACTTGCGAAAATGAAAGTGTATCGGTTAATTGACGGGGATTATCGCAAAGTGGGTGATTTTCACCGCGAAACCTGCCCAATTGAATTACCGCACTGCACGATTGAATTGGATTGTGGACAATTGTGGCCGCACCGCCCAACTGACGCGAATTGATCGTTCCCACGCTCCAGCGCGGGAACGCGCCCTGAATAAAACCATTGCCCGATACTGCTGGAGTCAATCCCCATGTTATTAACCGCAGATGATCTGCAAGCGATTGGTTTAACCCTACGGTTGGCCGGCATTGTCACCCTGATTTTATTAATCATCGGCACCCCAATTGCGTGGTGGTTAGCGCGTACTCATCATTGGTTAAAAGGGCCAATTGGCGCAGTAGTCGCATTACCATTAGTGTTGCCGCCATCCGTATTAGGGTTTTATTTATTATTAGCAATGGGTCCGCACGGATTCATTGGTCAATTCACACAAATGCTCAACATCGGTTTATTGCCCTTCACCTTTTGGGGATTAGTGATTGCCTCGGTGTTTTATTCGCTCCCCTTTATGGTACAACCATTACAAACCGCTTTTGAAACCATTGGCGAACGCCCGCTTGAAGTCGCCGCGACATTACGCGCTTCACCATTAGATGCGTTTTTCACCGTCGTCGTGCCATTAGCATTGCCAGGTTTTCTAACCGCAATGATTCTGACCTTCGCGCATACCGTCGGTGAATTCGGCGTGGTATTAATGATTGGCGGCAATTTACCCGAAGAAACCCGCGTCGTATCGGTGCAAATCTACGATCATGTTGAAGCAATGGAATACGCCGACGCGCACCGGTTATCTGCTGTCATGTTGTTATTTTCATTTATGGTATTGCTGGTCTTATACGCCTGGCGCCCGAATAATAAAAAAGTAGCCGCGATATGAGCAATGCTATTCACGCCCGTTTTGCGCTTCAATACCCCGAGTTTGCATTAAACGTTGATCTCGAATTACCCGGCCGCGGCGTCACGGCATTATTCGGTCATTCGGGTTCGGGTAAAACAACTCTTTTGCGGTTAATTGCCGGATTACAGCGCGTCACCAATGGTTATCTCGCGGTCAATGGTCAAGTGTGGCAAGACGATCAATTATTCATGCCCACGCACCGCCGCCCGCTCGGTTATGTGTTTCAAGAGGCAAGTTTATTTCCCCATTTAACGGCGCGGGAGAATGTGCGCTATGGAATGAAACGCGCCGGGCGAGTAATGAATCAATCCGCATTAAATGACACGGTGGAATTACTCGGTATTGCGCAATTACTCGACCGCCGCCCGCATCAATTATCTGGTGGTGAACGCCAGCGCGTGGCCATTGCGCGGGCATTAGCTTTACATCCCGCCGTTTTATTAATGGATGAGCCGCTCGCCGCATTAGATTTACAGCGCAAACAAGAGATTCTGCCGTATTTAGAACGCCTGCACACGGCGCTAGATATTCCCGTTTTATATGTCAGTCATTCACCAGATGAGGTGGCACGATTAGCCGATACGGTGGTGTTATTAGAACGGGGGCAGGTGCGCGCCGTCGGTTCGGTCATAGAATTATTTAGTCGGTTGGATTTAACTTTTGCACAAGATCAAGACGCCAGCGCCATTCTGACCGGTACTATTCTTAATCACGATGCGCAATACGGTTTAACCCGCATTGGATTGAATGGCGGCGGGCGGTTAATGGTGACGCAATTAACGCAATCAATTGGTGAGGCGGTGCGGGTGCGCGTTCACGCCCGCGATGTGAGCCTGGCATTAGATGAACCTGGTACGTCGAGCATTGTGAATATCCTGCCGGCGCGGGTGATTGAATTGCGCGAAGTCGAACCCGCGCATGTTTTAATTCAATTGGAAATCAGTGCGAGTGAACAGCAGCGCTTGCTGGCGCGGATTACCCGCTATTCGTGCGAGCGATTAAACGTGCGCAGTGGGCAGGCGGTATTTGCGCAAGTCAAAGCAGTGGCGTTAATGGATTGATGGCCGAATGACCAAATGATCGGGCGATTAAAACCATTAAACAGATAACCGCTGTTCTAATTGGTCAAGTAATGCCGCCGCCTGTTGAATTAACTGTTCTAAATGTGACAGCCACGCATTATCCCAGCATAAATAACAACTGGTCTGCGTTTCTAATACCAACCGCCGCGCTGTCATTAACTCAGAGGTCAAATCGGGCAATTGCGCGGCGCCGCGTCCAATTAACCCCCAATAGCGTTGACTTAATCCGTTAATAATGACCGCAATTTGTTGTTGATGCGGCGTGACATCCCAGTTACTAAACTCAAACCGCGCTTGATGGCTCAAATCCCACGCACTCGCCCGCACCCGCGCCGAGCAACTCGGGCGCTGCCAGCCAAGATATTCACTCAGCAACACCGGCCGCAGCGGGTAATGACTACTGCGCACCCGTTCCATGTACGGTGCAAAGTAGAAGCCAAAAAATCCCGCGTGTTCATGCAGTTGCCGAAACCAGCCGCCATTTTCGCCCGCGCACCAGGTGCTAATCAGGCGCGGTTCGTGCGGCCGCGGGGAGGCTGCCACGCGCTCACGCACTTCGTGTTCCAACCACGTCGGGTCTAGCCCGCTCTGTTGGGCATCCGACAACGCCCGATCACACGGCACGATGCTGACGCAATAACCGTCGTGACAAGCGCGATACGGGCGGAATGGATCAATTACGCCATCTTGCGGATGAACATAGGTGTCATCCACCACGACATAATCATAACCGGCCTGTACCAGCGCGGGAATCATGTCCATTGAAAATGCCATTTCAGGTGGAAAGAAACCCCGCGGCTGGCGACCAAAAGTGGCGGTCATCATGTCGCGTCCGGCGGTTAATTGTTCATTCCAATCGGCGGGTGGAATGGCGGGAAAAATCGGATGAAAATAGCCCGTGCCTAATAATTCAATATTGGGATTATCGCGGTAATCGGCTAATAACTGTGGCAAATCAACTAAATGGCGGTAGCGATCAATAATGTCCGGTGAGCGTAATTGTTCTAATAAGACACCGGAAAAACCAACATGCAAACGTGCCACATCACCGTAGTATTGCACAAAGCGCAATGGGCGTTGATAACAGCGAATAATCTGTTCAGCTTCCCAGGGATTCTCATCAATTAAACGGCGTAAATTCCCGGCCGGTTGGTGCATTTGCAACCCCAACGCATGAAAAAAGGTATCGCCGTTCATGTTTATTTCAATTAAATACAATACAAGGACATTGCACACCACGTCCTGCGTGGTAAATAAAACGCGCAGGTGCCGCCAGTTGGCTTATCTAGTTTAATCATGGCGATCACAACTACACGCATTAAATACACCCATTGTCAGAGTGGAATTCACGATGTGGGTCACAGTTTGGTGAGTAGTTAACAAAATCATGGTGTCAAATATTATGAGTGGAAATAATATCATTCTCTGTGCCGCGCTGCTTTTAATTGTACACGGCAATTATCCACGCGGTTGGGCGAATTGACTGCACCGATAACCCGATACAGTGCCGAATAACGCGGCCAGTGCGGCAATTAAAAATGTGGCCGGCGCGCCCCAAACTGTCCAAATCAATCCGGCAATTAAACTGCCCGCCGCGCCGCCAATGCCAAAGCCAATACTGTTGTATAGTGCTTGCCCACGGCCTTGTGTACGGCCGGGGAAATAATGATGGACTAAATCAATTGCCGCCGCATGAAAAGCGCCAAAGGTGGCGGCATGAAAGGTTTGCACGATGATTTGAATGATCGGCGAATCAATCATTAAAGCAATCGCGCTCCAGCGCACCGTTGCTAATAATAAACTGGTGAGCATGATCGGCCAGGCGCCGAAACGTTCTAATAACCAGTGCATCCGCATGAATACGACCACTTCGACCATCACGCCTAATGCCCATAATACACCAATTGTGCTGGTGTCATAACCGGCGTCCGTCAATGCAATCGAATAAAAGGTGTAATAGCTGCCGTGACTGAATTGCATCAGTGCGCAGGTGAGTAAAAACCAGCGAATCTCACGGCGGGCGAGTAATTGCCGTAGCGATGGCGTGGGCAAATGCAGGGCGGCGGCCGCGCAATCGGGAACTAATAAGGTGCTGATCCAGACGCCAATAAATAATAGCAAAACAACCGCAGGAATGATGTCAATGCTCCAAATGGAGATGCTCGGTCCCAGTGCAATGACAAATGTAATGAAACCAATTGAACCCCATACGCGCAATTGGGCGTAACGATTGCTGTTTTTGCCTAAATGATTGAGGGCGACGGCGTCGAATTGCGGTAATGACGCATTCCAAAATAATCCAAAGGTGAACATGGTCATTGCAATTGCAAATGGCGTGGCAACCCAATAGATAATGCTAAAGGTGAGGGCGGCAAATAAGGCAGCAATTTGTACCCAAAACATGCGCCGGCCGTAATGGTCGGTAATCCAGCCCCAGAGTAATGGTGCAATGATTTTGGTGGCAGTTAAAATGGCCATTAAACCGCCAATGGCGGCCGCGGAAATGCCGCGTTCCTGTAAATACAGTCCCCAAAATGGAATTAACGCGCCCAATGCCGCGAAATAAAAAAAGTAATAACTGGATAATCGCTGGTACAGCGTCATGTTAATGACTGTTTAAATAAAATTGCATAGGATTAACTCAACTCACGATGACGCACGATCACTCGATGCCCTTGTGCGGTGAATTGATGACGCAAGGCTTCGACCATATACACCGAGCGGTGTTGACCACCGGTGCAACCAATGGCAATGGTTAAATAACTGCGCCCGTCTTGTTCAAATGCCGGCAGCCAACGAGTGAAGAATTGCATAATATCATCGCGCATTTGAATGACTTGGGCGCTCTGTTCTAAAAAATAAATCACCGGCGCGTCTAATCCAGTGAGGGTGCGCAATTCCGCTTGCCAATGTGGATTGGGTAAACAGCGCACGTCAAATACAAAATCGAATGATTCGGGGACGCCGTGTTTAAAACCAAATGATTGTAATAAAATGGAGGTGTTAAGATGCGCGCAATTACCCAAACAACTGCGAATTAAATCGCGCAGTTCGTGTAAATTGGTGTGCGTGGTATCAATTTGAGTGTGGGCGATTTGGCGCAGTGGGTCTAATAACTCGCGCTCATATTCAATCGCTTCAGCTAACGAACGTTCATTGCGCGTGAGCGGATGTTTGCGCCGTGTTTCACTAAAGCGGCGAATGAGTGTTTCGGTGTGTGCGTCAAGAAATAGAATATGCGGGCTAATATGATGGGCGGAGAGCGCGTGTAATGCGGCGGGTAATTGGTGTAAATGTTCAGGTTGACTACGCGCATCAATTCCAATGGCGGTACCAGGTGATTCAGTTGGCGCTGTGCTGAATTGTTGTTGTAAGCCGAGGGCTAATTGACTGAGTAAAAACAGGGGTAAGTTGTCAATACAGGTGTAGCCAATATCTTCCAGCGTGTGCAATGCAACCGTTTTGCCAGCGCCGGATAATCCGCTGACGATAATTAATTCCATAATTGCAGTTACGCTTTGAGTGGCGATAATGAGGCGAGGATGGTGTCGAATGGACTGGGGGGATTGACTAATTCACCTTGACCAAATGCAGGTACGCTGGCCGCGGCTACGGCGCGGGCTTGGCGTTCAATAAAATCAATACCGGCGTCATAGCCACGAATGCGCAAAATTTGACTGCGCACGGCGGTTTCTAATAAGACGGCTAAATTGCGGCCGGGGGCGACGGGAATAGTAATTTCGGGAATGGCCACGCCCAGAATTGAGCGTGCTGATAAACTGCCGCGCAGGCGATCCATATTGACTAATTCATCGCTGGTAAAGGTGCGCATATTCACGACTAAGTTTAATACGTCATTATCGCGCACCGCGCCTTCACCGAACATGGCGCGAATGTTTAATACGCCCAAGCCGCGTACTTCGAGAAAATCGCGCAATACCGGTGGGCAGCGCCCTTCTAACATTTCTGGGGCGATGCGGGCGAATTCGGGGGCGTCGTCGGCAATTAACCGGTGGCCGCGGGCGATTAATTCCAGCGCCAGCTCGCTTTTGCCGATGCCGGAATCGCCGACTAGCAACACGCCCACGCCGAGGACTTCCAAAAACACGCCGTGAATGGTGAGGCGTTCGGCGAAGGCGTGGGTGAGAAAATATTGCAGCCGATCAACGAGATCGTAGTCTTTCAGCGGTGATGACAGCAGCGGGATGTCGTACTTGGCTGACCAGTCGTAAAAACACTGATCTGGTGTGAGATGTTCGGCAAAAATCACCGCCGCCGGGCGGGCGTCAAACAGGCGGGCGATGATGTCGGCGCAGGCGAGTTGACTGAGGTCGCGCAGGTGCGCCATTTCTGCCTGCCCCAGTACTTGAATGCGGTTGGGGTGAATGCAGTTGAGTGAGCCGACTAGACTGTGGCGCGGCCCGTCGTCGCTGCTGTTGATGCGCAACGCCACCGCTTGTTTGGGAATTGCGGTCAGCCAGCGCAGTTGTAGCTGCGGGCCGATCTGCTCAACTAGCGTTTGTAACGAGTTGAGCGCAGTCACAGCGGCGGCTCGCAGGTCAGCAGCGTCAGCAGGGTGTCGGGATTCGTGGTGCGCCGCAACAACGTTCGCCGTTCGGCATCGCTAAATAACATCGCCAGCCCGGCCAATTGGCGCACGTGCTGATCACTGTCGTCATCGGGGGCGAGTAACGCGAAGGCTAAATCTACCGGCTGCCCATCGATGGCGTTAAACGGGATCGGCTCGCGCAATTGCACAAAAGCGCCGATTTCGTGGGTCAATTCGGCCACGCGGGCGTGGGGCAGCGCGACGCCGTGACCGATGCCGGTACTGCCGAGGCGTTCGCGTTCAATTAACCGCTCAAAAATGCCCGCGTCACACAGCTGTGGATGCGCACTGGTGAGCAGCTCCGCCAGCACCTCCAGCAAACGTTTTTTGCTCGTGATTGCTGCTGCGACACGAATGCGCTGCGCCGTAATCATGGTGGAGTTTTAAACCTTAATGATGTGGAATAACTTGCCATTGTGCGGGGCGATGGAGTGAATGGTACAGGACGCCGGCGCCGTGATGAGTCGGGCGGCGCCGGGGCTTTTAATACTGGTAAAAGGATGGCGATTCACCAGCGGGGATTGAAAATGGAACAATTCAATTGGCTAAGGATTCATCATCTGAATCGCTTTCCGTCACGCCCTTACCGCCGCGATAACTTTGACGTTTCTCTTTGTATTTAATGACTTGGCGGTCGAGTTTATCCACCAAGCCGTCAATGGCGGCATACATGTCTTCATGCACCGCATCCGCAAACACACTCGTGCCATTGATCAACAGCGTCGCCTCGGCCTTTTGCCGCAACTTTTCAACGCTGAGAATGACGTGGGCATTAATCACATGGTCAAGATGCCGCTCCAGCCGTGCGAATTTCGTGTCAACATAGCCACGCAATGGCTCGGTAATGTCAACATGATGCCCCGTTAAATTAATCTGCATGGTGTTTATTACTCCTCAGTTGATTAAACAACCTGTGTGGTCGCGTGAATAGAAAACATTAAACATTAAAGGAGACGTTTGCGTTCATTTGACGGTGGAATGCCCATCGCCTCGCGGTATTTGGCCACCGTACGGCGGGCGACCTGAATCCCCTGATGTGACAATAGATTGACAATTTTGCTATCACTCAGCGGTTTATTGGCGACTTCGGTGGCGACTAATTTGCGAATCAACGCCCGAATGGCGGTGGATGAGCATTCGCCGCCCGAGGTGGTGCTGACATAACTGGAAAAGAAATACTTAAACTCGAACATGCCACGCGGCGTGTGCATGTATTTTTGCGTCGTCACCCGCGATACGGTCGATTCATGCAATTCCAATGCCTCGGCCACGTCGCGCAGCACCAGCGGCCGCATCGCCTCTTCACCCAATTCAAAAAACGCCTGTTGTAATTCAACAATTTTAATCGCCACGCGCAGCACCGTATCATTGCGGCTGGTCAAACTTTTAATAAACCAGCGCGCCTCCTGCAAATGCGCTTTTAAGCAAGTGTTGTCTGCGGCTTGATCAGACCGCCGAATCAATTTGGCATAATCGGCATTGACCCGCAGCCGCGGCGCGGTTTCGGGATTCAATTCCACTTTCCACCGCCCCGCCTGTTTGCGCACCAACACGTCGGGAATGACATATTCGGCGCGCACGTCGCTAATCAGTGACCCGGGGCGCGGGTTGAGTGAACGAATTAACGTCAGCGCCGCCGCCAGTTCTTCATCCGTAATTCGCAACAGCCGCCGCAGTTCATCCAAATCATTCCGCGCCAGCGCATCAAAGTGTTCCGCGCAAATCTGCCGCGCCGTCTCACCCGCTGACGAATCGGCCGCAGCGTGGTAGCGCAATTGCAATGTTAAACATTCGCGCAAATCCCGCGCCCCCACACCGGCGGGGTCAAATGATTGCACCAGTTGCAACACCGCCTCGATGTCGGCCAATTCCAACGCCGCGTCGTCAATGATGCCGGCCACGTCGGCCAAATCCAGCCGCAAATAGCCGTTAGCATCAATCGCGTCCACCAGCGCCTCGGCAATCGCCCGATCATGCGGGTTAATGCGGGCGAGGTTGAGTTGCCAATCCAGATGATCGTGCAGCGTTTGCGGGCGGGCGTGTTGCGCAAATGGATCGTAGTCATCATCCGCCCCGCTGCCTGAATGTGACGAGGCCGGCAGGTAACTGTCAAACGTATCACTCCAGTCGCTGTCGAGCGGTAGATTATCCGGGATGCGTTCCAGCTCCGGATGCAGCTCGTTGTCCACTCGCGCATCATCACCGTTCCAGTTGTCCTCCGCCGTCACTTCAGATGACGACGAACTGGTGAAGGCATCTAATGTGTCGTGACGCGGCTCGGTGCTGTCGGCGGCGGCTGGGTAATCAGTCTCGGCGGCATCATCCTCGGCCACCTCCAGCATTAAATTGGATTCCAGCGCCTCTTGGATTTCATATTGCAGTTCTAACGTGGACAACTGTAGCAGCTTGATCGCCTGCTGTAGCTGCGGCGTCATTGTCAACTGTTGACCAAGACGTAATTGCAGAGTTTGCTTCATCGCACCGGACAACTCAGGAAAACAGACATTGGTGGGGATTTTAGCCGATAACGCAGTGGCTGGTTAGTTGAGGCGTGACCTAGCGGCATCACAGGCGGAAATGCTCACCCAAATACACGGCACGCACTTGCGCGTTGGCGAGTAACTGCGCGGGAGTCCCTTCGGCAATCACCCGCCCGCCGTTGAGAATATACGCCCGGTCGCAGATGTCGAGCGTTTCGCGCACGTTGTGATCGGTAATTAGCACACCAATTGCCCGATCGCGCAAGTGGCGAATGATGGTCTTGATGTCGCCAACCGCAATCGGGTCAACGCCGGCAAAGGGTTCGTCCAGTAACATCGCCTTGGGTTCCACCGCCAGCGCTCGGGCAATTTCCAGCCGCCGCCGTTCGCCACCCGACAAACTCAGCGCCAGCGCCTGGGCGACATGACTGATGCCCAACTCGTCGAGTAACGCCGCGCACCGCTCGCGTTGCTGCACCCGGGTCAGATCGCGCCGCATTTCCAATACCGCCAACACATTTTGTTGCGCCGTCAATTTGCGAAACACCGACGCTTCCTGTGCCAAGTAACTTAATCCACGTCGAGCGCGGGCGTGCATCGGCTGCACACTCAAGTCTTCATCGCCCAGCAAAATGCGCCCAGCGTCGGCGGCAATTAACCCGACAATTAAATAAAAACTGGTCGTTTTACCCGCACCGTTGGGGCCGAGTAACCCGACGATTTCACCAGCGGCAACCGTCAAGCTGACATCGTCCACCACGCGGCGACGGCGGTAGCTTTTGACCAAACCGGTGGCGGTGAGTGTCAGCGGCGCGGCGGTAGTCATGCGATAGTCATTTGGCACTGGTGCGCGACTTGGGCGCTGGTTGAGCTGCCGCTGGCGATTTCTCCGCCGCCGGGTGAATACTAATTTTGACCCGCGCCCGCCCTTGCGCACTGCCGCCCGCCCGCACCTGCTTGGTGACGCGGTTATAAATAATGCGGTCGCTGCTAAACCGATCCTGCCCCTGCGTCAGCACCGCTTTATCAATCAAAGTCAATTCATCCCGATCCGCATCGTATTCCATCCGCAGCGCTTGACCATGCACCTCGTTGGTCTCGCCATCCATCCGCTGGCGATACCGCGCCGGCTGACCCGTCGCCACGATGTGCTGCGGCTGGCGATTAGCGCGGTGACGCACCACGACCTCGGCGGCAAAAATGCGCAAACTGCCCTGTTGAATTTCGACGTTACCCAAATAACGACTCGAGGCGTGCGGCTCATCAAGCTCGACCGCGTCCGCTTCAATGAACAGCGGCTGTTGCGCATCAGTTTCTAATGCGAGTGCTGGCGCGGTGATGAATAAACTCGTTAATAACAGCGCAATTAACATCAGGTCGTAGCCGCCGGTCAAGGTGAATGGATGAATGAACATTGGCAGTGCATATTGTTAATATCAAGAGTGACGCAGTTCAGCGTACTGCAATTCAAATTTTAACGGATTGATTTTTTCAAGGGTTGAGTGCGTTTTCGCGCTGGCACATCCGATATTACCAATTGCGTACGCACTCGCCCAAATAACTTTGCCCGCTGCTCATCACCAAACCACACTTGCATTCCGCGCTCGGCAGTCATTCGATTATCGCCGCTATCAAGCGCAACAAAATGCCGCGTTTCTGCATACTGGATGTCGGTAAAAATCACAATTGCGCTCGTTTTAATTGAAAGCGCCGGGGTATCTGCCGTCGCCGCCCGCTCTGCCACCACACCGCCGCCTAAATGTGTTTGGGTGCCATCCGCATTGATTTTCCCGACGGCGGCAGTCACTTGCCAGGGCGGTTCAATTGCATTACGCCGCAACCAAACAATGGGATTATCTAATTCAGAACGACCATCAACTGCATAATGACGCAATTGATCGGTTTTTAAACGCCGCTGCGGCTGACCATTCGCATCCATCACGACCGCTTGAATCATATCAACCGTGTAATCTGGTTGATTAACATCAGATAACCCTGAACGCGAGTCAATAGATTGGGTGGACAGATACCACCAGGCCGCGGCGCCAATCACACCCAATATGATTGTCAACCATAACTGCCGCCGTTCGAGTGTGACACGCATGATTAATGATAGTTAATAATCATTGTATCACGCCGCCGACATGGGATTTAAATAAGACGCAAATAACGTATCCAAATGACCCTGCGCCCGCAGAATTAACTCGCACACCTCGCGCACCGCCCCGCGCCCGCCCGGGGCATGGGTTTGCCAATGAACATGCTCGCGTACCAATGGATGCGCATCAGCAACTGCAATCGCCAATCCCACCCGACACAGAATTGGTAAATCCACTACATCATCACCAACATAGGCGACCTGTTCATCATTCAAATGCAATTGATCGCGCAATTGAAAATAGGCCGGCAATTTATCACGCTGCCCTTGATAAACATGAACGATACCTAAACTTTCCATACGCAAGCGCACCACTTGTGATTGACGCCCGGTAATGACCGCTAATTCCACGCCGCTCTCTCGCAGCATCACAATGCCGTGACCATCGCGGGAATGAAAGGCCTTGTATTCCTGACCATCATCACCGAGGAATAAACTGCCATCAGTGAGAACACCGTCAACATCAAAAACCACTAAACGGATTGCTTTAGCACGTTCAAACGCATCTTGCACGGACGTGATGACCTCGTGTTAGTTGGGAGCAGTGAATGTAATGCGTTGGGTAATTAAAATTAAAGCGAAATTGGGGGGTTATTATTTTGGCAGAACAGCTTTCATTAAAACAGCGTATCAAGCAATAAGGTAATTATCGTCAGAATGACGACCGAACCAAAACCATTGAATATCATTTGGCGCGTCACGACCAGCCGGGCGATAGTGCATTGGACAATTAAAATTAAATCAAGCGTTATCAATTCACCATGATTTTCCAACATTGGGTAGTGTACGATACGGCAATATTTCATTGATGACATTGCCGAAATCAATACACTACCGCCAAATCTAAACTAGAATTAACGTCTTACCCCAGGCGAAAAACTATAGCTATCCAGGATGTTGACATAATTCGCCCGCGCAAATTCGGCCGGATTAGGAATAGACAACGCACTCATGCGTCCGCGCACATCACTAATGGACTCAAATCCATGCTCCTGCATCCAAGTCATTAAATGCTTATGAATTTGCGTCAAGCGTCCGGCGCCATGTTTTAATAATGCACTGCACAAATGCACCACATCCGCGCCCGCTAATAATAATTTAATCGCGTCCTCCGGCGTATGAATCCCGCCCGTTGCACCTAATGATAAACCACCATTACGCCCATAAAGAATCGCAATCCAGCGCATGGCTAATAAGGCTTCGGCTGAAGTGGATGGATGCAAACTGGGTTGTAAACGCAGGCTGTCAATATTAATATCAGGTTGATAAAACCGATTAAATAATGACACGCCGCTTGCCCCAGCATTCGCTAATTGATGTACCATGTGACCAATTGAGCTAAAGGTTGGTGAGAGCTTCATGTTAATTGGCAAGTTAATTTGCTCTTTTAAGCTACGCAACACGTCTAAATAACGCGCTTCCACCTCCGTACCGCTTTGATTAATATCAGCAGCGATGTAATAAACATTTAATTCCAATGCATCGGCGCCAGCCTGTTCTAATTCTTTAGCATGTTCCACCCAACCGCCGGGGGTAACGCCATTCAAACTGGCAATGACGGGAATGCCCAGTCCTTCTTTTAAGCGCCGCACACCGTCCAGATATTGATCTAAACCGGTGCTGAAATCATGCCAATTGGGAATGAATCCGTCGGCTTCAGCAAACCCGGTTTCTTGATGATGAAGAAAGCGCGCCATCATTTCAGATTCGGCCGTGATCGCCTCTTCAAATAGTGAATACATGATGATGGCGGAAGCCCCAGCATCTTCTAATTCTTTTGCCGTATCCACACTTTTTGATAATGGCGACGCCGATGGCACGAATGGATTAGCGAGGGTTAAACCCAAATAAGAGGTGGTTAAATCCATAATAGACTCCAGACAATAGGATCAAGGCAGTAGGCAATTGAGGTGACATCACCAGTCCGCCATGTTTAATGCACAAAACGCAATGACAATGCGCCGGACGGTGATGACATTTACGCCGCCGCATCATTCAAACACGGCGACACGATTCAATTCAGCTACTCGGTTTTATCACCCGCTTTAGCAGCTTTTTGCACTGCCAAATGTGCGAGTTGTTCATAGAGACTGAATTTGGTTTCAATATGCCGTTGTGCCAATTGCAAAAAGCGTTCGGCCGCCTCCGGATGGGTGCGTGTTAAAACATTAAACCGGGTTTCGGTATTAATGAAATCCCGATACGCAATGCTCGGCGCTTTACTATCAATGTGCAATGGATTTTCACCCACCGCTGTTTTGCGTGGATCATACCTGAATAGCGCCCAATGACCCGAATTAACCGCCATATCTTGTTGCCGCAAGTTATTTGATAAATCCACGCCGTGTGCAATACAGGGCGAATAACAAATAATCAATGACGGTCCATCATAGGATTCAGCTTCTAAAAAGGCGCGCACCACTTGCACATCTTTTGCACCAAAAGCCACTTGCGCGACATAGACATTTTCATAGGCCATGGCCATCATCGCCAAGTCTTTTTTGAATGTCGGCTTACCACCCGCTGCGAATTTAGCCACCGCACCTAATGGTGTTGCTTTTGAATTCTGCCCACCGGTATTGGAATAGACCTCGGTGTCTAAAACCAATAAATTGATATTACGCCCGGTGGATAAGACATGATCTAAACCACCATAGCCGATGTCATAGGCCCAGCCATCGCCACCAATAATCCAGACGCTGCGCTTGACTAATTGCTCACACACGCCTTCTAAAATACGCGCCTGTGGGTTATCAATTCCGCGCAATTGGGTTTTTAATGCGGCAACGCGCTCGCGCTGGGCATAAATCCCCGTCTCAGTGCTTTGATCGGCAGTGAGTAATTCATTCGCTAAATCGCCACCAATTTTATCGGCTAATACCGCGACTAATTCCCGCGCCTGCTCGGCTTGTTTATCCACCGCTAACCGCAAGCCCAAGCCAAATTCGGCATTATCTTCAAATAACGAATTATTCCAACTCGGGCCGCGGCCGTCGGGATTTTTCGTATAGGGTGTGGTGGGTAAATTGCCGCCGTAAATAGATGAACAGCCCGTCGCATTCGCAATTAACATGCGGTCGCCAAATAATTGCGTCGCCAATTTGACATAGGGTGTTTCACCGCAACCCACACACGCGCCAGAGAATTCAAATAGCGGCTGCATCATCATTGCGTGTTTAATTTTGGTCGCATCCAATTTGGTACGATCATATTCGGGCAGTGTGAGAAAGAACGCCCAATTCGGTTGTTCAATCGCATGGCGTTGTTCAGCGGGTACTAAATTGAGTGCTTTACGATTCGGATCATTACGATCACGAATTGGACAGGCTTCAACGCATAATCCACAACCGGTGCAATCATCTGGCGCCACTTGATAGGTCACATGATAGCCAGCAGGGAAATCTTTTCCTTTAATTGGCACATGTTGAAACTCATTTGGCGCATTCACTAATGCAGAATCTGGATAGACTTTAGCACGAATAGCGGCATGCGGACACACCAATGGACACTTGCCGCATTGGGTGCATAATTCATCTTCCCATTTCGGCAGTGCTAATGCCAAATTGCGCTTTTCATAATGCGTGGTACCAGTGGGCCAGGTGCCGTCTGGTGGCATTAAACTGACGGGCAATTGATTCCCTTTGCCGCCCATTAAGGTTGCGGTGACGCGCTGAATAAACTCCGGTGCATTAGCCGGGACTAATGGCGGGTAATCAAAACTGCTGGTCACTTGAGTGGGCAGGGTGACTTGATTTAAGCCGGCGAGCGTCGCATCAATTGCGGCGTAATTGCGATCTAATAACCGTTGACCTTTTTTGCCATAAGTTTTTTTAACCGCTTCTTTAATCCGCATAATGGCTTCATCTTTCGGCAAGATGCCCGAAATGGCAAAGAAGCACGTTTGCATAATGGTATTGATGCGCCGACCCATATCGGTTTTGGCAGCAATATCATAGGCATCAATCACATAAAACTGGATGTGTTTATCAATCATTCGCTGCTGCATACTGCGCGGCAGTTCATTCCACACTTGATCCAGTGGCGTGGCGGTATTTAATAAAAAGGTCGCGCCGGGTTGCGCTTTTTCCAGCATGTCATAGCGCGTAATAAAGGTTGGCTGATGACAGGCGACAAAGCTGGCTTCATTCTCACCAATCAAATAAGTGCTGTTAATTGGCTGCGGACCAAAACGCAAATGGGAAATGGTCATAGCGCCAGCTTTTTTCGAGTCATACTCGAAATACCCTTGCCCATAGTTTGGCGTTTCTTCGGCAATAATCTTAATAGAGTTCTTATTTGCCGACACCGTGCCATCTGATCCTAAGCCATAGAAGACGCAGGCATTAACACCGCGCACCCCATCGGGACGGAAACTGGCATCCCACTCCAAATTAGAGTGTGTGACATCATCAATGATGCCAACGGTGAATTGATTTTTTGGCTTGGGTTTATTTAATTCATCAAAGATGCCCTTGACCATGCCGGGCGTGAATTCTTTAGATGACAACCCATAGCGGCCGCCAATGACACGCGGCATCTGAGCTAATTGACCATCACTGGCCGCTGTGGCGCAAGCGGTAATGACATCTTTATACAACGGCTCGCCGTCAGCACCGGGTTCTTTCGTGCGATCTAATACCGCAATGGTGCGCACGGTATTGGGTAATGCGTTAATTAATAAATCGGCAGCGAATGGGCGGAATAAACGTACTTTCATCATGCCGACGCGCTCGCCGTGCGCCACTAAATGTTCAACGGCTTCCTGCGCGGCGCCAATACCTGATCCCATTAATAGAATGACGCGCTCGGCATCCGCTGCGCCGACGTATTCAAATACGCCGTATTGCCGCCCAGTTAATTGCGCGAATTGATCCATGCGCGCTTGCACAATGGCGGGGACTTTGGCATAAAACGGATTAACTGTTTCGCGTCCCTGGAAATACACATCGGGGTTTTGCGAAGTGCCGCGTAATACCGGATGATCGGGATTCATCCCGCGTAACCGATGCGCCTTGACTAATTCTTCATCAATCATGGTGCGAATGGTTTCGACCGGTAGTTTAGCAATCTTGGCGACTTCGTGACTGGTACGGAAGCCATCAAAAAAGTGCAAAAATGGAATACGCGATTCTAATGTTGCCGCCTGTGAAATCAATGCAAAATCCATTGCTTCTTGTACGGATGCGGAACATAACATCGCATAACCTGTGCCACGACAGGCCATGACATCGGCATGATCGCCGAAAATAGATAGGGCTTGGGCGGCTAATGAACGTGCCGTCACATGTAATACCGTCGGTGTCAATTCACCGGCGATCTTATACATGTTGGGGATCATTAATAATAACCCTTGTGAGGCAGTGAAGGTGGTCGCTAATGACCCGCCTTGTAATGCACCGTGAATGGCACCGGCGGCGCCGGCTTCACTCTGCATTTCTACCACGTCGGGAATAGTTCCCCACAGGTTTTTAATTCCTAACGAGGTCCATTCATCCGACCATTCGCCCATTGGCGAGGCTGGAGTAATTGGATAGATAGCGATGACTTCATTAGTCATGTGGGCGACATACGCGGCGGCTTCATTACCGTCGAGCGTCACCATCTGTAATTGCGGTTGTGACATGCGATTCTTCTCAAAATGCAATGTTGAAATGCGCCAATTGCGGCAGGGCAATTAGCGACAGGCACGGAGGCGGCGGGAATCACCGACACTAAATCATGCTGGGATTGCGGATACTCAATCAAACTCAAGCACGATGCGGGTTAAAAATCGGTGAGCGCCGCAGCGCCCCTGTGAACGCCGGCTAATATAGCCTGATCTGATGACATTTGCGCAATTCGTGTTGATCCTAACAACAAGAAAATTGATAAATATTTGGTAACGTATTGTTTTCAAATAGTTAACAGCAGAACACTAGCGGGTTCTGTTGTAAAATTACATGAGTGCAGTAAGCACCGCACCGCGACGAGTTGAACTTGAGACGTAAGCAATTGATTTGGATGATGATATGTTGAAAAGTAGGGTGATCAAATTCAATTCAACCCGCACAGTGGCGGCAGTCATTTTAATAAAAACTAGCAATGCGCTGCATAAAAAGTTAGACTAGGGTTCATTTATCAACGAGGTTAATGACCATGCACATCACTAATATCATTATTGCTGGACTCGGCGGTCAAGGCGTGATTACTGCTTCCGATATGTTAGCTGACGCCGCATTTCGCGCTGGATTTGACGTTAAAAAAAGCGAATTACATGGAATGAGTCAACGGGGTGGTTCTGTCACGTCAGACGTGCGTTTTGGCGATAAAATCTTAAGCCCGATGGTACCCTTTGGCGAAGCGGATGTTTTATTAGTATTAGAAGAAACACAAGTTGAACTTAATCGCCCGTGTTTGCGTAATGGTGGCGTTTTGTTAACCCCCGATTGTATTGCACCTGGGGTATTAAAAAATAAAAAAAGTCTTAATGTCGCCATGCTCGGTTGCTTATCGGTCGTATTAGATATTCCCAAAGCACACTGGTTAGATGCGGTTCACGCACATTTAGCTGAAAAATTGCACCGGTTGAATGACGAGGCCTTTGCAGTAGGCCGCCACGCCACAACCAGTTAAATGGTTTTTAGGAGACTTTATTA
>NZ_JABVCQ010000120.1 GCF_014145225.1 Thiospirillum jenense
ACAGTCAATAGTTTACGTTCAGGCATTACTTTTAGTTTAGTCAAAGTTTGAGCTAAAATTTTCAAGCCAATTCCCTGATTTCTTTTCGCATTAGAACCACTCATTCCACAAACAACGCCTAAAGTATCATAGGTCAGTCCTGATTTAAGACTAAATAAGGTGAACAATAAAAGCTCCTCTTCATTATTAATACAATAGCCAATATTAACCTCAACTTTTCGTTTAGATAGTTCTGCTTTATAAGTCTGAAAATAAGCATTTTTGAAATGATCTAGCAAAATAAAAAACCGTTCTCTAGTCATACCAATCGTGGCGCTCCATTGCCGATCTTGCTTTAGGTCTGATGTTGTAATTTTCATTTATTTTTCTCGTGGTATTTGGAGAAATTTTATTGCACTATCATTCATTCTTTACGTTA
>NZ_JABVCQ010000121.1 GCF_014145225.1 Thiospirillum jenense
GGTAAAATGATTCATCAATTCACGCATCAATGGGCGCAGCCAAAGTATTGGTTAGATGAAGCGGAGGTGCGACTTAAACTAATTGGGCGCGGTGAAGATCGCGGGCAACGATTAGCGTATCAAGAGTATCGTATGGTGCATCGTCGAATTGCCAGCAGTACAAATGAACGCACAACAATTGCTTGCGTTTCACCACCAAATCATGTTTGCGCAGATACGGCTCAAACAACAAAAAATATTATTGATTATGATAGTTTGGTTTTTCTTGTTGCAATTATGAATTCTTTTGTTGCTGATTGGGAGATTAGACAACGAGTAACGGCGCATTTAGATATGCACTTTGTTTATAAAATGAGGATTCCCCGCCTCACCGCCG
>NZ_JABVCQ010000122.1 GCF_014145225.1 Thiospirillum jenense
AGGTAATTGCATTGGCGGCCGTGCGTCGAATGGCGGCAAAATACGGCTCTAACCGTTTTAATAATTGCTGCCGCGTATCACCACGCAAAAAGGTATTTTCTAATTTAACCAGCGCCTGTGCCAAATGATTTTCCCGATGAAAAATGGCATTGGTGAATACTGCCGCGAAGATTTGATCGGTTAATAAATGCTGAATGAGCATTTCATCCACATCGGTTGCCGTCACTTGCGCACCAATTGAACGGCGACAGGTTTTGAGAAATGAATCTGCCTGTTGCTGAAATGAATTCAATTCCCGATATGCTTGCGCTAATAATTCACGCAACGCCGCCGCCACGCCCGGTAATTCAATCATAAACTGCTGCCGCGCT
>NZ_JABVCQ010000123.1 GCF_014145225.1 Thiospirillum jenense
GCATGACCTGCACCATTTCCATTCCGTTTTAATTGACCAGTCAACGACTGTTTAATACGTTTGTGATGGTGTGTTTATTACCCTATTTTTTAGTTCTTTAACAATTTGGTGAGATCGCAAAGGTGTCAAATGACAACGTCATTAGGCGTTGATTATTATGATGCGCAATAGAAGTCAGCAATGTGTGTGACTCCAAAGTATTTGGGGTTATATGGTCAAGTGATGAAGCGCAGACGGTGGATGCCTAGGCGGTAGGAGGCGATGAAGGACGTAATAGCTTGCGAAAAGCCTCGGGGAGCTGGCAAATAAGCGTTGATCCGGGGATGTCCGAATGGGGAAACCCACCTGTCGCAAGACGGGTATCCAGTG
>NZ_JABVCQ010000124.1 GCF_014145225.1 Thiospirillum jenense
TGCAGGATACCCGTCTTGCGACAGGTGGGTTTCCCCATTCGGACATCCCCGGATCAACGCTTATTTGCCAGCTCCCCGAGGCTTTTCGCAAGCTACTACGTCCTTCATCGCCTCCTACCGCCTAGGCATCCACCGTCTGCGCTTCATCACTTGACCATATAACCCCAAATACTTTGGAGTTAAACACATTGCTGACTTCTATTGCGCATCATAATAATCAACGCCTAATGACGTTGTCATTTGACACCTTTGCGATCTCACCAAATTGTTAAAGAACTAAAAAATCGGGTAATAAACACACCATCACAAACGTATTAAACAGTCGTTGACTGGTCAATTAAAACGGAATGGAAATGGTGCAGGTCATGT
>NZ_JABVCQ010000125.1 GCF_014145225.1 Thiospirillum jenense
GAGTGAATAACCGGGAATGAAATTGGCGGTGACGGCTTTATTACTCGTGACAGCGTTTAATTGACACGTTGCGCCAATGCAATCGCCGTCAAATGCACTAAACGTATAGCCGGTATTGGCAGTGGCTGTGCAAGTGCTATTGCCGTTGTGGATGGCTGGATTGGGTGTGCAAGTGACTGAACCACTGCCCGCTGGATTAACAGTAATGGAAATTGGATAAGTCGACAATGCTGTCCATTGCGCGTATAGCACGACATTGGCGTTGTTTATTATGAACGTGGCGCCGGCGTCATAATGAGTACCTGTACCATCGGCGACGGTATTCCAACCGGCAAAATTATAGCCAGAGTTTATTAGATTACCAACTA
>NZ_JABVCQ010000126.1 GCF_014145225.1 Thiospirillum jenense
AGTGATAAACAAGCGCTAAAACGCAAATTTGCGGGTGAAATTCACGCGAATGAAATTGCAATTTTGCCGTATTACATTGGCTGTTTGAACATTGAACAAACCTATTATGAAGCGACCGATCAATGGTGCGAATTCACCGGCGCGTGTTTTGTCAATACGTTGGCAAATTGGCAAATGGGTTTAATTCAACATGGTGAGGTGAATGATTTACTCGGCAGCATTACGGAAGAAAATCACCGCCGCACGATGACGCAAAAGCAGCGGGTGATTCCGGTCATCATGGGTAATCCACCGTATAATGCCAATCAAAAAAATGCGAATGATAATAATCAAAATATGATTGAAAAAACGGCGGATGCACG
>NZ_JABVCQ010000127.1 GCF_014145225.1 Thiospirillum jenense
TCCCCAGGCTTCGCCCTCTAGGTGATCGCTGTACACGCGGACGCCGCCGCCGGTGGGATTGAACCTGAGCCAGCCGGCGTTGGCTGACCAGGCGTATTGATCGGTGGCGTCAATGTTGGATGGCGGCAACAGGTGCAGCGTACTGTCCCGTTGAATGTTGTAGTCGGCTAGAGTGCGACCATCCGCCAGTCGTTGACCGTTAAAACCAAGCCGCTGTTGAGCGGGCGGGATGCTTTTTTTCTCCTCAATTTTTGCCTTGATCTCACCAATGGTGTCACTGGGATCAACCTGCAGCGTCAAGGTCGCACGAGTTGGCAGCAAAATGAAGATTTG
>NZ_JABVCQ010000128.1 GCF_014145225.1 Thiospirillum jenense
CGCTCGCCAGCAGTTTGCCATTGAATTACCGGGCGTGGCGGCGGCGCTGCGTGAATTATTAGCGCAAGCATATCGGGAATTGGATTTATTTCGGCAACAAGCGGATTCATTTCTTAAAACCTGTCGGAGTTCAATTGGTGCGCAAGTGACGGCGACGGATGTGGATGAAATGTTCATTCAGCATTTGTTAACCGATCAAATCTTCGCGGCAGTATTCACCAATGCCATTTTTCATCGGGAAAATCATTTAGCACAGGCACTGGTTAAATTAGAAAATACCTTTTTACGCGGCGATACCCGCCAGC
>NZ_JABVCQ010000013.1 GCF_014145225.1 Thiospirillum jenense
CATTGCCGCTGGGGAAAGCGGAGATAATGCCACCGGTACCTATACTGTATAGGTATCTCAATATGGCTTGGCAATGGCAGAATCTATGCACGAATCAGAATATGATTCAATCGAAATTGTTGCGACTAGCTCTGTTTTTGGAGAGTTTGATTACTACTATTAGCAAGGTTCCATGCTCGAATGATTTAGCCGCCTAGCTTGGATTGCATACCATGCGCGGTGTGTTGAATAAAAACCAAATCTGAATGGCACGCAACCCAACATTTCCCTAGCGGCTCCGCTTAATTGTCGCGTTCACCTCAAACGTACAGCCACTCCATAGAACCATACGCCACGCAAAATGCACGTTGACGCAAATCGGGTCGCGTCATACTCGCGCAATTCGATGCCGAGTCTGTCATTATCTACTAAGCATACCGACCAGCAATTGGACACTTTGCGGGGCTTGGCAATTCGATTAGCAGCGTAGATTGGGTTGCCCATTCTACAACGTCGTGCCCGCGGGCCGCTTAACCTGTTCGTTAGGCGTTATCCGGGGCAACACATCAGGAAAAACCAGTATGAAACGCAAGCCGCGTAGGTTGAGTTGCCCGCGCACCGCGTCCCGCCAATTCACCATGTCCAATCGGGCAACCCAACATTCCCCGCCCGCAATAAAAAAACCGCCCTGTTTGCCCGGCGGCGGTTGGTTGATTCCAATTCCAATTCAAGCAACGGTTAATTGAATTGGGTTGGTGGGGAAATCGTAGCGGCGAATCCGCCTGACGGTTTCGCTTGCGTTCGACCCATCTTACTCGCTATGGTAAGATTTCCTTACTTTGGAGTAAATCTACAATGCTTGCAAAGATGACAACGAAAAATCAACTCACTTTGCCCAAGAGCGTGACGACAGCGGTCGGCGCCGGAGACTATTTTGATATACAAGTGCGCAATGGGCAGATTGTGCTGACCCCGGTGCGTATCCAACGGGCTGATGCGATCCGCGCAAAATTAGCAGAATTCGGGTTAGATGAGCGGGATATCGACGATGCCGTGGCGTGGGCGCGGTCAGCCAAAGGGATGCCAAGCGAATGAATCTGGCGGTTCCACGGGTGGTATTGGATACCAATCTGGTGTTATCTGCGTTGGTCTTTCACAGCGGTCGTCTCACACCACTGCGGACGTTCTGGCAAGAAGGAATGATGACGCCGTTGGTTTCTAAAACAACCACTGCCGAGTTGATTCGCGCCTTGGGCTATGCCAAGTTCAAGCTCGCGGCAACCGAACAAGAGGAATTGTTGGCGGATTACCTGCCCTACTGCTCGACAGTCGTGCTGCCCGACCCGCCGCCGCAGATGCCGGAATGCCGTGATCCAGCCGATGCCCCTTTCCTGCAACTGGCGCTTATTGGCAAAGCAGATGCCTTGGTGACCGGTGACAAAGATTTACTGGTGTTGGCGGAGACATTTCCCTGCCCGATTTTGACGGCGGAAGCGTTTATGGCGAAGTTGATTTAGGGTTACATTATTTGCCCCAAAAACAAAAACCCGCCCGCCATTCACTTGTTTTGATTAAATCCCCCACTCGCTGCGCTCGTGACCCCCTTTGTTAAAGGGGGGTTGATTTCCCCCTTTGCAAAAAGGGGGTAGGGGGATTTTCGGGTCACGCCTCGCGGCTGCCACCCAACCGACGCGATTGTGACTTGATTAGAGTTGTTTTAACTAGCAAAATCAGCTAGTTAGCTAGGTTAAAATTCCACAATCCAGCACAAACACCGAGAATTTTGTCATACAAATCAAAGTTATGAATACGGAGCCGATCTGAAAGAATACGAAATCGCTTTAATCCAGCAATACTATGCTCAACAAAAATACGCTCTGAAGCAAACTGTTTATTGATAGTTTTTTGTTCACTTGTTAATGGTTTATTTTTAGATTTTTTGTGTGGAATCGAAATGCTTTTACACCGATAATTATTAACAATTCCGGTGTATCCTGAATCAACTCTAATTGTACAATTTTCAAACCAGGGTAGCTCTGGTGGAAATTCTTGTTTTAATAGATGAAAGTCGTGTCTTCTACCGCCATAAGGACGACTTAAATATTTAATAAATCTATTTTTAGTCGAAATCAGCATAGTTTTTAATGCATGAGCTTTTTTACCCGAGTAGGTTTCTTTTGCTGTTGGTCATCGCTGGGACGTTGTATGCGCTGTTCAGTAGCATCAAAAATTAAGTCTTTTGCCGATCTTGCTTTAGGTCTGATGTTGTAATTTTCATTTATTTTTCTCGTGGTATTTGGAGAAATTTTATTGCACTATCATTCATTCTTTACGTTAGAACAACTCTATTAGAAATATGAACCGCCATCATTGGATCAAATAGAAATGCCAAACTAATCCGTTTGGCTTCGCAGGCTAATTGAAAAATTGCTGCATCACCATTAAAAGCAATGCACTCTTCAACGGCATGAATTGCAGCGGCGGTTGTTTGATCGAGCAGACAGTCTTTTATGCTGCCGTCAGCAATGCGATAGATCAGCTGGAGTGCCGCCTGTCCAATCAGGATCGCCGCCATTACCCGAACAGTTTGGCTAGGCACAATGCCGCTGAGAGTCTGACCCTGACAGATCGTGTCTAAGCGCATTGCTTCAATGCCCAGTTGAAAGCGGTGCGCATCACCGTCAAAAGGGCGCTTGTCTGGCGTAACTGTTATTTGCTTGATCTGCTCACGAGTGACAAACAAATCGTGGAATTGACCAGTCTCTAATCCCTTGCCTTGGATTTGGATTGATGCGCCAATGTCAGTGACCACGACGACCTGAATTGACTCAGGAATGATCGGGCCACGAATGATGGCGCCGGGCTTGAGGCTGTTTATATCCATGAACGTAACCGAGTCGGCTATTTGGTGACTCTAGCCCGCATGGCTCGCGGTGCTTGACTTTGCAACCACTCCGCAATCATCACTTCCAACATATTGGCCATGCTGCGCCGCTCGCGCAGGGCAATTTGCCGTAACGCATCCTTGAGTTCCGGTGTCAGCCTAACCGTCAGACTCTGGGTTTTCTGTGCCATTGAACATGCCCTTTGATTGTCTTGCAATTTGCTACAATAGTAGCAGGATTTCCTACAACCAACTGACCAATATCTTGGGTTAATTGCAACGCAACCCCCCCTATATCTTGTGCCATGACTAGCGTACTCACCCAACCCCCCGCTGCGGTGTTAAAGCAATTCCCAGCGTGTTTTGATCTTTCCAACCCTCGCCCACTCAAGGTCGGGATTCGGAAAGATGTCATGCAGCTATTGCGTCCTGTGGCTGAAGCTGAGGCTGAACAACACGGCCTGTCAGGCAAGGAGGCGCAAATGCAAATGGAGCGGCTTGTGAAATTAGCACTCAGTCACTACTGCACCCGCCCACACTATCTGCGGGCATTAGTGGCCGGGGCGGAACGAATTGATTTAACCGGGCAGGTGGTGGCGTTGGTGACTGCCGAAGCGGCGGCGCTTGCGCAAGCGCAATTGTTGCAATCCACCAATCAGCAACAGGACAAGCCCCAGCCAGCGCCATCCCGCCCAAGTGCGGCAGCGGCGCAAGCCGTGCTACCGGATAATGCACCTTTGACAGCGGAGAACATCGTGACTGGACGGCTCGAACTGACAATTAAGTTTTCGGCATTACCGCAAGCCATGCCAGTGAAGGCCGGCATGAAAATTGGTGTGCAGACGGACAGTGCGCTGGTGGTGATGACGCTGCCCAATAAGGCGTGGCAGAAACTAGCGAAGGCGCAAGCCGAGTGGCCGTCGTGGGTGGCGGCGGTCACTGGGAAATTGGGTGCTCAGGTCATGTCACCCGATGGGGCGATTGTGATGCTGGAGAGTCCTGCGGTGCAGGTGTTTGAGAAGAAGGGGAAAGTGTAGTTCTAACTTTAGTCAATAGGAAAAAAGCAATGTTTTACGGATTTAATTTAACAGAATTTAACTGCTGTGGAAATCACAACAGATCGCAGTTTGATATACAAAAATCAGGTATCAAAAAACAGTTAGTTGACTTGTTTTCAAGTAACTCGGCTATTGACGCTGAAGAAGTCGCTAACGTAATTTTTCCTACACAAGATTGTGATGCATTTCTATCGCATTCTAGTAGAGATATCAAGTTGGCGCTTGAAATTAAAGCTAGGTTAGAGAGCATTAACTTAAAAGTGTTTATTGATTCGCTTGTTTGGGATTCAGTCTACGAACTATTAGAAGCGATTGATAATAAACATTGCCTAAATCAAGACCAACAAACTTATGACTACAAAAAGTGTCAGGCATCTGCATCACATATTTACATGATCCTTAATTCTGCACTGCATCAGATGATTGATAAGTCAGAGGCTTTTATGTTTGTCAATACTGATAAATCTCTTGTGAAAGATTCAACGTACAGCGTCATTAATGACAAGGACAAAACCTACTCAGCTTGGATTCACTCAGAACTGCATTTCAGTAAATTGGTTGAAAGAAATAGACCACTTAGAATGCAGGTCGAACAGGGAATAGCTATAGAATCAATACAGCGTGCGCTATTAGCAAAGGCTCTACAAGTAAAACACCCTGCACCACTTGAACACCTCATTCCACTTAATGAAAGCAGGTTTAATGGCTGGGTTGAATCAGCCAGAAGAAATCCGCAGGCATGTCCGCTTGACCTGCTCTATGACCATTTTCAACCACGCTAATCGGTACTAAAAACCCATGAGCAACAAAATTAAACATCTCGAGTTTATCCAAAACGTCATTACTCGTATGGGACAAAACTCTTTTCTAATTAAAGGATGGTGTATTACGTTGCTCATTGGTTTGCTGGCGTTACACGCTCACAAACCACATTTAAATCTGTTTTGGTCTATGCTTATCTTGTTGCCGACCTTCTGGGAACTAGATGGGTTTTTCCTGATGACTGAAAGGCGTTATCGGGCACTCTATGATAGAGTGCGCATCTTGGATGAAGTCGCAATTGACTTTAGTATGAAAATCAATGTTAAAGATTGTAGCTGGCATGATGCTGTTTTTTCACAGACACTCAAGCTGTTTTACTTACCATTGATTATCATAGTCGTACTGCTTTTTATGGTTAAAACATGACAACTAAACCGTTTTATTTTCCGGCAATTTTTGCAGCCTTTTCTATCCAGAATCCCATATTGTTGTACCCGTCGTCATCAATCCAATCGTAAATTGGATAGTTAATTGCACCAAATGGATTTTTACCCTTTGTTGTGGTATTACCATCTTTATCTTTTATCTTATGTACATAAATTCCGAGCACACCGTTCCCCCTTCTGTGGCTACTTTTGATCTCGTATTCAATCCACCTTTTCCCCGCAGTATCAGCTCCGATTAATACAACAGTGACAGATGTTCCCTGAAGTTGCTTATCAATCCATGCTTGAATTGCAGAATCAGTCTTTCTTTTTACCTCTTCCCATTCTGCTGAATCAAAAAATCCAGAAGCCCCTCTATCTTTTGTAACCCAGCTATTACGAACAATGCCCGCTCGCCAGTTGTCTCTTTTGTATCTGAAACTGAAAAGGTTTGCCGTGCCATAAACATTCACCTATTTTTTTGAATCTTTAATAATCAATACAGACACAAACTCTCACACGGCACCCCGTCACCATCCCGATCTAATCGGCTGAGTCCGCACTCGGTCAAATAGTGCCGCGCTTCGGCACAATCGCTCATCTGCTTACAAGTGGTTTTATCACCACAGCCCGCACTGAATTGAACCGGTGATGCACCCTGACTCGGGATTGGCACGGACTCCACCACTGCCTCAACTGACCGCGCCAGCGGCGTCACACCCGGCAGGAATTCGATCCCGACTCGCTTGACCAGTTCGGCATAGCTGATCGGCTTACTCATCCGCGCATCATCTGTGTTCTCGACCCAGAACGCCCACGCTTGGTTTTTATCAGCGTCATACACCAATTTGTAAACATGGCTGGGTACCCAAACTTGACTTGCACCAATGATTGAGACGGGTTGGTTAACCACAGCGCCCGTGAACACAAACACATCGCCACTGGCGCGCATGACATATTTACGGGTAGCCGCCTCCACTGACTTTGCCCAAATGCCCCGGTTCAGGTCGGGCGCTTGCGGGATCATGTTGGCCAGTGAGAACGACTGCGCCATTGCATTGGGATTCGGCATGTCGGCCGCCGGTGCCATGTGGCCGCGATCAAAGCCCGACCCCTTGTAATCACTCAATAGCGCCCGATCCAGACTCGGCAAGCGAGCTTCTTCGTAGAACTTATCTGTGCGTTGTTCATCTTGGGCATCTTGCAAGCGAGCGCGGTTTAGACGCTCGACCACATAGACTGGGGTTTTTGTTTCTCCCGAGTGCAACACCGCAAAGCTGTCAAAGCAGATGTCGCGCACTTGCCCGGCGCTGGACTGAATTGAATCAAGCAAATATAAACCACTCGCTCACCGATACCGCCGCGGATCACACTCCATTCCAAGTTGATAGCGCCGCACCGCGCATTGATGCTCCGGTAATGTTTTAGAAAAATAATGACTACCATCACCCCGCGCCACGAAATACACACTGCCATCATCCTGCGGTTTCAATGCAGCTTTTAATGACGCCCGCCCCGGCAATGCAATTGGCGTTGGCGGCAACCCGCGCCGCGTATAAGTATTATATGGCGTGTCACGTTCCAAATCAGCGCGGCGCAGATTACCCGTGTATTCATCCCCCAACCCGTAAATCACCGTTGGATCCGTTTGCAATTTCATTCCCAACCGCAAACGGCGAATAAACACCCCCGCAATAGCCGGCCGTTCACGCGCTAATCCCGTTTCTTTTTCAATAATTGACGCCAAGATCAATGCTTCATAGGGCGTTTTTAATGGCAAATCTGGCTGGCGCAATGCCCACTCAGCCGCTAATACGCGCTGCATTTTTTGATGTGCCCGCCGCACAATCACCGTATCAGTCATGCCGCGCTGGAAATAATAAGTATCGGGAAATAACCAACCTTCGGGATGATCGCCATCAATCCCAAGTTTTTCAGCAATGATCGCCGCTGGTTGATTAGATAATTCGGAATGAAACACGGGTTGACGCGCAATAGCCGCCAGTGCATCACGATAGCGCCAGCCTTCAATAAACGTCACACTATATTGAATAGATTGACCCGCCACAATACGGTCGAGCAATTGCCGCGGCACCATGCCTGGCGCAATCGCATATTCACCCGCTTTAATTGAACGTGCTTTGCCATGTTCATAGGCCAGCGCAATAAAATAATGCGGATGACTCATCAATTGGTCACTCACCAATTGCTGCGCCAACGTGCGCACATTCATCCCTTTGGGAACATTCAACACCCGTGCTGGTTGATCGGCGGCAATGAACGGCGTGATTAAAAACTGTTGATAATCGCGCCAAACTGACCAACCGCCGACGGCAATGGCAATTAAAATAATTGACAAAACAATGCAGTTGCCAGTAATGAGGTGGCGAGGTTTTAAACGAGGAGGAGGAGGAGAGACACCGCGACGTGTTGCAGTCATTGGATCAATTCCCCAGTGTGCGTGGACTGAACTGGGGAATTAAAACCAGCGGCATAATTGGATAGTTAATTGCTGCGGGAGGATTAAAGACGCCGAAAAATCAACGTACCATTGGTGCCGCCGAAACCAAATGAATTGCTTAATACACAATTTAATTTCATTGGGCGGGCGATATTCGGCACCACATCAATATCGCACTCGGGATCGGGCGTTTCATAATTAATGGTCGGCGGCGCAACTTGATCGCGCAATGCCAAGATGCTGAAAATCGCCTCCGCACCACCCGCCGCGCCTAACATGTGGCCAGTCATAGACTTAGTCGAACTGACCGGCAGACGGCTCATGTGATGCCCGAACGCCAATTTCACACCCTTAACTTCAGCAATGTCACCCGCCGGCGTTGACGTGCCGTGCGCATTGACATAATCCACTTCGTCGGGATTGATGCCAGCATCCGCCATCGCTAATTTCATGCAATTACAGGCGCCCTGCCCATTTTCCGACGGCGCGGTCATGTGATACGCATCCGAGTTCATTGCAAATCCAATTAACTCAGCATAAATACGCGCCCCACGCGCTTTGGCAGCTTCGTATTCTTCTAATAATACAACGCCGGCACCATCGCTTAATACAAACCCGTCACGGTCACGGTCAAATGGGCGACTGGCGTGTTGCGGATCATCATTGCGCGTGGACAGGGCGCGGGCGGCGGCAAAACCACCCAACCCGACCGGTGAGGTCGCCATTTCCGCACCGCCGGCAATCATCGCGTCCACCATCCCGTGCCGAATCATAAACGCTGCATTACCAATGTTATGCGTACCGCTGCTACAGGCGGAAACAATGGAGTAATTCGGCCCCTGCAAGCCAAATTTAATAGATAAATCACCCGCCACCATATTAACAATATTAGCGGGGACAAAGAATGGCGAAATCTTGCGCGGGCCGCCATCACGATACGCGGCATAATTGTTTTCAATACCGGTAATGCCACCAATACCCGAGCCAATAGCAACGCCAATACGGTGGCGATTGGCATCAGTAATGGTTAAACCGGAATCTTCAATTGCTTGGGTGCCGGCGGCAATGCCATAGTGAATAAAGGCATCCATCTTGCGCAGGTCTTTTTTCGACACATATTGCGTCGCATCAAAGCCATAGATGGGCCCGCCGAAGCGAGTACTAAACGGTTCAACGTCAAAATGTGTAATGGTTTGAATTCCACTACGCCCATTGATGATGCTCTCCCAAGCCGTTTTCACATCGAATCCGACTGGCGCCACTATACCCAGACCGGTCACGACGACCCTTCTACCTGCCATGAATCACCTATTCCTAAACGAGTTATGCGCAATAAAACATTGCTGTTGAGTTGTTCAAGCAGTGTGCTGTTTTTAATACGGCAATACGCAGCGCAACCATTGCTGGATGCGCCACGATACCGCGTGGCACGGTCATTAACTCAGATGCGCGTTAATATAATCAACTGCTTGTTTAACCGTCGTGATTTTTTCGGCATCTTCATCAGGAATTTCGGTATCGAATTCCTCTTCTAGTGCCATGACTAATTCAACTGTATCGAGTGAATCAGCACCGAGGTCATCAACAAATGACGCCTCAAGTGTGACATCTTCTTCAGGAACACCTAATTGTTCAACAACAATTTTTTGAACACGTTCTTCGACACTACTCATAATAATTTAAACCTGTGATTAAGAAAGTGCGGACTAAAAACTCTAGTCAGTGTTGCTCAACAAAGCCATACAAAATCGCACTGCACAGAACAATTTTTGTATTGCTTTCTATCGCAATCAACCCCTAATACCCACGCATTCATGGTCATAGGCACCGGCGTTAATAGCAATTCAAGGTCTGGTTTGAGCAGGTCCAGACCGTATGTTTCTTTTTATAATCCTGATTGTATGGGATCGCAATTAAACCATGTACATCCCGCCATTGACATGCAGCGTTTCACCCGTAATGTAACTCGCCTCTGGTGACACTAAAAACGCCACCGCCGCTGCCACTTCCGCCGCTTGACCGAGCCGTTTGAGCGGAATATTCGCCAGCATCGCGGTTTTTTGCGTATCAGACAACACCCGCGTCATGTCGGTATCAATAAACCCCGGCGCGACGCAATTGATCGTCACACCCCGCGCACCCACTTCCCGCGCTAATGATTTGCTAAACCCAACCACGCCCGCTTTGGTCGCCGCATAATTCGCTTGCCCCGGATTACCGCTAAAACCAACCACCGACGTAATAGTAACAATTCGACCTTTGCGCGCCTTGAGCATACTCGCTACGCATAAACGGCTTAAACGAAACACGGCTGTTAAATTAGTCGCAATCACCGCATCCCATTCGGCATCTTTCATGCGCATTAACAAATTATCACGGGTGATGCCGGCGTTGTTAATTAAAATACTCGGCATCCGTCCCCATTGCTGTTCAATCTGCGCCAGCACCGCGTCAACCTGTTCGGCATCGGTCACATTCAAACATAAACCGCCGCCGGTGATCTGTTGTTCATTCAAATGCGCGCTAATGCCATCCGCGCCATTCTGAGTTGTCGCCGTGCCAATAACCGTAGCGCCGCGCTTGCCTAATTCAACTGCAATCGCTTGACCAATCCCGCGACTCGCGCCCGTCACCAGTGCTAATTCACCATCCAACTGCATCATGTTTTATTGTCCCACCGCTGCGTTCAATCCGTCTAATTCACCCAGCGCACCGAGTGTTAATTGCTTATCAATTCGCTTAATTAACCCAACTAATGTCTTCCCCGGTCCCGCTTCTAATACCGTTTGAATACCTGTTTGGGCAAAATATTGAATCGTTTCCACCCAGCGCACCGGACAATAAATCTGCTGTGCTAATAATTCGCGCAATTCATCAACCGTTGCCGCCGCCGTGACGCTCACATTATGAATCACTGGCAGACGCGGCAACTGCATTGGACTGTTCATTAATGCAGCGCGCAATGCTTCCGCCGCCGGCTGCATTAACGCACAATGCGATGGCACACTCACTGGCAATAATAACGCCCGTTTTGCACCCGCCGCTTTTGCTGTTAATAATACCTGCTCGACGGCGGCACGTTCACCGGCAATCACCACCTGCCCCGGCGCATTAAAATTGACGGCCGCGACAATTGCACCCGTCAATGCCTGCTGCTCGGCACACAGCGTCGTCACCTGCGCATCATCCAAACCAATCATTGCCGCCATCGCCCCTGCCCCGACTGGCACGGCCGCTTGCATCAAGCGCGCACGTTCCGCCACCAGCTGCGCCGCGACGGGCAAGGTCAGCGCCTCGGCACACACCAGCGCACTGTACTCGCCCAAACTGTGTCCCGCCAACGCCTGCGGCGCGGGAGTGCCGCCGCCCGCCGCTTGCCAACAGCGCCACACCGCGACATCGGCAGCCAACATCACCGGCTGCGTATTTTCGGTTTGATCCAATTCCGTCGCCGGTCCGTCGCAGACCAGTTGCCACAAATCCCGCCCGACGACGGCGGACACTTCGGCAAAGGTATCAATGACTTGCGGGTAGTGCGCCGCCAAATCAGCCAACATGCCGATTGATTGCGACCCTTGTCCGGGAAAAACGACTGCGTAATTGACGTTCATTTAACTTTGCAATGCGTGTTTTAATAAAAATAAATAAAACTGTTGTACCATTAGCATTTAATAGCGCAGCAACACCGAACCCCAAGTGAACCCGCCACCAAAGGCTTCCATTAACACCGTTTGCCCGCGTTGAATCCGCCCATCGCGCACCGCTCGATCAAAGGCTAATGGAATGGATGCGGCCGAGGTATTCCCGTGATCTTCAACGGTCACAACCACCTGCTCCATATCCAAATCTAATTTGCGCGCCGTCGCTTGAATAATGCGCATATTGGCTTGATGCGGCACCAACCAATCAATATCCGAGCGTTCCATGCCATTCGCTTCTAAGGTTTCATCCACAATCCGCCCGAGTGTCGTCACCGCCACGCGAAACACTTCATTGCCTTTCATTTCCATATACGGCGAACCAGTATAGCCATTTCCAATACCGGCCGGCACTTGCAATAATGAACGATACGCCCCGTCGGCGTGTAAATGCGAAGAAATAATCCCCGGTTCATCCGCCGCACCTAATACCACGGCACCCGCGCCATCGCCAAATAACACGCAGGTCACGCGATCCGTCCAATCAATAATGCGTGACAGCGTTTCTGCACCGACGACTAATACGCGCTGGGCGCTGCCGGTGCGAATAAACTTATCAGCGACGGATAACGCATAAATAAAACCGGTACACACTGCTTGAATATCAAATGCTGGGCAGCCGTGAATATCTAATCGGTGTTGTAATAAACAGGCGCTACTGGGAAAGGTTTGTTCGGGCGTGGTGGTGGCAACAATAATTAAATCAATGTCATTCGCGGTTAATCCCGCCGCATCGAGCGCCCGCCGCGCCGCCGCTTCCGCCAAATCCACGCAGGTTTCACCATCGCGGGCGATGTGGCGTTGGCGAATACCGGTGCGCTCCCGAATCCACGCATCGGTGGTGTCCACCATCTGCTCTAAATCACTGTTAGTCAAGACTTTTTCAGGTAAAAAGCCGCCAGTACCGAGAATGCGTGAAAACGTCATCAGACCGCTGCTCTCTGCTCATGCGTAATAAAATGCGCCGCCACTTGATGGGCGATGCGGTCGGGGATATTCGCGTGAATTTCTTTTTTCGCACTATGAAGTGCATTTTCAAACGCGAGGACATCCGCCCCGCCGTGACTTTTAATCACAATACCACGCAATCCTAATAAACTAGCGCCATTGTAACGGCGCGGATCCACTTCACGACGGAAGCGTCTAATCACGGGTAAAGCAATAATCCCGGCCAACTTGGTGAATACATTCCGGCGGAATTGCTGCTTTAATAAATGCGCTAATAACTTGGCCACGCCTTCGCTGGTTTTTAATGCGACATTGCCGACAAATCCATCGCAAACCACCACGTCGGTATTCCCAATATAAATGGCATCGCCTTCAACATAGCCAATATAATTCAAATGGCTGGCGCTGATCAGTTCATGCGCCCGCTTGACGTGTTCATTGCCTTTAATTTCTTCTTCACCGATGTTTAATAAGCCAACGCGGGGCGCGTCAATTGACGTGACAGCGCGGACGAATTCATTACCCATGACGGCGAATTGAAATAACTGCTCGGCGGTGCAATCAATATTCGCACCCAAATCAAGCATGTATGTCTGACCACGCACCGATGGCACCGCCGTCATAATTGCCGGGCGATCCACATTGGGCAGCGTTTTTAAGACAAATCGCGCTGTCGCCATTAACGCGCCGGTATTACCCGCGCTGACACACGCATTCGCCTCACCGCGCTTGACTAATTCCAATGCAATGCGCATCGAGGAATCTTTTTTATTTCGCAGGGCTTTAGACGGCAATTCATCCATGCCGACCGTTTGTGAGGCGTGTTGAATACGCACTTGCGTCGGTAAACCCGTTTTGAAATACGGTTGTAATACCTCCTGTTGACCGACTAGAATCAATCGCGTCTCAGGTGATGTGCGCAAAAAATTAAGGGCAGCAGGAATAGTGACGGCGGGGCCGTGATCGCCACCCATCACGTCAAGTGCAATCGTTTGCAGTGCGCTCAACGGCGGTGTCCCAATGATGAGTTCAATAATAGGTTAATTAACATCGGCTCATCAACACTGTTATTCAACGCCGTCATCAGTGCGATCAATCACCCGCCGTCCACGATAAAACCCATCAGGCGTTAAATGATGGCGGCGATGAATTTCACCGGTTTGTTTATCTTCAGATAAGGTCGGTTTGGACAGCGCGTCATGGGAGCGCCGCATTCCACGTTTTGATGGAGTTTTACGATTTTGTTGAACGGCCATGTCAAATAATCTCTATTAAAATCACTCGGGTTTTTTAATCACTGTGAATACGGCACTACGCTGACTGTATTCACGGGTTCATTCACACTCACAACCGCTCAGGCGGCGCTTTCCAATTCGCCAATGCCGCCGCAAACGGATTAACACGCGCATTCTGATCGCTCGGTGGCGCAACCTCAGTCGCCGTCACCTGCGCCGCCAGCCACCGTTCGCAGTGTTCCGCGGCCGCGTGGCGTGGAATTGCCGGCACCGCCAACAGCAATTCATCTTCAATAAACTGGTGCGGCGGGATCAGGCGCTCCTCGACCAACAGCGGTTCGTAGCACTCAGGCAACTGCTCAAGCGCGTCAAGATCGCGCAGCAGCGCCAAGTTGAGCGTTGCATTGACGGGCAGTGCCAGCGTTCCTAAACACCGTTGGCACACCACTTGCAACGTGGTCTCCAGCGTTCCCGTCACCACCGCCCGCCCGTCGCGGTCAATGCCAAACTGGATTTGGTAGGTCACAGCAGCGTCGGCATCGGTGCTGACCAGCAACGGTTGCAGGCGGGGAAAAATCGCCAGCGCCAGCGCCCCGGCGTACTGTTCCCGCCGCGCCGCCGCTCGCCAGGGATCAAGCAAATCGGGCAAGATCACGACCATAAGTGGGCAATTTTCAAGGAAATGGGGCGCAGTTGTCAATTGACCGCGAACGGATGGCGCACGATCAGCGTTTGGTAACGGTCGGGGCCGGTGGAAATCAGGTCAATCGGCCGCCCGCCCAACTCTTCAATTTTGGCTAAATAATCCCGCGCTGCCTGTGGTAATTCGGCCAACGAGGTCGCGCCGACGGTCGAATCCGACCAGCCGGGCATCTCCAAATAACGCGGCGTGACCCGTGCCAATTCATCCGCCAGCCCCGGCGGTGCGTGTAATTCTTCACCGTCCAGTTCATAACCGATGCAAATGCGCAACGTGTCGAGTCCGTCCAACACGTCGAGTTTGGTGATGCACAAACCGGAAACGCTGTTGACCGCAAATGACCGCCGTAGCGCGACCATGTCCAGCCAGCCGCAGCGGCGCTTGCGTCCAGTGGTCGCGCCGAATTCGTGACCGCGTTTGCCCAAATAATCGCCGTCAGCATCAAACAATTCGGTCGGGAACGGCCCGCCGCCGACACGGGTGGTGTAGGCTTTGACGATGCCCAAAACGTAATCCAGATCGAGCGGCCCGACGCCGCTGCCACTCGCCGCCCCGCCGGCGGTTGTGGTAGATGAGGTCACAAATGGGTAGGTGCCGTGGTCAATATCCAACAACGCGCCCTGCGCCCCTTCAAATAACAAGCACGCATTTTTACTGCGCAAGTGGTGCAATAACCCCGTGACATCCATCACCAGCGGCGCGATCTGCTCGGCTTGCGCGAGGGCGGCATCCAAACACTGTTGCAAATCCACCGCCTCGGCGTGGAAATATTGCGTCAACACAAAGTTGTGATATTCCAACACCTCGCGCAGGCGCTCGGCAAAATGATCGGCGTCAAACAACTCATCTAACCGAATGCCGCGCCGCGCAATTTTATCCTCATACGCCGGCCCGATGCCGCGACCGGTCGTGCCAATCGCTTTACTGCCCCGCGCGGCCTCCCGCGCCCGATCCAGCGCGATGTGATGCGGCAAAATCACCGCGCACGACGGGCTAATCCACAGCCGCCCGCGCACCTGCACCCCGCGCTGTTCTAACGTGTTAATTTCCTGCAACAGCGCCTCGGGTGACAACACGACGCCGTTGCCGATCAAACATTGCACCCCGGGGTGGAGAATCCCCGACGGAATCAGGTGCAAAATGGTTTGCTCACCGTTAATCACCAGCGTGTGGCCGGCGTTATGTCCGCCCTGAAAGCGCACCACCGCATTAGCGCGTTCGGTCAGCAAATCAACAATTTTGCCCTTCCCTTCATCGCCCCACTGCGTCCCGATAATTACGACATTTTTGCCCATGATTCCGTCCATTCATTCAATAAAAAAATGCAATGCTTGGTCACAAGTTAATTCAGCCAATTGCCACGCGCCATTGCGATAAATCAATTGTTGATGACAGCCGAGTGCGGCGACTTCATTGACCTGACCGGGCAGCCAATGTATCACCCGTTGACCAGCCGCACGCAATTGGTCAATCACGATTTGTAATGCGGCATCTGGTCGCCACGGCGCTAAAATACCAGTGCGCGGCGGGGGCGGCGGTTGATTAGCCAGCGCCATTAAACCCTTGAGATCACTACTAAAACCGACCGCTGGACGGGCGTGACCAAAGACTTTACCAATATCATCATAGCGCCCGCCGCGTGCAATTTCTAATCCCCAGCCGGGTACAAATGCGGCAAAGACCACGCCCGTTTTATAGGTGTACCCGCGCAATTCGGCTAAATCAAAATGCACTGGCACCTGCGGCAACCAGGCGTGTAATTGATTCGCCACTTGACGCAGATTATCTAATGCCACCTGCACCGCGTCCTGTGCTGGCGCGAATAGCAATTCCGCTCGTTCCAGCGCATCATCGCCATTTAATTCAATTAACCCAAGCAACATGTCTGCAATCGGCGATGTTAATTGCCATTCATCCAGAATCAATGCGGTTAATTCGGCCGCGGCCTTGCGCTGCAACACATCAAACAACGTCATCTCTTGCGCACGAGTCAATTTGGCTTGCTGCGCCAATGCGCGGTAAATTCCAACATGACCTAAATCAAGATACGGCGATTCAATTCCCGCCGCCGCCAGCGTTAATAATAATAACCGCAGAATTTCAACATCACTTTCCGCGCCGGCATGACCAAATAACTCCGCCCCAATTTGCATTGGACTGCGCGTCCCGGCAAATCCATCCGAGCGCGTGTGCAATACCGTGCCGAGATAACACAAGCGCGTTGGTGCATTGCGTTTTAATTGATGCGCATCCATACGCGCCACCTGCGGCGTCATATCCGCACGAATGCCTAATAACCGCCCGCTTAATTGGTCAGTTAATTTGAACGTCTGCAAATCCAAATCATGGCCGGTGCCAGTTAATAGACTATCCAAATAATCAATGAATGGCGTCACCACCAATTCATAGCCCCAACTGGCATATAAATCCAGCAGAGCGCGGCGCAGTTGTTCTAAACGCTGCGCCTGCTCGGGCAAGGCTTCTTCAATGCCAACCGGCAATAACCACTGTGCATCATTCATTGGGTGTCATCACCGAATTACTGAACACTAATTGATGAGATACAACAGAACAACGCCGCTCACCATACTGGTCAAGCCCGCAAAACGCAATTGCCGATCATCTTGCCGCGTCACTTCCAACAATAAACGTCGCAGGGTCGCCGGGGCAATGAATGGCAAAATACCCTCAATGACAAACACCAACGCTAATGCAATGAACAATTCATGCCACATGAGGATTACTTAGGAATTAAATCCAGCGGGTTAAACGAATGAGATGCGGTCATTATTGATTGAATGAAAAGGCGCTTGCGTAATCATCATTTAGGCGCCGGTTTACCTTGCGTAACGCCTTGTTGCTGCTTGAAAAATCGGAAAAATGCCGAATCCGGCGACAACACAATAGTACTGGTGCGCCCGCTGGTTTGGAATGCCGTGCGATAGGCGTTCAGACTGCGGTAAAACGCATAAAAATCAGCGTCTTGTTGAAATGCCGTCGCGTAAATCTCCGACGCTTTCGCATCGCCCAACCCGCGATTTTCCTCCGCCTCCCGATACGCATCGGCAAGCGTCACGGTGCGCTGCCGATCAGCATCAGCGCGAATCCGTTCCGCCGCTTCCGAGCCTTTAGCGCGCAAATCCCGCGCCACCCGTTCGCGTTCAGCGCGCATTCGGTTATAAACTGATTCGCTCACCTCGGGCGGTAAATCAATTTTTTTCACGCGCACGTCAATAATCTCAACGCCCAATTCGGCCGCCTGTTGACCAATTTGTTGGGTTAATGCCGACATCAATTCTAAACGATCTTCAGACACCACTTCTTGAATGGTGCGCCGTCCAAATTCATTCCGCAAACTGGTATTGATGCGTTCGGATAATAACCGTGACGTGCGCATCACATCCCCGCCCGTTGAACGGAAAAAAATCGCGGCATTTTTGATTCGCCATTTCGCATAGGAATCAACAATAACATCTTTCTTTTCAATCGTTAAAAATCGTTCTGGCCGCGAGTCAAGTGTTTGAATACGGGCGTCAAAAGACTTAACGCTGTGCAACAACGGCACTTTGAAATGTAGCCCGGGGGTGTAATCACTCCCGACAATTTCACCCAAACGCAGTTTAATTGCTGTTTCCCATTGATTTACGACAAACATTGAAAAATACAGCACAACAAAAGAGATGATTGTCACACCCGAAACGAGTAGTGATTTTTTATTGTCCATTAACGCAATCTCCGTTCACGGTCACGCATCACGTCGCGCAATGGCGGTGCAATACGGCCTTCATCAGTTGGAATCATCTCCGTTGTTGGTGCAGTGATAATAGAAGAGGAGGATGATTGTTTAGTTAATTGCTCAAGCGGTAAATAAAACACGTTATTCCCGCCAGGCACATCAACTAACACTTTGTGATTATGAGCAAAAACGCCTTCTATGGTCTCCAAATACAAGCGTTCACGAGTCACCTCAGGCGCTTTTTTATATTCGGCTAATACGGCAAGAAAACGCGATGCTTCACCTTGTGCTTCTGCAATCACCCGGTCACGATAGGCTTTAGCATTAGCCGATGCCCGCGCTGCTTCACCACGCGCCTGAGGCAGGATTTCATTAGAATAGGCTTCCGCTTTATTTTCCAAACGCTCTTTGTCTTCACGCGCTTTAATCGCATCATCAAAGGCTTCTTTGACTTCATCTGGTGGCTTGGCCGGCTGCATGTTCACCGACGTGACTAATAAACCAGTGCGATATTGATCCATAAGGTCTTGGACGCGCTCTTGAATAATCACTGCAATGGCACCACGCCCTTCAGTCAAAATAAAATCGAGCTTGCTACCACCAATGGTTTTACGCACAACCGTTTCGGTCGCATCACGCAAAGTCTTTTCTGGATTTTGATCTTGGAACAGATAATAGGCCGCGTCTTGAATGCGTGATTGAACGGTCAATTCAACATCCACGATGTTTTCATCTTGAGTCAGCATTGAAGCTTTATGACTAAAGGAGGAAATCTCATCCACGTTGACTACTTGAACTGATTCAATCGGCCAGGGAATGCGCCAATGAGGACCGGGTTCAGTAACAGTGGTATAGGCGCCAAACCGTAATACAACACCGCGCTCGGCAGGATCAACAATGTAGATGCCAGATAATAGCCAACCGGTAATTAAAACCGCAATCAACAATATGATGATGCGCCAATTAACATGTTCATCATCCCCACGTCCAGTGTGACCACCGCCCCCAAATAACTGCGTTATACGCTGGTTTAAATTGCGGATAATTTCATCGAAATCAGGCGGCACTTGATTGCCCTGATGATTCCCCCAGGGGTCTTTGTTACCGCCACCCGGCTCATTCCAAGCCATAATTTTTCACCTAGACAAAAATAAAGAATTGGTTCTAATGATCATATTACGGGATAGCAACAGTCAGATGCGCATGGCAGTATCGATATTTTCCATGCAACAGACATAATGAATCTCCCGTTGATCATTCAGTCAATGCGACTACATAAATGGAAATGCGGCGGGTTTGATAGGATCACCCGATGATAATAAACTCCGACATTTCAATAAATTACGCGCAAATGCCCGTTTAATCTACTCAAGTCACCCGTTGATTAGAATGCCGATCATCCGCCGCCGGTTTAGGAGTAACATCCGCATGTTGGGCGGTACGCACTGCCTCGGCCGCTGGCGCAGGATTTGGGTCGGCGCCGGGCGCTGGCGGGTTGCTTTGCGCGTCGTCATTCGACATCGCTTTGCGAAATCCTTTAATTGCCTCGCCAAGATCACTGCCAAAACCGCTCAGTTTTTTGGTGCCAAACACCAAAATCACCACCAGTAACACCATGAGGATATGACCAAGACTCAATCCAGAAAGACCCATGAGTTGACCTCTTACATCGTTACGCACCTGACAGGCGCTACCTGCAAAGCAGCATACCACACTGATATGTTACGCTTCATTCAAGTTGTGCGTAAACCCGTCGTGTTAGCACCGAGATGTTTTAAGACTCATTAAAATTAACGTCAAATTCCACATGTCTTATTTCAACACCAGTACTGTTTTATTAAATAAGAATTGTCAACTTGGCTGTGTAACTGAGAAAAAGTGCAGAGCATTAGTCTGGAAAAAGCCGACTATGAACTTTCCATTGTCACGATTAGGTTGGGATAGTAATGAAGAAAACAACATTTTTAACAACATGCGCCACTATTCAACGTGTATTTGGTTGACTGGGGATAATCCCACAGGTGCAGGCGATGGTGATGACAAACAAGTCATTATTAAATTGAACGGCTTGTCGGCAGAATACAGCAAAGTCATTTTCGTGGTACACATTTATCAGGGATTAAAAAATAATCAAAATTATGGCCGGATTAAAAGTGCGTTTATTCACGCTGTAGATGGTTAGCAACACGAGATGGTGCGCTTTGATCTGTCGGGCGGCCATTGTCGCTCACTATTATTTGTTGAATTAGTGTGCGCACCACTGAAGGCTGGCTATTTAATGCTATTGGTAAACCGTCACCCGCTGATTCTTTCGTCGAGAGGTTAAACCACTATACTTAATTCGTTTTAAATGGCAGTCTTGAAATGGGTGGATCAAATGGTTTGACATTGATATAATTAAATCAAACGATTGTTAGTTGAAAAAACACGCTATTTTTATTCCACAACTGGGTTGACTGAATATGACCGCAACTATCAGACGGCTACCAGTGTATATTGTCCTTGACACGTCCGGCTCAATGCGAGGTGAGCCAATTCATTCGGTCAATGTCGGATTGCAGGCAATGTTTTCCGCACTGCGACAAGACCCTTACGCATTAGAAAGTGTTTTTCTTTCGATCATTACCTTTGATGTCCAAGCGCGTGAATATTTGCCATTGACGCCATTAACAGATGTCAAACTTGATACGATTCAAGCACCAGACTCGGGCGCTACTTTTCTCGGCGCTGCTTTAGAATTACTCATTGAATGCGTAGATCGTGATGTCAAAAAAACCACACCAGATACACGCGGTGATTGGCGGCCATTATTATTTGTAATGACCGACGGCAGTCCCTCTGATTTGCATTTTTATCGCCAAGCCATTCCCGGCATTAAACAACGCCACTTTGCTACAATTATTGCGTGTGCCGCTGGACCGAAAGCAAAACGAGATGTTTTACTCGAATTAACCGATCAAGTTTATATTCTTGAAACATTAGATGCGGCGAGTTTTTCTGGCTTTTTCAAATGGGTATCCGCCAGCGTGACTATTGGTGCTAATACTGTTGGCATATTTGATTCTGCGACCCTACCCCCGCCGCCGCCCGAAATACAATTGTTGTCATAAATTATCCTTTTTTTGTATTCTGGAGGAGTGTTAATCACATGCGGCGCTTACCAGTTTTTTTCGTTTTAGATTGTTCAGAATCAATGGTGGGAGACAAACTTAAAAAAATGGAAGACGGGCTCCAAGCAATTGTACGCAATTTACGCAGCGACCCTCACGCATTAGAAACGGTTTATCTATCAATTATTGCTTTTGCCGGTATTGCCAAAACGATTGTACCACTGGTTGAATTAGTTGCATTTTATCCACCGCGCTTGCCACTCGGCGGCGGCACCAGTCTCGGTGCGGCGCTGAATACGTTAATGGATGCCATTGATAATACAGTGATTAAAACCGCAGCCGAACGTAAAGGCGATTGGAAACCTATTATCTATCTATTCACTGATGGCCATCCAACGGATGATCCAGAACCCATGATTACGCGCTGGAAACAAGACTATGCGCAACGGGCAACATTCAGCGCCATTGGTATCGGAAAAGATGCGGATTTTTCGGTATTGAAATGTTTAACTAATAATGTGTTTTTATTTGAAGATTCTCGCCCAGATGATTTCACTACACTCATCCGCTGGGTGAGTACTTCATTGGTTGCACAAAGTCGCAGTTTGGGAGAAGATATTGACCTAAAGAGTCTGCCGTTATTTGATGAACGGGTAATGCAAATTATTAAAGATACGCCCATGCCACTTGCAGATGAATCTTGTGTAACATTAGTAGGGCGTTGTCAAAAAACACGGCGACCTTATTTAATGAAATATGAGCGTGAAATACGCGATTTAGCCGGCACGGAATTCGCGTTTCAAGTTGCGCTTTATCAATTAGCCGGCTGCTATCCATTAGATGAAGAATACTTTGCTTGGTCAGATTTGCGTGATACGGATTTAAAGGTCAATTCATCCAGCCTCATTGGCGCGCCCGGTTGCCCACATTGCGGTAATATGACCGGATTTGCATTATGCGGATGTGGTAAATTATTGTGTGTGAATGGAGCAGGTGAAGCAACCTGCCCCTGGTGCGGTAGAACTGTTGATTTTTCACCTGGCACACCAGATGAAGAAGGCGGATTTGAAGTGAATCGTAGCAAAGGTTGAGCATTATTACTCGAATGAACTGTGTTCACCCAGTGTAATTAAAACCGTAGATTAATATTGCAGACTATTGATTAATCTCTTATTAAAGTGCGCAGCACGTCATTTCATCGTAATCGTGAAACAGCGAATGCTGCCGAACAACTACGCAACTTCATAACTTTTAGTCTTAATCAATCAATGTATCATCTAAATCAGGCATTTTTGTTGTTACATGGCGCACTATCATTTACCAGTCGAATTATGGTTGAAAAACCGCTATACTTTCCTTTAACCGCTATCTGTGATTTTCCAGATTTCGGTTTACGTTCATTCAATTAAAATCACGAGGATTTAATATTCATGCACCACGGCACCACTATCACGCAATTCATCAGTGAAGAACAACGTCATGCACCCGGTGCAACCGGTGAATTCACAGCACTACTGCACGATATTGTCACAGCATGTAAAATGATTTCTAATCAGGTCAATCATGGTGCATTGATCGGTGCATTAGGTAGCGCTGGTAGCGAAAATATTCAGGGTGAAACACAGAAAAAACTCGACATTCTTTCCAACGAATTATTTATTCAGTCGAATGAATGGGCAGGGCATTTGGCGGCAATGGCTTCCGAGGAAATGGATGACATTTATCATATTCCAGCGCAATATCCGCATGGCAAGTATCTATTAACATTTGACCCATTAGATGGCTCGTCTAACATTGACGTCAACGTGTCAGTCGGTACCATTTTTTCAATCTTACGCTGCCCGGGCGGAAATGAAAAACCGACCATGCGTGATTTCCTGCAAGCCGGCGCCCAACAGGTTGCTGCTGGTTATGCACTGTATGGCCCGTCAACCATGATGGTATTGACAATGGGGCATGGCGTCAATGGATTTACATTAGATCAAAACATTGGTGAATTCATATTGACGCATCCGCAAATGACGATCCCGAATGAAACTCAGGAGTTTGCTATTAACGCATCCAATATGCGTTTCTGGGATGCGCCAGTGAAGCGTTATGTGGATGAGTGTTTAGCCGGCGCTGAGGGTCCACGCGGTAAAGATTTTAATATGCGTTGGATTGCATCAATGGTTGCTGAAGTGCATCGTATTTTAACGCGGGGCGGGGTGTTTTTATATCCGACCGATGCCAAAATGCGGGCAAAAGGATTAGACGGTAAATTGCGCTTATTGTATGAAGCCAACCCAATGGCATTTATTGTTGAACAGGCCGGTGGCGGCGCAATTACTGGACCAGAGCGTATTATGGATTTGCAGCCATCTAATCTGCACCAGCGGGTGCCAGTAATGCTGGGTTCGCGTAGTGAAATCGAGCGGTTACAGAATTATCACCGCGCTTAACCTGTGATTCACTTGCTCCGTCATTTTCAACTTGTTAATAGAACATGGCGGAGCGGATTGCGATTAAAAATTATGATGACGCATGAATTAAACCGGTTACCGCCAGTTGTATTGTTAATTAGCCTGTCATTAGTGGCAGGGTGCGGCGTATTATCCCCCGTGCAGGAGTCTTTACAGCCATTCAAGCATTCCTTAACCAGCCAGGTTAATAAGGCGCGGGATGCCATTTCGCCACCATTGGAGGCACAATTTTTTAATCGGGTGTATTCACAATGCGCGCATTATCGCGTTGGTCAACACTCGCTAGGTGCATTACTCACTCAAGACAAGGTGTTTTATCAATTAATGCGCAAGCTGTATCAAGGGGTGTTTTCGAGTGATACTTATATCGCTAAATTGCTTAAACGTTACCCGGCAGCAGACGGTAATGTTCCGGCAGTTGGTTGTGTCATTGATCAAATGAATGCGTGTTTGAGTGGCAATTGTATTTTGCCTAGTGCCGACACGAAATCATTCATTACGCCAATGAAAACCGATACAGATACCGTAAAAACACCGCAGCATTAATTGCAAGTAGTGTTCTGTTTAATGACTTGTTGGAATACGTCAGATAATAATTGAATACGGCTATCCCAACTGTTCTCTTCCGCATAAGCGCGGATTGCATTTCGACCCCAGTTTTTATTTAATCCTTCCTCAATTGCCTTGCATAAGGCCGCATGGTCGCCGAATGGGACGATGGTGCCTAATTCGGGTTTATTCACCACTTCTGCATTGCCTCCCACGTCAGTGGTAATCACTGGTAAGCCGCACGCCATTGCTTCTAAAAAGACATTTGCCCAGCCTTCGCGGCGCGTCGCCAATACAAATAGATCGGCAGCAGATAACGCCCATTTTAATTGATCGGCCGCTACCAACCCTAAAAAGTGTATCTGTTGTTCAAGCTGTAGTTCACTCACCAGTTGACGCAATTCTTTTTCATTATTATCCATGCCATTTGCTTGACCGATTATCAGATAATGCAGATGCGGATATGTGATACATAATGCGGCAACCGCTGCTATAACAAAATGAAAGCCTTTTCCCTCACAAATTCGACCAACCGAAATAAGAATTTGTGCATCAAGTGGTAAGTTTAAATGTTTTCTTGCTTCCGTTGTATCAATCGGATAAAAGCAGTTGCTGTCCACACCATTACTAATGGTCAATAACTTGGTTTTATTCACCCCGTGCTGTATGGCTAATTTTTTTAACGCATCAGCAACGGTCACGACTTTAGAAGCCTTATTCAATCCAGTGATGAGTTTTGATCTAATTTTTGTGTGTTTAACATAAACCTGTTCATTCCCCCGCAAGGTCACAACCAATGGACGTTTGAACCACCGCGCTAATAAACTGGCCGCGTGGCCGTCGGGATAACCGAAATGGGCATCAATCAAATTGAATTGAAAATCACGTTTTAAGCGGCGCACGGTGGCGTAGCTACCAATTGCCATGAACACGCTGTCAAATTGTTTTAATATCCCGGGCAGCGAAAAGAAGTGCGGCGCATAAACATCTATACCCTGTTGCTGTTCATAGCGCGGTGCCGGTGGTCTGAAATGCGGATGACGCAAGCGAATGAGCCAATCAATTGGTGACCAGGGTTTGGGTGAAACGACAATCAGCGGATGCAGTTTAGCAATGCGAAACATGCGCTCCCGAATGAAAATACCGGCGCTGGGGTCGGCGGGTGACGGGAATAAACTGGAGAATACTAAGATGCGCGGCGTGGAATGAATCGCCGCCGGTGGTTTTAACAATTGCGTCGCTAAATCAATCACCCGCTGCGCATTATTTTGCCAAGTAAATCCGCCGGCAGTAATGGTGCGTCGGGCGCCTTCACCGAGGTGTGAGCGCAATTGCGCATCAGCGACTAATTGATTTAATGCAATTTCAAATGCCCCCGCCTGAGTTGCGTCAAATAACAGCGCGTTTTCACCATCGCGTAATATCTCTGCTAAATTGGGTTGGCGCGGCGCGATAATAGCGCGCCCGAGGGCGAGATATTCAAATAACTTTAATGGTGACGCATAGGCGACGACGGCGGGTTGTAATGCGATGTCAAATGCGGCGACGACGGCGGGAATATCAGCGCGGGCGACAACACCAGTAAAACTAATTTGTTGGCTAATACCCAATTGCTGCGCTTGGGCTTCTAATTTAGGGCGCTCGGGGCCGTCACCAACAATTAATAAATGTAAATTGGGATAGGCGCTATGATGAATCGCCATCCAATTTAATACCTGATCCATGCCATGCCAGGCGCGCACGAAGCCGGTAAAGCCTAATACCAAGCGGCTGGTTAAACCCAATGTTTCTTTTGCAGTTTCATTGTTCAATACGGCGTTAAACCGCTGCTCGTCAATGCCATTGTGAATGACGGTAATGCGTTCAGGTGGCACACCAACTTGAATAATCCTTTGCGCTAATACATTGGTGACGGGTAATATTTGATTGGCGGCGCGCCAAGTGATTGCTTGAATCCACCGCGCCAGCGCCGGGTGTGCTAATCCACTGTGTGCGGTGCGTTCTTCGGCAATGGGCGCGTTGACTTCTAATAAAAGTGGTAATTGAAAACGCCAGCGCGCCCAGACGCCTGCGAGTAAAAATAAATTGTAGCGTTCATAAATGACATCGGGGCGGTGTTGTTTAATGGCGCGGGCGAGGCGGTGGTAGGCGATGATTGAATAGTTTAATTCGGCGATTTCGTATAGCGTTTTCGGCAATAACTGCCGCAGACGTTCAACCCAATTGGTGCTATCACCAAAGGCTGCTTGCTCGGCACTGGGCGGGGCGACAATGATGACTTCATGCCCAAGTGACCGCAGCGCGTGAATCATTTCTTCAATGTGAACGAATTGTCCGTCCCGCGAGGCGGTGCGATGGTGATAGAGAATTTTCATAATACAGTCGCCGTCGCCCAATCAATGATGGGCAATTGATGTGTATGATTGAGTATGGCAAATAAAATTGCGCGGGTGTGTGAACAACTTTGCCGTAACGATGCGCCCCGTAAAAATCGGCTATTATTAGATTGAACGTTTTTAGATTTGCACCGAGGTTAAAATGATGGATCACCCAGAACCGACGCATCTGTCCTCAACCACTAACGCTACCCCAGCGGTCAGTTCGGTGGATCATCCACCCGCTGCCAGTGTAGCCACGCGGCGGCGGTTACTCAAACACGCGCTGTTAGCCGCACCGGCGATTTTGACCTTGCGCAGCGGGGCGGCGCTGGCGCGGCAGAGCGGGTGTTATGCCATTGCAAATCCGACTACGGATGCGGCAGCGCCCAGTATTTGTGTGCCAAGCGACACCTCGGGCGTGAATGATTTAGGCCATTCGTGTAGCGCAGAAACATCATCGTACTGTCTGGGAACACGCGGTGACGTTTACTGCACCACGCCCGCAACTGAGACAACCGCGGCATCGGAGTATCTGTGTTCGCATACTTGCCCAACGGGCGCACTGGTCAGCGCCGGGGCGTATGCCTCACTCGGCCCAACTGGCAGGTGGCCGTGCTAACAACCTGTTTCATATAACCATTTGATTATCATGCCAATTCACTGGCGCTCTAGTCACATTGCCGTCTTGACTGCCAAGTGGGAAGCAGACGACGAGCGGGTGATTTACCACCCCGCCTCCAATGAAACCCACTACCTCAACCCACTCGGGGCGCTGGTACTGGACACGCTCGCCGCGGCACCTGCGGGCATCACACTCGATGACCTGTTGCAGACCATCGCCAGCGCGCTCGCTGATGACACCATCGCCCCAGCCGACTTGCGCCAGTACTTGACTGGATTGCTGGCGCGCTTTGCCGAACTGGGTTTAGCCACCGCCGTAGCGACCGCGTGATTCTTGCCAACCTCACCACCGCCGATCTGACCGAGCGCCTCACCAGTCGCGCCGGACTCGCGCTGGGCATTGGCCCGTTCCACCTGCGCCTCACCAGCGACGTGGCCGCCATCACCCCGCTGTTGCAGCAACTCTACCGCCATTACCCGCTCACCGATCAGGTCATCCGCGATTTTCATCTGCACCTGAGCGGGAGCGCACTGCACCGCCGCTGGTTACGCCCGCAGGTGCAATTATTAGTTGACGGCCGCGCCCCATTTGAACCGCTGCCCGCCGCGCATCACCTACCGGCGCTCGAATGGGGCATGAACTGGTGCATCGCGCTGCGCTGCAATCATCTACTCATGCTCCACGCCGCCGTCGTGGCACGCGGTGAACATGCCATCGTGCTACCCGCGTGGCCGGGACACGGCAAATCCACGCTCTGCGCCGCGTTAATTCACAGCGGCTGGCGGTTGCTGAGTGACGAATTCGGATTGGTCAGACCCGCCGACGGCGCGTTGTTACCGCTCCCGCGTTTAATCCCGATCAAAAATGCCGCCGTTACCGCGTTACAAACCTTTGCCCCGAGCGCCGAATTTGGCCCCACGTTTTACGCCACCCGCAAAGGTGACTTGGCGCACCTGTGTCCGCCGGGTGAGAGCATCGCCCAGTCCGACCAGATCGCCCGCCCGCGCTGGTTAATTTTTCCCCGCTGGCAAGCCGGCGCCGCGTTAAACTTGCAACCCGTATCACCCACTCAAGCCTTCCTGCGCGTTGCCACCAATGCGTTCAATTATGAAACCCTCGGCGGCAGCGCCTTTACCCTCGTAACTGAAATGGTACGCTCGTGCAACTGTTACTCCCTCACCTATTCGGCGCTGCCCGCCGCCGTTGCTGCCCTAGAGACGCTCACCTGAACCAAGTCCACCAACTCAGCGTCCAAACACGCCACGCTCGTCAAGCGGCGAGTGTGCTACTCAACGCACTGCGCCAGCCGCATGGTTTGCCCAAACTGTCGCTTGAGGATTGGGATTTATTACTGCGCGTGGCGCGGCGCAGTCGCCTACTCGGGCGGATCGCCGCTGATTTATCCCAACAAAATCTGCTCGATCAACTGCCGCCCAGCGTGGTCAACCACTTGCAAGCGGCGCAGCAGCTGGTCAGTCACCGCCAAACCGTGCTGAGTTGGGAATTAAACCGCCTCCGCTGGGCGCTGGCTGATCTCAACCCGCCGCTGATTTTGCTCAAAGGGATTGCCTACCATCACGCGCAACTGCCGCCGGCGCGGGGGCGCAATTTTGTTGACGTGGATTTGCTAGTGCCGCCGGCGTGGATTGCGCCAGTGGAGCAGCGGCTGTTGGAACGCGGCTGGGTACAGCCCAAACTGTCGCGTTACGATGACCACTACTACCGCGCCTGGATGCACGAAATCCCGCCGCTGCGGCATCGGGAGCGTGACAACGAGGTGGATTTGCACCACAACATCGTGCCGCTGACCACGCGCCAGCCACCCGAGGCGGCGTTACTGTTGAGCAACAGCGTCGCGGTGGCGGACTTGTCAGCCGAGGCGCCGCCGTTGCCGGTGCGGATTCTTGCCCCAACGGATATGGTGTTACACAGCCTGGCGCATCTGTGGTTTGACGCCCAACCAGATGAGGGTTTGCGGCTGCGCGATCTGGTGGATGCGGCGGATTTGATGCGCTATTTCGGGCATGAAGCTGAGTTTTGGACGCAATTGCCGCAGCGGGCGGTGGCGCTGCATTTGGAACGGCCGCTGTTTTACGGCTTACGCTACGCGCAGCGGTTACTGTATCTCAGCGCCCCGGCCGCAACTTGCCGAGCGGTAGCTAAGTTCGCGCCGTCATATCCGGTGCTGCGGGTGATGGATATTTTGGTGCCGCTGGCGCTGATGCCGGAGCATCCTGATTTCCCGCGTCACCGAGCGGCGCTGGCGCGGTGGTTGCTGTACATCCGTGCGCACTGGTTGCGAATGCCGCCGCTGTTGACGCTGCGGCATTTGCTGTACAAAAGTTGGGCGCGGCTAGTGCAGCAGGTTAAGCCAAAAACGCCTGTTTAAACAACCACATCAGTGATACTGCTCCAGCGTGTAATGCCCCGGTTCACTGCGCTTGTGCCGCTGCAAGCCGCGCTCTTCTAATAACGCCCGCGCATCTTTAATCATCTCCGCATTGCCACACATCATGCAGTGGCTGTCGGCGGGGGTGATTGCCGCCCCGGCGGTGCGCTCCAATTCACCGTTGGCGAGTAATTCCGTGATCCGCCCGGCAAATTGCCCCGCGCCAGCCGCGTCCCGACTGATTGTGGGAATAAAGCAGAAGCGGTCGCCGTAGTTGGTGCGTAACGCGGCGATGCGGTCAGCGTAAGCCAACTCGTCGGTGTAGCGGACGCCGTGTACTAACATCACGCGCTCGAACCGTTGCCAGGGCGCGGCCGTGCCAAGCATGGATAGATACACGCCCAAGCCGGTGCCGGTGGCGAATAACCACAGATGGCGGCGGGTGACGACCTGTTCGAGTGTGAATAAGCCGTTGGCACGGGCGGAAATCCACAGGCGCGCTCCGACTTCGAGCGCCGCCAGCCGCGAGGTGAGTGCGCCCTCCGGCACGGTGGTGAAATGAATCTCCAGCGGGCGGACGTCGGGCGAGTTGACCAGCGAGTACGGGCGACCCACGCGCTCGGGGCCGTCGTCCAATGCAATTTTGACGTACTGCCCGGCTTGAAATTCCGCCAGCGGCGCGTCAAGGTGCAAACTCACCAACTGCGCTGTCCACTGGTGACGCCCGACCACCGTTGCTGTTAACCAATCGTTCATCATGGGTAAATAAAAATCCAAAGTGAATGACACACCGCTCACTCAATTTGGTGCAATGCGCGTGAATTCAACCCAACGCACTGGTTGCTGGTAAACTCCCCTAATTGACCGCGTCAACTAACGCCCCTTGACTCCTGACCAATTGAGAATTTCCCATGACTGAAGAGACGGTAGAAACCAGTTTTGAAGCCCTGCTCGCGGCGAGTGAACCCGCGCAACCGACGCGGCGGCGGGCAAAATGGCGCATCGGTGCCACGGTGCGCGGGCAGATTGTCGCGCTCGACCATGAGCAATTATTTGTTGACGTCGGCGCTAAAACCGAGGCGGTGATGGAGCGGGCGAATGTGACCGATGCGGATGGCCAGTTGACCGTCGCCGTTGGTGATCCGATTGAAGCGGTGATTACCAGCATTGACAGCGGTGGGCGCTTGACATTGGGCAGCCGCCACAGTCGCCACCTGCACGGGCAAGCCGAATTGCAAGACGCCTACCAGCAGCAACTGCCGGTCGAGGGCATGGTCACGGCGGCGGTCAAGGGCGGGTTGGAGGTGCAGATCGCCGGGCAACGCGGCTTTTGTCCCGCCTCACAAGTGGACGTGCGCTTTGTTGACGATCTGACCACGCTGCTCAACCAGCGCCTCAGTTTTTTAATTACCAAACTGGAAACGGGGCGGCAACTCAACGTCGTGGTCTCGCGCCGCGCTTTGCTGGAACGTGAACAGGCGGCGCGGGCGGTGGAAACACGCACACGGCTGGCCGTCGGCGCGGTGTTCAGCGGACGAGTCACGGCGTTACGCGATTTCGGCGCGTTCGTGGATTTGGGCGGCATCGAGGGACTGGTACACGTCAGCGAGTTGGCGTTCGGGCGGGTGCGGCATCCGAGCGAAATTCTCACGTTAGATCAAGAAGTTGAGGTCGTGGTGTTGCGCATTGACGCGGGCAGCGACGCTAAACATGCCGACAAAATCGCGCTGTCACTGCGGGCGCTGACCCGCGATCCCTGGCAGGATGCCGAGGTCAATTACCCGACCGGCACGATCACGAACGGGCAGGTGGTGCGCATGGAGGCATTCGGCGCTTTTATTGAATTAGCGCCGGGCATTGAAGGCATGATGCACATTAGTGAAATGGGTGCAAAGCAGCGAATTAACCATCCTAATGCCGTATTAACCATTGGCGAAACGGTCACGGCGCGGGTATTAAATATTGATCCACAACGGCGGCGCATTGCATTAACTCGCGTGAATGAAACTGGCGATACGGATGCGGCCGTGACTAATGAAACCGCGCCCGCCTCGGCAAATAAACGCCCGCTGCGTCAAGCGAATAAACCCGCGCCCGCTGCTGCACCTGACCCGGCGCTCGGCAGTTTTGGTGAATTATTGCGCAGTCAAATGAATAAACGGCAATCGGGTGGGGCGTAATCAATCAACGCTGATTAAACCCGCTCGCCGTGTGCATTTAATCCGATTGCAACTGAATTAAACACTCTTTAAATAACCCGCGTGATTTCATCGCGCATCCCAGTGGAGATTTTGATTATGGCTGAAAGGGCCCCGTGGATTACTTACCGGCCGGAACTAAAGGTTTTGGATTGCACCGTGCGCGATGGTGGCTTAATTAACGCGCACCAATTCAGTGATGAATTTGTCACCGCTGCCTATCGCGCTTGCGTCGCAGCGGGCATTGATTACATGGAAATTGGCTATAAAAACTCAAAGAAAGTCTTTCCAAAAAGCAATTACGGTGCATGGCGGCATTGCGATGAAGAAGACTTGCGCCGCGTGGTGGGCGATCATACCGCCGAGGCGACGGGATTAAAACTCGCGGTCATGGCTGATGCGGGTAAAAGCGATTGGAAAACCGAATTATTACCCGCCGCTGACAGCGTATTAGATATGGTTCGCGTGGCCTTTTACGCGCATCAAGTTTCCGAAGCAGTGGATATGATTCATCATGCGCATTCATTGGGATATGAAACCACCGCTAATCTAATGGCCGTGTCGAGTATCACCGAAACGGAAATTGACACGGTATTAGAAGCCATTGCCCCCACGCCCGCTACGACAATGGTAATTGTGGATAGTTTTGGGTATTTATACCGCGAGCAAATTGATCGCCTGTATCATAAATATAAAGCAGCGCTGGCCAGTGGCGGTAAAGAAATTGGGATTCACGCGCATAATAACTTGCAATTAGCTTTCGCCAATACGATTGAAGCCATTATTTTGGGTTGCAATCGGGTTGATTCCACCATTTTCGGTCTCGGCCGCGGCGCGGGTAATTGTCACACTGAATTATTACTCGGCTTTTTGCGTAATCCCAAATTCGACGTGCGCCCCATTATTGAAGTCATTCAACATCACATGATGGCGCTGCGTCAAGAAATTGAATGGGGGCCGCTCGTGCCTTACAACATCACCGGGCAATTGAATCAACATCCGCGCTCGGCGATTGAATGGCGAGCGGGTGCAACGCCCGATGACTTTTTGACTTTTTATGATCGAGTCGTGGCGGAAATTTAAACGCCAACTGTTATTAACATTGAGCGGTTTTCAATGCGCCAGCGTGGGAACGCTCAATGACAACGGAGAATGAGCGCGTGTCACAGCAACCGAAAATTTATATTGCCGGACATCGCGGCATGGTGGGCGCAGCGTTAATGCGTCAATTACAAATGACCATGCCAACTCATCAACTCATCACGCGCACCCATGCTGAATTAGAGTTAACCGACAGCGCCGCTGTTCATGCCTTTTTTGCGAATGAACGCCCCACCCAAGTCTATTTATCCGCTGCCCGCGTCGGGGGCATTTGGGCAAATAACACCTATCCCGCCGAATTCATTTACGATAACTTAATGATTGCCGGCAATGTCATTCACGCCGCCTGGCAATTCGGCGTTGAACGCTTATTATTTCTTGGCAGCTCCTGTATTTACCCGCGTTTAGCCCCGCAACCCATTCCCGAATCAGCGTTATTAACTGGCGTATTAGAACCCACCAATGAACCCTACGCGATTGCGAAAATCGCCGGCATTAAATTGTGCGAGTCTTTTAATCGCCAATATGGCACGGATTTTCGCTGCGTCATGCCGACTAATCTATATGGTCCGTGTGATAATTTTCATTCTGAACATAGCCACGTTATTCCCGCGTTATTGCGCAAATTTCACGATGCAAAAGTCACCAATCAACCGAGCGTGAGCGTCTGGGGTAATGGCAATGCGTACCGCGAGTTTTTATATGTGGATGATTTAGCGGCCGCCTGTGTATTCGTTATGAATATAGATCAGGCGCTGTATCATTCACACACCCAACCGCAGCTGCGGCATATTAACGTCGGCAGTGGTATTGAAATTACCATTCACGCGCTGGCTGAGTTAATGCAAACCGTGACGGGTTACACCGGCCGTTTTCATTTCGATACTGATAAACCAGACGGCACTCCGCGCAAATTATTAGATGTCAATTGTTTAGCGCAATTGGGCTGGTGGGCCACCACTTCATTAACCAGCGGGTTGCACCAAACCTATGCGTGGTTTTTAGCAAATCAAACCACGCTACGCCGCTAATTGTTAATTCTCCCATTAAACATCTCATGCAGTTAATTCACCAATCACTGCGCCCTTATCATTACACATAGGATTAAAATCTATTATGGCGGACAAGATCGCTTTAATTACGGGTATTACAGGTCAAGACGGCGCTTATTTAGCCGAATTATTATTAGACAAGGGGTATCAGGTGCATGGCATTAAACGCCGCACCTCGTTGTTTAATACCGACCGCATTGACCATTTATATCAGGATCCGCATGAACTCAATCGGCGGTTTATTCTGCATCATGGCGACATGACGGATACGTCGAGTTTAATTCGTATTATTCAACAGGTGCAGCCGGATGAGATTTATAATTTGGCAGCGCAAAGTCATGTTGCGGTGTCATTTGAAGAACCCGAATACACCGCTGATTCAGATGGGCTGGGTGCATTGCGGTTATTAGAAGCGATTCGGATTTTAGGATTGGAAAAGAAAACGCGCTTTTATCAAGCGTCCACATCTGAATTATACGGATTAGTGCAGGAAATACCGCAACGCGAAACCACGCCCTTTTATCCACGTTCACCCTATGCCGTCGCTAAATTATATGCCTATTGGATTACGGTGAATTATCGTGAAGCGTATGGGATTTATGCGTGCAATGGGATTTTGTTTAATCACGAGTGCGTCACCATTGATACGCCATTATTAGTGCGGCAGGATGGCATGATTGATGTCGTCACACCGGATGAATTGTTTGCTCTCCGCCGTAAAGGCCCAAATACGCAAACGACGGCATTGGTGAATGTCGAAATTTGGGATGGATATGATTGGGTTGCATTACAACATGTGACCGCAACTAAACGCAAAGAACATGACGATCATCATTTACTGGCAATACAAGCTCGCGGCGGTGTTTTACATTGCACCGCGCATCATCAATTATTAAAACCAGATGAAACGCCAGTGCGCGCCGATCAGGTTAAACCGAATGATGCCCTATTGATGGCGGCTGAATTTCCAATCTCCCCGGCGTGGACGGTTTTAACACCGGAGCTGGCCGAATTCTTAGGTTTATTATCGGCGGATGGCTATATTCCAGCCAGTGAAAGAACGGTTATTCAATTCACGAATAATGATCCGATCTTACAACAGCGCGTTTGTGAATTATGGTCTAAGTTATTCTTAGGCGCGGCGCGTATTACGCAGAGTCCATCCGGTTTTGGATCAAATATGGTGACGCAAACCTATTTGACCGGCGCGGGAGCCGCAGTGAGTCATTGGTTGCGTGAACAGCTTTATACCAAAGCCGGATATAAACGAGTGCCGCGTTTAATTCTCAATGCCGCCACCGAATTACAAGCGGCATTTCTTGCTGGTCATTATGCCGGTGATGGATTAAAAGCAGGCAAAGGCGATAGTGTCAAAACGAATAGTTCGGTATTAGCACAGGGGTTGGTTTATTTATATGCGCTGCAAGGACGACACGCCTCGGTTTATCTTGAACAACGCGATGGCGCGTGTTATTACACATTAAATCTATTAACGGGTACACCGCAAGGTAATAAAGGGCAACATTTGCGTAAACCGCCAGAAGAAGTGCGAGTGATTAGCGATGCCATTATTAAAGATGATGAGTGGGTATTTGATCTTGAAACGGCGTCAGGCAAGTTTCTCGCGGGCGTTGGGCGATTGGTGATTCATAATAGCCCTATTCGAGGGGAGACCTTTGTCACGCGCAAAATCACTCGTGCATTAGCGCGAATTAAATTAGGGTTGCAAGATCGTTTATATCTCGGCAATTTAGATGCAAAACGCGATTGGGGACATGCCCGCGATTATGTGCGAATGCAATGGTTAATGCTGCAACAAGATCATCCCGAAGATTATGTAATTGCCACTGGCAAACAGTATTCAGTGCGTGATTTTGTGAATATCGCCGCGCAAGAAATTGGAATTGAACTGCGCTGGGAAGGCGAGGGTGTGAATGAAAAGGGTTATAATGAAAAAACGGGGGTATGTTTAATTGCTGTTGATCCGCGTTATTTCCGCCCGACTGAAGTAGAAACGCTGTTGGGTGATCCAACTAAAGCCAAAGTGCAATTAGGTTGGCAGCCAGAAATTTCTTTTGCTGAATTAGTGACTGAAATGATGCGTGAGGATTTGAAAGCGGCAGAACGCGATGCGCTCTGTCATCGTGAAGGCTTTACTGTCATGCAGCATAATGAATAAATCAACGGTTGTTTTAATTATTAAGTTGCTAATCAATGGGGAATAATTTTTATGCAGCGTAGCCACTTACTTTTTAAGTTTGCGGGATTGATGTTCATTTTGAACACGCCCGCTGTATTCGCGCAAACGAATACCTGTGCCGACACCTGTTTATTTGGTGAACTCTCCGGCAATGCGCGCTGTGAATTATGGAATGAACACACTGGTCAATGGTTGACTACAATTGAAACCGGCGATAATCAATTACACAATCGCGCCCGTTTATATTTACCCTAGCTGCGGCAATGGATGATGCCGGCGGGTGGGGTAATGAGTGCGACCTTCACTGATGATAATTACACTAAAATCAATTATTACGGTGGCGAGCGTGACGCGGCAATTTGGACGGGTGCATATTTAGCCGCTGAATCATTCCGCTATTTAGCTACCGGCGCGCCGGATGCGTTAATACAAGTGAATGAAACAGCGCGGGTTTTACATCGCTGGTGGACATTACCAGGTGACCCGGGGTATTTAGCACGATACGCCGCGCCGTCGAGTAGTCCACCTGAAATAAAAGCCGCTTTATCCGATAATGATTCGGAAGTTGTTCATAAAACATTGCAAGATGGTATCTTTTGGGATTGGCGCGGAAATGTCAGCCGCGATCAATACCAGGGTGTATTACTTGGCATGGCGTTGGCCTATGAAGCGACCAATGATTTGGCGGTGCGCGAGTTAATACGCGCTGATATTGTGACCTTTGCAGAACAATTGATGCGCCACGAGTCACGCCAAGTCAATTTAGTGATTGATGGCGAAACGCATGTCATAAATTTGGAATTAGAAAACGTGGTTTATTCCACGATTGCTATGCCCAGCGGTATTCCAACTTTAACGATTGATACCCGCAGTGGTGATGGCGATGTTAATGGCGCGGGTATTCTGGTCTTTTGGCCGAATCCATCGGAGTATTTACGCCAACTCCCTGATTTAGGTTGGATGCCAGATATTTTATTAGCGACGCAGGCGCTTCAATTAGGTGCGGCCTTTAGTTTAGCATTGCATGTGACTAATGATGTCCCTGAATACGCCGCCCGCCGGAGTGCAATTAACAATTATTACACGGCGCATGTTGATACCTGGTTAGACATTGCCAAACGGTGGTCAGATACCAGCCCCTGCGGTGATGCGTATCATGGATTAAACATTAGTTTTACGCCCGCGTTTATTTGGTTACGCACCGAAACGGATGCCACTCGTCATCATTACTTAAGGGACAAGGTGTTAATTGAACGCCTGTGGCCGGCCGTTCAATCAGATAACAACGTTTGGTTTGCGTTTATTTATGCGTCACAAGCGCCCGAAGTGAGTGAAAATAATAATGTCGTGACCAATCATGTCAATCAATTAGCGGGTTTTCCCAGCGCGCCCAATCGCGCTGTGGCAGTGGATGTGAGTGATGAATATTGGGAAAATCCGTTTTGTTCTGATTTGGCATTATCGGCAATTGATGTGAGTGAACGAGTGCCGGCGACCTTTATTTGGGAACGGCAGCCGTGGAAAAGAGAAGACCCGGGTGTGCCGTATCGTTTATATGGCGGCGTGGATTATTTATTAGCGTATTGGATGGGGCGCTATTATGGTTATATTGATGATGATGCGCCCAATACCTGTTTGAATTGGCACACTGCACCGGCGACTGGTATAGAACCGGCGGGGATGATTGAAATTCCGCAGCCCAATTCCTATCAAACGGGCATTGGTTTGGTCTCGGGTTGGCAATGCGCGGCGGGACGTTTGGAAATGAGTATTGATGGCGGGCGGGCAATTCCGGTGGCCTATGGCAGTGAACGTGCCGATACGCAAGCGCATTGTGGCGATGCCAATAACGGCTTTAGTTTTCCAATTAACTATAATAGTTTAGCGGATGGCGAGCATCACATCGCGTTATTAGCTGATGGGGAGCCAGTGACAACGGTTAATTTCCAGGTGCGCACGTTAGGTGCGGAGTTTCAATCGGGTTTAAGCGGGCAATTTTCATTAGCTGATTTCCCCACCGTTGGTCAAACAACTGCATTGCAATGGCAAGAAGCGAGTCAGCGTTTTGTCATTACGCCACCTGATGCACCAGCAATTAACCCCGCGCCACTCGTCACTACCGGCGCATTAGAAGTGCCGGCGGTTAATGCACAACAGAGCGGTGTTGGCATCATTGCCGGTTGGTATTGCGATGCAATAAACTTGACTGTGAGTATTGATGGCGGACGGGCATTAACCATTCCTTATGGCACTGAACGGGCGGACACCTTGACGAACTGCGGTGATATGAATAACGGCTTTGGGTTTTTAATTAACTACAGTGGATTGGGTGATGGTGAACATAGAATAGATTTGACAGCGGATGGCATTCCCGTTGCGAATACAACCTTTTCCGTTCACACGCTCGGGCAGGAGTTTATGACCGGTTTGGTTGGCAATTTTGCATTAAATGATTTTCCCAACGTGGGATTAACAACACAGGTGATGTGGCAAGAAGCCAATCAAGGATTTGTGATGAACGGGGTGACGCCAATGCAATAGCGGTTATTTAGACTTGTATTAAAGCAAGTTGATCGTTCTCATGCTCAGGGTGGGAACGATCAATCATAGATCAGCAACGGCACTAATTCACACCTTAAACTGCCCCACCAACCCGCGCAATTCATCGCTCAGATCACTCAACGCATGACTTGATTCCGCCGTCTGTTGCGCACCGCTCGCGGACTGTTCAACAATGGATTGAATGTTATTAATCGTGCGATGAATTTCTTCCATTGTCATATTCTGTTCCTCGGCGGCACTGGCAATTAACTGATTCATTTGCAAAATGTTTTCCACCGAATGGCGAATAGATTCCAGCGCATTGCCGGCACGAGTAGCCAAGGCCACCGTATTTTCAGCATTGCTACGGCTCTGCCCCATCGCCACCACCGCCTGCCGCGCACCATTCTGCAAACTGGCAATCAACGTCTCAATTTCCGTCGTCGAAGCCTGCGTCCGCTGTGCCAACGTGCGCACTTCCGACGCCACCACCGCAAATCCGCGCCCCTGATCGCCCGCCCGCGCCGCCTCAATTGCCGCATTCAACGCCAGCAAATTAGTCTGCTCGGCGATATTTTTAATCACATCCAACACCGTGCCAATGTTCTCAGTCGCGCCCTGCAATTGGTCAATCACATTCGCCGCGTGCTGCACCTCCTGTGCCAATGCCGCAATCGCCGTCGCCGTATCGCGCACAATTTGCTGCCCATCTGCTGCCTGCCGACTGCCATCCTCAGCCGAACTCGACGCCTGTTCGGTATTACCCGCCACCTCGCGCACCGACGCCGACATTTGATTGATCGCAATTGCCACGCGGCGGATTTCATCTGATTGACTTTGCATTCCGTGACTAGACTGTTGCGTAATTGTACTTAATTGAGTAGCAGACGCGGCCAATGCGTCAGCTTTTTGCGTCACCGCCCGCACAATCATTGCCTGTTTTTCCACTAAACGATTAAAAGTGTGCGCCAACCGCCCCACTTCATCTTTAGTTGCCAATGTTGCCCGCAAGCGCAAATCACCTTGACCTTCAATATGTTCGACCGTCTTTTCTAATTCGCGCAAGTGCTTCCCAATCGTATTCGCTAATAACACCGAAATACCAATGCCCAATACGATCACAAGGGCTGTTAATACATATTGTGCAGTGCTTAAACGAATGTTAATCCGCTGCACTTCATCGCCAAAGCTGGCAATTGCGGTATCTTGTGTTTTCAATCGTTGATCAAAAAAAGCCACAATATCAACCGATAACGTCAGTGCTTGTTGTAATAAACGGCTACCTTGTAAACGGTCATCCGCCAAGAACGCCATGACTGATTGATCGAACACCTGGTGAAATTGTTCAATTGCCGTTGCTTGTTCACGCACCTCATTATCCGTTGCCGTCAGCAATAACGAATTGAGTTCATCATACATTCGTTCATGCTGTTCAAAATCAATGTCCTGCATAAGCATGATGTACTTCAGGGCGCTGATACGAAAATTAAGAAACCGTTGCTGTTGATCAACTGTCGCACTTTTAGTCAATACTAATTGTGCTTGTTGTTCTAATAAATCTCGGTTGGTGCGCAGCTGAATTTCAATAAAAATTGAAGAAAATAACAGTGCCGCAATAATGATCCCGTTGCTAAATAAGATGCGGTAACGAATAGACGTAAACATAATGGCAATATTCCAAATTACAGCACACTTAAAATACGTTCCAGCATATAGTCTATATGCTTGATTGCTTGATAATCATCGGTGGGCGTTTTACCCGTCACCGGTTGGGCGAGATTAGTCACGCTCACAATTTTTTGTGACATTTTAATAATGTTTAATTCAGCAATGATGATTTGTGTTTGCAAAAACACGTCAGCAAAGCCAACCTGTTTGAATGCACTTACGTCAGGACGCTGAATGTCTGGCAGGCGATATTTTTTACGCCAAACATTGAGTTTATCGCGGACCGCCAATGCTTTTACTAATACATCAGTTGGAGTGGCATTAGAGTCAGGCTCGGATAATTGCGAGCCGTCAGTATTGATTCCATACGCGGCGGTTATTAACAAGCGTTTCTCACGTTCTTTATTATCCGGCAAACGTTGCGATAACGTGACTAGAATATTTCTCAAATCATCAGCAACACGATGGAGCTGTGCATACACATCATCCGCCGTAAAATCTTGTTTCCCATTAAGTCGTGTCAATTTGACATACAACACGAATAACGACTGATACACTTCTGACGGCGTCTTTGCCGCTTGTGGCGATTGTGTAATATCAATCGGGCCAACTTCTTCTTGATACAACTCTTCTAATGCCGCAATGACAATCTGTGCCAGTTGATAAGTTTCGGTCGGGGTGTAATTGATTGGCGCCACAACCACTAATGGCGGTGGATGGCGCTGGTTGGTTAATTCATAGTTGTATAATTCCATCAGTGCAGTTGCATACAACTGATAGACGTGCATCGGTTTTATATCACGCTCTTGTGAATAAACTTCGATATTGCTTGTATTCACCCCACGCTGCGTAAGAATACGATCTACTAATTGATGCGCGTATTGGGTAATGATAAAAATGTCAGCCGGAGAACGCAGCGTTTCTGCATACACGCCGCTGCTGTGATATTGGCAGATCACGCATAATAAGAATGCGTTCCACCAATAATAGTATGTGTGTCGCTTTGTATTCATAGTGCGATGGTTTGCCCTTCTGTTGAGCTAAAGATAATATTCACACGCCCAGTATAGTACGTTTTGTGACCGATATGTCTATCGCGCAGGATCCGCCCGAATCAAGCTAACATAAAAACTTAAAAATCAAATATTTATATGATGCTTTGAATTGAGTCGAGAGGTTTTTTTACATGATGGTTGCTGCCATTAATACACAATCTCGACCAAATATACGGCGTAACGACTGTTCCACTGTATTCAGGTATCATTCTCTCTTTTAATCACCTTATGACTATGTTAATACCCATGACCCCTAACGATTTTATTAATAAATGGCAAGGCATGACCTTAAATGAACGCGCTGCCGCGCAGGCGCATTTTATTGATTTATGCCATTTACTCAATGAACCCGACCCGATTACTGCCGATAAAACTGGTGACTGGTTTTGTTTTGAACGCGGCGCGATGAAAGCCGGCGGCGGAAATGGCTGGGCGGATGTGTGGAAACGCGGTCATTTCGGCTGGGAATATAAAAGCCCGGGTAAAAATCTCGATCAGGCATTTCGGCAATTGCAATTATACACGCCGTCGCTGGAATACCCACCGCTCTTAATTGTGTCGGATTTAGAGCGGATTATTATTCACACCGCCTTTACTGGTACGGTGCCGGATCAATACACGCTGACATTAAATGATTTGCGCGATCCGTCCAAGTTGCAGTTATTAAAATGGGCGTTTTCTGATCCCGAAAAATTGCGGCCAATTGATACGACGGCGGCATTAACTGAAAGAGCGGCGCGGCAATTCGGTGAATGGGCCGAGGCATTATGTCAGCGCGGCCATGATTCGGCCACTGTGGCGCATTTTAGTCAGCAATTATTATTCTGTTTATTTGCGCAAGATATTGGTTTGTTGTCAAATCAATTGTTCACGCGGTTATTAGAAAATGGCTTGAAATATCCCGCGCAAGTTGAGCAGATGTTGGCCAGTTTATTAGATACGATGGCGACGGGTGGGTTATTCGGATCAGAAGCAATTGATTGGTTTAATGGCGGGTTATTTGCGGACGCGGTGCTGGTGCCATTAGAAACGGCAGATTTGAAAACGCTGCATTCATTCACTAAATTGAATTGGTCTGCGATTGAACCGAGTATTTTCGGGACATTATTCGAGCGCGGGCTTGATCCAAAACAGCGGGCGCAATTGGGGGCGCATTACACCGATCCCAATTCAATTATGCGATTGGTGGCGCCGGTGGTGTTAATGCCATTGCGTAAAGAATGGCAGAGCGTACAAAAAGAAATGCTGCAATTAAAAACGGCAGCAGATGCGGCGAAATCGCCCGCCGTGCGTGATAAACAGTTGACTAAATTGCGGGCGCTCTTTACTGGAACGCTGGAGCGGTTAAATCAATTTCGCGTCTTGGATCCGGCCTGCGGTTCGGGTAATTTTCTATTCTTAGCATTAAAAGGTTTAAAAGATTTAGAGCATGAAATTATTTTAGCCGGTGAACAGTTGGGGTTAATGCGCGCCTTTCCAACCGTCAGTCCGCATAATGTGTTGGGCATTGAAAAGAATCATTACGCGGCGGAATTGGCGCGGGTGACGGTGTGGATTGGTGAGATTCAGTGGATGTTGCAACACGGGTTTTCTTTATCAAAAAATCCGATCTTAAAACCAATTAACATCATTGAACAGCGCGATGCAGTGGTGAATGCAGATGGCAGTGAACCCGAATGGCCAACCGCCGATGTGATTATTGGCAACCCGCCGTTTTTAGGCGGCAGTAAAAAGCGCGGTTTATTAGGGGATGATTATTTTGCGGCATTAGAAACCATTTACGCCGGGCGAGTACCAGCGGGGGCGGATTTGGTCTGTTATTGGTTTGAAAAAGCGCGAGTGCAAATAGAAACTGGCAAAGCGCGGGCGGCGGGATTGGTTTCAACTAATTCAATTCGTGGCGGGTCTAATCGCAAAGTATTAGATCAGATTTGCCAAACAACGCGGATTTTTAATGCCTGGTCAGATGAACCCTGGGTGAATGATGGCGCAGCAGTGCGGGTGAGTTTAATTAGTTTTGGCGAAATCAAAACGCCGCCGGTATTAAATGATGAGCGCGTGGCGGTGATTTATGCGGATTTAACAGCGGGTTCAAGTGAAATAAAAATGGATGTCACAACGGCGAAACCATTAAATGAAAACAGCGGCGTTTCATTTCAAGGTTCACAAAAAATTGGCGCATTTGATATTTCAGGCGATTTGGCGCGGGAATGGTTAGCACTGCCTAATCCGCACGGCCGCCCGAATAGCGATGTATTAAAACCCAGTTGGAATGGATTGGATGTCACTCGTCGCCCGCGTGATGTTTGGATAATTGATTTTGGTTGTACGATGTCAGAAATGGACGCCGCATTTTATGAAATGCCGTTTGGCTATGTTGTTGAAAATGTTAAACCAGAACGTATTAAAAATCCCCGACCAGTTCGAGCAAAATACTGGTGGCGTCATGGCGATACACAACCTGCAATGCGTAAAGCAATTAATCATTTACCGCGCTACGTTGCCACTCCACACGTTGCCAAACATCGTATTTTTATTTGGATGCACTATTCTATTTTGCCGGATAAAATGTTAATTGTCATTGCCCGCGCCGACGACACCACATTCGGTATTTTGCATTCGCGTTTTCATCAATTATGGTCATTAAAATTGGGCACCAGTTTAGGCGCAACGCCGCGCTACACACCCACCACCACCTTTGAAACTTTCCCCTTTCCAATTGGATTAACCCCCGCCGACACCGCCAGCCACGCAATTGAAACATTAGCAAGCGGCGCCATCATTCCCAGCGTCGCCAGTGAATACCGCGCTCATGCAATTGCCATTGCCGAAGCCGCGCACCAATTAAATCAACTGCGCGACAATTGGTTAAATCCGCCCGAGTGGATTGATCGCGTACCCGAAGTCGTGGCCGGTTATCCTGATCGCATCATTGCCAAACCTGAATACGCCGCGCAATTAAAACAGCGCACCCTGACCAACTTGTATAATAAACAACCGGCGTGGTTAGTGAATGCACATCAGCAATTAGATCAAGCGGTGGCGGCCGCCTATGGTTGGTCAACTGAATTAAATGAAGCGGCGATTTTGCAGCAGCTATTGCAATTAAATCTAGCGCGGGCGGAATAAACACGGTGCATTCCAGAGCGCGAATCAATCATGCGCATCACGACCGCTTGTTTTTCGCATTCGCAAACGCCGCCGCCAACGTATTCTCCCCCGCTGGCGGTGCTGTGGATTTCACCGCCGCCGCCGCCGAGCGCGTCACCGAGCCAGTCGAGCGCGCCGCGCCGCGAGTTGATCCCGCCGCACCCGCCGTCGGCACTGGCTCATCTAACCGCAAACTCAGCGCAATTCGCCGCCGTTCGAGGTCAATTTCCAGCACTTTGACGCGCACCACCTGCCCGGACTTGACCACCTCACGCGGGTCTTTCACAAAATGATCCGCCAACATCGACACATGCACCAACCCGTCCTGATGCACGCCAATATCCACAAATGCCCCGAAATTGGCGACGTTCGTCACCGTTCCCTCCAAGATCATGCCCGGCGTCAGATCGCCAATACTTTCCACGCCCTCCTGCAACGCCGCCGCTTTGAACTCGGGGCGCGGGTCGCGGCCGGGTTTTTCCAACTCCGCCAAAATGTCGCGCACCGTCGGCTCGCCAAATTGCGGATCGGCAAACTCACGCGGATTGAGCTGCCGCAACGTCGCCCGATCACCAATTAATGCGCGTATGTCTTTGTTAACTCGCGCTAAAATCCGCCGCACCACCGGGTAGGCTTCGGGATGCACGGCGGAGGCATCGAGCGGCTCGTCACCATCTGGAATGCGCAAAAATCCCGCGCACTGTTCAAAGGTTTTCGCGCCCAAACGTGGCACGTCCAGCAACTGCCGCCGCGTTTTGAACGCCCCGCGCTCCTCGCGCAACCGCACGATATTTTCCGCCAACGTGTTGTTTAAACCCGACACCCGCGCCAGCAGCGGCACCGAGGCGGTGTTCAATTCCACCCCGACCGCGTTGACGCAATCCTCGACCACCAACTCCAAACTCCGCGCCAGCCCGGCTTGATTAACGTCGTGTTGATACTGCCCCACACCAATTGCTTTGGGATCAATTTTCACCAACTCGGCCAGCGGGTCTTGCAACCGCCGTGCAATCGAGACCGCCCCGCGCAGTGACACATCCAACTCGGGCAATTCGTGCGCGGCGTACTCGGAGGCGGAATAGACCGACGCCCCGGCTTCGCTGACCAGCAACGCCCGCAAGCCAAACTCGGGATGTTGACGGATCAGATCGCGCACCAGCCGCTCGGTTTCCCGCCCGCCGGTGCCGTTGCCAATGCTGACCAATTGCACGCCGTGGAGTTGCACCAACGTCGCCAATGTTTTTAGCGACGCATCCCATTGATTTTTCGGCACATGCGGATAAATCGTCCCCGTCACCACCACGCGGCCGGTGTTATCCACCACCGCGACCTTGACACCGGTGCGCAAGCCCGGATCCAGCCCCATCGTCGCCAATCGCCCTGCTGGCGCGGCGAGCAGTAAGTCTTTGAGATTTAATGCAAAAACTCTAATCGCCTCGGCATCCGCCGCCTCCAGCAGCCGCCCTTTTAATTCCAATTCCAGCCGCGTGAATAACTTAACCCGCCACGCCTTGCGCACCGTTTCAATTAACCAGTCATCCGCCGCCCGCCCGCGAGCGTGAATGCCGAAATGCTGCGCGATTTGGTGCTGATAACTAGCGTCGGGCAACTCGCCCTCGTCGGGCAGCAAATCGAGCGTCAACACGCCCTGATTGCGGCCGCGAAACAGTGCCAAAGCGCGATGCGATGGAATGGTGCGAATCAGCTCGCGGTAGGCAAAATAATCAGCAAATTTAGCGCCTTCCTGCTCCTTGCCCGCCACCACCTGCGCCGTCAAAATGCCGCGCTCCCACAACTGGTCACGCAACCGCCCGGTCAATTCGGCATCTTCGGTGAACTGTTCCATCAAAATCTGCCGCGCCCCTTCCAGCGCCGCCGCCACGTCCGCAACGCCTTGATTTGCATCAACAAACTGCGCGGCGTGAACGGTCGGCACGAGGTCGGGATTTGCCAGCAACTGTTCCGCCAGCGGCGCCAATCCCGCCGCCCGTGCCAACTGCGCTTTGGTGCGGCGCTTGGGTTTGTACGGCAAATACAAATCCTCCAGCCGCTGCTTGGTGGTCGCGGTGGCAATCGCCGAGTGCAGCGCCGCATCCGTCACGCCCTGCTCGGTCAAACTGGCGACGATCACGGCGCGGCGCTCTTCCAAATCCCGCAAATAAGCGAGGCGCTGTTCGAGCAATCGCAACTGCGTATCATCCAACCCGCCGGTCACTTCTTTACGATAACGGGCGATAAATGGCACGGTGGCACCGGCGTCGAGTAACGCGACCGCCGCCTCAACCTGATGCGGCTGCGCGGCGAGTTCTTGGGCAAGCAAATCAATTAACGACAACATGGGCTTAAAACCTGATTAACGATGCGAAACATGACGACATTATTCCAGAATTGGCGGCGAATGGCGGGTTATTTGCACGGCGGACGCGAGTGGTGCGCGTGAATGCGACTGGATCAACTGCGCCACTGCTGCGCTGGCAACCGACCACGACGCCGCCGCCGTTGACTGCCGCGAGCGTGCATGTTTGGCGTATTTTCCCCGACGTTGCCAGCACGTTGGCGCAGGATGACGCAGCGGCGGTGTTATCGAATAAAGAGCGCGAGCGGGCGGCGCGGTTTTATCAAATCAATTATCAACGGCGGTACATTTATACGCACGCGCAGTGCCGTTTTATTTTAGCGCGTTATTTAAACCAACCACCCGAGCGGCTGGCTTTTCATTACACCGCGCACGGCAAACCGCAATTGACGGCGCCGGCAATGCCAATTGAATTTAATTTAACCACCAGTGGTGATTTGGCGTTACTCGCGCTGTCATTGGCAGAACCCATTGGCATTGATTGCGAATACTTACGGCCGCGGCGGGATTTATTCGCAATTGCCCAGCGCATGTTTGATGCGGCGGCAGTGCAGCAATTAACCGCATTACAAGTGGCAAATAACAGCGAATTAGTGCGCGAATTTTATCGCCATTGGACGGCATTAGAAGCGCGAGTGAAACGCGACGGGCGGGGATTAAGTGGGCATCGCAAAGCAGATGATTTGGCAATTGACATCGCCCATGCGCAACCCGATACGAATACGCTCTGTGCAATTGCGCGGCGTGATTTACCCGCCGCGTCTGAGTGGTTAACTTTTATTTGGGCGGAATGAAAACGCGGTACGGCGGTTGAATTGATTAGCATTAAAACGCTGCTATGACGCCGTTTGATGCAATGCTTCCAAAGCCGCATTAGCAACTGTTGCAATCTCTGTCATGCCGCGCACCCGCGCAATCGTTCCCAGCGCCTGTATTAAAGCCGCTGGATCATGTTCCTCTAAAACAACCGTTAAATACTCTGCAATTGCCCGTTCATCTTCTAAATAATCTGCCATATCAAACTCAGGCAAGTCTGCGGCATAAATTGTCTCATTCATAATGATCTGCCTTAATTCTCATCGCCAGATTAATTGCTTTGGCAATATCCGTTTCTTGCGTAGATTTATCGCCACCGCCGAGCATGATAATTAATATGCTACCGCGTTGGACATAATACATTCTCCAACCCGGGCCAAAATGCTCGCGCATTTCAAAAACACCATTTCCTACTGGTTTTATATCACCCAAGTAGCCGTTTTGCATTTTCTCAAGGCGACGTGCAAGTCGGCGTTTGATTAAACCGTCTTTAATGTTATTCAACCAGGTTGAGAACTCTTGAGTGTATTTTATTTTTAACACAACAAAAATCTCCACCTTATTATTATTACAATGCGGCAATGATTCAACGGTTTATTTCGCCACTAGCTGGGTTAACGCTGCCCGCCTGTCACTTTTTTGCTAAAGTGGATAATTAAAACGCCGCAATGACGCGATTACGCCCCTGCTGTTTGGCTTGATACATCGCCTTATCGGCTTGAACAATAATCTCATCCAGCGTTTCATAATGACTAGAGTGCGCCACACCAATACTGACAGTGGTGGAAATCATCACGCTTTTTTCAATTGCTTGCCGCAAATTTTCACCAACGCGAATACCCTCCTCAACGATAGTGCGCGGCAGAATAATGACAAATTCTTCACCACCCCAACGGGCAACGAGATCACTCTTGCGCGTCACCTGTAATAATTGCTGGGCTAAATGACACAACACCTGATCGCCATAATCATGCCCGAGCGTATCATTAACACGTTTGAAATGATCCACATCAATTAACAACACGCAAAACCCGCGCATCTGTTGATAAATCCCCTGCGTTTTCATATCCATATCTAACCCGCGCCGATTTAATAAACTAGTCAACGGATCATGGGTGGCTTCATTCAACATACGCGAATGTTCAATTTCCGCATCGGTAATATCATGCAACGACACAATAAAACAGTCGCTTTGTGCCGGTAACTTCCGCCCCTCCAATAATAAATAATACAAGCGCCCGTGCAATTCAGCCGTGAACTTTAATGGCCCTTCGTTTTCCAGCGTTGCGACCCAATCCGAATGTGACACAAATGGGCGGCCATTCACCGTGCGAAAATAATGACAAATACAACCAACCTGCTGTTGAAAATGCGTCAAATCATCAATTTGAAAAAACGTCCGCAATGCCGCATTCGCTCGTTTTAATTCCCGTCCATCACTAATGCCAATCATCGTGGGATTCAGATCAATTGCTTGGGTTAAAAACAATTGTTCCTGTTCCAGCGCATCATGCAATTGCACTTCGGTTGTGACATCTTTTTGATTAGAAAACCAATAAATAATGTTGCCCGCATGATCCCGAATTGGCACGATATTCCACGACACCCAATACGGCACACCATCTTTACGGTAGTTAATTGCGCGCCCTTCAAAATTCTCACCGTTTTCTAAATTACGCCGCAAACGATCCAGAGTCGCCCGATCCGTCTCCGGCCCCTGCAAAATACGCGGCGTTTGTCCAATCAATTCAATACGCGAATAGCCCGTCATCTTTTCAAATGCTTTATTCACATACAAAATTTTCGGGTGATCAGCATTCAATTCTGCCGTCGTAATAATCACACTCGTGAGCGCTTCATCCAGCACTGCTAATAAATCACCGCTCGGAATAGTATTCATCGCCTCATTCATAGTTTACCCACTTCCCGAAGTGACAACTTCTTTTCAGGATGACACAAGATATGGCACGATTATTCACCAGATACGCGCCGAATATTTGCTCCCAATTCTGCAAACTTTGCTTCAATATTTTCATACCCACGATCAATATGATAAATCCGATCAATCACCGTCTCACCATCTGCAACTAATGCCGCTAATACCAAACTAGCCGACGCCCGCAAATCCGTCGCCATTACCGGCGCGGCCGTTAATCGTTCAATGCCACGACACATCGCTGTATTACTTTCTAATCGAATATTCGCCCCCATCCGCTGCATTTCGACCGCGTGCATAAAACGGTTTTCAAATACCGTTTCAATCACTTGACCCACGCCGTCGGCAATACTGTTTAATGCACAAAACTGCGCCTGCATATCAGTTGGAAATGCCGGATATGGGGCAGTGCGAATATCCACCGCCCGCGGCCGCTGCCCCCGCATATCTAATTCAATCCAATCATCACCGCTTGTAATTACCGCCCCCGCTTCACGCAACTTATCTAATACCGCTGTTAGTAAATCAGCACGGGTATTTTCAATTCGGATGTGACCGCGTGTCATTGCAGCGGCAACCAAATAAGTGCCAGTTTCTATTCGATCTGGCAATACGCTATATTGCGTACCAATTAAGCGTTCCACACCGTCAATTGTAATGGTCGGGGTGCCAGCGCCATGAATCTTGGCGCCCATTGCATTCAAAAAGTTCGCTAAATCAACGACTTCTGGCTCACAGGCTGCATTGTGTAATACACTGCGCCCATCCGTTAATACCGCCGCCATTAACAAGTTTTCAGTGCCAGTGACCGTCACTGTTTCCATTGTAAAGGTCGCGCCGCGCAAACGTTCTGCCTGCGCCTGAATATACCCATTGCGCACTTCAATTGCCGCACCGAATGCGCGCAAGCCATCTACATGCAAATTAACTGGCCGCGCTCCAATAGCACATCCGCCGGGTAATGACACCTCCGCTTGACCAAAACGTGCTAATAACGGACCCAATACCAGAATAGACGCCCGCATCGTTTTCACTAATTCGTAGGGCGCGGCATAATGCGTCACTTCATTCGCATCAATTATAAATTGCTGCTGGGCATCCTGAGTGAACTGTACACCCATGCGCGTCAACAATTGCAGCATGGTTTTAATATCCCGCAATTGCGGTACATTCGATAATGATGTGCGTCCTTCGGCTAATAAGGTCGCGGCGAGAATGGGTAAAGCAGCATTTTTTGCACCCGCTGCTCTAATAGTGCCGGCAAGCGCCTGCCCACCGTTAATTACAAATTGATCCATGAGTGACCGTTGTTATTGTGAATGAGAAATCGCCGCTTCAATTGGTGCAGTTTCAAGATGCAATCCAAGCAGCGTATCAAGATTGGAGAGCGCCGCAATCCGCACCAATGCCACCGGCCAATTAACATATTTTAATTGGCAACCCGTGCGAGATGCTTGTTGTTGCCAATCTAATAATAATGCCAACCCGGCGCTATGCACTTGCTGAATACCACTCAAATCAATTGTGAGGTTAGACGCCGCGGTGAATAGGCGTTTTGTGTCCCGCGCTAATAGCCCAACGCTGGCGAGTGTTAAATCACCGCATAATTGAAATTGCCCGGCGTCACGTTGAATTAATTCAGCAATGGGTTTAGAGTTTCGAGGCATTTTTGGTGGTCAATTCTTGAATTAACCCATCAATTCCGCCGCTACTAATAATACTGCGAAACTGCCCGCGATAATTCGCAATCAGACTGACGTTTTCAATCACCACGTCATAGACTTTCCATTCTGAACCCTGTTGCTTTAAGCGGTAATCAATTGGCACCGCTGCCGCGCCGGGCGCTCGTACTAAAGTCGGCACAATTACCGTATTCGGTCGAGTACCGGGTTTAGCCGATTGATAAATAATATCTTGCCCCGTGTAGTTTAATAATGCGCGTGCATAGGTGCGCACTAACATTTGTTGAAACCCATCAATTAACGCCGTGCGTTGTTGCGGCGTGGCGGTGCGCCAACTTGATCCAACTGCTGATTGAGTAATGGCAGCAAAATCAAAATGCGGCAATAAAATCTCGCTCACTAATTGATAAATGAGACGCGGATCCCGATCCACATCCGCCCGCTGCATTTCTAATGTTGACAGCATTTTAGTGGCGGTACGTTTAATCAGATCGGTTGCCGCTTCATTTGCCAGAACCGGCTGTATTGTCTGCGCAAATAGTAATAATGCCGTCACGGCAGCAATAAAAAAAGTCGTGGGTTTTGCGGTCATGGTGTGGTTGCTTCTCCTGCTTTGTTGAATAAAAATTGTCCAATGAGTTGTTCTAATACCAGTGCCGATTGGGTGTGTTCAATTTGACTGCCGGCCGCGAGATAATCTTCACTGCTGCCGGGGTCCAGTCCAATGTATTGTTCACCTAATAATCCCGCCGTAAAGATATTGGCAAAGGTATCAGTTGGAATACGATTATATGCCGTGTCTATCTGCAACGTGACAATTGCTTGGTAATGGGTTTGATCGTAATTAATGGCTGCCACTCGCCCGACGCGCACTCCAGCCATACTCACTGGCGCTCGCACTTTTAAGCTGCCGATATTATCAAACCGAGCGGTCACTTGATAACCGGTCGTTTGGCTAAGTTGACTTAAATTGCTGACGTGCATGGCAAGAAAGAATAATGCTGCAATCCCAATTGCAATAAAAATACCGACGGTCAATTCAAGTGTGCGGGTGCTGTTCATTGGTGTTATGCGGTGTCCACAATAAATAAGTTGCAGTGGTCGTGAGTCGTTTAATCAAATGGTGCGCTGTCATGTCTAATAAACTGGTTAGCCAAACATTAACGCAGTGAGAATGAAATCTAATCCCAGCACCGCTAATGCGGCAGTGACCACGCCGCGAGTCGTGGCGCGACTAACGCCGGCGGCAGTTGGAATTGCATCATAGCCATTAAATAACGCAATCCAGGTCACAACCCAGCCAAATACAATACTTTTAATGACGCCGTTAATGATGTCGTCATAAAAGTCTATTTTGTCTTGCATTTGGCTCCAAAAGGCGCCGTCATCTACGCCTAATAACCCAACGCCAACTAAATAGCCGCCCATAATTCCCACAGCGCTAAAGAGCGCCGCTAATAATGGCATGGCTAATACGCCGGCAAAAAAGCGTGGGGTTAAAATGCGTTGAATAGGATCAACCGCCATTAACTCTAGTGCGGCTAATTGTTCGGTGCTTTTCATTAGCCCAATTTCGGCAGTTAAAGCAGAACCGGCGCGGCCGGCTACTAATAATGCGGTGACGACGGGGCCTAATTCGCGCACTAATGAAGCGGCCACCATCACGCCAAGACTTTGTGCCGCACCGAATTGTGAGAGAATAGTAAAGCCCTGTAAACCTAATACCATTCCGACAAATAAACCCGAGACGGCGACAATGAGGAGTGATAATACACCGATATTAAAGAGTTGTGCAATCAATAGGCGCGGGCGAATGAACAGGGTTAAACCGCCGGCAATGATAGCGAATAAGAGCAAACTGGCGCGACCTAAACTGGCAATAGTGGATAAGCCAGCGTGACCTAAGTGAATAAACCGATTAATCATGGTGCTTATTTGCCGAGAAAATCCGCTGCTAATGGCGGCGCGGGGTAATGAAAATGCACGGGGCCATCCGGCAAACCGGCGACAAATTGTTGTACCCAGGGCGATGGGTCAGCGGTGAGTTGCGCTGGTGTACCATGACTAATGACCCGCCCTTCAGCTAATAAATAAACGTCGTCAGCAATAGAAAAAACTTCATTGACATCGTGCGACACGACAATACTGGTTAACCCGCTGGCATCATTTAATTGCCGAATTAAACTCACCAGTACGCCTAATGAAATTGGGTCTTGACCAGTGAAGGGTTCATCATACAAAATCATCATTGGGTCTAATGCAATGGCGCGGGCAAGTGCGACGCGCCGTGCCATGCCCCCCGATAATGCGTTGGGCATTAAATCAGCAGCGCCGCGCAAGCCAACTGCTTCGAGTTTCATTAAAACTAATTTGCGCAAAACTGATTCGGGTAAACGCCCGTGTTCCCGAATAGGAAAGGCGACGTTTTCAAACACGGTTAAATCAGTTAATAGCGCACCACTTTGAAATAACATGCCAATGCGGGTGCGCAACGCATAGAGTGCTTGACGCGATAATCCATGAATGGGTTGGCCATCAACTAATAGCGTACCGGCGGTGGGGCGTAATTGACCGCTGATTAATTGTAATAGCGTGGTTTTACCTGTGCCACTCGGCCCCATAATGGCGGTAATACGCCCACGTTGAATATCAAGGTCAACACCCGCAAAAATAACGCGCTCACCGCGTCGAAAATGCAGATTGCGAATGCGTACCAATGGCGTGGGCGGGAGCGACGGTGGGTGGTGGGTGACTTGAGAAATATCCACAATATCAATGAGTTGAGTTAATGATTAAATGACGATACTAAGGGTGAGTATACCTGAGAAATTGGTGTGATGTCGCTATCTTAGAACATAAATCCGGTAGTTATGCAGTAATAGGCGTAGGAATAGTGAGAAATTCAATTCGTTTGGCAGGTGGTGTTAAAAGTAATACTGTTGGATTGATAAATACTGAATTGTATTGACAACTGCTGTGTGTAGTATATTAGTATAGTGGCAGTACAGTTGCGCAAATTATTGGTGGATTTTCAAATGTCACAAATACTTTTTGAGGGTACAGCACGATTGAAAAATCTTTACCATTGTTAGATAACACTTATCCTATTTGTCTAGCCTGAGCGGTGGTATTATCTCACGTTCAATTTTCGTTCACTGGGCAGTGTTGATTTGCCTCGCTTAATTGCTGATCGCCCCGGTTATCACCGACATCAAGTCAAAGATAATTGCCAGTTGCTAATCTGAGTTATTAGTGTAAAAATCAAAATCTAATCAACATCACTGTCGCTGTTTTGGCAGTCACTTATGAATACCAGCCCTGATTCAACAACCACGTCGGAGACCGCCGTCTCGCCTTCATTACCAGCACTGCCGCTGCCTGCGCAAGAGTCAGAGCGCTCACGTTTTCAAGCGGCAGACCTGTGCGTTTTATTAGAAACCTATTTGCCTGGCGATGAGATTCGGGAAGTGTATCGCGCTTATCTATTCGGCGCCGAAATGCACCAGGGGCAGCAACGCCATAGCGGCGAACCCTATATTTGTCATCCATTAGCAGTGACGCGCATTTTGGCCGATTTGCACATGGATTATAAATGTTTAATGGCAGCGTTATTACACGATGTTATTGAAGATACCGACATTGGCAAACATCATTTGGCACAATTATTTGATGAAGAAATCGCTGAATTAGTGGACGGGGTTAGCAAATTAACGCAAATAGATTTTCGCACCCGCGCTGAAGCGCAAGCAGCCAATTTTCGTAAAATGATGTTGGCGATGACCCGTGATATTCGCGTGATTTTAATTAAACTCGCCGACCGCTTGCATAACATGCGCACATTGGGCGTGATGCCACCCGAAAAGCGGCGCCGCATTTCGCGTGAAACCTTAGAGATTTACGCGCCAATTGCGAATCGTTTGGGCATTAATCATATTCGGTTGCAATTAGAAGAACTCGGGTTTAGTCATTATTGGCCGTGGCGGTGGTTGGTATTAGATCAAGCCATGCAGCGCATACATCGCAAACATCAAGAAGTGATGGGGCAAGTAGAAATAGCAATTCGCCGCCGCTTGCAACAAGAAGAAATTAACGGCGAGGTGATTAGCCGTGAACTGCATCTTTACAGTATTTATAATAAGATGTCACAACACGGTAAAACCTTTACTGATTTAGCCGAAATTTGCGCGGTGCGAATTGTGGTTCATTCAATTGATGCGTGTTATCGCGTCCTGGGTCAGGTGCATAATCTATACAAACCGGTACCGGGGCGGTTTAAAGATTATATTGCCATTCCCAAATCCAATGGTTATCAATCGCTGCACACGGTGTTAATTGGGCCACAAGGTATTTCAATTGAAGTGCAAATCCGCAGTATTGAAATGCACCGCATTGCCGACGCCGGCATTGTGTCGCACTGGCTTTACAAATCAAATAACACCAATCATCATAATATTCATACGTTAGCTAAAGATTGGTTGCAAAATCTGATTGATTTTCAAAACCAAACACCTGATTCACAAGACTTTTTAGACGACGTTAAAATAGATTTATTTCCAGATGAGGTCTATGTTTTCACGCCTAAAGGTGAGATTCTAGTCTTACCCAAGGGCGCAACTATTGTTGATTTTGCCTATGCGATTCATTCAGATGTCGGTAATACCTGCGTCGGTGGGCGAATTGATCGGCATTTAGCACCATTGCGCACGCCATTGCACAGCGGGCAAACGGTGGAAATTATTACCGCGCCGAGTGGCACGCCCAATGCCGCGTGGTTGAATTTTGTGGTCACAGGCAAAGCGCGTGCCAACATCCGCACTTACTTGAAAAATCTCCAACAATACGAGGCCGAGGCGCTCGGACGGCGCTTGGTGGCCGCTGAGTTGGCCACGCTAAAACTGTCGCTCGATCAATTAGATAGCGAACTGGTCGCGGCTTACGTTGTGCAAAGCGGGCTGGCGACGTTGGCGCAGGTGTTTGTGGAAGTCGGCTTGGGTAATCGTGTTGCATTATTGGTGGCACGCGGCTTGATTAATCAAACACTTACCCCCGTCACGACCACCACGCCCGCCGCCACCACTGCGCCCCCGCTCACACATTTGGCGATCACCGGCACCGAAGGCGTCGTGGTCAATTTCGCCCGCTGCTGCCGCCCCATCCCGGGCGATCCAATTGTTGGGTTATTTCATCCAGGCACCGGCATCGTCGTCCACCGCGCCAAATGCCACAACTTAGGCGACTACCAAACCCAACACGGGCGCTGGTGCGAAGTCGAATGGGCGGCGGTGCCGGAAATCGAATTCGCCACCGACGTGCGCATCGAAGTTGGCGACCGGCGCGGTGTTTTAGCCGTCATCGCCGCCGCCATCGCCGGTCAGGGCGCGAATATCGAAGACGTGCGCATCCACAGCCAAGACGGCACGACCTCAACGCTCGATTTTCGCCTAAATGTGCGCGATCGGGGGCATTTAGCGCGGATTATGCGGCGATTGCGCCAAATTCCGTCAGTGGTGCGTATTGCGCGATTATCGCGTTAATCATTCGCCGCGTTCATGCAATTCTTATCACTTGTTCATTGAGTTTCAATTCAGTTAATGATTAAACTGCTGCCATGCTAAACCCGGGGCGGATTATTGCCACTGAGCGGGTTCATAGCAACCGCCATGATTGGCACAATTTACGCGCCATGTTGCCGTATCTATGGGAATTTCGCGGCCGTGCTTTATTAGCATTAGGCTGCTTGTTATTAGCCAAATTTGCCAATGTTGGCGTCCCACTGGTATTCAAAGACATCATTGATGCGTTTGAAAACCACACCGAGCCGCTCTTAATTCTCCCGCTCAGTTTATTACTGGTGTATGGCAGTCTCAAACTATCCAGTTCATTGTTTAATGAATTGCGCGATGTCGTATTTGCCCGCGTCCGTTTTCGCGCCATGCGGCGTTTATCCACCCGTGTATTAGAACATCTGCACCGCTTATCATTACGTTATCATTTAGAACGCCAAAGCGGCGCCATTAGCCGTGATTTAGAACGCGGCACCCGTTCTGTTGCCACCATTCTCAATTATCTGGTCTTCAGCGTCATTCCCATTGTCGTGGAATTATTATTAGTCGCCATTGTATTATTAACCAAATATGCGCTGATTTTTACCCTGATTACCTTTAGCACCGTCTTGATTTACATGATCTTTACCTTTGCCATTACCGAATGGCGCATGGACGCCCGTCATGCCATGAATCGGCTTGATTCGCAAGCGAATACGCAAGCCTTTGATAGTTTGTTGAATTATGAAACCGTCAAATACTTCGGCAATGAAACGCGGGAATTGGCGCGCTATGACGCGACCCTCGCGCAATGGGAAGAATTCGCCGTGCGCAGCCAGACCTCCATGTCGGTATTAAACATTGGACAGGGCAGCATTATTGCCATTGGCGTCACGGCAATGATGTTCTTTGCCGCACAGGGCGTGGTGTCAGGGCAGATGCGCATTGGTGATTTGGTGTTGGTCAATGCGTTTATGTTGCAATTGTTTATTCCGCTCGGCTTTCTTGGTATTGTCTATCGGCAAATTAAATACGCGCTGGCCGATATGGATTTGGTATTTAAGTTATTAGCCCAGGTGCCGGAGATTAGCGATACACCTACCGCCCCGGCATTGCAATTAACCCATAGCAGTGTGCGATTTGAACACGTCCATTTTTATTATCAACCCGAGCGCGTCATTTTGCATGATCTGTCCTTTACGATTGCCGACGGTGAACGAGTGGCGGTGGTCGGTCATAGCGGCGCGGGTAAATCTACTTTAGCGCGGCTGTTATTTCGCTTTTATGATGTCAATGGTGGGCAGATTTTAATTGATAATCAGGATATTCGCAGCGTCACGCAACACAGTTTGCGCGCTGCTATTGGGATTGTGCCGCAAGACACGGTTTTATTTAATGACAGCATTTTTTATAATATCGCCTATGGGCGTCCGGCCGCCAGTCGTGCCGAGATTGAACACGCGGCCGAATTAGCGCATATCCGCGAGTTTATTGAAAGTTTGCCGCAACATTGGAATACAGTGGTGGGTGAACGGGGATTAAAATTATCCGGTGGCGAAAAACAGCGCGTAGCGATTGCGCGGGCGATCTTAAAACAACCGCGCATTCTCGTATTTGATGAAGCGACCTCATCATTGGATAGTAAAACCGAGCAAGCCATTGCACAAACCTTAAATGAAATTGCCGCACATCATAGCACCTTGACCATTGCACATCGCCTCTCAACGATTATTGATGCTGACCAAATTATTGTCATGGAGCAAGGGCGGATGATTGAACACGGCACCCATCGCACCCTATTAGATGCGGGCGGCTGCTATGCCGCGATGTGGGAATTGCAACAGCGCGAACATGAACAAACATCATTACCGGCATAAAATGCGGTGAATAACAACCCGTATCAATCAATTCCGCCGTGCGCTCCATCGAGTGATTAAACACGCCATGACCTTTACTTCTAATCCCGCGGATTCTTCACCCAAACAAATTGATGTCTTTAATGGTGATGCCGACGGCTTGTGTGCATTGCAGCAATTGCGTTTGCATGATCCAAGTGACAGTCAATTAATCACCGGCGTCAAACGGGACAGTGCGTTATTAAAACGTGTCACCGCCGCGCCGGGCGATCTGATTACGGTATTAGACATTAGTTTAGATAAAAACCGCGCTGATTTAGAGCGGTTATTAGCTATTGGTGCGCGGGTGCGTTATTTCGATCATCATTACGCCGGCATGATTCCAGATCATCCGTTATTAGATGCGCACATTGATTTACAACCTCAGCAGGGCACCAGTTTATTAGTGAATCATTGGCTAAAAGGGCAGGCGGCGGCGTGGGCGATTGTCGGTACTTTTGGGGATAATTTCGATCAGGCAGCGTATCAATTAGCCCAGCAATTAGGGTTAAACGCCACGGCCGCCGATTCATTGCGTGAATTGGGGATTTTATTAAATTATAATGGCTACGGCGCTACCGTTGCTGATTTGCATTTTGCCCCCGATGTATTGTTCCGTGCATTGCAACCGTATTCTGATCCGCTCGCTTTTATTGCCGCTGAACCAATGACCATGCAATTACGTTTAGGATATGAAGCGGATATGAATCACGCGCAGCAATTGACTCCATCATTGGTGACTGAGCGGCATCTTGTATTGCAGTTTCCCAATGAACCCTGGGCGCGACGGGTGAGTGGGGTGTTTATCAATCAATTAGCTCAACAGACACCGCAGCGCGCTCATGCGCTATTAACCGAATTAACTGGCGGCGAGTTTTTAATTAGTATTCGGGCGCCATTGGCACAGCCGACCGGGGCGGATCAATTAGCGCGCCAGTTTGTCACTGGTGGCGGGCGAGCCGCGGCGGCGGGCATTAACCAATTACCGGCAAGTGATTATGAACGCTTTATTCATGCTTTTATTGCCGCATTTTAAGTTGAATGACACTGAATGAATAACGCGCCTGATTTGTTGCGATTGGCTGATCAATGTGTCAAATGCGGGTATTGTTTGCCGGTCTGCCCAACCTTTTTGCACACTCCTAATGAAGCCGAATCCCCTCGCGGGCGGGTGGCGCTTATTCAAGGGTGGTTAACTGGTGCATTGGAACCGACCGCGCCATTGCAATTGCATTTAGATCATTGTTTATTATGTCGGGCATGTGAACGTGCTTGTCCATCGCTGGTGCAATTCGGGCAGTTAATGGATGGGGCGCGGGCGCTGCAAATAAAAACGCAGCCGCGCTGGCGGGCGGTTTTCATGCAATTGGGATTGACGTTACTCACTCAAACACGCGGGTTGTTATTAATCACGGCGGCGGCGCGGGTTTATCAGTGGGGATTGCATTGGACGCGGCGGGATGCTGATGTGCCAATCGCAGCGCAATCAAGTTGGGCGGTGCTGCGTCAATTAACCTGGTATTTACAATGGCCAATAAATCCCCCCTGCCCCCCTTTTACAAAGGGGGGAAATAAGGTTGATTCTTTTACAACGGGCGGAGATGCAGTTAATTCTTTTGCAAAGATGGGTGATGTGATCGGTGTTTTTGCAACGGGCGGAGATGCAGTTAATTCTTTTACAAAAGCTGAAGATGAAACCAGTGCTTTTACAAAAGCGAAGAATAAAAAAATTGGTGCGTTATTAAAAGAAAAATCGCCGCCGGCACTCTTTCTTGGTTGCGTGGCGCGAGTGACGGAGAATGAAACGGCGACGGCATTAATTCAAGTTTTACAATCGCTTGAGATTGATTACTGCATTCCAACGGCGCAGGGCTGTTGCGGTGCGTTATTACGCCATCATGGGTATCCTGATGCGGCGGATCGGGTATTAAAACGCACGGCGGCGACCTTGCGTGATGCGCCGGTGATTATTGGTTATGCGAGTGCATGTGTGGCGGAATTGCGTAGTCATGCGCAATTAAACGCGGTGGAGAGTTGCCGTTTTTTAATTAATACACCCGCATTAAAAACCGCTCACCTTCGGCCATTAGCGGCGCGGGTATTGGTGCATGAGCCGTGTTCACAGCATTGGTTGGGTGATCCGCAGGCGGCGTATCAATTATTGCAGTTAATTCCCGAATTGGTGGTGCAATCATTACCCGATAATGGGCACTGTTGCGGGGCGGCGGGGACGCATTTTTTACAATTTCCATCAGCGGCGGCGGCAATGGCGAGTGCAAAAATTGCGGCAATTCGGGAATTAAAACCCGATTATGTTGTGACCACGAATACGGGCTGCGCGTTGCATTTAAACATGCAATTGCAGGCGTCGGGTTTGGCAATTCGAGTAGTGCATCCGGTGGTGTTATTGGCGATGTGTTTATTATCATTAAATGATAAACTGCACGGGCGCTCATTTAATCAATTCACACTGGTGGGCGGGAATCATTTTTATTGACGCTTGATAATTGTCAATTGACAGCCCGCTAGAATAGGGCATAGCATTCCACTCGATTTTTCGGTGCCGCGTGAATCACCATTTACGCGGTTAAACGGGAAGTTGGTGCGCGTATCTATCTGTTATCTAACACAAATTCGATCACAGCGCGACGCAAAGCCAACGCTGCCCCCGCAACGGTAAATGAGCGCCAGCACCCGCTGGTTAGCGCGACTCACAGCCACTGTGACCATCATCATGGGAAGGCGTCGCGCTCGGGATTGTGTCCCACTCATCAGCCCGGAGACCGGCCGAAAAAGGATGGTCGGCGCTGGTTCACCACCGAAGCAGTGCTGACTCGTCACCGGGGTCGCGTGGGGCGGCTGACGGGGATGCCAGTCTCACGGCCGCATCGGCGCGCCACGCTGCCTCCTGCCAGTTTTTCCCCAGCACCTCTCACTTGACCTGCGCGGGTGCGCCGGGTCAAACGCCGGAGTTGCTGTCCAAATGTCCTCCACATCGCGCCGTTTCATGGCGTTTCTCATCACTGCGCCGCTGACCAACGTCACGGTCGCCGCTGACTCACTCACCACCCTGCCGCCGGTTATCGTGACCGCCAACCGCATCGCCGAAGCGGAAACGCAAGTTCTGGCCGCCGTCACGGTGATCGAACGTGCCGACATCGAGCGCCAGCAGGCACATTCGCTCTCCGACGTGTTACGCGGGGTGCCGGGCATCACCATTGCCCAGAGCGGCGGTGACGGCCACCCGCTATCGGTGTACCTGCGCGGCACCAATGCCGATCACGTTTTGGTGCTGATTGACGGCGTCAAAGTCGGCTCGGCCACGCTCGGCACCGCGCCGCTGCACAACTTGCCGGTTGACCAGATCGAGCGCATCGAAATTGTGCGCGGGCCGCGCTCCAGTCTGTACGGCTCGGAGGCAATTGGCGGGGTGATCCAGATTTTCACCAAACGCGGCGGGGGCAAACTGACGCCGACGGTCAGCATCAGCGGCGGGGATTTAGCCACTCGCGGCGCGGCGGTTGGGATCAGCGGCGGCGGGGATCACGGCTGGTTTAATTTCAGCGCCAACGTCAAGCGCACCGACGGCATCAACGCCTGCGATGGTCAGCCCAGCCCGTTTGCCGGCTGCGGCGTCAACGAGCCGGATCGGGATGGCTACCGCAACGTCGGCGTCAATCTCCGCGCCGGCTATCGTTTCAATCCCGCCGTGCAATTCGATGTCCACCTGTTGCAATCCGACAACGAGTCCGAGTTCGACGGCTCGGCCTTTGCCGGTAATCGCGCTCGCGCCACGCAACAGGTGGTTGGCACGACGGTGACGTTAAAACCCCGCGACTGGTGGACAGTGTTACTCAGCGCCGGTCACAGTTGGGATCAGCACCGCTCATTTTTTGCCGATCCCGCCGCGGGTGTGGCGGAACATTTAAACAACCGCTACGAAACCGAACGCGACACATTATCACTGCAACACACCGTCACGCTGCGGGCGGATCAGCAACTGACCGTCGGCGTGGATTACCTCAACGATCAGGTCGCCAGCACCGTCAACTATGCCCAAGATTCGCGGCACAATGTCGGCCTGTTCAGCGCCTATCACGGCCAGTTCGGCGCAACTGACCTGACCGTCAGCGGGCGACAGGATGACAACCAGCAATTTGGCAGTCACGCCACCGGCAACGCGGCGGTCGGGTATCGGTTCGACAACGGCGTCCACGTTGATCTGTCCTACGGCACCGCGTTCAAAGCGCCGAGTTTTAACGACCTGTACTTTCCCAACTACGGCACCGCAACGCTCAAACCGGAGCAATCGCGCAGTTGGGAATTGGGCATCAGCGGCGCGTTGCCACTTCCCCCCCTTTTAGCAAAGGGGGGCGGGGGGGATTTTTCAACCGCAGCGGGACGGTGGGAGGCGCGGCTGTTCCGCACCGACATTGACGATTTAATCGTGTACGACGCGGCCAGTTGGTCAGCGGCCAATCTCGCCAGTGCGCGGATTCATGGTTTGGAAACGACGGCGGCGGCGCGGCTGTTTGACCTTGACCTGCGCGCCAGCGTGACGCTGTTACAACCGGAAAATCGCGCCGATGTCGCAGACCAGGACGGCAATTTACTGCCGCGCCGGCCGGAGCAAACGCTGCAACTGGACGCGGATCGCCAGTTTGGGCGCTGGTCGGCGGGCGCGACGCTGTTTGCCGCGGGGCGGCGGTTCGACGACGTTGCCAACACAACACGGCTAGATGGCTACACTTTGCTGCATTTACGCACCGAATACGCCCTGACCAAAGCGGTCACGCTGCAAGCGCGGCTCGACAACGTGTTTGATGAAAATTACGAGACGGCGTACCTGTTCAATCAACCCGGGCGGACGGTGTTTTTCACCATGCGGTATGCGCCAACCAGCGGCGATTGAGCAGCAACTCCCGCCCATTTTTCGCTCATTTTCCACCAACCGGCATGAGCAATGCCACCCACTCACCAGGAGTTTTTTCAGATGTATCAAGACGTTAACGACCTCGACTCGCGGTCACGTTTATTAATCGGCTTGGGATTAGCCGCCGCCATTGCCGCCACACGCGGTCAATACTTCGCGCCGCTCGCGCATCATTTACCCGACGCGACGCTGGCGGCATTTTTCCTGGGCGGCGTCTATTTGCAACAACGGCGCGGCTTCGTGGCACTGTGTGTTTTGACCACCGTTCTTGATCTGATCGCCATGACTTGGGGTGGCGTGAGCAGTCACTGTTTCACCTTCGCCTACTGGTTACTCATCCCCACCTACGGCGCAGTGTGGGCGAGCGGGCGCTGGTATGCCGCGCACCACACGCCGACCAGCGCCACGCTGCCGCTGTTAGCGGGTGCCGCGCTACTCGGCGGAATCACGGCGGAGGTGATTTCCAGCGGCGGGTTTTATGTATTTTCCGGTTATTTTGACACCTTCAGCGGCGGCGAACTGCTCAACCGATTTGCCGAGTACATGCCCGCGACGCTGTGGCAATTGCTGGCGTATGTCGGCATCGGGGCGCTGGTGCATCTGAGCCTGAGCCGCGTTGCTGATTCACACCAGCAGCGGCTGTAGCCAGTTCACCGCCGCGGCGCGCCTGACTAATCAAGCCGCCGATGTCGGGTTGTATACAAAAAAGTATAGCGCTTGTCGGATACCGGCCGCGTTGTCAGTGCCATATTTGGTGACTGCCACGCGGCCGGCATTCGATTAAATCAGCGACCAATCGCCCGCCCCGCCTTTCAACCATTCATGGCACGAACTCTGCTTATTTACTGTGCAAAGCCCGACTGCGAAGTTGGGTTAAGTGTGCCATCCGTTATGAACAAAAAAATATAGCGATGCTGATTGATACCCCGCGCTCGTTGACAGGCGCTCGCCAATCCCGACCGCGTCAACCCCCGCTCACCTTTAGATTTTGGCAACTGAATTGACGATGAACTGGACCTATTGGCAACAATTAGCCGCACATTCCGGCGGGGTGCTGTACGTCATGGCGGGTTTATTCACCGTCGCCCTGACCATCGGCATCGAGCGCACTTGGGTATTGCGCAGCGTCACGCGGCACGGCGCGGGCATTTTGAACGCGGTCGCGGCGCTGGCCGCGCAGGATCACGCCGCCCTCGCCGCGTTGCGCGATACCCAAGCGCGGTCGTTGCACGGTTTATTGCTGACGGCCGCGCTGGACACCGCCGCGCCGTCGCTCGCCCAGCGGTTGGACGAACTCATCATGCGGCACGTCCCGCTGTTGGATCGGCATTTGTGGTTACTGGATACCACCGTCACGCTGGCACCGCTGCTGGGATTGCTCGGCACCATCGTCGGCATGTTTCACGCCTTCCAAGTGCTGGCCGCGCCCGGCACCGCGCCGCACGCCGTCACCAGTGGCGTGGCGGAGGCGTTGATTGCCACGGCCGCTGGGTTGCTGATCGCGGTAATCGGGCTGTTATTTTTCAACGGGTTAAATGAGCGGGTGCGGCTGGCAGTGCATCAACTCGACACGTTGAAAGTGATGCTGGTGAATCGCTTTGCCGCCGACGGTGAGGTGCGGTGATGCGCTATTTCCAACGCCGCAAAGCGCGGATCGAAATCGTGCCGATGATTGACATCATGTTTTTTTTACTGGTGTTTTTCATCATGGTCACGTTGAACATGATCCCGGCCACGGGCATTGGCGGGCGGTTGCCGAGTAGCACCAGCGCCGCGCAACTGGACTCGCCGCAAGTGGTCATCAGTTTGGATGCGAGCGGGACGCTGACCGTTGACCAGCACGGCGTGACTTTAGAACAACTGAGCGCGTTACTGCTGGCGCGGGGCGCTGACACGCGGGTGGTGATTGCGGGCGCTGAAATGGCCGCGCTGGGCGATGTGGTCGCGGTGATGGACGCCTGCCGCGGCGCGGGCATCAGTCACGTCGGCATTGCCACCCGCGAGCCGCCGCCGTGACTTGGCGGGATGCCCCACTGCCGACGGTGCCGCTGTGGTTGGCAACCCTGATTGCGATCAGTGGCGAGGCGGCGTTGCTGGCCGGCATTCACCACTGGTCAACCGCGCAGTTCACCGTCCCGCCGGTGCCGGAACTGCCGCTCGAAGTGAGTTTGGTGGCCGCGCCGCCCGTGTTGACCGATGCCGCTGTGGTCAGCGCGGCGAGTGTGCCACCGCCTAAATCTGCGCCGCCGCCACCGCCGCCAGTGGCTGAACCTGAACCGCCGCCGATGCCAATGCCAATCAAACCGGCAGTTGCGGCCTCACCTGCGCCGTCGGTGCCGGTGCAAATCAAACCGGTTAAGCCGCGCAAAAAACCGGTGGTTAAAAAACCCAAGTCGCCCGCCGTGGCGCGACCAGTTGCACCCGCGCCCCAGTCGGCAAAATCACCAGCGCGGCGGGCAACTCGTGCCACGCATCCGCGTCGTGCCACCGCGTCGCCTGCGCCAATTGCAGCCGCGCCCGTCACCAGTTCACCGGCGGCGTACTTGAGCAATCCCGCGCCGATTTATCCCACCAGCGCCCGCCAGCAGGGCGTCGAAGGCACGGTGCAATTGCGCGTGTTGGTGAATGCCAGTGGACAGGCGAGCGTGGTGCAAGTGGCGCGGTCGGCGGGTGCAAATGCGCTCGATCAGGCGGCCGTGCAGGCGGTGCGGCGCTGGCGCTTTCAACCAGCGCGGCGGAATGGTGCGGCAATCAGTGCGTGGGTGCAGGTGCCAATTCGATTCAAATTGAACCGCTAGTTTAACGCTTTCGCAATTCACTATTTATTAGGAGATTTTAATGACAGTTTTATATTCACGCACCTGCCGCACCATGCGGCAGACATTATTAGTATCGGCATTACTCGCGGTCACGAGCGCCGTCAACGCAATTGAAATCACCGACATGACCGGCCGCCGCGTCATGATTCCCGCACCAATTGAGCGCGTATTCCCCGCTGCACCGCCGGTGGTGCCGCTCTTGTATGCACTCAATCCCAATAAACTCATGGCAATTCATTTCGCCTTTCGCCCGGATGATTTCAATTACCTCGTGCCATCAATGCGCGATGCCATGATTATTGGGCGTTATACCGGCGAAGGCCCGCCGCCGCGCCTCGATCAAATCATGCAAGCCAAGCCGCAATTAACCATTGGTTGGGAATTGCCGTTTATTGATCGCCAGCGCGTATTGGATACGTTTCAATGGCTGCAAACGCCCGGTTTATTACTGCATCTCGACAGTCTGACTGATTACCCCGCCGCGTTGGAATTAGTTGGTAATGCGATTGGTGAAACAGCGCGGGCGCAGCAGCTGAGTCGTTATATTCGTGACGCCATAACCCGTGTCGAGCGGGCGGTGGCTGATATTCCCGCGGCCGAGCGCCAGCGCGTTTATTTTGCCGAAGGCACGAATGGTTTAATGACCGAGTGCGCCGATTCATTCCACGCGGAGGTCATTCAATTAGCGGGCGGCGTTAATGTGATGGATTGCAAAACTAAAATGATGTGCGGCCATCAACCAGTGAAATTGGCGGATATTCAAGCACTTGATCCTGATGTCATTCTCACCGATCAACCCGACTTTGCCCAGCACGTTAAAACAGATGCGGCGTGGCAGCAATTGCGGGCGGTGCGTAATAATCGCGTATTGCTCGCCCCCAACACACCGTTTAATTGGCTCGGGCGGCCGCCGTCATTCATGCGCGCAATTGCAATGCAATGGTTGGCGCATGAATTATACCCGACGCATTTTAATTGGAATGCACAGCGTGAAATCCCGGCATTTTACGCGCTGTTTTTAGGTATTAAACCAGAACAAGTGAATACCGCCGCTATTCTCAGTCAATCGGCACACTAATTGGGAGAGTATTCATGCTGTACCGTTCAATTTCATTCACTGCCGCGCTGGTTTATTCATGCGCGGCTACCGCAACTGAATTGCCGTTAATTACCGTCACCGCCGAAGCGGAACAAGCCGCGACCGCTTTGCCCGATCTTGGCACGACCGCGACGGTGACGCGACTTGACGCGCAAACGGTGCGCACGACCGCCGGCCCCGCCGCCAATTCGCCATTTCGGGCGATTATCAACGCGCCGTCGGTCAATTTTCAAAGCGCCGATCCGCACGGTTTGACCGAGGTTGGTTTTCACGAAACCTTGAAAATTCGCGGGGTTGGGCAAAGCGGCCCCGCGTCCGCCCGCAACATTGACGGGCTGCCGATCACTGGCAATCCCGGCGGCAGCAAAGGCATTTTGGACATGGAAAACGTCGCCGCGATGGCGGTGTATCGCGGCGCCGCGCCAGTGGATAAATCCTTAGGATTCAGCAACTTACCCGGCAAATTGGATTTAATCACCCGCGCCCCGCAAGTGGACATGGCCACCGAATTCCGCTCGGAAGGCGGCAGTGATGATTTTCGCCGCGTGTTTTTGCGCCAAGATTTCGGTCAACACGGCATCGCGTCGGGGTTTATTTCGGGCAGTTGGAATAGCGGCGACAATTGGAAAGGCGAGGGCGATTTTGAACGGCAAAATCTATTCACTGGATTAGCATTCGATGGCGGCGCGGCGTGGCAAATGGAATTATACGCGGGCTATAATCACGACGACCGCAATAATTATCAATTCTTTGATTATGCAAAAGCGAGCGATTTTGATAATTACACGCGCAATTGGTCAACTGATCCCGCCCGCGTGGATTATTACGATTACAATCACCAAACGTTTGATGATCGTTTTATTTATGCCAACGTGCGCACTAAATTAACCAACGCTGTGCAACTCGTGTTCAAACCCTATTATCTGAACGAGTCCGGCAATTATTGGTTTAGTTCAATTAACAGCAGTGATGCAAATAAAAGCCGCGTTCTAAATTGGATGATTGACCATGAAAATATGGGCATGATGACGCGCTTGGATTGGCAATTCGCGTCTAATCAAACGCTGCAACCGGGGATTTGGTTGCACAGTCAAGAACCGCCCGGCCCGCCCTCCACGCAGCAAAAATATAAAGCCACGGCGAACGGCTTGGTATTCGATGGTTGGCAAGTATTAGCCGATCACGACGCCCATCAATTGATTTCACCGTTTATCAATTATCTCGGGCAATTCGATCAATTCAATATTGAAGCCGGGCTACGCTTTGTCAATTTACAATTAGGCGCATTAACTGCGTATAACGCGACCGGCACTGCTGCGACCTTGACGAATGCGGATGCCGCCCGCGATGCTGGTGGAATTGACGCCATTGCATCCGCCGACGCAAAAACCTTTAATGAATGGCTACCATATTTCGGCGTGACTTGGACACTGAATCCAACAACCCGCCTATTCACTCGCTTCGGCCGTAGTTATGGGTTAGATGTCAATCTATTCCCGTACTATTACACGCAAAAGTCACAATTCGTCAGTAAAGGCGTCACGTTTCAATCACTGTGGGATCGCTTGGAATTAGAAACGGCGAATAACATTGACATTGGCGGGCGCTATCAACGCGACAAATGGGCAATAGAATTGACAACCTTTTATGCCAAACACGCCAATAAACAATCCACTATTTATGACCCGGCAATTGCTGTGCGTTATCCCTGGAATGTTGCTGATGCCGAGCGCTACGGAATTGAATTAGAAAGCAATTGGCAAATCACGCCGATGTGGCAAGTGAATGGCAATTACACCTGGAATCATTTCACCTATTCTGATGATTTGGCGTTATCAGCAACCGGCAATATTGCCACCGCCGGTAAACAAGTTGTGGATACGCCCGAACACATGTTGAAATTAGGAATGCGCTATACGCAGGCGGCGTGGACATTAGGCGTGGATGGGCGGTACATTGGCGAACGCTATGGCGACGTATTAAATGATGAGCGCGTGGACGCCGTGACTTTATTTGACGCCAATGCGCAATATCAATTGACCAAGTCATTAAATATCACGCTCAATATTCTGAATCTGTTTGATAAAGAATACATCGGGCCAATTAGCGCAGCGGATGATGCCATTGCCAATTACATTGCGGCGCTGAATGGCGTGAACGGGAATGGTTCCAGTTATCAATACGGCGCACCGCGAACGCTTTATTTGGGATTAGTGGCGCAGTTTTAAATAACGAAGGAGTAAAAGTCTGGTCAATATTGGCCGTAAAAGAACGCCGCCCGTTTTGAATAACAAGCGGCGTTTTGTTTAGGTGACGCGATGAGAGTGAATGACTTTTAATTGGTCATTTCATTATCAGTTGACGCACCGCGAGCATCATGTTCAATAATTAAGCAAACGCATCAACAAGCGCACCTGTGCCAAAATCACCCGCCCCTGTCGGTGCAGACAGCTGTGACGGCGGTTGGCGATTTTCAATATTGCCACCCGGGGGCGGAGTGGGCGCTGTGGGTTGATTCGGTTGACGAATTGAAATATTACTGTTGCTAATACCAGAACTACTGAATCCTGTTGGTGCAGATGGCTGTGACGGCGGTTGGCGATTTTCAATATTGCCACCCGGGGGCGGAGTGGGCGCTGCGGGTTGATTCGGTTGACGAATTGAAATATTACTGCTGCTAATATCCACAATGACCTCCACAATAGATTAAAACGAATGATCACGCTCTCCAAAAAAACACCGATGTTAATTAAAACCACCGGTGTCATTGCGCATTGTTATTTATCAGTGCGTATTATTCGGTCGGGTTAGTTTCCATTCGCACCGCGATGTGAGCCGCCCGACATCATGCCCTCGGGCGGTGTGCCAGTTCCCATGCCATCCGGCGGCGGCATCATGCCACCATGCCCCGGCCCGCCGCGCTCCATTGGCTCGGCCACAATCGCGTCCACTTCCTCCTGCGTCAGGGACTGCGCAACGTACGCATCGCCGCCCTGCCGTTCAATTTCGCTCACATACGCCCGCAGATGGTTACGCGAGCCGCGTTGCAAATGACCGTAAACCTCTTGTAAATCAACATTATCCGTCGCCGCAATCGCCGCTGTCAGATCGGCAATGTCGGTTTCCTCAATCAGCGCACCAATGCGCAGCGCCGCCAGCAACGACTCAGCGCCCGTGACGGTTGCATTGTTATAAAACTCTTGCAGCGTGGCGTTGGCATACACGCCGCTCAGGGTCGGGTCGGACGGCTCTGCTAATCCATAACGCTCCAGCAACAGCGCGAGAACGTCCATGTGTTGCTGCTCGGATTGGGCAACGCCGGCGAACGGCGGCGCCTGCTCCCATACACTGTCAAATTGCAAATAAACATCCCGCGCCAGCCGCTCTTCTTCCCGCATAAACAACAGGTTATCGGATTCGGTGGTATCCAGCGGCGCGGAGATCGGCAGCGCATCCAGCATCTCGGCTGCCGTCGGTGGAGTGCCGCGATCCGTGCCGTTGTGACCGTTGCCGGCAAAGGCGGGTGTGGTTAATAAAGCGGCCGACAATGCAACGGTTAATAAACGTAATTTAGGCATGACAACATCCTTTCATAAAACAGCATTGAGTTGAGTAGCGCGTCACCGCGCCGGTGCGATTCACAGTTCACTCGTTGCACGGAAGATGCCAACTTTGATTTGCGTGTTAATTCAACAGGTTAATTGAAAAACGGCCGCCGCCGCATTCGACAACTCGCGTGATTGCTCGACAAAATTGTCGAAGCGCGGCGCGGCCGGGCGCAGTTTTATCCCGCCGGCCGCCGCAACCCGTATTTGCCCAATTTGTAGCGCAGCACCCGCTCACTAATGCCCAACTGCTCGGCCGCCCGCGTTTGAATCCACTCGCTTTTTTCCAGCGCCGCCAGCAGCAAATCACGCTCCAACGTATCCAATTGGGTTTGCAAATCACCGGTACTCGCGGCCGCGGCCGGGTGGCGAATTTCTTCCGGTAAATCATGCGGTTGCAGCACCAGTCCCCGCGCCAGCGTCACGCTGCGCTGGATGATGTGTTCCAACTCGCGCACATTGCCGGGGTAGTCATAACGCACTAATAAATCAAGCGTTTCCGGCGCTAATTGGATCGGTCGCCGCGCATCGCGGGTGAGGAAATGTTGAATCAGTGCCGGAATGTCAGCGCGGCGCTCACGCAACGGCGGCACGGTGAGGTCTAACACCTTGAGACGAAAGAATAAATCCTCCCGAAATTGTCCCGCCGCGGCCAGTGCGCGCAGGTCACGATTGGTCGCGGCGATCACGCGCACGTCAATGGCGATGTCGCGCTCGCTGCCGACGCGGCGGATGTGTTTTTCCTGCAACGCCCGTAGCAATTTGGATTGCAACGCGGCGGGCAATTCGCCGACCTCGTCGAGAAATAACGTCCCGCCATTCGCCCGTTCAAAACAGCCACGATGCTGGCGCTCGGCACTGGTAAATGCGCCCTTTTCGTGACCAAACAGCTCACTTTCAAACAAATTGTCGGGAATTGCGGCGCAGTTGACGGCGACAAACGGCGCGCTGGCGACCGGGCTGAGTTGGTGAATCAGTTGCGCCATGACCTCCTTGCCGGTGCCGGTTTCGCCCTGAATTAACACCGTCCACGGGCTGTCGGCGAGGCGGCGCACCAGTGATAACGTCTCGCGCATCGCCGGGCTGTCGCCGATCAAATCGAGTGGCTGCGGCGCGGTGGCGGCGGTATTTGTCACCGTGTGCGTGACGGCCGCGACATCAGTGGCGACGGCGTGGCGCTGCATCAGCTGCTCAATTTTGCCGAGTAACTGTTTGAGATCAACGGGTTTTTCGATGAAATCATCCGCGCCGAGTTTCATCACCTGCACGGCCGTTTCGACCGCACCGTAGGCGGTAATCAGCATGGCGCGCAGCAACGGGTTCGCCGCTTTCATCTGCGCGAGTACCTGATCGCCGGTCAGCCCCGGCATTCGGTGATCGAGTAGCGCCAATGCAATTGGATGGCGCTGAAACTGTGCCAGCGCCTCGTGACCATCGGCCGCGGCGACCACTTGATAACCCTGTTTTTCTAAAAACCCAACTAATAATTCGCGCTGCAAGGGGTCGTCGTCAGCAATTAAGATTTTCATGCGTATTCCAGACTAAATCTAACACGCCAAATAATAGCCACTGATGCTATACTCTGTAAATACCGGTTTTCGGTCGTTCTATTAATGAACGATACGCGCACAATTCTCAGTGAATAGAGAACGTCACTGCCCAGCATATTAGTCAAGACTCCGAAATAAATCCTGACAAGCGTTAAATGCTTGAGTATTAAAGATGTCATCAATCATCCAGAAATGATTGCGATTTTTATCAGGCATTTGCCAAGTTTTTTACTCCAAAATACAAAAATTATTTCATGCGTGATGAAGCATCACGGTGCGGCATATAATCACACGGCGGCTGATACTGCTAAGAAATCTCACGACAAACAGTAGAGTTTTTGATTGAAAAAATCAGCGGGTTGATCGTTATCAGTGAGTTTGAATACACACCCACTACGCGCAATGACTGGCACTTACTCAACAATTCCGCCATGAATGGTGGAGTTTCAACCGGAAGATTTTTGATGAGCAATTCGCTGTGATTCAAGCCACCATCCGCGACATTACTGCGCGTAACACCTCAAAAGCATTACAAAATGCAATTTTCAATAGCGCCAACTTTTCCAGTATTGCCACCGACGCTAAAGGCGTAATTCAGATTTTCAATGTCGGTGCGGAACGGATGCTTGGCTACACTTCCGCCGATATGCTTAATAAGATCACGCCCGCAGACATTTCGGATCCGCAGGAAGTCATTGCTCGCGCCGCAGCATTGAGTATTGAATTGGGAACCCCGATCACTCCTGGGTTTGAAGCCCTGGTATTCAAGGCATCACGCGGTATTGAAGACATTTATGAATTGACTTATATCCGTAAAGACGGCAGCCGCTGCCCGGCGGTTGTGTCGGTGACGGCGTTGCGCGATGCCCAAAACGCGATCATTGGTTATTTGTTAATTGGCACTGATAATACTGCGCGAAAGCAGGCAGAAGCGGCGTTGCTCAAGGCTGGAGCATTGCAAAATGCAATTTTCAATAGCGCCAACTTTTCCAGTATTGCCACCGACGCTAAAGGCGTAATTCAGATTTTCAATGTCGGTGCGGAACGGATGCTTGGCTACACCTCCGCCGATATGCTTAATAAGATCACGCCCGCAGACATTTCGGATCCGCAGGAAGTCATTGCCCGCGCCGCAGCATTGAGTATTGAATTGGGAACCCCGATCACTCCTGGGTTTGAAGCCCTGGTATTCAAAGCATCACGCGGTATTGAAGACATTTATGAATTGACTTATATCCGCAAAGACGGCAGCCGCTTTCCCGCAGTAGTGTCGGTGACGGCGTTGCGCGATGCCCAAAACGCGATTATTGGTTATTTGTTAATTGGCACTGATAATACTGCCCGCCGTCAGGTGGAAATTGAGCGGGAAATGCTCGATCAGGCACTGAAGCAAAAGAACGTTGAATTGGAAAGTGCCAAGACCGCTGCCGAAAAAGCGAATCTTGCCAAATCCGAATTTCTGGCAGCAATGAGTCATGAAATTCGTACCCCGATGAATGGCGTCATTGGCATGATTGACGTATTGCAGCAAAGCAGTCTCAATAAATCGCAAATGGCAATGGCAAATATCATCCGCGATTCTGCTTTTGCGCTGCTGGCGGTGATTAACGACATTCTTGATTTCTCCAAAATTGAAGCCGGTAAATTGCAACTCGATTGTGTGATGATGGGCGTTGCGGATGTGGTGGAGCAAGTCTGCGAAGTCATGGATCGAATGGCGCTGAAAAAAGGCGTGGAATTAACTTTATTCACCGATCCGGCGATTCCCGACGTCGTCATCGGCGATCCGGGGCGGCTGCGGCAAATTCTCATCAATCTTGCCAATAACGCGATCAAATTCTCCAGCGGCAAACAACGCCCGGGGCGGGTGTCGGTGCGGGTCATTTTGGTGGAGATTCAGCCTGAACAGGTGATCTTGGAATTTCAAATTGCCGACAACGGCATCGGGATTGATGAGAATACGCTGACGCGGCTGTTTACGCCGTTTATTCAGGCAGATACTTCCACCACGCGGCATTTCGGTGGCACTGGCTTGGGATTGGCGATTTCGCGCCAGCTCGCCAGCTTGATGGATGGTGAAATCACGGTGCAAAGCACACCTAATCAAGGCTCGCTGTTTAGTGTGCGCATTCCGTTTGCGTTGCCCACGCAACCATGCAGTGGCATTGACCAGGAACAACCCACACCGCCCCCCATCACGCCCGATTCATATTTAGTTGCCGGGCTGCCGTGCCTGGTGATGGACGGCGCGGATGGCACGGCCGATGATCTCATCACCTACTTAACCTACGATCGTGCGATGGTTGACCGCGCTGCCGATCTCACGACGGCGCGGCAGTGGATCGCCAATCGCGCTGCGGGGCGTTCCATCGTGGTCATCGACGCCCGCAACGCCAATTTTCCACTGGATGATCTCCGCGCCACCGCGCTGGCTTACCCGGACAGTGATACCCATTTTGTCGTAATCGGGCGCGAACCCTGTGAAGAAGATGTCAATCTGGTGCTGGTTAACGGCAACGTGTTGACGCGCCGGGCGCTGTTGAACGCAGTTGCCATCGCTGCCGGTCGCGCCAAAGCGCCAGACATAGAACGATTGCTTAATGAAGACGAGATTTACGCGGCCGCGCCGCCGTTGTCGCATGAGACGATGCAGCGGCGCGGCAGCCTGATTTTGGTTGCGGAAGACAACGATATTAACCAAAACGTGATACTGCACCAGTTGGCGCTGCTCGGGTATGTCGCTGATCTGGCTGACAATGGACGCGCCGCGTTGACGCGCTGGCGCTCGGGGCAACACGCACTGCTGTTAACCGATCTGAATATGCCGGAAATGGACGGCTATGAACTCACGGCGGCGATTCGCCACGCTGAAGATGCGGGACAGCGGCTGCCGATTATTGCCCTGACTGCTAACGCGCTGAAAAGTGAGGAAATTCGCTGCAAGGCAGCGGGGATGGATGATTACCTGTCCAAGCCGGTGCTGTTTGACCGGCTGCAAGCGATGTTGGAAAAATGGCTACCAATGTCGGTCGCGCCGGCGCTCGCGGTATTTGATCGCACCGTGTTGCCCGCTTTGGTGGGTGATGAGCCGGCAGTGCTGGCGGAGTTTCTGCACGATTACCGGTTTTCAGCACAGCAGGCAGCGCTGGAAATTCGCACCGCGGTGCAGCAGTGCAATTGGAAAGCGGTCGGGGATGGCGCACACAAATTGAAATCCTCGTCGCGGTCGGTGGGCGCACTGGCGTTGGGTGAAATATGCGCCCAGCTTGAGCAGGCGGGCAAGGCGGGCGATGCCGTCACCGCGCAAGCGCTCGCCATTGAATTTGAACGTGACCTCGCGGCAGTGTTTGCCGCCCTGCATTCTGAATTAGGAGCTTGACGCCGTGATGCCACGCATTTTGCTCGTTGACGACGAACCTTTTCAGCTCAAGCTGCTTGCCCGGCAACTCGTCAACCTCGGACAACATTCCGGCGCGAACTGCACCTCCGGTCAAGCGGCGCTGGAAGTGCTGGACGCGCAACCGGCGAGTAAGTGGTTGATTTTTCTTGATCTGAATATGCCAGACATGGACGGCGTCGAATTTATTCGGCAACTGGTGACGCGGGATTACCGCGGCGCGTTGGTGTTGTTCAGTGGTGAAGATGAGCGCGTTTTGGAAATGGCGGTACGGCTGGGGCAGGCGCATCATTTGACGGTGCTGGGACATCTTCATAAACCGATTCAGCCCGACGTGCTGCAAGGGTTGCTGGAGCGCTGGTCGAGCCAGAGTTTAGAACCGCAGCGCGCCTCCCCCCGCACTTACAGCCCGGTGGCGGTGTGTCATGCCATTGCCAATGGTGAGTTGGTCAACTATTACCAACCGAAGGTGGATGTGGCGACTGGTGCGTTGCGCGGCGTGGAAACGTTGGTGCGCTGGCAACATCCCGATGATGGTTTGGTGTTCCCAGATCAGTTTATTAGCGTCGCGGAAACTCACGGATTCATTGACGATCTGACTCACGTCGTGCTGATTGAGGCGCTGGCACAAGCGCGTCGTTGGCACGATAGCGGTCTGGCGCTGCGGGTGGCAGTCAATGTGTCAATGAAGAATCTCGTTGGGCTGGATTTCGCAGATTTTGTTTTAGATCAAGTACTTCAGTCCGGGGTGGCAGCGCAAGATTTGATTTTGGAGGTGACGGAATCGCGCTTAATGACCGATTTACGCATTCCGCTGGACGTCCTCACCCGCTTGCGTTTGAAACACATTAGTTTGTCAATTGACGATTTTGGAACAGGTCATTCGTCGCTGTCGCAGTTACGCGACATTGCATTTAATGAACTTAAAATTGATCGCGGTTTTGTCCATCACGCCAGCCAAGATAAAACTAAACACGCCATTTTTACCGCCAGCCTCAACATTGCGCGGCAGTTGGAAATGAAAATCGTGGCTGAAGGCGTGGAAGACCGCGCTGATTGGGAGTTTTTGCGGCAGCAGGATTGTGATTTGGCACAGGGATATTTTGTCGCCAAAGCAATGCCGGCGGCGGAATTACCGCGCTGGCTGGCAGAATGGACGGGGCGTTATGCCGCGTTGTTGTGACGCAAGTGATTAAAGAACTGCGCGTCGTTCCCGCGAAAGCGGACGCCCAGAATGCGACGGCGCTAGATTTGATTGATCGTTACCACGCGCCAGCGCGGGAACATATTCTTCAACAAATCAATCAGTTATATGCTGAATTGTGTAACTCCTGCACTCACCCCCGCCCCACCGGCACCCGTACCACCACCCGCAACTGCCCCGCCGCCGGCGTGGTCAGCGTCAATTGCCCACCGTGCGCGGCAATGATCCGCTGTGAAATCGCCAATCCCAACCCTGTGCCGGTCGTTTTGGTCGTGAACCACGGCTCCAGCAGGCGCGGCAACTCGGTCGCCGGCAACGTGAAGCCGTCATTGGTGAGCGCCAACTCGGCATGATCACGCCCGCATTGCGCCACCCGCACCGTCAGCAGCGTCACGCCCGGTGCCTCGACGGCATTGCGTAACAAATTGTCCACCACCTGCCGCAGCAAAGCAGGATCACCGCGCACCGTCACCGGAGCGGCGATGTCAGTGTGCAATTGGATCGCGTGATCGGTCAGATATTGCTGGTACAAACTCAACTGCTCAGTGACCAGCGCGTCCAGCGCCAGCACGTCACGGCGCGGTTGCAGTGGGCGGGCGTAGGCGAGCAGACCGGTGACGATGCCATTCGTCCGCCCCACCGCATCCAACACGATCTCCAGCAGCCGCCGCTGATCGGGTGCCAAGTTATCCGCCTCCAGTTGCAGCCGCTGCAATCCCATCGCCATCGCATTGAGTGGATTGCGGATTTCGTGCGCAATCACCGCCGCCGCCCGCCCCAAACTCGCCTCCTCGCGCTGGCGTGACAAGCGCCGTTCATAATTCAACCGCTGCTGGGCATGAGCGCGTTGGTGGCGATACAACAGCCAAGTGCCAACACTGCCGGCCACGCTCAACGCCACTAAAAAGGTGAAAAATTGCTGCCACAACCGCGCTCGCATCGCGTCGAGCGGTTCGGCGGTCAAATCCAACACCAGTCGAGCGCCGGCAATGGTGGCGACGGCGTGGGCGACACGGCGGCCATTTGGTAACTGCTGCAACGTCAATTGCGCGGGCGGCGTGGCCGCGGTGGCAATTGGCACGGCCGCGGCGGCTGACAGCGGCGGCAGTGCATTCGACTGCGGACTGCCATCCAAGCGGATCGCCACCACGCCGGGCAACGTGGCGACGGCACTGACAGCGCGGGGCAAACTGATTGCCGCCTCCAATTCCTCGGTGTGACGGCTGTCTAATCCAACCCAGACGCAACCGCTCGCCGATGTCGCGGCAATGCCAAAGGCGATCAGGTGGACGTGCGGCAGGCGCACCAGTTGGTTGAGTTGGTGACAATCGCGGGGGAGCGGTGGCGGCGTGGCGGGCGCACCTGTGACCATCCCGTCAGCGCGGATCAGGCGGATCAGTGACAACCCCGCCTCGTCAGCAAAGGCGGTCAGTTCATCGCTGCGAAACGGCGCAATGCCGTCTAAATAACTGACAAAGCGGGCGGAATTGTCGAGAAAGCGCGTCAAAATATCGGCTGTGACCTGCTCGGCCAGCACCGCGCTCCGCGTGTGCAGTAACACCGCCTCGGTCAACAACTGCGCCCGCGCTTGGGCATCGGCTAAAAATATCCGCTCCGCTTGCCGCGTCTGCACGAATAACCAGCCGATCACCAGCGCGAATAACACGCCAAATACCAGCACATGTCCGAGCCAGATGGACGGCAGACGGCGGGTGGTGACGGCGTTGTCGGGTGATTCAAGGTCCACGCGGCCGCCCCGGTGGTCCCCGCCCTGCGCCCCGCATCAGCCGCGCTCGGACGCCGGTACGATCTACTTGTCCGCCGCCGCGCTCCAGTGGTGTCAACCGCGCTCCGTGCATCAATCCGTTTTGATCTACGCGATCACTCGGCCACAGCCGCACCACTTTGCCGGGGGTTAAGTCAGCGGTCAGGTCGCCCGCGTCAAGTACGACCGTCAGCGGCGCAGTGTTTGATGGCGACGGGTCGAGCAGCGTCACCGTCACCGCATCGCCGTTGACCGTCACCACCCGCGCCAGCAGCGGATCGGCCGCCCGCGCTGGTTGAGCAAATAGCAGCAGCACCAGTAGCCACTGGCAACTGCGCTCGCGTGAAATGCGCTTAAAATTCCCAGTCCAGGCCACAACTGAACACCTGCTGTTGAAACGTCCGCTCGGTGTAATTTGAATCGCTGTCTAGCCAGTCCAGCCGACACGTCCCGCTACTGTGCGCAAAATCCCGCCGCAACGCGATGCTGGCGGCACGTTGCGCATCTCGCCGCTGGCGCTGTTGCGGCGCTTGATCGTAACGCAGGTGTTTCCAATCTAGCCCCAGTTCGAGCTGCCAGCGCCGCGCCGGTTCTAGTCGCAACACCCCGCCAACGCCGTGTTGGGTGTAGGTTTCGGGTGACAGTGACGATGCGCAGTGACCAAGCGTCAACGTCAACACACTGGCGACGGTCGCTGACCAGTGGTGCGTGGCGTCAAAACCCAGTTGTGTGAGTAGATCAGTGCGTTTGAGCGCCTCCACTGATGCGGCGGGGGGCGGTGGCAAATGCGGTGGAGACGGCGCACTTGACCAGTCAGCTTGGCGCGGCGCCGGTTGCGGTGGGGCAGCACCTGGTCGCCCAGCCCAGGGCAATACTCGATGCAGGTAATTGAGCTGGCGCAGTTCGCCGCTGATGCCGAGCATGTCACGCGCTGTCAGGACGTGATCGTAGCGCAGCAAAAATGCAATTTCATTGCGTTCGTCAGCCGGCACGAGCGTATCTCGAAACGCCGCGGCCGCGAGTGTCGCCGTGACCACGCCCAAGCCGTGCGCCGTCTCCGCTGACCAATCGGCGTGGAATTCGACGCGAGCGGTGGTGTCGGCGCTGTCGTAGTGACGCCACCAGCCGTCCAATCCAACCGTGACGGCGGCAGTTGGGTGCGTGGCGGCGCTGACGGCGGTGTGGACAAATGCGCGGGCGGTGGCGTCGGCGGTTTGCGCGGGATTGGAGTCGTAGCCGAGGGTGACGGTCGCCGCGCCGTGTTTGGCATCAGCGGCGAAGGCGTTCGCGGTGGTAAGCCAGAGTAGGGCGGCTAAGATGCGGTGTGTGGGCAAGGGCGCGGGTGGGGCGGGTGTCAAGTTGCGCGGGGGCAAAATTGTAACCGATAACGCCAGTGCGCGGGGTGAATTATTGAATTAAAAAATGCGTGGTTGAATTAAGAAAGTAGAATAAACCCAACGGGTTGATCGCTCCCACGCTCGCGCATGAGAACGATCAAATCAATTCGATAGCAATTAAGCCATTACTTTGGCCAACCAGGGCGGGGGTTTATGACCAATTAACTGACTCAACTGCTGCATATGTTCTCGCGCATGACCACCATCCGGTATTTTAATGGGATGAATCGTGCGTTTAACCACTTTCGCGGCCGCTGGCCCGCCAATTGAGACAACGTATAATAATTGACAATCGGCAATTAACTCAGCGCGATAGTCATTTTTATCCGCACTAGCGCGTTGTTCATTCACATCGCGGCAATCAATTAAGCGCACTTCATTGGGTGCGACTTGATAAATCAAAAACCGGCGGCAGGCGCCAAAATGCCCGTCTAATAACTCGCCGCTATTCGATGCACACGCCACCCGGATGGAATGCGGCAACTTATCATTCGGCGCCGCATCCGGCAATGGCGCGGGTGTGTCATTCACCGCCTCACCGTTTAATACCGCCAATATCCCTTTTAATACCGACGTATCTAATTCAGCCAGATCGCCCCCGGCGGCGGTTTTCAAATCCCGAATACGCAGCGTTTCTAATTTCTCAGCGGTCAATGGCAAACCCACCGCGTCTATTAGCACTTGCAATAATCGAGTTGGACCGCCTTCAGGTAATAACCGCGCTGCCAATCCTAAACGCAACGCAGTATTCTCATCAATCGGGGGCGTCGTGGTCATATCATTCTCCCATTCGTTTCAATCGGCGCGTTTGAAACGCAAGGTGGTTGGAAAAACGGGCGGTGGACTAATTGGATCAATATACCAACGTGATCCGTCAGTTAATACAACTTCACCGCCCCAGGTCGCCGCCGTATCTGTTTCAACTGAGGCGATGGTTTCTTCCATATCTTTTTTAGCGACGTAGAATAACAAACCACCGCTCTCACTTTTACGAATCATCACATTGGGCATATTCATTACTCCCGCTATGATTTAGCGCACGAGGTCATAATTAAAATCGGTTTTACCCATGATGCGCGTTTCTTCATCCAAGCGTTCTAATACGGCATTCACTAAGGTCGTGAGCAAATACATCGCGCCTTCATAACCCAGCGTGGTCATACGATGTAAATGATGGCGATCAAAAATAGGGAACCCAATACGAATTAACGGCACTTCAAATTCTTTGCCTTTATGTAGGGTGTCGCGCTGAATGAACTTGCCGTAACTATTACCAATTAAAAAGTCCGGTTTTTTGGTAAAGCACAGCGAGCGCAAATGCCATAAATCCAGATTGATATGCACCTCACTGTCCCGACCATAGGGCGATTCTGACAACAGTTTTTCAATCGCTTTTTTCCAGCGTTTATTCGCATGAGAACACAGAATATGCGTGGGTTCAGCGCCCAGTTCTAATAAGAATTTGGTCAAGCCCAATACAAAATCAGCATCGCCATACAATGCAAACTTTTTACCGTGCAGCCACGAATGACTGTCAGTCATCATATCCACTAGACGGCCGCGTTCTTTTGCCAATGACTCGGGAATCGGCTTGCCCGTCAATTCGGATACTTTCATTAAAAAATCATCAGTCCATTCCAATCCCATTGGAATGTTCATATCGGTTGCGGGTTGATTCCATGTGCCTTCAACAAACTTTTTGGTTTTCACCAATTGCCATGGTTGTAATAGCAAGGTATCAATTGCATTTGGCGCATCGCGCATTTCTTCAATCGTTGTGCCGCCGTCATACATGCGATATTCGCCATCGGCGGGCGTGTCCAATACTTCGCTCGGATCACACAACAGGCTATAGCCAACCCCCATCTCTTTCATCATGCGATGCAACACACGATAATTACCAAGATAGGTTTCAAAGCCGGGTACTAAATTGATTTTTCCATTACGCCCAACTTGTTTATCCGCCATTTCATTCAACGTAAAATAGCGTTGAATCCCCTCAAACATATTATCCCAACCAGTCGTATGACTACCAACAAAGCTGGGCGTATGTGCAAAAGGCGTGGGGAATTCAGGCGGAATATGTCCGGCTTTTTTTGCATTCCCAATAAACGCATTCAAATCATCACCAATGACTTCTGCCATACAGGTGGTGCTGACTGCAATCATGGTTGGTTGATACAACGCTTTGGCATTTTCTAAACCGTCAAACATATTCTTTTGACCGCCAAATACCGCCGCATCTTCGGACATTGAATCCGATACACATGCAATTGGCTCTTTGAAATGACGATTAAAATAACTACGGAAATACGCAACACATCCCTGTGAACCATGCACATACGGCAGGGTTTTTTCAAAGCCTAATGCGCATAATACCGCACCTAATGGTTGACAAGCCTTAGCTGGATTAACCGTCAAGGCTTCACGTTTGAAGTTTAATTCCTGATATTCTTGACTGGTTGTCCATTGAAAAACTTCTTCGAGTTTATCAGCATCAGCGACTTCTTCAACCCGAGTACGTTTTGCATTTAATACATCAACGTATTCTTGACTGCAAAACAGCGGGTAGCTCGGTTTAATATCATCAATTGTTTGGCTCATGGTATTACTCCTACTGCGCCGCCCATTCGCGGACAACAGCATGATTAAAAACAAATGTAAAAGTGGTGTTGCTCTATTGTGTCATGCGTTCTTTACCGCTGATTGAAACGTCAGCGGTAAATCGCCATTTCATTAGAGCAATGCTCTAGTATTGAAAAGATGAAGCGAACTAAGCAACTGGCAAATGATTATTTCTGCCACGGCGCCTTCATATTCTTCCAACATGGATTATTGATTGTCATATCCATGTCACGCGCAAAGATCGCAAACCCGTCATACCCATGATAGGGGCCGGAATAATCCCACGAGTGCATTTGGCGGAATGGAATACCCATCTTTTGGAAAACGTATTTCTCTTTAATACCAGAGCCAACCAGATCAGGTTTAATGCGCTTAACAAACGCTTCTAATTCGTAACCCGTGACGTCGTCATACAACAAGGTCGAATCACCCATATCTTTTAGGGTACGATCATAATCGTCGTTATGCGCAAATTCATAGCCAGTGCCGACCACTTCCATTCCTAAATCTTCATAGGCACCAATGATATGACGCGGGCGCAAACCACCGACATAGAGCATGACTCTTTTGCCTTCTAATCGCGGCCGGTATTTGGCAACGACCGCTTCATATTCGGCTTGATATTTGGCAATCACCCGTTCTGCATTTGCCTGAATCGTTTCATCAAATCGTGCCGCAATGGCGCGTAATGATTCGGCAATCTTAGTTGGCCCAAAGAAGTTGTATTCCATCCAGGGAATACCGTATTGCTCTTCCAAATGACGGGCAATGTAATTCACCGAGCGATAACAATGAATCAGGCTGAGTTTAACCTTTGGTGTTAATTCCATTTCTGATAAGGTGCCATCACCCGCCCATTGCGCCACCACCCGCAATCCCATTTCTTCTAACAATATTCGTGATGACCACGCATCGCCACCGATATTATAATCACCAATAATTGCAACGTCATAAGGCGTAGTGACAAATGATTGATCGTGGTCACGATTCGGTATGACCCAATCACGAATAGAATCATTGGCAATATGATGTCCGAGTGATTGTGACACCCCACGAAAGCCCTCACAGCGCACTGGAATAATCGGCTTTTTCAATTCCTTTGCTTTCTTTTTGGACACCGCTTCAATGTCATCACCAATTAAGCCAATCGGGCATTCTGATTGCACCGAAATGCCCTTTGCTAACGGAAACAGCAGGTCAATTTCACTAATGATTTTGTCGAGTTTTTTATCGCCGCCAAAGACAATATCTTTCTCTTGAAAATCCGATGTGAAGTTCATGGTGCCGAAAGTATTGACGCCCGTCATGCCGACATAATAATTACGTCGTCCAGCGCGTGAATACTGACCACAGCCAACGGGGCCGTGCGAAATATGCACTATATCTTTAATAGGTCCCCAGACCACACCTTTAGACCCGGCATAAGAACAGCCACGAATCGTCATTACCCCGGGCAAAGATTTGCGATTCGAGGTAATACACTTTTTGGATTGTTCGAGCGTTGGATCATTAACGGCAAGGTGTTTAGCCCGATCTTTTTTTGCTTTATCGGGATAGACTTCCAATACCTCTTGAATGAGGGCTTGGGTCTCTTCGCGGGTGAGCGCTGACATAATGGTGATCCTCGATTAAAAAATACGGATGAGCTAATGCGTTGCCGAATTAAACAGCACAGGCTTCTTCGGCAGCAGTTTTACCAACGATGCTCTCATCTTCTTCATCCATTAAACCGAATTTCATTAACAAGTCTTCTAGCTCATCCATCGTAATCGGGGTTGGTACCACGAAGTTTTTATTATGAATGATCTTTTGTGCAAGCTCTCGATATTCATCCGCTTGTTTGGATTTAGGATCGTATTCAATCACCGTCATTCGCCGAATTTCAGCACGTTGCACGATGTTATCACGCGGTACGAAATGAACCATAGTGGTGCCAAGTTGACGCGCCAATTCAATAATTAACTCATCCTCACGCGCTGTATTACGGCTATTACAAATCAAGCCAGCCAGACGCACACTGCCGGAGCTGGCGTATTTCACGATTCCTTTAGAAATGTTATTCGCCGCGTACATCGCCATCATTTCGCCGGACACGACAATATAAATCTCTTGTGCTTTGTTTTCACGAATGGGCATGGCAAATCCGCCGCACACCACGTCGCCTAATACATCATAAAACACGAAGTCGAGGTCTTCTTCATAGGCGCCTTCTTCTTCAAGAAAGTTAATTGCGGTAATAACACCACGGCCGGCGCAACCAACACCGGGTTCTGGTCCACCTGATTCGACGCATTTAATACCCGCATAGCCCGCACGCAATACATCTTCTAATTCTAAATCCTCCACTGATCCCGCTTCAGCCGCTAAGTGCATAATGGTTTCTTGTGCTTTAGCATGAAGAATTAAACGGGTTGAATCAGCTTTGGGATCACACCCAACGATCATAACTTTTTTACCCGCTTCGGCGAGGCCGGCAACGAGATTTTGAGTCGTGGTTGATTTACCAATTCCACCTTTGCCATAAATTGCACATTGACGCATTGCCATTGAAATTCTCCTGAAGTTGGCTCCATAAATGTTTGGAGCGATGAAATAAAAATAACGGTACGGTTGTTTTTAAGCAATGCTCATGCCAACACAAAAAATATGACTAACCTTTTGTTTATAAAAAGATTATTTTCGGACGTAACCAACAGTGATCAGTAGCAGATAGCACAATGGCAACCGGGCTTGTGTGAATGCTGACATTGTTGTTGCGACAAACAATTGCTGTTTCACTGAGGCGCATTTGATAGCCGTTGATTTTGATTGATTAAAAGTAAAACAAAATTTAATTATAATGGGTTCGATTATTTGACTAGTTGGGTTGAAATAAATTGCTGAATATAATCTAATCACTAGATACCACAGAACAGTACAAGATGCGATCTAAAACTCGACTTGGTTTTTTATTAATTTGGAGTGGACTATGACTGATTTAATGAACCTTTATCAAACGGATTACATGACCTGGGTGCAGCGCACTGCTGACTTATTACGCGCCGGCCGCTATGCCGAGTTGGATATTGAACACCTGTTGGAGGAATTAGATGGGATGGGCAAAAGCGAATATGACGAATTAGAAAGTCGCCTGACTATTTTAATTGCGCATTTGCTCAAGTGGCAATATCAGTATCAAATGTTATCGGAACGGTGGCGTGAATTTAAAGGAGATAGTTGGCGGGGAACGATTAGAGTTGTTCTAACGAT
>NZ_JABVCQ010000014.1 GCF_014145225.1 Thiospirillum jenense
ATTATCGGTGTAAAAGCATTTCAATTCCACACAAAAAATCTAAAAATAAACCATTAACAAGTGAACAAAAAACTATCAATAAACAGCTTGCTTCAGAGCGTATTTTTGTTGAGCATAGTATTGCTGGATTAAAGCGATTTCGTATTCTTTCAGATCGGCTCCGTATTCATAACTTTAATTTGTATGACAAAATTCTCGGTGTTTGTGCTGGATTGTGGAATTTCAACCTAGCTAACTAGCTGATTTTGCTAGTTAAAACAACTCTAATGTTGGCGCAAAAAACGTAATAAACTTGTTACATGCCAAATGAGATAACGCCAATGACGATGACTGCTACGCTGGGCATGATGCACCACCGTTGCATGTGATGTCACTATGATCCCCCAGCCCGCTTGCCGAATACGAGCGCATAAATCTACGTCTTCATAATACAAATGATAACGCTCATCAAAACCTGCAACGGCACTAAATACGGCACGAGGAATTAACATAAACATGCCCGCCACCCAATCTACTTCGCTATTCGGATTGAGCAACAATTGTCGAGCCAGATGCGTGCGATCTCGATTGATGCCAAGTACTTTTTTGAACAAAGACCAGGGCGTCGGAAATGCCCGAGCACTGTCTTCAAGTTGACCAATTGCGTTAATGACTTGGGGGGCGATAATCCCGAGATTATTAACTATCTTGAATTGTGCCAATAGCACTGGAAAAGGATCGTGAATGAGCTGAATATCAGGATTGAGAATGCAGAACCATTCCCCTTGCGCCTGTTGAAATGCCATATTATGATTTGCAGCAAATCCCCGCGGCTGTGAATTATGAATAATATGTACGGGAAATGGTAGCCGCCGGCTATCAATAAAATCAAGACTGTGCGGCAATGAGTTTGGTAAATTAGCGGTAATGATTAACTCAATTGCAGTGGGTTGATGCTGTTGCAAACTCATTAACAACCGTTGTAATAACTCAGGTTGACCGTGACTCACGACCGATAAACTGATTTGAATAGACTGCGACGACGTTGCCATGTGCGTAAAAATTGAACCGGATTACGTTTATCTAAAAGATGCCAAATGACACGCCAGCTCACTTGACGCTGCTGTTGAATGAGACGCCGCTGTTGCCAATACATTGGCAAGCCACGCAGTGCATCTATTTTTGCGCGTATAATGATTCTGCCTCGCCCGCGGCGCGTTAAAATTGCAATGGTGAATAGATTCAGTAGCACATGATATGGCAATAATAACCAGAATAAGACACCCGGCATATTTTTTATAAATGTCCAAACCAAGTTGCGATGACCATGATACAGCGCAAAATCACTTTCTTGACTACCGCTGGTGGCTGATCCGACATGATAAGCAATGGCGCTTGGAATTAACAAACAGCGATAACCCGCTAATTGCAACCGAAATCCAAGATCAACGTCTTCAAAATAACAGAAATAACTGGTATCAAATCCACCAATGGTTAAAAACGAATCACGCCGATATAATGCCGCCGCTGCACATGCACTAAAAATCCATTCGGGTGCGGTTTTTGGCGTAATAACTTGATTATGATTGATGCGGGCGGCTAATCCACTCAAATGATATAGATCACCATCACCGTCGAGGCGGGTGCGGTCATGGTGCATAATCAGACGACTGCCAAATACCGCAACATCATTGGGGGCTGTTTGGGCGGCATTCATTAAATGTGCTAACCAATCTGGCGCCGGAAACGCATCTGGATTTAATAATGCAATCCACGCGCAATCAGTGCAAAGTGCTGCTAGTTCATTATTCGCTGCGGCAAATCCAAGATTGGTTTCATTATGAATAAACAGCACGTCCGGGAATTGAACCTGCAAATCAGGCGGCAGCGGTGTTGTGCTGGCATTATCGGCAACAAGCACCCGATAATTGCGGTAAGATTGCTGCATCACCGCCGTCAAACAGTCGCGCAATAATGCCCATGAATTCCAATTCACGATTAAAATCGCGCAACGGGGTGATGTCATTAAAGATGCTGTCATTATGCAATAAACCAATCGCGTCGTTGTTTATACCGCTCACGCAAATTATATTCGCGCCATGTTCAATCACCAAGATCATCCGTCATTGCCATCATCATTGCCGCCTTTTAATACGCAACTCCCGAGTCACTCGCCGACGGTGTTAGCACATCATCGTGCCTTGCAAGCGCGTATTCGTGAATTGCGTTATGAAGCACACCGCTGTGCCAGTCATGCCCGCCGATTAGAAATTGAAATAACAACGGCCGCCGCGCATGGGTTAAATCTCGAAGATCAATTGCGCGTTGTGAATGAACGGGTGACGCATTTAACAGCGAGTCAGCATCACACACGGCACAGATTTAATCGAGTATTTAATGCAACACAATCGGCAATTACGCGCCTTCAACAATTGCAGGATAGCGCGACCTGGTCAATTGCGCAACCCCTATTTTTATTAGAACGCCGCTGGCCGTTATTTCCGCGTTTATTAGCGCAATTCGGACGCTTTATTGCATGGTCATTGCGCTTACAATTACGGCAACAATTAACAGACCGCCGGCGAGCGCGGGCATTATTAGCGCACGGTGTCTTTGATGCTCATTGGTATGCGCGCACCTATCCTGATGTATTGACTTGGAATGCGCCGCTCGTGTTGCATTGGTTAAAAATCGGTTGGCAACAGGGGCGACAGCCGCATCCGTTATTTGATGTGCAATGGTATTTAATGCAGCAGCCATCATTGGAACAACAATTAAAAACTGCACGGTTTCCACACGCTACTGATCCACTCACCCATTATTTATTATTTGGCGAACGCGCTGGTTATTCGCCCCATCCGTTATTCGATCCGCAGTGGTATTTAATGCAAAATTCCGATGTCGCTGCATTACAAAATGTGAATGCGTGGCAGCATTATGTCCACATCGGTGAATGTGAAGGGCGCGATCCACATCCATTATTCTCCACCGCCTGGTATTTAAAACAATTATCACCCAATGATGCGACTGGTATTCAACATCCATTGCAGCATTATCTAATGATCGGTGCGCAATCGGGATTAAGTCCGCATCCGTTATTTGACACCGCGTGGTATTGGCAGCACTATCCCGATATTGCGGCATCGGGAATAGACCCATTGCAGCATTATTTGCGTGATGGTGCGCACGAAGGGCGTGATCCTAATCCGTTGTTTGATTCGGATTGGTACGTTGCGCAGGCGCAGCTTGCAATTGACATCAATCCATTACGTCATTATTTAGAATACGGCGCGGCGGCAGGCGATGCACCCCATCCATTGTTTGATTCAACTTGGTATTTAGCCAATAATCCCGATGTGCGCGGCAGTGGGCAGAATCCATTAGCGCATTATTTGCATCATGGTGCGTATGAAGAGCGTGATCCCAGCCCCCAGTTTAATACCGCTGGTTATTTGCGTCATTATCCACATGTGCGCGATCAACATCTCAATCCATTAGTGCATTTTATTATTCATCATGGCGGGCGCAATCCCGAACAGTGGGGCGGCAGTTATCCGACAATTGCGTCAACTCATCCCAATTCTCCCGACACCGCATTAGCGGCTGTATTAGGTCAATCACACCCATTAGCATATTTGCATCAATTCTATCCCAGTGCGCGTTTTGCTAATGATCCTAGTGCATTTCAACCGTCCATTACCGTGATTGTGCCGAATTTTAATCACGCATCGTATTTACGTCAGCGGCTGGATAGCATTTACAATCAAACCTATCCCATTGCTGAAATTGTCTTATTAGATGACGCTTCAACCGACGATAGCCGCGCCATTTTAATGGAATATGCCAGTCGTGATGCTGCTCGCACTCGCATTGTATTTAATTCAGAACCCTCGGGCGGCGCATTTCGACAATGGCAGCGCGGGATTGAATTGGCGACCTCCGAATTGATTTGGATTGCGGAAAGTGATGATTGGTGTCAACCAGATTTTCTTGCCAAATTAGTCCCGTTTTTTATGGACGAGGCAGTGCAATTAGCCTATTCAAAATCGCAGTTTATTGATGAAAATAATTGCCCAACCGCGTTTTGCTGCGAGGATTATCTAGCCGAATTATCGCCAATACGCTGGTCACTGCCCTATGTTGAAACGGCGCACCGCGAGGTGTGTGAATATTTAGGGCGTAAAAATACCATTCCAAATGTCAGCGCGGTGGTATTTCGCAAACCTGACCTGCGTCAATTATTAAAAACCGCCTGGCGTGATCTGCGTATTTGCGGTGATTGGCTATTTTATCTATACGTTTTGCGCGGCGGTAAATTGGCTTATACATCGGCAACCACCAATTATTATCGCCTACATTCGAGTAATTCATCCGCCGCCACCTATCGCACGCCCAATTATTATCAAGAACACGCGCTCATTGCCAGTGAAATAGCGCGGTTATACGCTGTGCCAGATGACACGCTCACTGCTCATCGCCAATATGTTGCGCGGTTTTATCGTGACAATGCGAATGAATTAGAAGGGCAGGGCATGAGTTTTCCATTGCTGTATAATCAAACGCAAATCATGGCCGCCGCGCAGCAACGCCGTCCCACTGTATTAATGGCGATTTTCGGTTTTGCCACCGGTGGCGGTGAGGTATTTCCAATTCGATTAGCGAACGAATTGCAGTACGCTAATTACACTGTGACCGTGTTTAATTTCGCCGGGGAGCCATTTAATACAGCGGTACGGCAATTATTAAATCCGACCATTCCAGTCATAGAGCGTAATGCGTGGTTTCCCAGTGTGGCATGGTTAATTGATGCGTTTGGAATTGATGTCGTGCATTCACATCATGCCAGCGTGGATCAGGTCGTGGCATTAGCGAAAGCAGAAACAGTGCAAGCATTTCGTCATGTGGTGACAATGCACGGGATGTATGAAGGCATGGCGCCCTGGTTATTTCAATTGATGTTGGAACAAATTGGCGATCAGGTAGATACTTGGGTGACAATTGCGGATAAGAATCTCACCCCGTTCATTGCCGCAGGTGCTTATCAACCCGAGCGGTTTATTCGCATTCCCAATGGCATGTCATTCGCGCCCTTCACGCCCATTGAGCGCGCTACGCTGGGATTAAATGATTCCGCATTTGTCGTGTGTTTGGCCAGTCGCGCCATTGCCGAAAAGGGTTGGCGAGCGGCGATTGCCATTGTCACCCGCGCCCGCGAACTGAGCGGCCGTGATATTCAGTTGTTATTACTCGGGGATGGCGTGATTTATGATGAATTGCGCACGGAATCAGTGCCGCCGTATGTGCAGTTATTAGGATTTGTCGCGCAGCCGGTGGCGTATTTTGCATTAGCCGATGTTGGCTTATTGCCGAGTACGTTTAAAGGCGAAAGTTTCCCGCTGACGTTAATTGAATGCCTCGTTGCCGGGCGACCGTTCATTGCCAGTGATTTAGGCGAAGTGCGGCAGATGTTGACCAGTGATAATGGCAATTTGGCCGGCTGTTTAATTGATGTGAGCAATGGCGTGGTGCCAATTGAGACGACGGCAGAACAGGTGGCGTTATTAGCCACGAATAATGAATTATATGCTCGCCAAGCTGAATTAGCGCGGCAGATTGCGCCGCGTTTTGATTTAACAACGATTATGCAGCAATACGCGGCGGTGTATGAATTGTCGCCAAATTTTTGCGCAACGGTACAGACTTAAACGGCGCAGTGGTTTTATAATCCCGCTCTGTGCGATCTTGTCCACTGTCATTTTTTTGATACAGGTAATTGATGTATGCTCGATGCAAAACAACTTGATGATCTCGCCCGGCGGCTCACGCAAGCCCTGCCCAAAGGCTTGCAGGCGTTGCAGGAGGATGCGCAACGTAGCTTGCGCGCAACACTGGAGTTAGGGTTAACGCAACTGAATCTCGTCACGCGGGAGGAATTCGACGTGCAGGCGGCGGTGTTGGCACGCTCGCGCAGTCGCCTGGAGCAATTGGAGGCGCGGGTGTTGGAACTGGAAGCGCGGTTGGCGCGGCAGTGAGCGGCGCACCATAAATCGTTGTTAAACAATTAGTTAGGTTAATTCAGTGGGTTTGTGCATTCTTTACAGCCGCGCCCCGGACGGCATCCGTGCGCCCGAAGTGATCGTCGAAGTGCAGTCCAGCGGTGGTCTGCCGGCGCTGTCCATCGTCGGATTACCCGAAATGGCGGTGCGCGAAAGCAAAGATCGGGTGCGCGGCGCGTTGGGCAACAGTCGCCTGTTATTTCCTGACGGGCGCATCACCATCAACCTCGCGCCCGCCGATTTGCCCAAAGAGGGCGGGCGATTTGACCTGCCCATCGCCGTCGGCATCCTCGGTGCGACGGCGCAAATTCAAACGCAACCCCTTACCCAGCATGAATTTTTAGGCGAACTGGCGTTGTCGGGTGAACTGCGCGCGGTCGCCGGGGTACTGCCCGCCGCGCTCGCCGCCCGCACCGCCGGCCGTGCATTAATTGTGCCGCGTGATAATGCCGCCGAAGCCGCGCTGGTGCGTGATTTGGTGGTGTATCCGGCCGATCATCTGCTCGAAGTGTGCGCCCATTTGAACGGGATGGCGCCGCTAACGCGCTACATCGCCGCCGATCCGGCCGAATTGTCGCCGCCGCCGTCACCCGATTTGTCCGATGTGCGCGGTCAACCGCACGCCAAACGGGCGTTGGAAATTGCCGCCGCCGGCGCGCACAGTCTGCTATTTATCGGCCCGCCCGGTACCGGAAAATCCATGTTAGCCATGCGTTTACCCGGGATTTTGCCCGAGTTGACCGAAGCCGAGGCGCTAGAAACCGCCGCGATTCGCTCGGTCGCCGGCCAACTGCACCGCTTTGATCCGGCGTATTTTCGCCAGCGCCCATTTCGCGCCCCGCATCACACCGCCAGCGGTGCGGCGCTCGTCGGCGGTGGCAGCACCCCGCGTCCGGGCGAAATTTCGCTGGCGCATCACGGCGTGTTGTTTTTAGACGAATTGCCCGAATTCGACCGCCGCGTGTTGGAAGTGCTGCGCGAACCGCTCGAATCGGGGCGCATTCACATTTCCCGCGCCGCCCGCCAAGCCGAATTTCCCGCGCATTTTCAATTAGTTGCCGCGATGAATCCCTGCCCGTGCGGCTACTTGGGCGACCTGAGCGGCCGCTGTCACTGCACCGCCGACCAAGTCGCCCGCTACCGCGCCCGCATTTCCGGCCCGTTACTTGATCGCATTGACATGCAAATCGAAGTCCCGCGCCTGCCCGCCGAACAATTGACCAACAACCGCCTCGGCAGTGAAACCACGGCCGCCGTGCGGGCGCGTGTGGCGGCGGCGCGACAACGGCAGCAGGAACGCACGGGAATGCCAAATGCGCAATTAACCCCGCCGTTAATTGATCGGGATTGTCAATTAGATGACACGGGGCAGCGATTATTAAGTGAAGCAATGGCGCGATTGGCATTATCAGCGCGGGCGTATCATCGGATATTAAAAGTTGCCCGCACCATTGCCGATTTAGATGGCCGCGACTCCATTACCATTACACATTTAAGTGAAGCCATTGGGTATCGGCGATTAGATCGCAATACCGCGCCCCCGCCACGACGCAATTAACCTATGCTGGAATTCATTAACGTCAGCCTCCGCCGCGGCAGTAAATTATTATTTGCCGATGTCAATTTGCGCATTTATCCCGGGCATAAGGTCGGGATTGTTGGTGCGAATGGCTGCGGCAAATCGAGTTTATTTGCGTTAATTAACGGCGAATTAACCAGCGACAGCGGCGACGTGCGCATTCCAATTCACTGGCAATTCGCACAAGTGGCACAGCACACGCCAACTGGTGCGCAAACCGCATTAGACTTTGTCATGGATGGCGATGCCGAATTGCGCGCTATTCAACGCGCATTAAATGACGCGCATGACCACAATGATGGGGTGCAACAAGGTTTATTACACGAACGGCTCGATCATATTGGTGGTTATACGGCCGAAAGCCGCGCCGCGCAATTATTAAATGGACTGGGGTTTCAAGCGGATGATGAACAGCGGCCGGTCAATCAATTCTCCGGCGGCTGGCGGATGCGCTTGGCATTAGCGCAGGCGTTAATGTGTCGCTCGGATGTTTTATTATTAGATGAGCCGACTAATCATTTAGATTTGGATGCCGTGATTTGGTTAGAAAGCTGGTTGCGCAATTACCCCGGCACCCTTTTGTTAATTTCCCATGACCGCGATTTTCTTGACGCCATTACGGGTCAAATTGCGCATATTGATAATGGGCAAATACGCCTATATGCGGGGAATTATTCGGCTTTTGAACGCCAGCGCGCTGAACAACTTGCCCAACAACACGCCGCTTATATTAAACAACAGCGCGATATTGCCGACATTCAACAATTTGTGACGCGGTTTCGTGCTAAAGCCACCAAAGCACGGCAAGCGCAAAGCCGATTAAAAACATTAGAACGGATGGAATTGATTGCCCCCGCGCATGTTGATTCGCCGTTTCATTTCACCTTTATTGCCCCGCCGCAAGCACCGCATCCGTTATTGCAATTAGAGCGCGTCACCATTGGCTATGCTGACCAGCCGCTCTTTCAATCATTGTCATTAACGCTGGTGCCGGGGCAGCGCGTTGCATTATTAGGACCGAATGGTGCTGGCAAATCCACGTTAATTAAAACATTGGCGGGTGTATTAACGCCGCTGGCGGGTCATTATCAAGCCGCGCAGGGCTTGCGTATTGGATATTTCGCGCAACATCAAATGGATCAATTGCACCCGGATGATTCACCATTAACACATGTGCGCCGTCTTGATCCCGACCGTCCCGAGCAACAATTGCGCGATTATTTGGGTGGTTTTCATTTCAGTGGTGACATGGCTACCACCGCCGTGCGGCCGTTTTCTGGGGGTGAAAAAGCGCGGTTAGCATTAGCGTTGATGATTTATCAGCGCCCCAATTTATTATTATTAGATGAGCCAACCAATCATTTAGATTTGGACATGCGCCATGCCTTGACTACCGCATTGCAAGACTTTGCCGGCGCAATGATTTTAGTCTCGCATGATCGGCATTTATTACGCGCTACCTGTGATGAATTATGGCTGGTATTGGGCGGCAAGATCACGCCATTTAATGAGAGTTTGGATGAATACCCGGCGTGGTTGGCAACGCAGCAGGCGGCATTTGCATTTAATCAGGTGAATGGCGTTAATCAATCAGCGGCGGCAAATAAAATCGCCGGGCGTAAAGAACAACGGCAGCGCAGTGCCGATACGCGGCAACGCTTGCAACCATTACGGCAACAGTTGCGGGTAATTGAAACGCAATTGGCGAAATTGACCGATCAACAAACGGCATTAGAACAAGCATTAGCCGCACCGGCATTGTATGAAGAAACGGCCAAATCTCAATTATTAAAATTGATTAAAAACAAACAGCAGGTTGATAGCGAGTTGGCGGCATTAGAACAAGAATGGTTAGAAAAAACCATTGCATTAGAAGCCGCGCAAGCAGAATTGGATGCAATGGGGAGTGGTGACGGATGAGATGGCGGCGGCGGTCACTTTACGTTGCCGCGCAATTCCGTCATCACCGCTGGCGTTTATCCACTCGCGCCCGCCAAGCCATTGCAACTGTTTTGATATTATTGGTGTTATTTTTATTATGGCCGTATTGGACGCTCTGGTGTTTGAATGAAACAAGCATGAGCGGTAATCCAAATGATTTAATTGACTTGGTGGATTTTGCCACCGTCCGCGATCAAATCCGACGGCGGTTAAATAAAGATAGTCGCAGCTATGTTGGCACGGTATCAGATGCGTTTGTTCAATGGTTAGAACAGAGCTTGCGTCATAATAAAAGTGACGTATTAGAACAGGTTAATGCACATTGGTTACACGATTTATTACGCAATGCCGTACCAAATAAGCAGGGTTTTTTATCGGCTGTGAGTTTTGCAGGGTTTGATTTACCATACGGTTTTTTAATTCAAATTGAACGCGGCCATGCAAGCCGCATTTCGCTGTTATTACAACCACATCCAATTGCATGGCGGGTCGTCGCAGTTTATTATTAAATCTTAATGACCATCGCCCTCAGTACTGCTTGACCGCATCCGTGCATTCTCACCAATTTGATTTGCAATTATTCACTCGCCCACGTTGCGATTGGTTAGCAATCCTAGATGCGCGTTTGCGGATTATTGCAGCAATCAGTTTTGCATTCACCAGTGTCGCATTACATACCATCACTGCCGTCAGTCTCGCATTTTGTATTGCACTCATGGCAGCATGGGGATATGGGTTGCAATTGCGTTATCTCGCCTGGCGATTATTCACATTAGACAGTGTGTTATTTGCATTAGTCATCACCTTACCGTTCACAACAGCGGGTAAAACGCTGTGGGAAGGCGCAGGATTTCATGCCAGTTTTGATGGTTTACATCGCGCTGGGTTAATTGTTTTCAAAGCCAATGCAATTATGACGGCACTCCTGAGTTTTCTTGGCACTTTAGCTCCGTTTATATTTGGCCAAGCATTAGCGCGTTTAGGTGTACCGAGTAGATTGGTGCAACTATTATTATTCACAACTGGGCAAATTTATCTTTTAGAACGCGAATACCAACGCCTCCGTCAAGCGATGCTGGTGCGTGGATTTCAATTACGCACTAATCGCCATACTTGGCATAGTTTGGGTTGGTTATTAGCAATGTTATTAATACGCGGGGTGCAGCGGGCGCAGCGGTTATTAGCGGCGATGCGCTGTCGGGGATTTCACGGGCAATTCTATCTATTAAACATCACGCACTGGCAATTGCATGATAGTTGGTGGCTGGTGTTATGGTTGGGATTAATGGCTGTTTTAATGGTATTGGATAGGTTATTGTTGTAAATTAAACGCCCATTTTGCACAGCAGTTTATGGCAGATTGCGCAGTTTTTCTTCAAATTCAGTCACGGTCATGTAACCAGTTAACCGTTGATAATACAGCGCCTGTAATGTCGCTACACTCACCGCTTTGACATTAATCGTATTAACCATTTTGACATACTGTGTGTCATGCTGCGTAATAATCCACACCTGCTGTTGATGATGAAAAAACTCTTCTTTAATGTGCGGAGATAACTCTATTGCCCCCTGTTTAAGTTGTGAACAATAATTATTGATTTGATCGCGCTTATCGGATTCAATGTGGTCAGCGCGTAATGTACAATCGTATAAGACTACCAACGTTTGAGTCTTAAAAAATCCATCAGCCTTACCCGCTTGACGTTCTGCAAAAAAGGGATACACCACTAGAATTCCTAATAACTTGAGCAAATAAGTTGTGTATTGCTCAAACTGTTGCCAATTGTGCGTTGTCAATAAGTGTTCAAAAAATGGCGGTGTTAAATCTAACTGTGATGGCAACGTGCTGACTTGCCGCTGTTGATTATCATGGCGCACTGACGCAGCGATCAAATCAATGTGTTGTTGAGATGAAGTGCGCCTTAAACGTTGCCAAATTGATTTGAATATTTGAGAAGGTACAAGTCGTGGTGATATTGATAACGCAATTGGTAAAGGATTTGCGTTGTTAATAGAATTTGGGATTAATACCGAAGTGTCGAGCAATGGCGTCACACCCGCAGTCGGTATTGTTAATTGTTGCGATGCCGTAGTTTGCAGCCCATTATCATTAATAACACTGGCAATTAACTGATCGATAATTTGTTTTACCCCAGAGAATTCATCATCAAAAATTCGCAATTTGCATAAACTGTCATATCCAGGTTTTTTAGTCTGTTCTATAACAATATAGTAATTGGCTGTTTTAGCTTGTTTTAGTTCAAAAAAATAATGATGGCTGCTAGTAAAATAACGATCTTTATAAATTGCCTCAGGCGGATATTCAGCCGGCGCTATTGTTGTCACGGGCGCAACATCCTGTTGTTTGGCCAACTTAATCAATTGCGTCAGAATACGTTGAAATTCCGATAATTCATTCTCAAAGATGCGCAATTTGACGCCGGAGAATTCCCCGTCCCGCCTTCGCCGCTGATCAACAATGATATATTTACTCCCATTCTTTGCGCGTTTTAATTCAAAAAAATAATACTGACTACTACTAAAATAACGCGCAGTTTGCAAACATTCGCGTGGTTCATTGCTATAGTTAAGTTCACTCGTACTCATAACAATTGTCCCGTATGATTCAGGTGTTATGCAATTAAAAACGACATTTTACCGGTCGTGTTATTTTTAAAACGTCATAATTGGCACTAGATAACAAACAACAGGCCGCATTCTCAACATGTTTGCTAATTGCTATCCGATTCGACAAATGGCTATTCCTGCGCCAAACTAGACTGTTTAATCATCAGTTGAGCCCGCGCCATGTCTCATTTTACCCCCAAAACCGAACCTGTCTGGCTTGCCCCGTTGCTAAGTTATTGTCATGTCAAAAGTTACGATAAACGCACTGATTTTATTCGCGCTGGTGAACCGGCGACCAGTTTGTATTACTTGGTATCAGGTTCGGTCGCGGCGTTAATTGAAGATGATGAACAACACGAATTAACCCTGGCTTATATTAATCAGGGCGAATTCATTGGTGAAATGGGATTATTTGCCGCGCAACAAACACGCAGTGTTATTGTACGAACGCGGGTCGCGTGTCGCATTGCTGAAATTAGTTATCAACGGTTAACACAATTATTTGAACGCGAATTAAAAGAACATGCTGTTGGGATTTTATTTGCCATTGGGCGACAATTATCCTCACGTTTATCACAAACCAGCCGCAAAGTGGGTGATTTAGCATTTATGGATGTGAGTGGCCGTATTGCCGCCACGCTATTAGAATTGTGCAAACAACCCGACGCTATGACCCACCCGGATGGCATGCAAATCCGTATTACCCGACAAGATTTAGGGCGCATTGTTGGCTGTTCGCGTGAAATGGCCGGGCGGGTATTAAAAACACTTGAGGAACAAAAGTTTATTAGTGTCAGCGGCCGTTCTATTGTTGTTTTTAATACCCGCTAACTACTGGTTGTTGAGTTTATTTAATCACGGTTGCATGATTGCAGTTGACGTATTCATTTAGTATTACGGCAGTTGTTAATTAATTATGACGGCGGTGGGCGGCGAATAATTCGATTAATTTATCCCCCGGCGCGGGTGTGCGCATGAATGCTTCGCCCACTAAAAAAGCATGAACACCGTGCGCCCGCATCAATCGCACATCGTCGCGGGAATGAATACCGCTTTCCGTTACCACAATTCGCTGCGCTGGAATACGCGGTAATAATTGCAGCGTCGTTTCTAAATTGACTTCAAATGTGCGCAAATTGCGGTTGTTAATACCTAACAGCACCGGTGGCGCGAGTGTCAATGCCCGTTCTAATTCGGCATCATCATGCACTTCTACCAGCGCGGCCATGCCTAATTCGTGTGTTAGTTGAGCAAAATCAAGCAGTTGCGAATCATCTAACGCCGCGACAATTAATAAAATTGCATCGGCGCCTAAGGTACGCGCTTCATAAATCTGATACGCATCCAATACAAAATCTTTGCGCAACACTGGTAATGAACAGGCGGCGCGGGCGGTAATTAAATGCGCATCATCGCCTTGAAAAAATTGCTGCTCGGTTAATACCGATAAACACGCCGCCTCAGCCTGTGCATACGATTGGGCAATAGCGGCGGGTTGAAAATCTTCGCGTAATAACCCTTTGCTTGGGCTGGCGCGTTTCATTTCGGCAATAACCGCCGCGGCGCCGCCATCCAATTTATCATTTAATGCGGCAATAAAATCACGCGGCGGCGGCGCGGCTGTGATGTCTGATTGCAATTGCGCCAGCGGGCGGATTTGAGACCGTTGGGCAATGACTTCGGCTTTATAGTGTAAAATGGTTTTTAAAATATCCGGGGTGTCACGCGGTGCCATGTTATTAAAATAACTCCGTTAAAAATGGCAGACTTGACCAATGCCGATGATTAAAACGTGTTTTAATCAAGTGCCAAATATTTATCAATTGCGCTCAGTTTCAATGCGGTGGCGTTTTAACTAAATCACGCGCCAATTTCATTGCATCGGAACCAGTCAATGACTCAGCGCAACTCACTCATTAAATCAATGAAATCTGCTAAACATTGCAATGCCGCGCCATTAGCAATTACTTCGGCGGCGCACTTGACCCCCTCGGCAAGAGTATTGGCGCGGCCGGCCGCGTAAATAGCAGCGCCGGCGTTGAGGATCACGCTGTCCCGCGCTGCGCCCGGCACGTTGCTCAACGCGGCGCGCACCATTGCCAAACTGTCTTCCGGCCCCGCGACTTGAATGGCTGACAACGGGGCGCGGCTGAGGCCGAAATCTTCCGGTGCGACGCTGTAACTGGTGATCTGTCCATCGCGCAATTCGGCGATGTCGGTGCGGTCGCCGATGCTGATTTCGTCTAACCCGTCGCGGGCGTGGACGACGAGGACGTGCTGCGCGCCGAGTCGTTGTAACACTTCCGCCAGCGGCACTCGCCAGTGGTCGGCAAACACGCCTAGCAGTTGATTGGGAACGCCGGCCGGGTTGGTTAGCGGCCCTAAGATGTTGAATAATGTGCGAATTCCGACTTCACGGCGCGGGCCGATGGCGTGTTTCATCGCGGGGTGATGGGCGGGGGCGAACATGAAACCGACGCCGACGCGGCGGACACAGTGCGCGATCTGTTCGGGCGTTAAATCCAAGCGGACGCCCGCCAATTCCAGCACATCCGCGCTGCCGGAGCGTGACGATACCGAGCGATTGCCGTGTTTGGCGACGCGACACCCCGCCGCCGCCGCGACAAACATGCTGGCGCTGGAGATGTTGAACGTGCCGCTGGCGTCGCCACCGGTGCCGACTATGTCCACAGTGTGTGTTAAATCGCCGAGGTCAACGCCGAGTGCCAATTCGCGCATGACGCTGGCGGCGGCGGCGATTTCGGTCACGGTTTCGCCCTTGAGCCGCAGCGCGACTAATAACGCGGCAATTTGCGCGGATGTGGCGGCGCCGCTCATCATGGCGCGCATGACGCTGGTCATTTGTTCGGTGTTTAAATCCTGCCCGTCAACGACGTGGGCAATGGCGTGTTTAATATCCACAAGTCAACCTCTTAATGATTATGCGGCGCGGTGCCATGAAAACTAGCATATCTGCAATAATCGTGATATTCAACACATTAATCATCTCGCACTGCTGTCATCATACCAAACGTGATTCATCAATATTATCAAATTCATCATTAAATTGACGCAACCTTTATTGACATTGGGGGCAACATGTTTTACGCGAAACTGTCTTTATTTGCCTGGTTACTTTTCAATTTACAATTCAGTCATGCCGGCTGTTCGGGCTGCTGTTCTAGTCATGAAGGTATTGGCGAAGGCTGCGCGGAGAATGACCGTATCTATTGCGGAGATGGTTCAATTAGTCCATCGTGTCCCTGCGAATGTAGGGACACCGATACTACGACCATCGTTAATACCATCATTGATAATAGCGTTAATGATAATTCAACCTCGCTCGGCGCCGCAATAGTTGAAACAGATGCGATTGAAGATGACACCGCCGTTGCACCACGCGAATACACTATTCAATACGGCAAGGTCACAGCAGTCACGGATGGCGACACCATTAAAATCACAGCACTTGACGGATCAACCTATACCATCAGATTAGCCGAAATTGATGCGCCCGAATCCTGCCAACGCTTTGGCTTTGATGCCAAACAATCATTAACTGATTTGCTGTTAAATAAATACGTCACCGTCATGGAAGAAGACATTGATCGCTATGGTCGCGTAGTCGCCCACATCACAGGAGATTTTTTTATTGGCAGTGCTAGTGAATATCAATTAGAACACGGCCTGGCGTGGGTGTATGATGATTATGCGACTGATTCATCGCTCGATGTATTAGAACAGATTGCGCATGATGCGCAACTTGGATTATGGGCAGATAATACGCCCATGCCGCCCTGGGAATGGCGCCGCGGTGAATATGACTGCGTGTCCCAGCGTGATTCATTTGCTTGGCAAGTGGCTGAATTATACGTCGCCACCTTAGGTTACGCCCCAGATAATGAAGGGTTGCAGTATTGGATTGATGAATTGCAAAACGGCAATTGGACGCAAGCAACCGTCGCCCAAAGTTTTTTTGATAATCCCACTGTGCAAGCCATGTATCCATCCAATGATAATAGCGCGTTAATTGATGCCTTGTATTTAAATATCTTTAATCGCTTCGCCGATACCGAAGGACACGCTTATTGGTTGACAGAATTAGACAGCGGCAATATTCAACGCAATCAAATGGTGATTGCATTATTAAACGGTTGCTGGACAAATCCCGACGCGGCCGATGATTTAAAACGCTTTCAATTGCAAGTCGAGGTGGCATTGGCATTTGCCGGTTATCAAGATCGCAACGGCATTGTATTCCGTGCGCTTCACGCTGACGATCAGTTGTTATTGCGTCAAGCCGGCACCGATGTATTAGAAAGCATCACGACCGATACCGACACCAAATATAGTGCCATTGATGCGATTCCCGCATTACTCGGCGGCTTGATTGATTAATGCTGGAATGATTCGCATGAAAGTTCCCACGCTAGAACATGAGAACGCCCATGCGCCCCGTTTATTTTCTATCTACAAATGGCAGTTCAACCTGCGTCAAGACATCCAAATCGCGCAATTCAGCAGCGCGCTCAGGTGAATAACCCAGCGCCTCGTAATTCATAATCCCATTCAACGCATGACAGTCTTTACATTCCCGCCCGCGCCCCTGAATTCCATGATTCACCATGAGCGTTCCCATTTGACGCATCCAGTGCGCTTCCACTCGTTTTAATTCACCATTCACCAGCGGATAATTCGGTTGCCAGCCGTCCATGACGCCAAAATACGCCATAAACTCATCCATCATGTAAAGTTTAAATGGCAATTGATACATGCGCTGCACAATCGGGTCTTGCAAGGCTTTTTTCACCGCCGCTTTAGGATCGCCCGTTTCATAATAGCTGGCATAATCAAATGGCAAGATCATCGCGCCAAAGGGACCTTGATTACCCATGTCTTCATACATCATCGCATTAAATAACTTGAACGGATAAATGCGACTTTCACCTTGATTCATCACACTGCGTAAATTGGCTTCAATCATCGCCTGCCGCTTGGCTAATAATTCGGGAGATAATTGTGAGAGCGGATCGGTTGCGGTGCGAACATATTGCTCAACGTCAATCTCAGGATACTGGCGTTTTAATTCCTGTGCTTTAGCGCGAATTGCCGCAATAGCACCTGCATCATCAATGCGCACCATTTGCTGCATGAGCGGATTATAATTCAAGTTATGATTTGGATGATTACCCAACGCATTCGCTAAAAAAGTGCCATTGCCATTAAACCATAGGAATGTAAACCCCGTGCCAACGGCGCCGGAACGATAGACATCCGTTGGTTGAAAAACCCCCTCTTCTGCATTCCAAGTGGGATGCACCCAATCGCGCAACACAACGTTGTTCTCTTCCAGTTGTTTAATATGACAGGTCTCACACGCCAGCCGCGTAATGTGACCGTTCAATAGCGCTTTATCTTTAGAATGATTATGCGGCAATTGCGAATGACACTGCTCACAGGACACTTCTTTATTGGGTAAATCATTCGCCACTAAATCAACGCCGAGCCGCCCACGCGGGATTTTATGCCCCTCGGGAATATGGCAATCGGTGCATTGAATTCCTGCCGTCGCGTGACGATCATCTTCGGGGCTAAACGGATTACCGCGTTTTGCTCCATGATGTAATAAACGCCGATGTTTTTCACCCAAATTCTGCGCCGCTTGATTATGAATATAGGCATCACCACCCATATTATGTTGATGACAACGCAAGCAATTGTCATTAGTCACGGGTGCCACACTTAATGCCGCCTGCAAACTCCGATCTTGATTCCAACGCAAGCCGTATTCATCCTGAATGACATAGCGTTGATTCATATCATAATTAGCTGCATGGCAAATTAAACAATCCAACCCGGCCTTGGCTTCATTTGGCACATCACCAATTGGCATCATCTTTTCGGTGGCCGGTTGATAATTCCCGCCAATATGACATTGACCGCACCCTTCACTGCGTATTTCAATTGCACCCTGTGCATTGTCCGGGCGACTTTTCACTAATGCCGCCCACCCCGTCCAAGTGAAACTCCCGGGAATACCGCAGGCGCGATCTATTTTGCCAACGGGAATACGGCGCTGGCCAGAATTGACTGCCCGTCCATCATACCCATAGGTCGAAAACCCGCTCGACGTGCTTTGAAATTTGAAATGCACCGAATTAACAATGTCATCCAGTGTATTCACTGTTTCAATTCGCCCATCGGAGTGCGTCACTTGCAAAGTTGCATGACACCCTAAACAGGTTTTCGGGCCGTCATAACGACGAATTCCCGCTTGGCGAAAGTATTTAATATGCGTCGGTTCGGTGTCACGCACAAAGGACGCAGTGTTCATTAACATTTCAATTTTCACTTGACGTGCAAATGGGTCTTGATCGGTGGCAACAATTGCCGCGGCCTTTTGATAACGCGCTTGATGACTGAGATCACGCGCTAATAACTCGAACGCCTGCGGCGTCACGGTTTGACTATTGGCATAGGTCAGGGGCGCATTGGTTTTGCCAACATAAGCATCAAATAACGGTGGATAAAACAGGCGATAAGCAATGAATACTATTAACAAAATACCGCTAATAATCAACAGGCGTCGCTGTGCAAGATGCGATAATAACGGTTTCACCGGAGCGGGGTCATTCATTGCATTAACTCCTTTGATCCGCAGTTTTGGGCGGGATAGTTTCGGCCGCATGATCGAATGAGCGTTCTAATGGTGGCGTGAATGGATGCCAGCCGGTAATCATTGCCCGCAAATTGCTTGTCAGGGTATCGCCAGTGGTAATGATGTAGCTATGCACTAATAAAAACAGGGCTAATCCGTAAGCAACGGTTAAATGAATCATCGCCACAAACCACACGCTGCCGATACCAAACAGCGTGTCGGGTAAAAAAGTTGAAAATAAAAACGCCCAGCCGCTCATCACCAATATTGGCATTAAACCATACATCACGCCAAGATAACTCAATTGCTGCAAGGTGTTCAATTTCATATCAGCCGTGACATGAAATGGATGCGGTGCATTATGAAAAATGCCATACCCATAATAACGCATTTGCGCGAATAATCGCTGCGGTAAGCCGCGCCAGGTCACGCGATAATGCCGTTTATTGGTTGTCACGGCATTTCCAATCATAAACCCAAGCCAGGTCACGCTGAGTAAAATACCGGCGGTATTATGCACCGTGACGGCGGTATTAAATGGCATGAGCAGGGCGCTGCCACCGAAGTGCATACTGACGCCCGACACAATTAACACCATAAATAATAACGCATTTAACCAGTGCCATACACGCAGCCAGCGTGCATAAAGATACAGTCCTGTCATCATTGCGATCCTCTCGATAACTGTTGAGCAGCGCGATAGCGTCCCCAGCCGTGGCCAATTAAAACCAATGCCGTCAGCGCAATCATCAGTAACCCAATAAAATCAATGATCGGGCTGCGGCTCATGCCAATAATGTAGGCATCATTAAACACGGCTTTGGCAATAAAACCCGTGCGCGCCACGTCTTCTTGAGAACGGTATTGATACAGCCGGGTTAATAACTGTGCATCCTGTGAATGGCAATTAACACAATCCACTTTGCTATCAGCAGCGGCTAAAATCTGGTGTGACACTGGCTGTCCAGTGGTGGATAAGGGCGTATGACATTCTAAACAGCGCACCGCTTGCCAATGTTTATCACGGCGCGGTAGCCACGCATGAGTTGTTTCTAATGAATCAAAGCGTTGTTCATGGCAACTTAAACAAATCGCATTATCATCCCTGACCACCTGAGCGAGCGGTTTACCGATTTGTGAGCGTTGAAATTGATGCGGATTATGACAGGAATGGCAATTAAAATCCTGTGCATCAGGTTCATCTGACGTGGCATGAACACTGCGTTTAAATTCCTGTTCAATCGTGGTAAATTGGTATTGACGCGGCGGCTGATGATTCGATTGATGCTGCGCTTGTTTTTTACCGTCTTCATGGCATTTAACGCAATGCAAGGGCGCTCGCGCTCGCTCAGAATGCGGATAGCGTTGATAATGCTGTTCATGGCACTCACGGCAATTGAGTTGACCATGTACCGAGTGTTCAAACCCGCTTGGATCAATGACCAGCGTAATGATTTTTTTACTCAGCGGATCACGATACGCCAGCGTTTTCATAGCGTGACAGCGTAAACAAGCGCGATGATCCTCTGGCGGTTTCATTGCCGAATGTGCTTGATTCGTCACCGCTGTAATGGGCGTGGTGAATAAAAACAGCGCCAGCATCATTAACCCGCTCGTCCAATGCCAATCTGATTGAAGGCAATGCGCAAGCCGACCGCAGCGAATGATGACAGCGTGATGATGATGTGCAGACAAATGGCGCCTCCTAATCAAAATGGGGGGTTGACATCTCAATGAAAAATGTCTATCTTTTAATCATCAAATGCGCATCAACTCCCGCGCCGTGATAATTAAACGACGGATTGCTTCACGCAACCAACGCTGTGTATGCTAGTATCGGTTAGCAAGCAATAGCATACATCTATTTTATTGGTCATTACATCATGCCAGCACCCCTCACTGCCGCCGTGTTACGCCGTCAAGCCGCCACCGACACCATTTACAGCATCGCCATCAATCACGCCGGGCAGCAATTAGCCACCGGCAGTTGGGATCAACACGTCGCCCTGTGGGATGTCAACAGCGGCGCGGAATTATGGCGCATCAATGCCCAAGTCGGGCGGGTGTATTCGGTCGCCTTCAGCCCCGACGATCAATTATTGGCGTGGGCGGGGACGGACGGCAGTGTGCATGTGTATAACATCGCCAGCGGCGCGGTGCAGTGGCAGCAATCCGGCCACTCCGCGCTGGTTTATCAGGTCGCGTTCAGCGCCGACGGGCGGCATCTTGCCTCGGGCAGCGAGGACGGCAGTTTTTGCATTTGGGAAGTCGCCAGCGGTCAACGCCTGCACCACGTCGTCGGACATTCCGTGTACGTTCAAGCAGTTGCGTTCAGTCCCGACGGGCAGGTACTCGCCACCGGCAGCCGCGACTGCACGCTCGCGCTGTGGGATGTGAGCAGCGGCGCGGAGTTGGCGCGGATTGATGTCGTCACCAACGGCATCAACAGTATGGTGTACCATCCCGACGGCCGCCACCTGCTACTCAGTAACGTGGACGGCTCGGTCGGGCTGTGGGATGTCAGCGCGGGGCAATTGGTGCGCGAAATGACCGGCCACCGCTACCCGTCGTGGTCGGCAATTTACAGCCCCGATTTGCGCACCATCGCCTCGGGCAGCGCCGACAAAACCATCCTGTTTTGGGATGCCGACACGGGCGACAAACGCAGTATGTTAGAAGGTCACGACAAGGATGTGTACGCGCTGGCCTACAGTCCCGACGGGCGGATTTTGTACTCGGGCAGCGCGGATGGCACGATCCGAGCGTGGCCGTTGGCAGTCCCGGCGGCAGATTGGCAACCCGTCGCGGCGGCGTGGCAGGCGCACGAAGTCGAAGATCAAGCCAAACGCGACGCGGCGGCGGCGAATAAACTCACCGCGGCGGCTAAACCGCGTGGCATGTTGGGGCGGTTATTTGGCGGGCGTTAATTGCCAGGTTCATTGGTTTCATTCGCAGCGGGCGAGTGATCTGCCTTGTCCGTCGTCCCGCCACCAATGCGAGTTTCTTTTCCCGCCAATAAATTGCTGATATTGCTGCGGTGGCGCCAGAATAAAACGCCGGTAATGATTAACTGCATTCCAATCAAGGCCGGCTCATCAACAATTAACCACACCAACACCGGCGCCATTGCCATTGAAAACAGTGCCGCGACCGATGAGATTTTTAATACCTTCGCAATAAATAACCAGAGCGCGCCGACACTCGCGCCGACCGCCCAATGCAATCCCAATTGCACACCCAACGCCGTCGCCACTCCTTTCCCGCCTTTGAAATTGAAAAAGATTGGATATAAATGCCCCAAAAAGGCGGCAATGCCAATCGCGGCTAATAACTGCGGCGTCACTTGCAAATAACTGCCAATTAACATTGGCAATACACCTTTCAAACTATCGCCTAATAACGTGATGGCGGCGGCGACCTTGCCAATTGTCCCACCAACGCGCAAAACATTGGTGGCGCCGGGATTGTGTGAGCCGTGTGTGCGCGGATCAGGTAAGCCCATGATGCGGCAGACTAAAATGGCGCTGGAAATAGAGCCAAGCAAATAGGCGGCGGCAATTAAACCAGTCCCAAATAAAAGGGCGTGATCTATCATTCTGCAATACTCGGTGGTGTCTGATTGGGTAATTGTTCAGTTGGAAGTGCGATGTCAGGTGGCGCCGGTTCTTCATGCGCGGAACTGATTAACGGTGGCTCGCTCACTAATGATTCGACGCGAAACCATTGCCAACTGCCATCAATGAGCGTCACTTGATCGGGTGCAAATGCGGCAATTAACGTTGTCCAGGGAAGTAATGCAAAACGCTCACCAGTGGTTGTCGGTAATAATACATCTGCTGTCACGCCGGTCAAGGGTTCAGCCCAAATGCGCACGTCGGGATTTAAATGATAGGCAATGGAAATGACCTCGCCAACGCTCACCCCCGCCGAATTGCTGATAAATAATAGAGATGCAGGGTGTGCGTTAATTAAATTGGCGACGTGGCGATTATTTTCACTGTAATTTTTATTCCACCAGGTCGGTGTGTGGTCAATCACCACGAGCGATACAATGCCGGCTGCAATTAATAAACTGAATACAACCCGCGCTCGGGCGGGCGTTAATAATAGCGGTTTAATTGCAGACTGTGTCGCAGGTATTAACGCTATTCCCACTGTCCAGGCAATCATACATTGCACCGCTAAAACGGCCGGCAGTGCGTAGCGCATTTGTAATGACCGCATTCCGCCAAATAATAAATCAGGAATTAACACGACACCAATAAAACAGACGGCGAATAATGGGAATAACCAGACTGCTGGACGTGGGGCGTGGCGTACATACACACCAATTGCCAGCGCCATTGGTAATAGCAAAACCAATAACCAGGTCGGTAAACTCGGATCAAAATCTATGAATGCGCGTATAAAATGTGCGCCCCACGCTTGAAAAGTCATTGATACGGAAACCGTCGTACTCATCCAGGATGTGTAGCTGGTTAATAATTGTTGATGATGAAAAATGACCGCCAGCCAGGGGGTGAAAAGCAGCGTTGCTACAGCAATGGCAAGTAGCCATGAACGTATGACGGTGCGTGACTGTTTCCATTCAACACGGGTCATGTATAGGTACAGCAATCCATAACAAGCGTGAATACAAACCGTCAGTGCGGATAAGAGATGTGTATAAAAACTGAGCAGCATTAAGCCGCTATACAGCCACCACCAGCGGTGGTTTTGACTGCGCAAAGCGCGGAGAAAAGCGGCGGTGCTAACTAATAACAACAGCAGCCAGAGCGTGTATTGACGGGCTTCGTGCGCGAATAAAACATAGAGTGGTGAAACAGCAATGAGCGCGGCAGCGACCCATGCAACCGGCCAGTTTTTTTCAGTCCGCCCGAATAATTCGCGCATTAACCAGAATACCGCTGGTGGTAATAATGCGGACATGAGCGCTGCCACGGCGCGTAATCCAACCACTGGTTCAAGCGGGAATATTAGAATTAAACGCCCGAATAGATAATACAGCGGGCCATGTTCGGGATGGCCGATGAGTGCGCGAAATGTATCAATCCAACCATGCGCACCGTCGAAGTGTTGAAAGCGTAATATTTGCTCAGGTGTTAATAATTGACCAACGAAAATATAATTGAAAATTTCGTCAATTGAATAGCCAAGTACTCGTATGATGCTATAGACTTCGTCATGCCAAACTAATAAATGATCTAAATGCACGAAGCGCCACAGGCTGGCGAGGGTAATGAGAACTACCGCGCTCCATAATAGCGTTGTAATAGACCAACGCGCTGGATTAAATAAGACGGTGAATGAACGAGGCATATGGGACATGGAGGCGTCCTAATAATAGTAGTTAATCGTTCCCACGCTGAAGCGTGGGAACGTGATATTTTCAAGAATCAATCGGTTAAAATTAAAAACTGAAGTCAGCTTTTTATTATCATTCTGTTGTTACTGCAACATTTGAATAATTGATTAGCATCAAGTATGATGCTGCTTAAACTATAACTATTTGATTTTCAAAAAAGAGTGCGTTCCCACGCTGAAGCGTGGAAACGATCAGTTAATCCACGTTAGAACAATTCTATTAAGGTTTTGGTAAGGTTACACCGCGCTGTCCTTGATATTTACCATCCCGATCTAAATAAGAACATTCGCACACTTCATCGGCTTCTAAAAATAAAATCTGCGCCACACCTTCATTGGCATAAATCTTAGCGGGTAAAGGCGTGGTATTAGAAAACTCCAATGTGACATGCCCTTCCCATTCTGGTTCTAATGGCGTTACATTCACTATGATGCCGCAGCGGGCATACGTCGAATTATGCACAACCATGTCATTCGCAATAAAATTGTGTACAGCGGGGATATTCAAATCAAATACTTCTTTATCACCAATCAATTGAATATCCACGACGACATCCCATACGGGTCCGTTCATTAACGTGGTCAGCGCGTCATAGTGCTTGGCAATGGCAACACGATTTGCTGCGGTATAAGACAATGATTGTTTTGGATGAGAACGCACACCCAATTGATGCAAACCAGTGTGCGCGTGTGCAACTGCCGCAATCATTAAAGACCACGCCGCCGGTGGCAAGGTATCAAAATTACTCCGCAAGCGTTGTGGTGCGACTTGAATAATTGGCAAAATCTCCTTTTCTAAACGACATTGTTTAATAGAATCTGGCCAAAAACCAATCTCGGTTGCAAAGCGTTGTATTTGTTCGCGGTCAGTGATTTGAATATGATAAGCATCAGTACCAATAGCGGTTGTTTTATGCCGAATAAGTGATAACACGCCAAAGCGTAATAATAAATGATGCACATCTTCAATAAGGCGTCGTGATTTAGAATAGTACTCGAGGTAAAACGCATCCTGAGTACAATACACACCACCATCACCCGAAAATAGCGCCTGTAAAAATAAACGAGTCGTCTGTTTGGGTGACATGAAAATGGCTTGCGGCACGAATTTGCTTTCAGCCGTGACATTTAATTGATATTGCGTCAACCATTGATACGCACGATTGCATTTTGCAATACCACCGCGTCCCGCTTTATTGACTAAACGATAACCGTCGCGCCCTTTATCCGTGACGGTACCGAGTTGTCCATCGTGAACACACTGTTTTAATAACGCCACTAATACCGGATCACTATTCGTAAAGGTCGGGCTATGCTGCGGCGTATGAGATTGACCCTCCGCAATCATTAACCCCAATAAAATGGCTTCCCAATCGGGCAGCGGCGTTTTGCCAAATACTGGGATTTCCCGCGCTACCGCAATGCGATCGCCAATGTTTAATTGACTTAATGCAGTCCAACCGTGCAATTGCCGAAATGGATGATTGGCGGTGGCCTGTATTTTTAATCCCGTTTTAGTGGTGAGTTCATAAACGGGTTTAACTCCTTGCGATAACAACGCACCAATTTTGACTGGTTTTAATTGCCAATCCTGCATTCCCAACGTCGTGCGGCCGAATGCAAAAGCGGTAATGGGTAAATACGCCCCAGTGTCAGCATCCACCACCCGCGTCTCCGCTGTTAAACATTTCCCCAAACAAATTGTTAATACGTTACGCGGAATACGCAAATACTCCACCGTGCGCGCCAATGCAAATGAATTGGGTGGGATAATACACACATCGGATTGTAAATCTACAAAACTTTTAGCATCAAACGCTTTGGGATCCACAATAGCCGAATTGATATTCGTAAAGATTTTGAATTCATCTGCACAGCGCACATCATAGCCATAACTCGACGTGCCATAGGAAATGATGCGCTCGCCAGCGCTATTCACGCGCACCTGTTGCGGTGCAAACGGTTCAATCATGCGCTGCGCCTGCGCCATTGCCCGAATCCAGCGATCTGATTTGAGCGCCATGACAATTTATCCAATCGGTGAGTGCAGTTTAATACGCTGGCTATTGCAAACCAGCGTATTTTTTAATGATGTGGTGAATTAATCTGCTGTTGCAGTCGGCAACCAAACAGTGCTGCCGGCGGGAATTGCTGTGCGTCCAGTGCGAATTGGATCAAGCCAGGCGAGGTTATAATCAATTAATACAGATGCCGGCACTTGATAACGCTGTGTTAATTCACTCATGAAGGTGCGTGAGGTTAAACGCACTGGTCGGACTGACAATGGTGGTTGGCGATGAAGTGCGCCACGAAAATAGCGTTCTGCGTGAGTAGCGACGTGACGCGCCGCCAGAAATTCGGCATAAAAATTACGCGAAGCAAAGCCAAAAGCACGACCATCGTATTCCTGTACAATTCGCGCAATGTCATTCCCGAATTGAGATTGAGCGCGTTTCATGCCGCCAATACCGTGATTATAAGACGTCAGTGCCAACGGCCAATAACCCAATTTGGCATACGCATTCCCCAAGTATTGAGTTGCCGCGCCTGCCGCAATGACCGGATCCAAGCGTTCATCAATTAAACTATTAACCGTCATGTATTGCGCACCAGTTGAACGCATGAATTGCCAAATACCCGCCGCGCCAACGGTAGAACGCGCATTCGTTTGAAATGATGATTCAACATGCGGTAAATACGCAAGGTCTTCTGGTAAGCCTTTTGCGCGAAATGCGGCGCGAATAGCAGGTTCATAACGCCCGCTAATTTCTACACCGCGTTGAAATCGCTCACGCAATCCACGTTGACTGCGGACGCGCTGCGCCGCACCATTTAATGCTGCAATACCACCAGAACTAGCAATCAATCGCTGTTTTAATGCTTCTTGTTCACGAGTTAATGGAACTTTTTGCTGGAGACGTGTCTGCAAACTTTGCAATTGTGTTTGCCAATGCGCTTTTGTCGCTGCTATTAATTCTTTTTGCGGCGATGTATAGCTATCTTGAATTGGAGGGGGTAGCGTTAATACCTGATAAATCAAATCAAGATAACGGTCATCGTGAATTGCCACCTGTGCCCGCCCCCAACGTGCATAGACATTGCGCCAAAAATCTACATTCGGTTTTAATCCCGCTGGTAACGGAAATAGCGCTGAATCATCATACAAAATGCTTTCCGCCCGCTGGTGTTGGGCAGCACAACCTCCAAGTAAAATGAACAAACCACAACTCAGTACCAGTACTGAAAAAAATAAAGGTTGTCGCATAATTATTTATCCAATAGTTTAATTAAAATTGCAGTAGTTGCATGATACAACAGCACTAGCGTTAATAACGGCGGTTAAGAAATTATTGAATTAACCGCGTTCAATTGTCCAACTAGCTGTACTCTAAATTGCATCTTGGCGAAATATCGAATTGCATCTCGACCACGCGCATCTGTTCGATGGTAACGTTTAATCAATTGCCATTTATCTTTTGTCAATACGGAATGGTTGTCTAAACAAAGCAAATACGCCGGATTAATTCCGCCTAGTGCCATTACTAATACTACGCCTTTTCTATTCCCATGCGACAAATACTTTGTTCGTAATGACTAATCCGCGACTTGGATAATGACGGTATCCGCTTTACTAATTCAGCCAAACGATAGCCCAGAGATTGACGTATTTGCCAGCCGATGTATTGGGATGACTATCTTTTTTTTGTTTGCATCGCATGGACATTGAATAATAACGAGTGCAAACATATTGAAAGTAAACAGCGTAACTGGCGCACATGACCATTTGGCGCAATCTAGCGTACACGTTTTGCGTGATTAGTCAAGTATCAATACATGTAAAATAGATAATAGCAAACATTGCCAGATATTTTCCACTTCTTTTATTCACCGGCGTTTTGCAGGCGTCATTTATCTAATCACTGCAACGGGAATACAAATAATGAATACCACTGTTTTACCATCGTTATTTTCTTATCGGAAATTTTGGGCGCATAAACTTGGTATTGCTCCCGAGTTGCCCAGTACACGAGCGGAAATGGATGCCCTCGGTTGGGACTGTTGCGACGTAATTTTAATTACTGGTGACGCCTATATTGATCACCCATCATTTGGCATGGCATTGATTGGACGTTTATTAGAAGCACAAGGTTTTCGTGTCGGTATTATAGCACAACCGGACTGGCGTTCATTAGATTCATTTACCGCACTTGGCGTCCCTAGTTTATTCTTCGGCATTACTGCTGGCAATATGGATTCGTTAGTCAATCATTATACAGCGGATCGCAAACCACGCTCAGATGACGCCTATACCCCCGGTGGAATTGCTGGCAAACGCCCTGACCGCGCTGTAATTGTTTATTCACACTGCGTCCGTGCTGCGTTCAAACAGGTGCCAATTGTCATTGGTGGAATTGAGGCTTCATTACGGCGCTTGGCACACTATGATTATTGGTCAGATCAAGTGCGGCGATCAATTCTATTTGATGCTAAAGCCGATTTATTATTATACGGCAATGCCGAACGTGCTATAGTTGCTTTAGCGCACCGATTAGCACGCGGTGAACCAATTCAAAGCATCCATGATTTGCGTGGCACCGCGTTTATAATACCCACATATCAATCAATACCGGCGAATAGCATGCAATTAGCCGCATTTGAACAAGTGCGCGATGATCGTTGGCAATATGCAAATGCAGCACGGCAATTACATCACGAGTTAAATCCGCATAATGCACGCATTTTAATTCAACCACACGGTGGGTGCAGCGTCTGGGTTAATCCACCACCATTGCCATTAACAACGGCTGAATTAGATCAGGTGTATGAATTACCTTATAGCCGCCGCCCGCATAGTCAATACGGTAATCAATCCATTCCGGCGTGGGAAATGATTCGGTTTTCTACTGCAATTGTGCGTGGCTGTTTTGGCGGTTGTAGCTTCTGTTCAATTACCGCACACGAGGGACGCATTACTCAAAGTCGTTCTGTGCCATCCATTCTGCGCGAATTAGCTAACATCCGCGACCGTACACCTGGGTTTACCGGTGTTATTTCTGATCTTGGCGGGCCGACGGCGAATATGTGGCAATTAACATGCAAAGACCCGCAAATTGAAGCGCGCTGCCGCCGCCTATCGTGTTTATATCCAACTATTTGCCCACGTTTAAATACCAATCATGCGCCTTTAATTGACCTGTACCGCCAAGCGCGGGCAGTGCCGGGAATTAAACGGGTGTTTATTGCGTCAGGAGTACGCTATGATTTAGCTCTAAAATCAACTGTTTATATTAAAGAGTTGGCAACGTATCACGTTGGCGGTTATTTAAAAATTGCACCTGAACATACTGAATTTCGGCCACTGGAGTTAATGCTTAAACCGGGCATTCGTACCTACGAACAATTTAAACAGTTATTTGATCGTTATAGCCAAACGGCGGGCAAGAAACAATACGTCATTCCCTATTTTATTGCTGCACATCCCGGCAGTCGTGATGAAGATATGCTGCAATTGGCATTATGGTTAAAACAGCAGAACTTGCGCTTAGATCAGGTGCAAAGTTTTTTACCAACGCCAATGGCATTAGCGACGGCGATGTATTACACGGGATTGAATCCATTAAAAACACTCACTCCTCATGCCGAATCAGTATTTGTGGTGCGTGATGCAAAACAGCGGCGATTGCAAAAAGCCTTTTTACGCTACCATGATCCAGTGAATTGGCCAATGTTACGCGCCGCTTTGCATCGCCTCGGGCGCAGTGATTTAATTGGCCATAATAAAAAACGTCATTTAATTCCCCGTGCATGACGTGCGGATTTTATAGTTAGATGCTGTTTGTAAAACACTAATGGTATATCAACTTTTTAATAACGGTTTTGTTTTTATGACGCCCGATGAATTCATTACTAAATGGCAGGTAAGTACCTTAAAAGAAAGCGCCGCATCACAGGAGCATTTTATTGATGTGTGTCGCTTATTAAATGAACCAACGCCCGCTGAAGCTGACCCGACAGGCGAATGGTATTGTTTTGAAAAGGGTGCAAAGAAAACCACCGGCGGCGATGGGTGGGCGGATGTGTGGAAACGCGGATGTTTTGGCTGGGAATATAAAAGTAAACATAAAAACTTAAAAGACGCTTTTGTGCAATTACATCGCTATGCCCCCGCATTAGAAAACCCACCACTATTAATTGTTTCTGATATGGAGCAAATCATTATTCATACCGCCTTTACTGGCACAGTGCTGGACATTTATGAATTTGCATTAGAGGATTTATTAAAACCGCGAGTACGGCAAATATTAAAATGGGCGTTCAGTGATTCCGAACGGCTGCGCCCAAGTTTAACTACTGCTGAATTAACTGAACAGGCAGCACGACAATTCGGTATTCTCGCACATGCGTTACGCGAGCGTGGTCATCATCCATTACAGGTCGCGCATTTTTGCCAGCAATTATTGTTTTGTTTATTTGCTGAAGATATTGATTTATTACCCAATCGTTTGTTTAATAAGTTATTAAATTTGGGCTACCAAATGCCCGAACGTCTGCCGTATAAATTGACAGATTTATTACATTTAATGGCTACCGGTGGCTCGTTTGGGATAGAAGATATTGATTGGTTTAATGGTGGTTTATTTGACAGCATTGCGTTGCTGCCATTAGAGCGATCCGATATAAGATTATTGCGCGATTTAACTAAATTGAATTGGGCTGCAATTGAACCGTCCATTTTTGGTACTTTATTTGAACGCGGTTTAGACCCAAGTCAACGTGCGCAACTCGGCGCGCATTACACTGATCCAGCGTCAATTATGCGATTGGTTGAGCCAGTCGTATTAGCGCCGCTGCGAGCGGAATGGACAATAAAACGCGACGAAATTGCGGCAGTAATTAGTCAAATAACCCCTAAAAAATCGGCAGCAACCCGCAATAAACTGTTGAGTATAGCGCAACAGTTACTTGACCAAATGCTTGATCGTTTGCGGGATTATCGTGTATTAGACCCGGCTTGTGGCTCGGGCAATTTTTTGTTTTTAACTTTGCGTAGCTTAAAAGATTTAGAATATAAAATTCTGTTAGATGCCGAACAGTTTGGATTAAAAAAACGCCCATTGGCGGTGAGTCCGGCGAATGTATTAGGTATTGAACGTAATGACTACGCGGCTGAACTAGCGCGGGCAACGGTGTGGATTGGTGAATTGCAGTGGATGTTAGAACATGGGGCGTCACTCAATAAAAACCCGATTTTGAAAAAGATTACGGTGGTTGAACACCGCGATGCGATTGTTGATACAACCGGCAACGAACCTGACTGGCCGGTGGCGGATGTGATTGTCAGCAATCCGCCGTTTTTAGGTGGCAGTAAAAAGCGCAGTTTATTAGGTAATGATTACTTCAAGGCATTAGAAACCATTTATGCCGGACGGGTGCCAGCGGGTGCGGATTTGGTGTGTTATTGGTTTGAAAAAGCGCGTACTCAAATTGAATTAGGTAAAGTGCAAGCGGCGGGATTAGTGGCGACTAATTCAATTCGTGGCGGAGTTAATCGCAATGTATTAGAGCGTATTGTTAAAACAACCCGAATTTTTCATGCCTGGTCAGATGAACCCTGGATTAACGCCGGCGCGGCAGTGCGAGTGAGTTTAATTTGTTTTGGTCATTATTCGGCGCCAGCTGTATTAAATAATCAACCCGTAGATACGGTGATTTATGCGGATTTAACGACGGGAAATTGTGCAGTTGCATCTGATTTAACCGCCGCAAAAACATTACCCGAAAACGCCCAGACTGCTTTTCAAGGCTCGCAAAAAATCGGCGCATTTGATGTTTCAGGTGAATTAGCGCGAGCATGGTTGTTATTACCCAATCCGCATGGTCAACCAAACAGTGATGTATTAAAACCGAGTTGGAATGGGTTGGATTTAACTCGTCGCCCGCGTGATGGTTGGATTATTGATTTTGGCACTGAGATGGTAGAAACGGATGCAATGTTCTATGAAGCACCATTTGCGCATGTTGTAAAACATGTTAAACCAGAACGAATGAATAATCATCGGGCGATTTACCGACGTTATTGGTGGCGACATGGTGAAGCGCGTATTGGGATGCGCCGGGCATTAAAAGATTTGCCGCGCTATATTGCCACTGCGCACGTTGCTAAACATCGCTTGTTTGTGTTTATGCACAGCGCAATTCTGCCAGATAAAATGTTAATTGTGATCGCTCGCGCCGATGACACGACCTTTGGCATTTTACATTCACGTTTCCATGAATTATGGTCATTGCGTATGGGTACAAGTCTAGGCGCCACGCCGCGTTATACACCCAGCACCACCTTTGAAACGTTTCCCTTTCCAATTGGTTTAACGCCGGCCGATACTAATGGAGCAATTGAAACATTGGAGAATGGCGTGTTATTACCGCTGGTTAAAATGGAATACAAAGCTCACGCATTAGCAATTGCAAATGTAGCATACCGCTTAAATCAACTGCGTAATAATTGGCTGAATCCGCCTGAATGGACAGAACACATTCCCGAAGTAGTATCGGACTATCCAGATCGAATTATCGCCAAACCTGAGTACATTGCTCAATTAAATCAGCGTACATTAACGCATTTATACAACCAGCGCCCGGCGTGGTTGAATTTAATTCATCAACAATTAGATGGTGCCATTGCAAATGCTTATGGCTGGAAAGATTACACGCTGGATATGACAGATGATGAAGTATTAAAACGGTTATTAGAATTAAATCAAGTGCGGCAAAGATAGTAAATGGAGCATTCAAATCAATAACACGGGACGATGTGATCGCCGTGAACTAACTAGCCGATTAATATTTAGAGTTATTCTAACGTGAATCATTAATAACTGATCGTTCCCACACTGGATATGGGAACGATTAAAGCAATCACGCATCAATCCTGCCACGCGCCCGCATTAGGAATCTTGACCTGATGTTCATTATAAATCCCTTTATCAGCACCACCGTGACATTTATTGCATTGACTAAAACTGCCAACATCGGGATTACCCGTCACTAACCGCGCCGGGATTTCATCATGTTTGCGTTGGAAATAATAGGTCGTGCTAATACGCGGCAATGGCGCGGACTGATTTAATGGATTGACCGTCGCGGCAATTGCGTTTGCTGATTCATTCGGTACAGCGAATGCACGAGCCCGCACTTGTGGCGCATCATCGGCGGCATTAGCGACGAGATAATTAATGATTTCAGCGCGCACTGATTCAGTCAAACTCGCATCATCACCGTAATGATCGGCTAATGCTTTGGGCGTCATAATCTCTGCCCACGCATTCGCCGGTAATAAACCGGGTTGATACGCAAGATGGCATGAACCGCACTCCTGTTGATAGATTTTATTTGTTACCGGTGCAATGTCAGCGCGGGGTGCAATCCAATTCGCTTTTTGATAATTGCCCTTTTGTTGACCGCGCTCATGCCGTCCACCACCGCCGCGGTCATCGTCATCATTATCATCATCGGCATTAGCCGGCGCGGTGGTATTCAAAACCAGCAGCGCGACGGCCACGCTGGTTAATAACCGTTTTGCACTGCGGCGTGGGGTAGTTTTTAATCTAGTTGATATTTGTTGCATTAGCTATGTTCTCCTCAGTTATTGCGTTTTAATGTAGCTAATCAAATCAGCTTTTTCCGTCGCAGTGCATTCACGCCCTAGCGTCCAATTGCAATTGCGCGTCAACCATTTTTCAATTTTTGCCGGATCAGTTAAACGTTGCGGATTGACCGATGGCGCTAATGGTTCAATCACTTTACCGGTTTTAATATGCCGCCCCGATTGCGTTAAATCGTGCCCGTGACATGAAGTGCAACTCCGCGCTACTGACCCGTCGGTTTGTGAATAGGTTTTATTCCACAACACTTGACCAGCGGCCGCGTCGGCGGCATTAACTGAATTGGAATTGACCGCGCCAGTTGCAGCCGCGAGTGCTAATAACACCACGCGGATAGTCGTATTCACAGGAATCATTCGCTCAATTGAACTCACCGATTGCGTTGTTTTAACTGGGTTCATTCGTCAGCACTCCGTTTGTTACCAGAAATCATTGCTGCGACCAGATTTTCGCGGTGCATTAAACTGGAAAATGCGACACCGGCTAAATGAAGTGCAATTAAAAAGACGGTGAAATTAGCGCAGAATTCGTGGACTTCTTCTAATATCTCGCCGCCGGATTCGGGCATACCGCGCATTAAATCTGCCAACGGACCGGCAAATTCCGCCGCGCCGTATAATGCCAATCCGCTAAATGTGGTTGCTAATAATGCTAATAACATGACAATGACCATTGCACCGCCGGCGGGATTGTGACCTAAATAACGCGGAGCGCGGTGTGCTAATGTGGCGGTTAAATACGTAATAACTTGCGGCGGGCGGTAAATAAAATCAGTAAAGCGGGCATGGCGAGTGCCAATTAAACCCCATACAATGCGCACCGCTAATAATGTGATGATGGTATAGCCCGCCCAAACGTGGACGGTGAGTAAATCATCTTCGACAATGTATGCAATGGCAAAAGCTGCGACTAATGACCAATGAAAAACGCGCACGAGTGGATCCCATATGCGCACCAGTTTCCCCCCTTTGGAAAAGGGGGGCAGGGGGGATTTGTCAATTGGCGAGTGTAATTCCGTGGTGGACATGGCGATTAAAACTCCGGGTTAATTTAATGAATGTTTCTAATGAACGCGGGAATGTGAACGATTCAGTCGCATTTAACTGCGACCTTGCACGGCAGTTTAATATGCGACGGCTGACAATTGGCTGTCGGTGATTGTCAGCAAATTGTCAGGTGTGTTGTGATTAAATAATTAAGATTGCGCGTGGCGCTCGGCAGGATTATTAGGTGGGACATTGCAAATCAAACGGTTATTGAATCAACTCGCGCTCGTCGCCATTGCCCCGCTGGCGTTGGCCGATCCGTCGTGGCAGGGCGTCAAACACCATCCGCGTGACCACGATCACGCCCGTTTCGCGCTCGAACGCGGCGAAGTGCGCCCATTAGCCGACATTTTGGCGCAAGTGACGGCGGCGGTGCCGGGCGAGGTGGTCAGCGTCGAATTCGAGCGGCAACATCATCACGGCCGCGGCAATTGGCAGTATGAAATCAAGGTGTTAGCGCCAAATGGGCGCTTGCGCGAGGTGTGCGTGGACGCGGCGAGCGGGCGCATTTTGACGATTGAGAATGATTAATCATGCGCATTTTATTGGTGGAAGATGACGCGCAGGTCGCGGCGGTAATTAAAACTGCATTAACCGGCGGCGGTTTTATCATTAAACACGTCCGCGATGGTAATACAGCGTGGTTTCAGGGTGAAATAGAAAATTACGCCGCTGCCATTCTTGATTTGGGGTTGCCAGAATTAGATGGTTTAACCGTATTACGCCGCTGGCGCGCTGCGCAAATCATTATGCCGGTGTTGATTTTGAGTGCGCGAGGTGATTGGCGCGAGCGCGTGGAGGGAATTGACGCGGGCGCGGATGATTATTTACCCAAACCATTTCGCGTCGAGGAATTATTAGCACGAGTGCGGGCATTAGTGCGACGAGCGGCGGGTCAAGCGACCGCATTATTAGTGAACGGCGCGGTGACTATTGATACGCGGCGAATGACAGTGAGTGTCAATGATGTGCCGGTGCATGTGTCACCACAGGAATACCGGTTAATTAGTTATTTAATGCAAAATGCCGGGCGTGTCATTTCGCAGTTGGAATTGACCGAGCATTTATATGCGCAAGATTTTGAACGCGACTCAAATGCAGTTGAGGTATTGGTTGGGCGAGTCCGGCGAAAATTGGGTAATCACTTTATTCAAACGCGGCGTGGGTTTGGGTATGTGGTGGAATGAAATAAGTCGAGTTGAAAACGTCACTTTAGCCGACAACTGCTGCGGTATTTTTTTGACATATGGTATTTCCCTCGTTTCCAAATCATCCAATAATGATTTAAGATTTTCCACCAATTCTTCTTTACTAAAACCCTGTGTCATATAATCAGGATAATCATTGAAAAATCCGATATAAAACTGACCGTTTTGCCAAGATGTGAATTTGAATACGCGCATCATTAACCTCCGCAATAAACCTGTCAACCACCTTAATTATCATCCAGCAAAGCAAATTGCACATCCTCATAAACCTGATCCGCACGGCATGAAAACTGTAACGACGGAATGACAAGTGGCGCATCGGATGCGAGTGGTTGGAATAGCCAGTCGTTATCTTGACGGGAATAGATTTCAATGGCGCGGCGGCGTGAGTCAATTAACACATAATCACGCAAATTGGGCAGTTGCCGATAATGTGCGAATTTAATACCGCGATCATCGTTTTCGGTTGTCTTTGACAAGACTTCAATAATTACCGTCGGGGCGCGTTTCAACTGCCGTTCACGCGCATCCGCCGTATCACAGGTGACAAATACATCGGGATAGAAAAAACTATTCGCAGTGGCGATGTGCAATTTCATGTCAGCAATATAAACGCGACAAGCGCAGCCGCGCAAATGTGAGCGTAATAGCGCGAAAATATTGCCGGCAATTGTGACATGTTCTTCACTCGCGCCGGCCATTGTAAATACTTCACCGGCGAGATAATCGGTTACACTGATTAAATAAGAATTAACGACATGAGACATAATAGTCCCGCAGTTATTTAGGTGGAGAATCAACAGTGCTTATGATAGCAAAACGCATCCCGTATTAAAATACGGCTATTATGCTGAGATCAATTTATGTCCCGCTCATTACGCCTCCGCCTCTGGTTAGCCGCATTAATTTCCAGCACCATTGCATTAACTAGCGCCGGTGTTGGCTTAATCACCTTATTTGAACGCCACGTCGAACGCCGCATCGGCAGCGAATTACACCTACAATTAAATCAACTCGCCGCGGCTGTCACTATTGCTGACGACGGCAGTATCAATTTACGCCAGCCGCTGAATGATCCCCGTTTTAATCAGCCATTGAGTGGTTTATATTGGCAAATTGACGCCGACCAGCAACTCGGTTTATTGCGCTCACGGTCATTGTGGGATTACGTTCTGCAATTGCCAGTTGACACCATCGCGCCTGACGGTGTTCATGCACACCAATTACCCGGACCGAATCACCAGCAATTGCTCGTGCGCGAACGACAATTGCAGTTACAAATCAAACATCAATTCCTAGTGCTGCGGTTAATCATTGGATTAGATCGTCACGAATTAATGACCGCTCGCGCCGCATTTGCAGCGGATATGCAACCGTATTTAATGCTACTTTTAATGGCATTACTCGCCGCGACCTGGTTGCAAATTTATATTGGTTTACAACCATTAAATGCGTTAAAACGCGGCGTTGAAATGGTTAATGCTGGTCACGCCCGCGAATTAACATCCAATTATCCATCCGAAGTGATGCCATTAGTTAACGCATTAAATCATTTATTAACCGACCGAGCGCAGGCAGTGGAACGGGCGCGGGCGTGGACGGCAGATTTGGCACATGGGTTAAAAACGCCACTGGCGGCTCTGGCGGCCGATGCCCAGCAGTTGCGGGCGCAGGGGCAGCTGCAACTCGCTGATAATCTTGAACAATTGGCGGAAGCGATGCGGCGGCGGGTCGAGCGAGAATTGATCCGCGCTCGCGTCCGCGCCGGCACGGCGCCGCATGAGGCGCACGTCGCGTTGCATGTGGCAATTACACGACTGTTGCGTGTATTACAACGGACGCCCGCCGGCGAACGGCTGACGTGGCAGGTGGAGATTCCGCCTGATCTAGCCGTTGCGCTGATGCCAGATGATTTGTTCGATTTACTCGGCAACGTGCTAGAAAATGCGGCGAAATGGGCGCGATCTAACGTGTGGATTGCGGCCAACGTGACTGGCAATTGGGTACAAATTGACATCAGCGATGACGGCACTGGCGTTGCTGAAATGCAACTGTCGCGTTTAGGTGAGCGCGGCTTGCGGCTCGATCAACACAAAGACGGTAGCGGTTTAGGTTTGGCAATTGTGCGCGACATCGTGGATGCCTATGGTGGGGCAGTGCGATTTGAATGCGCGGCGAATAGTGGGTTAATCGTAAGGGTGCAATTGCCGTTGGCGGGGTGAATTAAAATTAAACCAGCGTACACTGACCCAATTGGATAATAAACATCCGCTCTGGTTAATTCATATTCATCAGTAATTAAATGCCGCCGTTATCCGCGCCTAAAGTTGGGAGGATTATTTGCCAAACCTGGCGGGTGATGAGATATTAAAACGACTATTGGCGTTGAATAAACACCGCAAAAATAACAAATAAAACCATTCCAAAATGCGTAATAACTAACTATAATTAATTGCCCGATCAATTAAAAACCGTTCTCCCCCGCGCCGCTGGTTAAAACGCCGCTATTTGCCAATACGACACAGCGCGGTAATAGTGCTACAGTCAGCAACTCATTGGTTTCACCGGCGCGGCGGCAGACAGCACGGACGCGCCGGTTGTTACAAGCAAAAAACGCGCCGCCTAGCACCATGTCCAGCCTCACTGCCAAAACCGTTCGGCAACAGATTCTCCAACCCGACGCGGGGGTGTTCCTCTTCCACGCCCGCGCCATCGAACGCCTCATCAGCAGCCAATTAGCAATACAATTACAGGGCGTCACCATCCCGCGCCTGCCCTACTACCTGATGCCCCGCGACGACTTCCTCTTCGGGCTGGAAACCGAAAATGCCGAAGCCCTGTCCGTGATCGAAGGACTACGCCTGCCGGAATACGTCATCTTGTTGCCATCACCCAACACGCAACGTTTAGACGACAGCGACTTCGACCGCCTGCGCTACGACTACTGGGGACGGCGGTTCGAGGCCGAAATCGCCCGCACCTGGCAGATCGCCCGCGACCACCACCACGACCACTCGCAATTTGGTGTTGCAGCATTACAACGGTTGATCGGCAGCCACGCCTACATCGAACTGCGCGCCGTCCTCGCCCATGATGGCATCACCCTACCCATCTGGGACGACACCCACATCTGCCGCGCTTTTATCTCATTAATCATACGGTTACGTTACTTTGCGCCCGGCGCCCGCGCCTTTTTCTTCCCAGCAATCCGCACCTGGCCACAAGTGGATGCGTGGCTCGCCGCCAGCGGACTCGATTTACCCGCACCGCTAACCACCCCCGAACTGCCTGATTTACTGGTCAAAACCTGCCCCGGCGGCGCTCATCAACAACTTGGTGCATATTTACCACTGTTGCCAATTGCCCTCGCCTACGGACAAAGTGACCCCGATTTTCACCCCGCTCTGTTGCGCATGGGCAACTATGACCAATTAGACACAGCGCCTGCGCCAGTAGTGGAATCAATTCCGGCCGCATCCGCACTTGCCACTGCCGATCTGGCCAACCGCTGTCGCGCCGCTCATCAACAAGGCGTTCTGTTGCGTAAACGTCGTCTTATGATTAGCTGTATTTTTTCTGCCATCGGCGGCCGCTTGAGTCGCATCGTCGGGCGGCTATTATTTTCCCCGACACTCGAACGCTGGCGCTGGTGGTCACCTGAGCCAGTCGTGCCAACCGGTATTTGGCTAGACGCCGGCCTGTTACTATTCCGCCACGCTGTGGCTGCGGCACAACGAGCCGAATTGCGCAACCAATTTGCCACCGCCCTGATACATCTAGCTAATGCCCGACGGTTACTGCGCCGCCTGCAACGCTTTTGTCAACCCGTCAATGACCGCTTATGTCAAGCACTTAGCGCCGCCGAGAGCGCCAGTTGCGATGCGTTGGCGTATTTGCTTGCCGCCAAACTCAAACTGGATGCGCACACCGGCGCGGAATTGCACACTTTTGTGCAACGATTAGTAGCAACAGATCGCGGTCATACCGCCGTCCAGCCGGCGCGGACGCTACTGTTGCAATTAGAGCAGGTACTGTTGGAAACGCGCCACGATGATTACCGCCTGCGCCCCTGGCACTGGTTGATCAACGGCGGCCGAGTGCGGATGCGGCAGATTTTGCCGTTTCAATCACCACTGCGCGCCCTGCGAGCGCTCGCCGTCGCCCGCGCCCGGTTGGAAGAATTGCCCTGGCCGATGCCCGAGTTAGAACGTTTTAGCATCACGCTCGACAGCCTCACCCACCGCCTGACCAGTCGCCTCGAGGCACAACTGACGCCGCGTTTAGAACGCGCCATGCACGATGCCGGCTTCATCCCGCGCAATCACCGCGAGCGCATCGCCGCGCACAAAATGGTACGCGAATTGCTAGACGTGATCCGCCTGCGCCGCCATCTCAAGTTCACCGACGTGCGCGACATCGTTGCGCGTAACATTTTACGGTTGCCGGATCCGAGCGTGGACGAGTTTTTTCACGGCGACCGCCTGCGCCGTTTCGACCGCATGGCAGCGCGGGTACTCCCGGGCGTCTATCGTCCCGGCGAAATTTACATCCTCGGATTACAGCAACTCTCCGCACCGTTGTTTGGCAACAACAGCGGCCGCAACCTGTTGCGTCATGTCCTCATCCCGTTTGGCGGCGCGTACTTGGGATTGAAAAGTTTGGACTTATTCCAACACCTGTTGCCAATAGGCGACGGTGGTATTCAATTCGCCCAAGCCATGACCGTCATCGGCATCGGCAGCACCGTCAACCTGTTGCTATACACCAACATCGGTTGGCATATCAGCCGCGCCGTCTGGCGTGGTGTCAGCGCCACAAGTCACGCCATTGGCTACATGTTATTCGGCGAAGGGCTGCGTCAATTATTACGCTGGCCACCGTTAGCGCAATTATTAAATACGCAACTCATGCGCGGCATTGGGCGGCATTTAATTGCGCCGTTATTGATCGGCATTCTCCCACTCATTCCCATTATGGGATTAGCCGTCATTGTTGAAGAAGTCCCCATCCGCCCCGGCGTGTGGTTATTAAGTCTAGCCTTTGCATTAGGCACCCTAGTGCGCAACACGCCAACTGGGCGGCGGTTTTTAGACAATTTTATTACCTCAACCGTCTGGTTATTCCGCCGCATCAATCAAACATTAATCCTCGGCGCGATTCGACAATTGCTGGCATTTTTCAAAGAACTCACCCGCCGTTTTGCCCAAATTTTGCACCGCGTGGATGAATCGCTCACCCACCATTTAGCCGAACACTGGACAAGTTTCATTGTTAAAATGATTTTAACGCCGGTGTGGCATTTACTCGAAGGATTAATGCAGTTTTACATCACCGTGTTAATTGAACCGCAGGTCAATCCCGTTAAACATTTCCCGATTGTCACCGTCGGTCATAAACTCTTATTACCGTTATTACCCGCCATCACCAGCGTTTTTATTACTGTCACCGAATCAGTTTTACCCAAGTTAATCGCCTATCCACTCGTCACCCTCACCATCGTTTTATTACCGGGTTTATTTGGGTTTTTAGTATGGGAATTAAAAGAAAACTGGCGATTGTATGAAGCCAATCATACCCATCGCCTGCGCCGTTATGCTTCATCTCAATTACATGATGAGATGATTGAGCCGGCTATTGTCGGCGAACACGGCGAAACCATACGCGGCATTTTATGTCGCGGGTTTCATAGCGGGATTTTGCCAAAAGGCTTTGATCGGTTACGGCGAGTGATTCGAGATGAATTGCGCGATCACACGTCCTATTCTAAACGCATTCGCACCAGTGGCCGGCGGCTGGCGGCGATTGAACACGCAATTGGTGTCTTTGTAGATCGGGAATTGGCATTTGCATTGCGTGAACGCTGCCGTAATCCAAATTGTGTATTAAACCGCGTTGAAACTAGCCGCCCACGTTTGGCAACTAATTTAATTGATATTCAAATCGCTTTGTATGTTCGTGCGCATGGTCACGAACCGGCGCCGGTGTGGATTCAAATTAATTTGTCATTAACCGCGACGGGTATTGAGATGGAGGTGCGCACCTGCGGCCCTGCACCGTTAATTGGTGCGCCATGTTGGGCAATGGTTGCGGAAGACTTGCGGTTATTTGCCGAACGCGCCCAAGCGCAAATTATTCCAATTGGTTTACCGCCGAATGTGTTAGCGGCATTTACCACAAAACACATGAGTTGACATCAATTAGGATGTGCTGAACGAATGACGCGCATCATTCGCGTTATTTGCGCAGTGCATTGGTGCAGTTTTTGCCACCCCGCATTCTAATTATCGTTAAGCCAATATAAAATGCTACTCGTCATTCCCACGTCTGCGGGAATCCAGACGCACCGTATTCTAGTTTCCCGCTGGCGCGGGAATGACGATTCTATTTGTAGAATTAATGACCATACTGAAATCAAATGATTTTAGATTGACTATAAAATCAGGATACCCATACCGGTTGGGCGTAATTGATGGGCAATTCTAATGTGTCTTGGAAAGACACTTTTTCCCACGCATCAACTTCAGCCAAGAGGGCGCGCAATAACCGATTATTTAATGCGTGACCCGATTTATGCCCATGAAATGCGCCAATTAACGGATGCCCCAAAAGATATAAATCTCCAATCGCATCGAGCATCTTGTGTTTGACAAATTCATCATCATAACGCAAGCCTTCTTCATTCAAGATGCGGTAATCATCCACCACCACTGCATTATCCAGACTGCCACCCAATGCTAAATGCTGTTGGCGCAGGGCTTCAATATCGCGTAAAAAGCCAAAGGTGCGGGCGCGGCTGACTTCTTTGACAAATGACGTGGTGGAAAAATCAATGGTGGCGGTTTGGGCGCGGGAGGTGAAGGCGGGATGCTCGAATTCAATTGAAAAGGTCATTTTGAATCCGTCAAATGGATCAAAGCGGACGTATTTATCACCGTCATAGACAGTCACCGAGCGTTTAATCCGAATAAATTGTTTTAAGCGCATTTGTTCTTCAATACCGGCCGATTGAATTAAAAAAACAAAGGGCGCGGCGCTGCCATCCATAATGGGGACTTCGGCGGCGCTGACATCCACATACGCATTGTCTATTCCCAATCCAGCAAAGGCGGATAATAAATGTTCAACGGTGGAAATGCGCACGTCATCTTGAATTAACGTGGTGGATAAGCGCGTATCACCCACGCTGGCGGGATTGGCTTTAATTTCCACCGACGGTGACAAATCTTCACGGCGAAAGATAATGCCGGTATCGGGTGGCGCGGGGCGTAAAGTTAATGAAATCTTTTCACCGGTATGTAAGCCAATACCAGTGGTGCGAATGAGATTTTTCAGGGTACGCTGCCGGATCATGCGGTGAGTTCTCCATTCACTTTAATTCCCGCGCAGAGTGGTCAGGCAGCGGGGTTGAATGCCCCGACGGCGGATGCGTCGAGTAATCGTTAATTAGGGGATGTCTTTAAGAGCATTACGCGAGGTGGGTTTTGCACCGTTGGCGTTGTGAGCCATATTAGGGTTTTCCCGAGGTACAATCAAGCACCCTGCGACCCTAAGAATAACATTTTTTTACCACGTCGTTTTATTGCAACGCGATCCCGAGTTGTTGGTCACACCCGCCGGCGCCGTGTGCTGATGTGACACGGCGCCGAGGGTGGCAGGGGGATGCGGAAAAGGGAGGGATTAACACCGCCTACCATGCAGTCTAGTCAGCTTGGCGGCGTAAAAATGCTGGAATATCAAGGTATTCCAAATCAGCAACCGGATTGTTATGCGCGTGAGTATGTTCAGGTTGCGGTGCGGCGGCGGAAGTGACATTCGCATTGTTGCTGCCAGTCCGCTTGTTGCGCATAAACGCCGGTTGTTCCATTTCGCGGTAGTCGGGCGCGATATTGCGGTCATGTTCATTGCTGACCAGCCGAATTTTGGGTTGCTCACCCCGCCCCTGTTGCACCGCAGCAACAGCACGTTCACCCAAGCCGGTCGCCACCACCGTCACGCGCAGCTCGTCAATCATGTCCTGATCGATCACGGTGCCGACCACGACCGTTGCCTCCTCGTCGGCAAAGTCGCGTACTGTATCACCCACTTCGGTGAACTCGCCGATGGTCAAGGAGCCGCCGGCGGTGATGTTGACCAAAATGCCGCGTGCGCCGGCCAAATCAATATCTTCCAGCAGCGGGCTGTTGATGGCCGCCTCCGCTGCATCACGCGCACGGTTGGTGCCGGTGGCCGAGCCTGTCCCCATCATGGAGACGCCCATGTCGGACATAACGGTTTTAACGTCGGCAAAGTCCACGTTAATTAACCCCGGGCGGGTAATCAATTCAGCGATGCCTTGGGTTGCATTTAATAACACATCATTGGCGGCGCGGAAGGCGTCTAATAAACTCATTTCGCGGCCTAATACCGCCAGCAGTTTTTCATTCGGAATGGTAATTAACGAATCCACATATTTGGCCAATTCGGCAATGCCTTGCTCGGCAATTTTGCGGCGTTTTGAACCTTCAAATGGAAAAGGTTTAGTCACCACTGCGACGGTTAAAATACCCAATTGATGGGCAATTTCAGCCACAACCGGCGCCGCCCCCGTTCCCGTACCACCGCCCATGCCAGCGGTAATAAACACCATATCTGCGCCTTCCAATGCGTCTTTAATACGCTCGCGGTCTTCTTCAGCGGCTTTACGCCCAACTTGTGGATCAGCGCCCGCGCCCAAGCCTTTGGTGACGGCGGCACCCAATTGCAAAATGGTTTTAACGCTGGAACTTTCTAATGCTTGCGCATCGGTATTCGCGCAAATGAATTCCACACCCGAGATGGATGATTCCACCATGTGGTTAATTGCATTGCCGCCGCCGCCACCGATCCCGATGACTTTAATAACGGCATTTTGGGTTTGAGTATCCATTAATTCAAAAGGCATTTTCATTACTCCTTAATTCCTCAGTTGTGACGAGCGCGAGGGTGCGTTCGCTGCCATGGTGACGGTCAATTATTTCGATTAATCAATTCAATCGCCGAATAACCGTCGTATACTATTCTGCAATCATCATCAAATCACACCGGCCAATTGCCGGTCACGCGGGACTGACTGAACTTAGATCGTCAAAAATTACCGCTTACCCATGAACGTACTCGATCGAATACCGCCGTGACGCGATGCCGTTCACCAAACTCAGGTCGCATCAACGAACGGTGTTGTTTGGCATAAATTAATAAGCCAATACCGGCGGAATAAATCGGGTCATTCACCGTTTCTTCTAAACCCATAAAATACTGCGGCAGCCCCAGGCGCACCGGCATTTGAAAAACCTCTTCGGCTAATTCAATTAAACCGGGCATTTTGGCACAGCCACCAGTTAAGACAATGCCGCCGGGCACGACATCTTCAAAACCACTGCGGCGTAATTCACCCTGTAATAACGCAAATAATTCTTCATAGCGCGGCTCCACCACTTCGGTGAGTGTATGGCGTGATAAACACCGCGCCGGGCGATCACCAATACTTGGCACTTCCACCGTTTCATCTTCGCCAATGTATTGGGCCATGGCGCAGGCGTATTTGATTTTAATCACTTCAGCGTGGTGCATTGGGGTGCGCAATGCGACGGCAATGTCATTAGTCACTTGATCGCCGGCAATTGGCACGACGGCGGTGTGGCGAATAGCCCCATCAGTGAAGACGGCTAAATCCGTGGTGCCACCGCCCATGTCCACTAAACACACGCCTAATTCTTTTTCATCTTCGGTTAATACGGCGTAGCTTGAACCTAATTGCCCCAGCACCAAATCATCCACTTCTAATCCGCAGCGTTGAATACATTTAATGATATTTTGCGCGGCGCTGGCCGCGGCAGTAATCATGTGAACCCGCGCTTCTAAACGCACCCCGCACATGCCAATGGGTTCTTTAATGCCATCCTGATGATCAATAATGAACTCTTGCGGCAAAATGTGAAGTATTCGTTGATCGGCGGGAATAGCCACCGCTCGTGCCGCATCAATCACACGATCCACATCCGCTTGCACCACTTCGTGATCTTTAATTGCCGTGACACCGTGAGAATTCAAACTGCGAATATGACTGCCGGCAATTCCGGCATGAACGGCGTGGATTTCACAGCCGGCCATCAATTCGGCTTCTTCAATCGCTCGTTGAATGGATTGAACGGTAGATTCAATATCAACCACCGCGCCTTTTTTTAATCCGCGTGAGGTGTGAGTGCCTAATCCAATCACTTCAATACTTTGGTCGGGTTTGATTTCGCCCACCAATGCGGCGATTTTTGACGTGCCAATATCGAGGCCGACGACTAAATGATCGCGCCGTCTGGACATAGTCTCATTACTCCGTAAGACGCTGCTGAATAGATAAACCGAATGATAATTTTGCCATTCGTTCACCACGCACAGCAGCAGGCGCCGGCGGCACTTGATGCGGTGCTTGATTCGGTTGTAACCAACGCACCGCGATCCCGTTGCTGTAGCGCAAATCCAACCGCGCCGCTTGACCGACGGCACTCAGGCGCGGATACGCCGCCAGCAGGCGTTCAAAGCGCAGCGCGACCTCTTCTGTTCCCAAACACACTTCCAATTGATTGGTGAAAAAGAGCCGCCAATCGCCGCGCCGGTCACGTTGCAGGCGTTCCAGCGTTAAACCCAGCGGGGTCAGGCGCGGTTGCCAAGTCAAATATTGTTGCACCAATTGACCGGCGTCCTGCGCATCGGCACCAATTAACTGCGGCAAACCACTCGGCATTTCGCCCCCTTCAAACCGAAACACTGCGCCATCGAGCGTGACCAGTTGATCTTCGCCCCACCGCGCCAGCGGTTGCCGTTCGCGCACTTGCAACTCCAGCCGATCCGGCCAGCGCCGCCGCACCGTCGCCTCCGCCACCCACGACAGCGCCTGAATTTCGCGCTGCAAGCGGGTTAAATCTTGCGTCAAAATACCCCCGCGCATTTGTGATGCGATGGTCGCTTGTAACGCGGTGCGCGACAGCGCGTGCAACTCACCGGCAATCGTGACGACGCGGATCGGCAGTAGGCGCGGCTCCCAGGCAATCGCAATCCACACGGCGGCAATCACACTCAACACGGCAAAGGTCGCCAGCAGCGGGCGGGCGGTGGCGTGATTGGCAGGTGGGTGGCGGTAATGCGTAGCCATAGCAGCGGTGCCGGGTGGTTAGGTGATTCGGAGTAACGCTCAGGTGGTTGGCTGACTGGTGGTCAAGATGGCGGCCACCAATTCCTCGAAACTCAGTCCGTGAACCCGCGCCGCCATTGGCACGAGACTGTGATCGGTCATGCCCGGCACCGTGTTGATTTCCAACAAGGTCGCCTGTCCTGCCGCATCGAGCATCACGTCCACCCGTCCCCAACCGCTGGCGCCGAGCAGGTGAAATGCCCGCAGACACAGCGCCTGAATCTCGCGTTCCACTGCCGCCGTCAACCCACACGGGCAATGGTAGCGCGTGGTGGTGGCGTGATATTTGGCGTCGTAATCGTAAAAAACGTGGTCGGTTTCCAGTCGAATCAACGGCAGCGCCTGTTCACCGAGAATGGCGCAGGTGTATTCCGGCCCCGGCAACCAGCGTTCGGCAATCACCTCGGCATCGTACTGCGCCGCTGCCTGCCACGCGGCGGTCAATTCTGCAACCGTTTCCGCCCGCGCCATGCCGATACTCGACCCCTCCCGCGCTGGTTTAATCATCAGCGGAAAACCCAGCGCGGCCGCGGCGGTCAAATCGGCTTCGCCGCGCAACGTGACAAATCCCGCCGTCGGCAATCCTACGCCTTGCCAAATCAACTTGCTGCGGACTTTATCCATCCCGAGCGCCGATCCCAACACGCCCGCGCCAGTGTAGGGAATGCCCAACTGTTCCAACATCCCCTGCATCACGCCATCTTCGCCGCCGCGGCCGTGTAACACGATAAATGCGCGGTCGAACTGGCCGGTCTGCAATTGGGCAAAAAAATCCGCGTCCGCCGGGTCGAGCGCGTGGGCGTCCACCGCCAACGTCTGCAATGCCGTCAGCACCGCCTGTCCGCTCTTGAGTGAAATGGCACGTTCCGCCGAGCGCCCGCCAAATAACACCGCGACCTTGCCGACGGCGTGGGGATCAAAATTCATCATGGTGACAAGCCCCTATGACATGAACTTCAAGTTGCAACAAAACGTGATACTGCTCTGCAACTTTGCGCTGTATCTGTTGGATTAGCTGAATAATATCAGAAGCAGAAGCCTGTCCGTAGTGAATAATAAAATTAGCGTGTTGCGTTGAGACCTGCGCCTCGCCGCAGCGCAGTCCTTTCAACCCGGCCGCCTCGATTAACCGCCCGGCGTAGTCGCCCGGCGGATTGCGGAACACGGAGCCGGCACTGGGCAAGCCGGTAGGTTGGCTGGCGCGGCGGCGGGCGAGTAATTCTTTGATGCGGGTGGTGAGTACGGCGGGATCAGCGGCGATCAGCGCGAATTCGGCCGCTAAAAACCACTCGGTGCCGCCGTTGTCTGCGCACAATTCGACGTGCCGGTAGCCAACGCGGTAGTCGCTGCGATCCCGTTCGCGCACCACGCCAGCGCGATCTACCGTCCACACCCGCCGCAGGTGTTGCCACGTTTCCTGCCCCCACGCGCCGGCGTTGAGTGCCAGTGCGCCGCCGACGGTGCCGGGGATGCCGGCTAAAAATTCCAATCCCGACCAGCCCGCGCCAGCGGTGGTGCGTGCCAATTTTGACCCGGTGACGCCCGCTTCGACCGTGACCACGCCGCTGGTGGTATCGAGTATCAATTCGGTCAAGCTGCCCGGGGTGTAGATCACGGTGCCGGCAAAACCCGCGTCGGCAATCAAGACGTTGCTGCCCAAACCGAGCCACACCAGCGGCTGGTCGGGCGCTTGACTGCGTAAAAATCCAATTAAATCAACGCGGTCAGCGGGGCGATAAAACCAGTCGGCGGGGCCACCGACCCGCCAGGTGGTGTGGTGCGCCAGGCGGTGGCGACGGCGTAACCGGCCGCGTAACAGTGTGACGGGGACGGATGCGCAGGTCACAGCGGCGGCGTCCCGGGATCGGTGAGCAATTCGGGCAACTGCGCCGCGAGTGCGCCGATGTCACCTGCGCCGAGCGTCAGCACCACGTCGTCAGGTTCGAGTAACCGCTGCAACATGGCGGGGATTTCCGCCAAATCGGGTTCAAAAATCGGCTCAACTTGCCCGCGTGATCGAATGGCGCGGCTTAGGCTGCGGCCGTCCGCGCCAGCCAGTGGTGTTTCACCGGCGGCGTACACTTCGGTCAAGATCAGGCGGTCAACGGCGGCTAATACGGCGACAAAATCGTCGAACAGTTCTTGGGTGCGCGAGTAGCGGTGCGGTTGAAAAATCACCACCAGTCGTTGTCCCGGCCACGCAGCGCGGGCGGCGGCGAGCGTGGCGGCGAGTTCTCGCGGGTGATGACCGTAGTCGTCAACCAGTGTGATCGCGCAGCCGGCGGCGGTGGTCAGGTTGCGGGCGACAAAGCGCCGGCCGATGCCTTGAAATTGACTGAGCGCCAGTTGCATCGCGGCGATGCCCAGCTCGTGTTCCAGCCCGACGGCGATGGCGGCGAGCGCGTTTAACACGTTATGCTGTCCGGGCAAGTTGAGCGTCATTTCAACTGAGTCGTCTAAGTCGCGGCCACTCAAGTCAAAATGGGTTTGCAGCCCAACTTGGCGGATGTTGCTGGCGCGTAAATCTACCTCGTCGGCGGTGATGCCGTAGGTGCGCACCGGGCGGGCGAGTTGCGGCAAAATGCGTTGAATTTCAACATCATCGGCGCAGAGGACGGCTAATCCATAAAACGGCAGGTGGTGTAAAAATTCGACAAAAGTATCGCGTAACCGATTGAAATCGTTGCCGTAAGTCGAAAGGTGGTCGGCGTCAATGTTGGTGACGACGGCGATGGTCGGTTGTAAAAATAAAAATGAGGCGTCGCTTTCATCCGCTTCGGCAATTAAATATTTGCCGGTGCCGAGGCGGGCGTGAGTACCGGCGCTATTTAATTTTCCGCCAATGACGAAGGTCGGATCACGCCCGGCCGCGGCAAATAAACTGGCTAATAAACTGGTGGTGGTGGTTTTGCCGTGTGTCCCGGCAACCGCGATGCCGTAATAAAAACGCATCAATTCAGCGAGCATTTCGGCGCGGCGCACAATGGGTAAACGGGCGGCGCGGGCGGCAATTAACTCGGGATTATCAGGATCAATGGCGCTGGAAATCACAACGGCGTCAGCGCCGGTAATGGCGGCGGCCGCGTGACCGAGGTGGATTTTTACGCCAAGTTGACCGAGCCGCCGCGTGGTGTCGCTGGCGCGGCGGTCGCTGCCCTGGACGTGATAGCCGAGCGTGAGTAGCAGTTCGGCAATGCCGCTCATGCCGGCGCCGCCAATGCCGATGAAGTGCAGGCAGCGGATGCGGCCCATCGTGTGGGCGGTGTGGTGATTGGTGTGATGTGGCATGTGGATCGTGTTGAATTCTAAAGTGATTTTGTTGTGGGAAAATCCCCCCGCTCGCGGTAGCGAGCGACCCCCTTTTGCAAAGGGGGTGATCTTTACCCCCCTTTGCAAAAGGGGGGCAGGGGGGATTTCTTTAATTCGCCAGCGCCTGACAACTCGCGGCAATGCGCAGCGCGGCATCAGGACAGGCCAACTGCCGCGCTGCCGTCGCCATTTCCAACCGCTTGCACGGATCGGTCAACAACGCCGCCAATCGTGCCGCCAACGTCTGCGGCGCCAACGCCCGCTCCTGCACACAATACGCCGCGCCAACCTCGGTCAACACCGCCGCGTTACTGGTTTGGTGATCGTCCACCGCGTGCGGAAATGGAATCAAAATCGCCGGCAATCCCACCGCCGCCAGTTCGGAAATCGTCAACGCCCCCGCCCGGCAAATCACCACATCCGCCCAGTCATACGCCTCCGCCATGTCATCAATAAACGGCACCAACCGCGCCGTGACCCCCGCCTGGGCATACGCCGCCCGCGCCGCGTCAAAGGTCAACTCACCCGTTTGATGCCACACCTGCGGGCGGATCAACTCGGGCAACTCGGTCAACATGCGCGGAATGTGCGTATTCAGCGCCAACGCCCCGCGTGATCCACCCAACACCAGCAATCGCACCGCCGCATTGGTTGCCAACCGCTCGGCCCAACGACCCGCCGGCGGTAGCAGCGCCGTCAAACTCGCCCGCACCGGATTGCCCACCGTGATTGCGCCGCGTTTGGCGGGAAAACTGTCCGCAAATGCTTGAAACACTTGCGTTGCCCACGGCGCCAGCCAGCGGTTGGTCAAGCCGGGAATGCGATTTTGCTCGTGAATCACCAGCGGCCGCCCCTGCAATCGCGCCACAACGCCGCCCGGTCCCGCGACAAATCCGCCCATCCCAAGTACCACCGCCGGATCACGGCGGTTGAGAATCTGCGCCGCCTCGTGCAGCGCCTGCGTCAAGCGTAGCGGAGCGCGTAACACTGTTTTAACGCCCTTGCCGCGCAGCCCTTCAATTGTCAACCACTCGATCTCCAACCCGTGCGCTGGCACGAGTCGTGCTTCCAATCCAGCGCGAGTGCCGATCCAAAATGGCTCAAGTCCAAGCTGGCGCAATTGTTCAGCCACCGCCAACGCGGGAAACACATGCCCGCCCGTCCCGCCCGCCATGATTGCTATGCGTGCGCCCATCGCCGCCCTCCCGCCGCCGCCGTTGATACAGGTGTTTTGCGCCGTAATTCACTATCAATGCGCAATAACACCGCCGCCGCCATGGTAGCAACAATCACCGCATTACTGCCGTAACTCATAAACGGTAATGTAATCCCTTTCGTCGGTAATAAACCGGTATTCACCCCGGCATTAACAAACGCCTGCAATCCAAGCCATAAACCAATGCCGTGCGCGGTATAGGATGCAAATAACTCATTCGCCGCTTTTGCCCGCGTTCCAATTGCCCACGCCCGCCATACAATAAACCCAAATCCGCCAATCACCGCCGCAATGCCGAGTAAACCGCATTCCTCGCCAATTACCGCGAGTAAAAAATCGGTGTGCGCTTCGGGTAAAAAATACTGCTTTTGAATGCCATTGCCTAATCCCACGCCGAGCCATTCACCGCGCCCAAATGCAATTAACGCCTGGCTTAATTGATAACCGGTGTTGAATGGATCGGCAAATGGCTGCATGAATGATGTCACGCGCACGAGGCGGTACGGTTCCACTAATACCAGCACGACTAATGCCGATAACACTAAGCCAAACAGAATGACAAAGTGAATTAACGGCACTCCGCCGAGGAATAATAAACCTAACACGGTGGCAATTAACACGGCCGCGGTGCCGAAGTCGGGTTGAATAACAATCAGCGCCGCCGCCACGCCGATAAATAACATTGGGCGAATAAAACCGGTGACGGTGGTGATGACATCTACTTGGCGGCGCACCAAATAACTGGAGACATAAATCACGGCAAATAACTTCATTAACTCGGAGGTTTGGACATTTAATACCCCCAGTCGAATCCAGCGCGTAGCGCCGTTGACGGTCGTGCCAACGCCGGGAATTAACACTAGAATTAACAAACTAATGCCGAATAAAAATAACCAGGTGCCGTATTCCGCCCAGCGATTGAGTGGGATCAAATAGCACACCCACGCCGCGCCAAATGCTAATGTTAAAGCGAATAGATGACGCCACACATAATGAAACGGATTATTTAATGGCGGGCGGGCGCCAATGGGCATGGACGCGGACGACACCATAATAAAACCGAATCCTAATAAAAATAGCACGGTAAATAATAATGGATAGTCCAGCGGCGGCGCCATGCTATCGGAATATTTGCTCATAGTTGACTATCCTCACCTCATTAGATTGAACGAAATTGGATTGGACGAATATAAATTGGGTTAATGCCGTTCAATACGCTGCACTGAATCGCTGGACAAGATCACGAAACACCTCGCCTCGGTGTTGATAATTGCGAAATTGATCGAAACTCGCGCAGGCGGGCGATAATAAAACACAATCGCCAGCGCAGGCGAGTTCAGCGGCTAATTGAATCGCCGGTTCTAATTCACCCGCTGAATACACCGGCACCACGTCATTTAAGGTTTGTTGAATCATCGGCGCGTCGCGGCCAATTAACACCACCGCTCGAACATAATCCCGACACGCGGTAATCAAGGGCGTGAAATCCGCACCCTTGCCATCGCCGCCGGCAATTAAAATCGCCCGCGCTGCTGCCGTGTTATCAATTAAACCCGCTAATGCGGCGACGGTGGCGCCGGGGTTGGTGCCTTTAGAATCATTAATAAAACGGACGCCGTTGTATTCCGCAACTAATTCGCAGCGGTGCGGCAGTCCACTAAACGTTGTTAATGCAATCGCAATAGCGGACGGTGATAATCCAAGTGCGCTGGCCATTGCGGCTGCCGCCAGTGCATTTGCCACATTATGCCGCCCAGCAATGCGCAATTGATTCACCGGCATTAATAATTCGCCATTGCCAATTAACCATTGCTGCCCATTGTCAATTGTAATCACGCCCCAATCATGTTTATTCGGCGGCGGATTCAATCCAAAACTGCGCTGTTCATTCACGGTTTTAGCCAGCGCGGCGGCGGCCGGATCATCACGGTTAATAATTGCAATGTGCGCGTGATTAAAAACGCGCTGTTTAGCGGCAATATACGCGGCAAAATCGGCGTGGCGATCCTGATGGTCGGGCGACAGATTGAGGACGGTGGCGACTTGCGGCTGGAGCGACGCGGTGGTTTCGAGTTGAAAGCTCGATAATTCAAGCACATACAACTCGACAGTCGGATCAAGTAACGCCACCGCGGCCGTGCCAAGATTGCCGCCGACCGCCACGCGCCGCCCGCCGTGTTTCGCCATTTCGCCCAATAAAGTCGTGACGGTGCTTTTGCCATTCGAGCCGGTGATCGCGGCAATTGGCGCTTGGGCGCGCTGGGCAAACAGCTCGATGTCGCCAATCACGGGAATTCCGCGCTGTTTGGCGGCGATTATTAGCGGTTCTGCGGGGGAAACGCCGGGACTTAGGACGATTTGCTCGGCGGCAGCGAAGCAATTGGCGTCAAATGCGCCCAAATGGACGGGAATATCGGGCAATTCGCGGCATAAATCGGCTAAAACGGGCGGATTTGGGCGGCTGTCGGTGACGGTGACGCGCACGCCGTGTTGGTGCAAATAGCGGGCGCAGGCGAATCCGGTAATGCCCAGCCCGACAATTAACACCGGGCGCGTCAGGTTAATGAAATGATTCATTGCTTCACTCGGCTATTTTTATTTCAATTTCTTTACAGGTTCATTGCTTTTCTATTCCACACCCTTTGCAAAAGGTGATTTCTTTACCCTCTTTTGCAAAAGGGGGGCAGGGGGATTTCTTCTTCCAGCGCCACTACGCTAATAAAAAGCAACGTTAGATTTGCGCGACATCCAACGCATCATCATAGCATTCAATTCCCAGTTTATTCGCCGCTTGGCGGGCGCGCTCACTGATCATCGGTGAAATAACTAATAAACGATTAGCGGTGCGTTGCTGCTGGCGTTCATAATAGAGCGCCTTGCGTTTAAATGTGTATAGTGCCGCTCGATCTACCGATGATTTTAATTCACAAATCAGCAGCAAACCGTTTTTAATAATGATGTCCAATTCAATGTTTTCAGGATAACCGAATACCTCGCCCGTCTCATCATAGCCAGTGTAATTGATGACTTCGACATCAAAATGTCGCTGAAAAATACCCGTTAAAGCATTGCGAAAACTCCGCTCTGATTGTATTCCCCAGCGCGCACCCATTGCGGTAATGCGGCGATTAGATTTCTCTGACTTCTCATGCAGCAGTTTGAATTCTGTATTGTCGCGCTTTTGATTAACCATTGATTTGTCACGACTGAAACTGCGGTTAATTCAATTAACTTTGGTGGGTGTATCGTATCCCCTCTCCCGCTGGGAGAGTGACTTTTATTTCAACTGGCAGAGTGACTTTTATTCCCGCTAACGAATCTTCAAACTCGCCAACCCAATTAACACCAAGACAACGGTGACAATCCAAAAGCGCACAATCACTCGCGGCTCTGGCCAGCCTTTTAATTCGTAATGATGATGCAGTGGCGCCATACGAAAAATGCGTTTACCGGTTAAACGATAGGACGTGACCTGCAACATGACCGACAGCGTTTCTAATACAAATACGCCGCCCATAATAAATAAAACCAATTCCTGTTTTGCCACGACCGCCACTGCACCTAATGCCGCACCTAATGCTAATGCGCCGACATCACCCATAAAGACTTGTGCCGGATAAGTATTGAACCATAAAAAGCCTAATCCAGCGCCCACGAGGGTTGCGCAGAATACGCCAACTTCACCGACATTTTGAATATACGGGATTTTAAGATATTGGGAGATTTCGGCATGACCAGCGGCATACACCATAATGCCTAATCCACCGGCCACTAATACGGCGGGTAATACGGCCAATCCGTCTAATCCGTCAGTTAAATTGACTGCATTGCTGGCGCCGACTATGACCAAATACGCGAAGAGAATAAACCAGGGGCCGAGTTGAAAGGCGACATCTTTTAAGTACGGCACTAATAATTCGGTTTCACGCGGGGTGACGGCAAAATAATACAGGTAGCCGGCGACCGCTAACCCGGCGATGGTTTGTAATAGATATTTTTCTTTTGCGAGCAGCCCTTTGGGATCATGTTGAATTAACTTGCGGTAATCATCAATGAATCCAATCGCACCGAAAGCGACGGTGGCAAATAATACAACCCAGACAAAACGGTTATGTAAATCCGCCCACAGCAGTGTGCTGATGGTCATGGAGACAATAATTAACGTGCCGCCCATCGTCGGGGTGCCGGCTTTTGAAAAATGCGATTGCGGGCCATCGCTGCGCACCACTTGACCAATTTTATAGCGGCTTAAACGCCGAATGAGTGGCCGGCCAATGATGAGTGCAATGCTTAATGCGGTAATAACGCCTAAGATAGCGCGCAAGGTTAAATAATGAAAGACCGCAAAGCCGGAGTAGTATTGCGCTAACCAATCTGCCAAATACAACAACATGATTACCAAGTCTCCATGACGTCAACGATGCGATCCATAGCGGCGCGTCGTGAACCTTTTATTAAAATGATGTGATCCGAATTGAACTTGTGGCGTAGTGCGGTTAATAAAGTGGCGTGATCGCTATACACTACGCCTTGATTACCAAATGCGGTGACGGCGGCGGCGGCTAATTGACCAACCGCGTAAAGCCGCGCTACGCCGGCTAATTGGGCTTGCCGTCCCATGTCACTGTGTAATGCCAGTGCGTCGCGCCCTAATTCACCGCAATCACCGAGAATTAACACCGCCTGGCCGGGCGGCGCTAATTCTATTAACACGGCAATCGCGGCGGCTAATGAATCGGGATTGGCGTTGTAGCTGTCATCTAATAAACGCAAGCCCGAGGGGCTGCGTTTGGGTTGCAGGCGGCGGGCGATGGGGGCGACGTTTGCCAGTCCGGTTTGAATGGCGGCGGCGGGAATGCCCAGCGCGACGGCGGCGCTGATGACCGCCAGCGCGTTGCTGACGTGGTGCGCGCCCGCCAGTGGGAGGTGAATTGAAAATCCCGCCTCCAACGGGGGGAACACCGCCGCGTCAAACCCAACGTCAAACGTCATCTGCAACCCGCTCTCATCCCACTGCGGCACGGGCGCTTCGCCGTTCAAATGCACGTCCGCGCTCGGCAGTAATCCAAACGTGACGCGGCGGCGGTCGCCAGCCAGCGGTTGCCAGTGGGTTGCAAACGGGCTGTTGGCCGGATAAATGAACGTGCCATCGGCGGCAAGTCCTTGCGCAATCTCACCTTTTGCCTGCGCGACCCCGGCGACGCTGCCAAATCCTTCCAAATGCGCTCGGCCAACGCCGGTGATGATCGCCACGTCGGGACGGGCGATGTTGGTCAAATAGGCGATCTCACCCGGGTGATTTGCGCCGAGTTCGAGGACTAAAAACCGCTCATCCCGAGCGGACAAAATGGTCAGCGGCAAGCCGATGTCGTTGTTCAAATTACCCTGCGTGGCATGGGTTTTGCCGACCTGTGACAAGACCGCCGCCAGCAACGTTTTGCACGTCGTTTTGCCGTTGCTACCGGTGATCGCCACCACCGTCGCGTCCAGCCGCAACCGCCACGCCGCCGCCAATTGCCCGAGTGCCAAGCGCGTATCCGCCACCAACCACTGCGGGATGTCAACCGCCACGCGGCAACTGACCAGTGCCGCCACCGCGCCAGCCGCAGCCGCTGCGGCAACGTGATCGTGACCGTCGTACCTGTCACCGACCAGCGCGATAAATAACCGCCCGCTGCACTCGGCGCGGCTGTCGGTGGTGACGCCGCAGTAGCTGATCGGATCAGCCGCGCTCTCACCGTTTGGGTCAAACCGCTCACCACCGACGGCGGCAATTGACTCCGCCAATGTCCACATCGGTTTGCCTGTTGAATCGCCCGTTGAATCATTGTTCATTATGTTGCCACTCCGCTAATGCCTGCGCCGCCGTGTCACGATCACTAAACGGCTGCGTCCAAGTGCCGTAATCTTGCGTCGTTTCGTGACCTTTACCGGCAATTAACACCACATCGTCCGCCGTTGCCCACTGGATCGCCCGCCGAATCGCGGCCGCTCGGTCACGTTCCACCAGTACCGGCGTGGTGAACTGCGTCATGCCCGCCTGCATGTCAGCGATGATCGCGCCACCGTCCTCGTGACGCGGGTTATCGTCGGTCAAAATCACCAAGTCGCTGAATTGCGCCGCTATCCCGCCCATCAACGGGCGTTTACCGACATCCCGATTGCCGCCGCACCCGCACACCGTCACCACGCGGCGCTGTTGACCGTGCCAGCGAATCGCCCGCAGCGCCGCCGCCAAGCCGTCCGGGGTGTGGGCGTAATCCACGATCACCAGCGGTTCAGCCGCCGCGGCAGTCGTGATTTGCTCCATCCGCCCGGCCACGCCATTGATCTGCGCCGCCGCCTTGAGAATCTGGTCAAGCGGCACCCCCGCTGCGGCCACCGTCGCCACGGCCGCGAGCAAATTGGCCGCGTTGAATTGACCAATCACGCCAACCGTCACCGTGCCGCTGCCAAAACTGCCGTCCAGGTGCAGTTCAATCCCGGCCGGCTGCGGTGACAACGCGGTGGCGTGTAGCCAGTGCGGGTTGCCAATTAGTGCGGGCGGCGGGGTGAACGCGGGATTTAAGCTGTACCAAATCCGCGTCACCGTCGGCTCAAGCGCCGCGTCAATCTGCTGGGCAAACGGATCATCGGCATTCAACACCGCCTGCTGCAACCCCGGCCGTTGAAACAACCGCAACTTAGCCGCCGCGTAATTCGCCAAATCGCCGTGATAATCCAAATGATCGCGGGTTAAATTGGTCAACACGGCGGTCGTGAATGGCACCGCATCCGCCCGCCCCTGTGCCAGCGCGTGAGACGACACCTCCATCGCCACCTGCGTTGCGCCCTGCTGACGCAGATGAGCCAACATCGCCTGCAACCGAATCGCGTCGGGCGTGGTCAAGCCGGGCGACACCACCGCGCCGGGCAGCCCGTAGCCGAGTGTCCCGATAATCCCGCAGCGCGGCGCTTGCAACTGCGCAATCCAATGACTGACGCTGGTTTTGCCATTCGTACCGGTCACGCCCACGATGCGCAACTCAGCGCCGGGATTACCGTAACACTGCGCCGCCAGTTGCCCAAGTTGGTCACGCAGCCCCGGCAGCGCGATCACCGCTGCGCCGCCAACCTGTTGATTTAACTGGTGAATACGCGCCAGCGGCCAGCGCTCATCCGCCTCCGCCAAAATCACCGCCGCGCCATTCGCCACCGCCGCGGCCGCGTGATCTAACCCGTGTTGCTGCTGACCGGGCAGCGCGACAAACGCCGTGCCAATGGTGACTGCGCGGCTGTCCAGCGTTAAATCCTTGATTGGAATGGTGGAAATGACCGGCGGTAATTGCCGCAACGTCGCCGGCCACCGATCAGCCAACAAGGTCGCCAGCGCGATCATGGCTGCCGCACCTTGCGCGTTTTGCCGCTGTTGGCGGGCGCAGTCGGCTGTAACAGTAACGACACGGTCGGATCATCGGGTGCCACGTTGTACAGCCGCAGCGCCGTCTGCATTGTTTTTGAAAATACCGGCGCCGCCACCAGTCCGCCGTAATACGCCGCGCCGTGTGGCTCATCCACCATGATGACCATCACAAAGCGCGGGTGACTGGCCGGTGCCATGCCGGCAAACACCGCTTGATACAACCCCGCCGCGTAGCCATGCGGCCCCGCTTTGCGGGCGGTACCGGTTTTACCCGCGATGCGGTAGCCGTCAATCCCAGCGCGTTTCGCCGTGCCAACGTCGCTGACCACCGTTTCCATCATCGCCCGCACCGCCGCCGCCGTGGTCGGGGAAAAAATCCGCCGCGCCGTCGGGGATTCAACCTCCGCCGTCGTGCGCGGGTTGTAATGCAGCAACGTCGGCGGATGCAGCACCCCATCATTGGCGACCGTCGCGTAAGCCTGCGCGAGTTGCACCGCCGTCACGTTCAAGCCGTAACCAAACGCCAGCGTCGCGTGTTCAAACTGTGACCAGCCGTCCGCCGCCGGCACCCGCCCTTTGCGTTCACCGGGAAAATTGACGGCGGTGACGTGACCAAAGCCGAGGTGATCGTACAACTGCCACAGCGCCTCCGGCGGCAGTTGGAACGCCACCTTCACGATGCCGACGTTGCTGGATTTGGTAATCACCGAGGTCGCGTTCAACTGCCCGTAATTGTGGACATCGCGCACCCGATTGCGCCCCACCGCCATTTGTCCGGGGCTGGTATTGATCGGCGTGTCAGGTCGCACCCGCCCAGACTCCAGCGCCAGCCCCATCACCAGCGGCTTGACCGTCGAGCCGGGTTCAAACACATCCGTCACGGCACGGTTGCGGCGCTGATCAACGTTATCCGGCCGCAGCACATTGGGATTGAACGCCGGCTGGTTGACCATCGCCAAAATTTCCCCGCTGGCCACGTCCATCAACACCGCCGAGCCGCCGACCGCGTTGTTATCCAGTACCGCCCGCTTGAGTTCTCGATACGCCAAAAATTGCAAACGGCGATCCAAACTCAAGCGCAAATCCTGCCCGTGACGCGGCGGCCGCACCTGCTCAACATCAGCAATCATCTGCCCGTGGCCATCCTGAATCACGCGGCGGCTGCCCGGTTCCGCCCGCAAACTGGCATTCATGGCCAACTCGATGCCCTCCAGACCCTGATCGGCCACGTCGGTATAGCCAATCACCTGCCCGAACACCTCGCCGCCCGGGTAAAAACGGCGGTACTCGGTTTCAACGCCGATGCCCTGCAACTTGAATTGCTTCACCACCGCTTTAACCGCCGCCACCGTTTGATGTTCCATCCGCCGCCGCAGGTAAATAAACCCGCGCTGGCGATTGCTCTCCACCTGCTCGCGCAATTTGTCGGGTTCAAGTTCCAGCACCCGCGCCAGCGCCGTGATCGCCTCATCTTGCCCGACCAACTGGCGCGGATTCGCCGTAAAAGTCGCCACCGCCGTACTGATCGCCAGCGGTTCACCGTTGCGATCCATGATGACGCCGCGCCGCGCTGGGATTTCCCGTTCACGCACGAAGCGTTTTTCACCCTGATCTTGCAAAAACTCGGTTTCCACCACCTGCCGATAAAACGCACTCGCCACCACCGTCACCAGCGCCAACCCCACCAGTCCACCCAGCAGCCGCTGCCGCTGCGTGAAATTTGGCATTTGAATGCGCTGGCGCTGCATCCGCTGCTGGCGCGACTGCGGCGACTGCGATTGAAAATTAGCGTTGCTCATCAGGGGACACCTCTAAAATTCGGACATCCGACATTTGCGGCAGGTACAGATCGAGCGCCTGCCGTGCTGTTTCCTCAATGCGGGCGTGCGTAATCAGCGACGCCTCCTCCAACCGCAGGCGGCTCCACTCGACATCGAGCGCATCGCGTTCCGTCCGCGCCGCCTGCAACAGCACCGTCTGCCCGCGCACCATGTAAGTGACGTACACCACCGCCAACGCCGTCACCAACACACCCAGCGCCAGCACCGCGAAAATCAACAATTGGCGGCGCGTCATGGCTGGTACTCCGCCACCCGCAACCGCGCACTGCGCGCACGGGGATTTTGTGCAATTTCAAACGGTTGCGCGGTGATCGCCCGCCCCAGCGGTCGCCAGTGCGACGGCGGATATCGTTGCTGCAATTCGGCCGCGGTGAGCGGAATTTTTTTCGGCACCGCCTGCGCCGCCGAGGGTGCGTTAAACACCTGTTTCACAAGGCGATCCTCCAGCGAATGAAAACTAATCACCACCACCCGAGCGCCCGCCGCCAATACCGGCGTGACGCTGGACAACAACGCCCGCAATTCGTCCAGCTCGCGGTTGAGATAAATGCGCAGCGCTTGAAAAGTGCGCGTGGCTGGATGTTGCCCCGGTTCACGCCGCGGCACCGCCCGTTCACACAGCGCCGCGAGGGCATGAGTGGTGGTCAGCGGGGCAATTAATCGTTGCTGCACAATGGCTTGCGCGATGCGGCGAGCGTAGCGTTCCTCACCGTAAGTCTGTAACACGACCGCGATGTCATCCGCGCTGGCGCCGGCCAACCAGTCCGCCACCGTCAAGCCCTGCGTCGTGTCCATGCGCATATCGAGCGGGCCGTCGCGCATGAAACTAAACCCGCGCTCGGCGCTGTCCAATTGCGGAGAAGATACGCCCAGATCGAGCAATAACCCGTTGATTTTTTGGTCAAAACCGGCTGCGGTGAGCAGCGCCGGTAACTGCGAAAAGGCGGCGTGCCAGAGCGTCAAACGCGGTTCAATCGCCGCCCAGTCGCGCCCCTCCGCAATCGCGTCCGGATCACGATCCACGGCAAATAGCCGCCCGTTCGCGGCCAATTGCGCCATAATTGCCCGCGAATGACCGCCGCGCCCGAACGTCGCGTCCACATAAATCCCGGCGGGGGTGAGTGCCAGCGCGGCCATCGCCTCGTCCAACAGCACTGGCGTGTGTGAAAAATGTTGCACTGCCGCACCTGCAAATAGCGGTTGCCGACCGCCGATATGAGTGAGTTTTTCTCAATTATTCTTGATATTAGGCGAGGAACTTAAAGCGGTCAAGTGAGTATTCGATGTTTTTACTTGCTTGTCAGTGACTTAAAGCAGGTAGTTAAGACAAATTCGCAGCATTGCAAATCAGTCGTGTTTCAATGAGTTGGCGACAGTTTTCAAAGTGTCACAATAATCAAATGGATAAATGCACGGTAATTTGCTACAGTGCGCACCGATTTTGATTGACAGCGTTCATTGCGCAACTGCCGCGTTCATTCGCTGTTTAATTAAATCAACCCGTTTCATCAGTATTCAACAATTGGATTTATCATGGCACATCAATACACCCTCTCTATTATTAAACCCAACGCCGTCGCCAAAAATGTCATTGGCGCAATTTGCAGTCGTTTTGAAACAGCTGGATTAGAAATCGTCGCCGCCAGCATGTTGCATTTATCACGCGAACAAGCCTGCGCCTTTTACGGTATTCATCAAGGCAAACCATTTTTTGATGAATTAGTCGGCTTTATGACCTCCGGCCCTATTCTGGCAATGGTATTAGCCGGTGATGAAGCCATTGCGCGTAATCGTGACATCATGGGCGCCACCAATCCCGCCAATGCCGCGCCCGGTACTATTCGTGCTGACTTCGCCGATTCATTCACTGCTAATGCTGTGCATGGCTCAGATGCACCCGATACCGCCGCAGTTGAAATCGCCTTTTTCTTTCCCGAAGGCGTCTGCCCCCGCCCGCGTTAATTACCGCTTGAATTGATTTTCATTTATGAACACACCACCGCCAGCGCCGTCATCAATGCCACCAATTGACTTACTTGCATTCGACCGCGCTGGGTGTGAATACTTGGTAGAAGCCTGGGGCTATAAACCGTTTCACGGCCGCAATCTATTCAAATGGCTGCACAAACACGGCGTCGTTGATTGTGCCGCCATGACCGATTTACCCGCCGCGCTGCGCGCTCGTTTAATTGAAACCGCGCACGTTCAATTGCCAACTTGCATATTAGAACAGCCCTCGGTTGACGGCACCATTAAATGGGTATTGGAATTGACCGACGGGCAACGCATTGAAATGGTGTTAATTCCTGAAGAGCAGCGCCGCACCCTGTGCATTTCATCACAGGTCGGCTGTGCATTAGCCTGTCAATTCTGCGCCACCGCCCGCCAGGGGTTTAATCGCAATTTAACGGTGAGCGAGTTAATTGGCCAAGTGTGGTTGGCAACCCGCTTTTTAGGGCGCGCCCCAACCAATATCGTTTTAATGGGCATGGGCGAACCATTAGCCAATTTTGATGCGGTGATGACTGCATTATCTATGATGCAAGATGATTTTGCGTATATGTTGGCCAAACAGCGCGTCACAATTTCTACTGCCGGTTTAGTCCCGGCCATTCACCGTTTGTGTGAATTAACCGACGTGTCATTAGCGGTGTCATTGCACGCACCGACGAATGAACTGCGCGACCAATTAATGCCGATTAATCGCAAATATCCATTAGAGCAGTTAATTCCCGCGTGCCGTGCGTATATTGGTGATGATCGGCGGCGGCGTATTACTTGGGAATATGTGATGTTGGATGGTGTGAATGATAGCGACCGCCACGCCAAAGCGTTAATGCGGTTATTAGAAGGTGTGCGCTCGAAGGTCAATTTAATTCCGTTTAATCCCTTTCCTGATGCCGGTTTTCAACCCAGTTCACTCGAACGGATTGATGCGTTTCGGATGCGGTTAATTCGTTCAGGATTAGTCACGGTGACGCGCAAAACTCGCGGTGATGAAATTGCGGCCGCCTGCGGTCAATTAGTTGGGCGGGTGGTTAAGCGCGGGGCGATGCAGCCGACTGTGATTTGAGATAAATCCCCCTGCCCCCTTTGTCAAAGGGGGGAAATAAGTTTTAATACCCACTTTGCAAAAGGTCGAATGCGGTTTTATTTTCAAAGGGGGGAAATAAGTTTTAATACCCACTTTGCAAAAGGGGGTCGCTCGCTACTGCGAGCGGGGGGATTTAATTCCGCAATTTTTTATTTACCTCATCTCCACAGTATTACCAATTATTCAATGAATGAATCACCTCGCCCCCGTAGTCGTGGTCGCGGCAATCGCACTGGCTATACCACTGGTGCGAATGCAGCCGCGGCCGCCACTGCTGCAACATTGGGTTTAATCACCGGGCAAGTGCCGAATAGTGTGAATTGTCGCCTGCCGAATAGACAAATGGTGACTTTTTCTATTGCCGACAGCAATTATAACGGCGACAGTGCGCAGGCGGTGGTGATTAAAGATGCAGGTGATGATCCTGACGTGACACATGGCGCACAGTTAATTGCAACGGTGCGGCGTATTCAACATGCCGCCGGCGTCATTCAATTAACTGGCGGGGCTGGCATTGGCATTGTCACGCAGCCTGGATTGGGATTAACCATTGGTGAACACGCGATTAACCCGGTGCCACGGCGGAATATCACGGCGAATGTAAAAGCGGTGGCGGCGCCATTATTCATTGGTGGTATGGGATTAAAAATTGAATTAACAGTGCCGGATGGCGAGCGCCTGGCGCAGCACACCTTAAATGCGCGGCTGGGTATTCTCAATGGCATTTCTATTTTAGGCACGACCGGCATTGTCCGCCCGTATTCAACTGCGGCCTTTCGCGCAAGTTTAATTCAAGCCATTCAAGTGGCGGCGTATCAACCGCATAAAACGGTGGTATTCAGCACTGGCGGGCGAACTGAACACGCAGCGCAGGCGTGGTATTCAACTTTACCGCCGATGTCTTTTATTCAAATGGGCGATTTTATTAAAGCGGCATTCACGGCGGCATTAAGACATGGCATGACGCAGATTATTATTAGCGCCATGATTGGTAAATTGACTAAAATCGCGCAGGGATTAACTGTGACTCATGCGTGGCGGGCGCCATTAGACCGCGAGTTAATTGCGCAAGTGGCGGCAGAAGTGGGGGCGCCGGCAGCAATTGTGACGGCAATTCGAGCGCAAATGACGGCGCGGTTTGCGGCTGAACAATTGCAATTATTGGGATTAAATGTGGCATTGCATCAGGCAATGGCGCAGCGGGCATGGCAGCAATTACGCCGGCAATATCCGGGTGATTATCAATTGCAGATTTTGGCGTGTGATTTGAATGGAGAAGGGGCGGGGGTAGTGGGCGATTATTAATAAAATTATTTTAACCAGCAAACCCTGTTACTTGATTGTTTCTGTGTTCTACATCAATTATCATTAACACAACGCTATTAAAACCGCCCCCGCACATTACCCACCGCCATCAACGCGGGCAATTGCGCTATAATCGCACGTCATTATTTTGCACACGCCCCGTTATCCATGTCCGCCAACGCCACCCTGACCATCGCCCTCTCTAAGGGGCGGATTTTTGAGCAAATTTTGCCGCTGCTCGCTGCCGCCGACATTTACCCGCTCGACAATCCTGACACCAGTCGCAAATTAATTTTGCCGACAAATCAAGCAGATGTGAACCTGCTCATCGTTCGTGCAAGTGATGTGCCAACCTATGTGCAGTATGGCGCCGCGGACGTCGGCGTTGCCGGCAAAGACGTGTTGTTAGAACACGGCGGCGTTGGGCTGTACGAACCATTGGATTTGGGCATCGCCCGCTGTCGCCTGATGGTGGCGGGGCAGCCTGATGCGTTGGCGGCGGCGCACATTGGGCGGCTGCGGGTTGCAACTAAATATGTCCGCAGTGCCGAACGCTATTTTGCAGCGCGAGGGCAACAGGTTGAAATCATTAAACTGTATGGCTCGATGGAATTAGCGCCATTGGTGGGATTGGCCGATTTAATTGTGGATTTGGTAGAAAGCGGCAATACACTCAAAGCCAATGGACTGGTGCCGCTGGAATTGATTTGCCACATTAGCTCGCGGGTGATTGTGAATAAAGCCGCGTGGAAAATGAAACATAACCGCGTGATGGACTTAATCAACATCTTGCGACAGACGGTCAGTACCGACTCGTTTGATTGAATGCCTTTGATCGTATTGGCATCATTCAGTTGTATTAATCATCGTGCGATGCGTCCGCGCAGTGCCCCGCCGTGTTGAATAATAGCATTAGCGATTATCACCTGACCAATCGGCAATGATGACTTGCCCCGTTAACCAATTGACCCCGACTTGATAACCGCGTTGATTGCGCGTTAATACCACCCGCCCGCCAGTCGCGCTGCCGTCTGCAAAAAATCGAATACCGCCTTCATGGGGGTTAATCATCTCTTCTTCGGCGGCAGTTAAGGTTAATTCAATACCGCCGGGTAATTGAGCGGCACGGGCGTCACCGACAATCCGGTATTGACCGGTGGCGGTGTTTAATTGCCATACAACAGTGCGCCCGTTATGAATTGCTAATTCACGCGCAATCCGCAATGCACCGGCAGTACGCCGCGCCGCTGCTTTTAATTCAATGCCGGGTAAAGCAGCGGACATTAACGGCGGCGTGACGGCAATTAATAATCCGGCAATTGCCATGACGACCAGAAGTTCTACTAAAGTAAACCCCCGCGGTTGATTAAACACTGGATATGTCAATGGTAAATGACGCATAAATACAAGGGCGCATGTTTAATCAATCCCAACTGTGAATATCTTGGTTTTCACCGTCGCCGCCTTCTTGACCATCGGCCCCTAATGACCACAAATCATAAGCGCCATTTTCACCCGGGGAACGGTATTGATAATCATAGCCCCAGGGGTCTTTGGGAACATTGCCCTTTTTCAAATAGGGTCCATTCCAATTGGGCGCATTGCCGGGATTAGTCACCAATGGTTGCAAGCCTTCAACTGAGGTTGGATAGCGCCCAACTTCAAGACGATATAAATCGAGTGTGGCACTGAGGTCTTCTATTTGTAAATGTGCCGTTTTTGTTTTAGAACTCCCAAGAAATTTCATCACCTGCGGCCCGACCAAACCAGCGAGTAAACCGAGAATGGCTAATACAACAAGTAATTCAACCAGGGTAAAGCCAGCGGTACGAGTACGAGTGTGCGATAAGCGTTGAAAGTATTGCATTATTGCAAATATCCTTAATATTGTTCAGAGGGAAACATCCCGCATTGACAACGGTGTTAGCATGATAAATGTCAACATAACCGCGATCAAGTCACGGATTATCAGCACCAGCGAACCGTGCGCAGTGTGATTATAATCATTTATCATGCTGCGATTGCAATGGGTTGACCACACTGCAATTAAATCACTCACCATGCGTCTCACCTTTCACCGGATCACGCACAATGAATCATCACCATGACGGATCAACGCTCGACTCTAACCGCGCTGCGGGTACACGCCTAGAGCTGTTACTTTTTCAATTAGAACATAAACAATTGTACGGGATTAACGTATTTAAGGTACAGGAAATTGTTGCCTATCAACCTCTCACGCGATTAGTGGGTTCTCATCCATTAGTGATGGGCATAGCGACCTTGCGCGGCGTAACTATGCCAATTATTGATTTGTCGCGGGCGGTTGGTTTTCCTGCATTGCGTGAACCAGAAAAGGGCTATATTATCATTACTGAGTACAATCGTTCCGTGCATGGCTTTTTAATTCGGCGCGTGGATCGCATTGTGCATACACAATGGGATCAGGTACAACAATTACCGTCACGTTTAGGGCGTAATGCGTATGTAACGGCCATTACGTTAATTGAAAAAGATTTAATTGAAATTCTCGATGTAGAAAAAGTATTGGATCAGGTGGTTCATGCCAGCACGGAAGTCTCATCAACCTTAACACAGCAAACCATATCACAGGGTCATCGGGTACTGGTAGTGGATGATTCATTAGTGGCGCGCAATCAAATTAGACGCGCATTGGAACAATTGGGAATTGAATGTACTTTAACCAACGATGGCAAACAAGCATTAGCAAAAATTGATACGATGGTGGCACAAGGGATTAATGTGTCCGATTATTTTACGATGGTGATTTCGGATATTGAAATGCCAGAAATGGATGGCTATCAACTCACCTCGCATATTCGCGCTCATCCACATATCAAAGACTTGTATATTTTACTGCATTCGTCAATTAGTGGTGTCTTTAATCTTGAGATGGTACGGCGCACTGGGGCAAATAAGTTTATTCAAAAATACCACCCAGATGATTTGGCACGGTCAGTATTAGAACGCATTGCCGACCGTCCACTGGTGCGGACAGGATCGACGTGATGTCATAATCGGTAAAAGTGACGCACATCAAACAGTAATAACTTGATTTCGATCAGTATTAGGATACGCTTGCAAATCGGATTACTCACGGCAAATACACACGGTCACACAAGTCTATACACCTTTAAGTGTGTCACATCTATAAAGTATTATCGGACTAAGTTTTTTTATTCAACCAGGGTAGCAGTTGATGGATATATTTCAAACAATGTCAGGCTGGTCTGAACAACCTGTGACAATTGAATCATTGCAACCAGCGCAGCTGCATGATTTATTACGGCAGATGTTGCAGCAATTCACAACTACCCTGGATTTGCAGGTTGTTTCGACAGCATTATTGCGCGCCTTATTGCATTTAACCGCCAGCAGTTATGGGACTTTCGGTGAAGTTTTGCACACCGAAGATGGCATTTTATATTTCAAACCGATTGTCATGTTGCAAGCAGAATTACCTGATCGTGAGCGATCAAAGCATGACGCCGCGCAACAATGGAATGCGTTATTAGATAGTTTATGTTGTGTATTCGATGATGTGCTACACACTGGTCAATTAGTGATTACCGCTCATCTTCAACAGTATTTACAATCAGGAACGTTACTGAAACAGCCTTTAGCATTGTGTCCTCAGCCAACCACGCATGTCGCACCTTTGAACGCTGTGGCATTGCCGATTTATCATGACACGACGCTCGTTGGCATTATGAGTTTGGTCGGGCGGACGGACGGCTATACCACAAGTTTAACTGATTTATTAACGCCGTTTATTAATACTTATGCGGCTATTCTTGAAAATGCCCGGCTGCGCGATTTACAACAGTATGTCATCGATGATTTGCAGCGCACAAAAGAAACATTGGCGTTTGTGCATCAAGAACAAACGGCGTTGGTCATTGACGAATTACACGAATTGCACACATCTTTAACCGCAGTATTAAAAGCTGTTAATGAACTTGAAACCCAGGTTGAATTGCCATTTGCCGGTTATGAACCGATTAAAACGATTCATCAGGAAAGTGCGCATGTGATGACGTTAATTAAACATTTGGTCACGCATTTGTGTACTAAAGGCATTAAACATTTGGACACTTGAGCAGTCAATATGTTACCCGCTGGCAATTAAACCAACGGCACTAATTTGAGCAGCGTGGCGACAAAGGTTTCAACCGTCATGCCCTCGGCCTCGGCGGTGTAACTGAGCAACACGCGGTGACGCAAAATGTCGAATGCCAAATCCTGCACGTCATGCGGTGTGACGTACTGCCCGCCGCGCAACCACGCCTGCGCTCGGGCGCAACGATCTAGCGCAATGGTGGCGCGGGGACTAGCGCCGTAGTCCACCAACCGCGCCAGCCGTGCATCGTACGGCCCCGGATCCCGCGTGGCCAAAATCAATTGTACCAAATATTGTTCCAATGCGTCGGCCAGGTGCAGATTCATCACCTCCGCCCGCGCCGTGCGTAACAGCGTATCGTCAATCAACGGCACGGGCGGCGGTTCACTGGTGCGCACCTCGGCACGCGCTAATGCCAAAATCGCACGCTCGGTGTGCGGGTCTGGGTAGCCGACGCGGACGTGCAGCAAAAACCGATCCAACTGCGCCTCGGGCAACGGGTAAGTGCCTTCCTGTTCAATTGGATTTTGCGTCGCCATCACCAAAAACGGCTCAGGTAGCGCGTAGGTGCGCCCGCCAACGGTGATTTGCCGCTCGCCCATCGCCTCCAGCAGCGCTGATTGCACCTTGGCCGGGGCGCGGTTGATTTCATCGGCTAAAATCAAATTATGAAACAGCGGGCCGGGTTGGAATTCAAAACTGCCAGTTTCCGGGCGATAAATATCACTGCCGGTTAAATCCCCGGGCAACAGGTCGGGCGTGAATTGGATACGTTGAAAATTACCCGTCAAACGCGCCGCTAACGCTTTGATTGCAGTGGTTTTTGCCAACCCCGGCGCACCTTCCACCAGCAGATGTCCATCCGCCAATAGCGCAATTAACAACCGTTCAACCAGCGCGTCTTGCCCAATAATACGGGTGCGTAATTCAGCGCGTAATTGCGCAAATGCGTGTTGCGCGGGACTGCACTCGGCGGTTGGGGCGTCGTGCAATGCGGTAGCATGAGTATGTGTCATTCAGATCATCATCAGAGTCAAAAACTGCCAAACGCCGATTTTATACCGCAAATCCAGGTGAGGGCGGATTCGCGCATCATTCGATTTCCGCCAACCCCACCGCCGCGCCGCCGATCAGCGCGTGTGGCACGCCTGAGTTGTTTCATTGCAACGATCATGCGCTGGGTTGTCGTATTATTGCTACTGTCCATCGGCAGCGTGTGGCTACTGCGCTGGGTAAATCCGCCTGGCTCGGCATTTATGGCGTGGCACTGGTTAGAAATGCAACGTGTGGCGTTATTCACACCGCAAGATGCGGCGCTCACCCCAGCCCTAAACTGGCGTCACGACTGGGTTGATTTAAACGCCATCGCGGCCCCAGTGGCAATCGCGGTGATCGCTGCTGAAGATCAGCGGTTTCCGCAACATCGCGGGTTTGATGTGGTGGAAATGCGTCAAGCGTGGCAGCGATTTCAAACGGGCGGCAAATTGCGCGGCGCCAGCACCATCAGTCAGCAGACGGCGAAAAATCTGTTTCTGTGGCCGGGGCGGGATCCAGTGCGCAAGGGACTGGAGGCGTGGTTTACTGTGTTAATCGAGACACTGTGGCCAAAAGAACGCATTTTGGAAGTCTATCTCAATATCGCGCAATTTGGCCCCGAAATCTTCGGGATTGGGGCGGCCAGTCAGCACTATTTTGACCGCGCCGCCCACCAACTTACTCAGCACCAAGCATCGTTGCTGGCGGCAGTGTTGCCCAATCCCAACATCTACCGCATTGAGGCGCCGTCGCCACAGGTCAAGCGCCGCGCTGCGTGGATTCGGCGGCAAATGCGGCAGCTCGGCGGGGTGAATTATCTTTATCAATTGAAAAAAACGGTGGATCATGCACCCGCTGCCGATACATTTTTCTTAAGCATTACTGAGCAATGCTCAGTAACGCTTAACTGCCAGTCCGCAGACTGGGGTGTATCTACCAAGGCTGCAAAAACAGATGTTTTTACAGCGCGAACTCTTTGATACGTTTCAAGTTTTACGCCAGCAACTTGTGCTGGCAACCGCATACTCGAACTTGTTAAAGAGCATGATTGAGTAGCACGCGCTTGGTTATCGCCATTAAGTTACGAGCTGCTCTGTTTAGAATAACGACGGATTTTTGCACTGTCAAAGTGGTTCTCTGTAGATGAGAATTCCTCAACTATGTTAAGCAAAACACAGTTTATTGAATACTATGTGGCAACCGCCGGCGGGGGCGGTTTTTTAATTGCGTTATCGGCACCGGTCATCAGCCCGCACCCGCGTCGCCCAAGATGTAGCCCAGATCAAGCTCGATGGCGTCAAACGGCGGGATGCGCTGTTTTTGCTCGGCGGCGTTCGGGGCGGTACAACTGGCAATCACCTTGTAACTGCCGCCGTCTAAGTGCCACGCGACCAGTGCGCGCTCTTCCGGCCAAATTAACCAGTAGTACGGCACTTGCTGGCGTTGCAACAGCAGAAATAACGTCAGCGTGTCCTTGCGCTCATGCCCGGGTGAGACGATTTCGCACACCCAATCTGGCGCCAGTTCGACCACGCCGCTCGGGCGGTGCGGCAAGCGTTCTTTGCGCCAGCCGGCCAGATCGTGGGTGGGACATTGGTGCGCAGCGTAGTGGACGCTGACTTCTGTGGCGATCCACCAGCCGCTGGGGCCGGTCGGCCGATCAAACGGACCAAGCTCAACCGATGCGCGATGCTGCACCAAGCCATGTTCCATCCGTGCCATCGGGCGCTGAACGATGGTGCCGTCAATTAACTCGACGCGGTCGGCGGGCGTGTTGAGCAAGTCGGTCAGGGTGTACAGTTTGAGTGCTTCCACGATTTAGGCCTCACTGTTGAAATGATTAATTTGGGCGTGACGCAGTTGGGTTTTTGATCGTTCTCACGCGCCGGCGTGGGAACGCGCTCTTTTTCCATAAATCAAAGTTAACCTGTGAACTGCGTAACTCCCGCAATTAACTCGCATCATCATTCACTGTTATTAAAACTGCATTTCTCCTCATGTCCGCGAATACGGCAATGCAGCAAGACTGACGCAGTTCAACTGTTAAGCCGTTGATTTATCAAGTAAGATCGCTGATGTTATTAACACCAAAGCGCCTGCCGCTCGGCAGTGTGGTGCGGGTTTTATTCACAAGGCGGCGTGATGATGACGCGCTGCGGAAAGGTCGGGATTAAATGCGACTGTGTTAATTGCCCGTGCGGATTAAAGTATTGCAGCACACCATCATCATTACACAGCCACACTTCGAGCGCACCGGCGGCAAAATATAACGCAGTTTTCTCGCGCATTTCCATTGCCGTATTGCCGGCCGAAATGACTTCAATACACACTTCGGGTGCAATCGAGCATTCTGTTTCTGTGTGTATCTGTTGAAAGCGGGCGGCAGAACACCACGCCACATCAGCAACTCTTGTGCCTTTGGTGGTGGCAATTGCGCATTCTAATAATACGACGCCACTGGCGGGTAATGCACGGGCAATTGCGCCTTGTAATGCCGAGTGGCGCACTTTGACTGGTGACATTAAGACCTGTCCCCATTCGTTTAATTCAATTTTGAAAGGTAAATCGTGCAGGGCGGGATGATTGCAGACTTCTTGCCAGTGCATGATTGTCAACCTCACTCATCATAAATAAAACTGGCGCGTTGCGCGTGGGATTTTAAGTGCAGGAGTGATGCAGTTGATCGTTCCCACGCGCCAGCATGGGAACGTACTTTTGCTTGATAAATCAACACGTTGACATTTAAACTGCGTCACTCACACGCCTATTCCACCTCGGTTTTTAATTCCTCCGCCACGCGCAACACTTCTTCAATTGTGGTGCGCCCGTCTAATGCTTTACGCAAGCCATCTTGATACAGCGTCATCATGCCTTCTTTAATCGCAATGGATTGAATGGCCGACGCGGTGGCGTGTGATAACACCGCTTTCCGAATACGTTCACTCATTACTAATGCTTCGGCAATGACCAGCCGCCCGCGATAGCCGCTGTTGTTACACTGTTTGCAGCCGACGGCACGATACAATTGCACCGGTTCACCGCGCCGCCGCCCCGGTAATTGGTCAAAACGCGCCGCCAGTTCAGCGCGGGCGTCGTATTGCTCGCGGCAATGCGGACACAGCCGCCGCACCAGCCGCTGCGCCAAGATGCCGTTGACGGTCGAGGTCAGCAGGTAATCTTCAACGCCCATGTCGAGCAACCGCGTCACGCCGCTCGCCGCATCATTGGTGTGCAAGGTGGACAGCACGACGTGACCGGTCAACGCGGATTGCACGGCGATGCGGGCGGTTTCCAGATCGCGCATTTCACCGACCATGATGATGTCCGGGTCTTGGCGGACAATTGCCCGCAACGCGCCGGCAAAGGTCATGCCAATCGAGGCTTTGACGGGAATTTGGTTGATGCCGGCGACCTGATATTCGATGGGGTCTTCGACCGTAATAATTTTGCGCTCTTGGGTATTTAGGCGACTGAGCGCGGTGTAGAGCGTGGTACTTTTACCACTGCCGGTCGGGCCGGTGACGAGAAAAATGCCGTACGGTTGTTCCAACACCGCCAGCAGACGTTCACGCGGCGGGCCGTCAAATCCCAGCGCGTCAAAATCAAATTTCACACTTTCCTTGTCGAGTAACCGCATCACCACACTTTCGCCAAACAGCGTCGGCACGGTGGAGACGCGCAAATCCAACTCCCGCCCCTGTACCCGCAGCGGAATGCGCCCGTCCTGCGGCAAGCGGCGCTCGGCAATGTTCAATTTCGCCATGATTTTGATGCGCGAAATCACCGCGGCAGTTGAGCGCACCGGCGGCGATTCAGTTTCTTTCAAAATCCCGTCAATTCGATAGCGCACCTTGAGTTCATCGGCGAACGGTTCGATGTGGACATCTGACGCCCGCGACTCGACCGCCCGCTGCAAAATCTGGTTGACCAGCCGAATCACCGGCGCTTCACTCGCCAGATCACGCAAATGTTCGATGTCTTCTTCGCTGAAATTGCCAAATTCGGCGGTTAATTCATCCTCGGTGGCCGGGCGCTGCGGCTGCTCGTACAACCGCTCCAGCGCCGCGTCAATGTCACTGGTCAAGCCGATGCGCAACTGCACCGGGCGCTCGGCCGCCAACGCGACGGCTCGGGCGGCGAATTCATCCAGCGGATCGGCAACGGCGAGAATTAACCCCGCGTCATCTTCCGCCAGCGGCACGATGTGTGCGTCCTTGAGAAATCGCAGGCAGTGATGCAGCAGCGGCGCTTCGGGATCGCCCACCGGCTGCTCGGGGTAATCCTCGGTTTTGACCAGCGGCAGCGCCAAAATCTGCGCCATCGCCGCCGCCATGTCACGGTCAGATACCAGTCCCAATCGCACCAGCAGGTAGCGCAGCGCATCGCCGCTGTCCTCCGCCAACTTGCGGGCGCGTGCCAAATCCCCCGCCGTCAACTTGCCGCGATCTTGCAGGTAAGCGATCACATCCGCTTCGGCGGTCAAGGACGGCAGCGCGTCGGGCAGTTCGGGCGCGGCATCCAGCGGCGGCGGCAGATTGGTGGTCGGCAAAACCAGCAGGGCGTTGGCTGGCGCGGGCGGATCATCAACTGACGGGGGCGACGTCAAATGCGGCTCTTGGCGACGCGGGCGGGCGCGGTGGAAAAATGATAATACACCCATGATGATTCCTGTTAATAAAACGGCGGGTTTATTAGAGTTGTTTTAACTAACAAAATCAGCGAGTTAGCTAGGTTAAAATTCCATAGTCCAGCACAAACGCCGAGAATTTTGTCATACAAATCAAAGTTATGAATACGAAGCCGATTTGAAAGAATACGAAATCGCTTTAATCCAGCAATACTATGCTCAACAAAAATACGCTCTGAGGCAAGCTGTTTATTAGTCGTTTTTTGTTCACTTGTTAATAGTTTATTTTTAGATTTTTGTGCGGAGATGACTTAAATATTTAGTGAATCTATTTTTAGTTAAAATCA